>DASYLJ010000026.1:0-51439 GCA_036009625.1 Binatia bacterium
CGCGACATCGGTCGCGGCGTCGAGCGCCTCGCGCTGGTGCTCGAGCGGGTTGGCGCCGCCGCGCGACCGATGCTAGCAACGGCGGCTCGCACGCGATGATCCTGCTCAATCCCGGCCCGGTGAACGTGTCGCCACGGGTCGCGGCGGCCCTCGGTCGCGGCGACATCTGCCACCGCGAGCCGGAGTGCGCCGAGTTGCTGGCGCGCATCCGTCGTCGCCTCGTCGAGGCGTTCGCGCCACGCGGCGGTTTCACTGCGGTGTTGGTGACGGGCTCGGGCACGGCGGCGCTCGAGACGGCGGTGACCAGCGTGCTGTCGGCGACGGGTCGTCTCGTCGTGGTGGCGAACGGCGTCTACGGCGAGCGCATGGCGGCCATGGCCGTGGCGGGTCGCCTGCCGCATACGATCGTCACCGGTGAGTGGACATCGCCGCCGGACCTCGCGGCGGTCGAAGCCGCGGTCCGTCTGCCAGACGTCGAGGCGGTGGCCGTCGTCCACCACGAGACCACCACCGGGCTGCGCACGCCGGTGGCCGACGTCGGTCGCATCGCGCGCGCGCACGGCAAGCTGTTGCTCGTCGACTCGGTGAGTGGGCTCGGCGGTGACGCGCTCGACGTCGAGGCGGTCGGTGCCGATCTCGTCGTCGGCACCAGCGGCAAGTGCATCCAGGGCTACCCGGGCATCGGTTTCGTGCTGGTACGCGACGAGGTGCTCACGCGCCTCGCCGGCCATCCGCAGCGCTCGCTGTACCTCTCGCTGACGACCTACACGCGCAACCCGGTGCCGTTCACACCGGCAGTGCAGGTGGCATACGCACTCGACGAGGCACTCGCCGAGCTGCTCGAAGAGAGCGTCGACGTCCGCGTCGCGCGCCACGCCGTCGCCGCGGCACTGCTGCGCGAGGGCTTCGAGGCCATGGGGCTGCGCTGCGTCCTGCCGCCGCCGCTGCGCTCGAACAGCATCACGTCGCTGTGGTTCCCTGAGGGCCTCGCCTACCCGGCGCTGCACGACGGTCTCAAGGAGCGTGGCTACGTGATCTACGAGGGGCAGGGCTGGTTCGCGAAGGAGGCGTTCCGGGTGGCGAACATGGGACACCACACGCTGGACGACTTCCGCGGTTTCCTCGGCGCGCTGCGCGAGGTGCTGCCCGCATGACGGCCGTCATTCTCGCCGCCGGTGTCGGCAAGCGGCTGCATGCGGCGTCGGGCGGCAAGCCGAAGTGCCTCATCCCCATCGCCGGGCGCACGCTGCTCGACCGCCTGCTCGACGGCCTCGCCGCCGCGGGAGTGACGGACGTCATCGTCGTCACCGGCTTCGGCGACGACGACGTGCGCCGCGCCGTCGGTGCTCGCGCACGCTGTCTCTTCAACGAACGGTTCCGAGAGGGAGCGATCCTCTCGCTGTGGACGGCGCGCGAGGCGCTCGACGGCCCGGTGCTGGTGATGGATGCCGACGTGCTGTGCACGCCGCTGCTGCTGTCGCGGCTCGTCGGCTCGCCGCACGAGAACTGCTTCCTGCTCGACGCCAGCCAGCCGAACACCGGCGAGGAGCAGATGCTGCTCGTGCGCGGCGAGCGCGTGATGAACATCGTCCGCGGCGGCGAGCCCGGCTACGAGCTGTCGGGCGAATCGATCGGCTTCCTGAAGCTCGGCGCCGCCGCCGCGCGCCTCCTGCGCGACCTGCTCGCGCGTCGTCTCGACATGGGACACACCGGCATCGAGCACGAGGAGGTCTATCCCGATCTGCTCGAGCGTCTGCCCGTCGGCTTCGAGCGTGTCGACGGCATGCCGTGGATCGAGATCGACTTCCCGTCCGACGTCGAGCAGGCCGAGCAGGTGATCCTCCCCGCCATCGAGCGGATGACGGCGTGATCGCGGAAGCGATCGTCACCGCGGGTTCCGGCGACGTCGATCGCCTCGTGGCGGGTGTGCCGCTGCTGCTGCGCACCGTGCTGACGCTGCAGCGGGCGGGTCTCGAACGCTGCGTCGTGATCGGCGCGCCTTCTCCCGTCGACCCGCGCCTGCGGATCGTCGTCGAGAGTCGTCCGGTGCTCGCGGCCACGGCCGACGACGAGCTGCGCCTGGTCGTCGGTCCCGGGACGGTCATCGATGCCGTGCTGGTGCGACGTCTGGTGGCGGACGCGCGGCCGGTGCTGCTCGCGCGCGATGGCGCGCGCGTCGCCGTCGTCCCGGGCTCGGCGCTCGGCCGAGAGCCGTCGTCGCCCGCGTCGTGGCCGCCGGTCGGTACGCTCGAGCCCGTCGATGCACCGGCGGGGCGCATCGCGCAGTCGTTGCTGCTCGGTCTCGAGAACCATCGCGACGGCTATCTCGACCACCTGATCAACCGTCGACTGTCGCGCCCCATGACGCGAGGGCTGCTGCCGACCTGCGTGACGCCGAACATGGTCACCGTCGTCGGCATCGCGCTCGGCATGGCAGGAGGCCTCGCGCTGAGCGTGCCGAGCTCGCTGGTCACCGTGCTGGCGGTCGCCTGTCTGGTGCTCTCCGGCGCGCTCGACTGCGTCGACGGCGAGCTCGCCCGCATCCGTTTCTCGGAGTCGAAGCTCGGCCACGTGCTCGACGTCACCGGCGACACGGTGGTGCATGCCACGTTGCTGCTCGGCATCGGCGTGCGGCTGGAGCGAACCGGCGAGCTGCCCGACTGGTCGGTGCTGATCACGCTCGGGATCGGCATCCTCGGCGCCTTTGCCGTCATCACCGCGGCGGAGGTCACCGAGACCAGGCGTCACCGCGCATCTGGCTGGGAGAATGCGGTGATCGACGGCGTCCTGTCGCCGCTGACGACGCGCGACTGGTACGTCTTTCCGGTGGCGTTCGCCCTGCTCGGGCGCCTCGACCTGCTGGTGCCGAGCGCCGCCGTCGGGGCGCACGTCTTCTGGATCGTCACCCTGGTCATCCTGCTCCGCGCCCTCGCTCGCGCCCGCTGACGGCCCCCCTTTTGCGTCGGGCCGGTCGTGGCTATTCTGCCGGACCATGGCGAAGCGAATCGTGCTCTTCCTGATCGTCAACGTGGTCGTGGTCCTCACCATCTCGGTGTTGATGAGCGTGCTCGGGGTGAAGCCGTACCTCACCCAGCAGGGCATCGACTACCAGTCGTTGCTGATCTTCTGCCTGATCTGGGGCATGGGCGGCTCGTTCATCTCCCTGGCGCTCTCGCGCGTGATGGCGAAGCGGATGATGGGGGTGCAGGTGATCTCGCCCGACAGCCGCGAAGGCGTCGAGCAGGAGCTGCTCAGCACCGTCGGCCGGCTCGCCACGGGCGCCGGCATCCCGATGCCCGAGGTCGGCGTCTACGAGTCCGACGATCTGAACGCCTTCGCGACCGGTCCCAGCAAGAGCCGGTCGTTGGTGGCGGTGTCGAGCGGGCTGCTGCGGCGCATGGATCGCCAGCAGGTCGACGGCGTTCTCGGCCACGAGATCACGCACATCGCCAACGGCGACATGGTGACGATGACGCTGCTGCAGGGCGTGGTGAACGCCTTCGTGATGTTCCTGGCCCGCGTCATCGCCTGGGGCGTGGCGCAGGCCACCCGTCGCGACGACGACGAAGGTATCTCGTACGGGATCTTCTACGGCGTGCAATTCGCGCTCGAGATCGTCTTCATGGTGCTGGGCTCGATGGTGGTGGCCGCCTTCTCCCGCTACCGCGAATTCCGCGCCGACGCCGGCGGCGCAAAGCTCGCCGGCCGCGAGAGCATGATCGACGCGCTTCAGGCGTTGCAGCGTAACGCGCAGGTGCCAGATCAGGCGCCGGCGTCGATCGCCGCCTTCCGCATCTATAACGGCCAAGGCATCGGTCGCTTCTTCGCGAGTCATCCTCCGCTCGAGGAGCGGATCTCCCGGTTGCGCGCGGAGGGCTGAGGCTTCGGTTGGGGGGTGGCGGGCGCTGGCGCGAGGACCTGCGGTCCGCGCGGCGTTCGCTCGGCACCCCCCGCCCCCTTTCCCCTCCACGCTCACTCACGACGCGCTCCTTCGCAGGTCCTCGCGCCAGCACCCACCACCCCCACCAACGACAGTGCTCCTCCGCGCGCACGCGACTGACGTGTCGAGCGGTGTCTGTCTCTTTCGTTGGCCTTGGATCTCCACAGCGAGCGAGGGGTAGCCTCACGCGCTGTTGCGGTGAGGGGACTTCGCCAAGAAGCCGATCCGTCAGCGCTCGCCCGACGATCGCCGTTACTTGGTGGTGGGTGTGAGGGGCGCGTCGGGGCTGCGAAGGAGCGCGTCGTGAGTGAGCGTGGCGGGGAAAAGGGGTGGAGTGGTGCCGAGCGAACGCCGCGCGGACCGCAGCCCCCACGCGCCCCTCACACCCACCACCACCCCTACGCCGCGTTGCGGACGAGCGACTGACGGGGAAGCCGGATGATGAACGTGGACCCCTCCCCACGAACGGACTCCAGCGTGACGGTACCACCGAGCTGCTGGACGAAGCGGCGGACGATGTAGAGGCCCAATCCCGTGCCGCCGAACCGTGCCGTGTCCCGCCCGTCCGCCTGCTGGAAGGCTTCGAAGATCGACTCCTGATCCTCCGGCAGGATGCCGATGCCGGTGTCGCTGACGCGGACGACGACGGCCTGGTCGTCGAGCTCGAGGTCGGCGCGCACCGAGCCGTGCTCGGTGAACTTGAGCGCGTTGTTCACCAGGTTCCTGATGACGACGCTCAGCTTGCGCGGGTCGGTGACGATCGAGATCGACGGGACGTCGTTGCTCCAGTGCAGCTCGACGTCGTTCTTGCGCGGCAGGCGCGCGCAGCCGGCGCCGAGGCCGCTCCAGAACGGCGCCAGCTGCACCGGCTCGAGACGGACGGCGTCGCGGCCCGATTCGATCTTGCCGATCTCGAGCGTGCTCTCGATCAGGTCGAGCAGCTCGGCACCCGAGGCCTTGATGCGGGTGATGAGCTCGAGGCGCTCCTCGCCAGTGAACGACTCGTCGGACGCCATGTCGGCGAAGCCGAGGATGATGTTGAGCGGCGTGCGCAGCTCGTGCGACATCGTCGACACGAACTCCGACTTGGTGCGGCTCGAGCGCTCGAGCTCCTCCACCAGACGGCTGTTCACCAGCGCCATCGCCGCCAGCTGCACCAGGCCGCGCGCGATGCGGAGCTGCTGGCCCGTGAACGGACGCGGCGCGCCGCGCTGGCCCACCGTGTGGATGCCGATCACCTCGCGTCCGCGTTTGAGCGCCACCAGCAGGCCGGCGCTCATGTCGAGCGCCGTCGACAGCTCGGCCGGCACCAGATCGGGCTGCCCTTCGGGACCGACCAGCGCCATCTCCTCGCGCTGCAAGTGCTTGAGCAGCGGGCCGAGGCGCGCGCGTGGCAGGCGGAGCGTCTGCACCACGGTCTCCCAGCGCTCGGGCGTGTCGCCGAACGATGCCACCGGGGTGAACGTGTCGTCGTCGGGGTGCAGCAGCAGCGTGTGGCTGCACTCGCAGTGCAACGCCTCCGCGGTACGCTGGCAGAGCCGATCGAGGATGACCGGCGTGTCGAGCGACGAGATCATGTCCTGGCCGATGCGGGCCAGCGCCGAGGTGACGTGCACCTCGTCCTTCCAGCGCGCCTCGCTGGCGCGGAGACCCTCTTCCGCGAGGCGCTGCTGCACACGGTAGCGCTCGAACTCGTAGGAGACGTAGATCGACGAGACGAAGGCCATCATGAGCGCGACCGCCGGGTAGCCGATGATCTCCGGTGCGATCGGCACGTAGTAGACGTTCCACAGCATCGACCCCGCCGCGATGCAGACGGTCACCACCTGCGGCAGGACGCCCCACGGGATGAGCGTCGCCGTCGCCATCAGCAACACCACGAACACCAGCGCGGTGCTCATCGCGTCGCGAGTCACGATACCGGACGCGGCGGCGGTGACGCAGACCTCCCCCATGGTGAACAAAGAGACCGCGACCGACGCGCGCCACGATCGCGGACGGTGCAGGAACCAGAACACCAGGACGACGGTCGCCACCTGGATCGACTTGATCACCGCGATGGCGCTCAGCTCGGGCCGGTTCAGCTGCAGCTGCGCGGTGCCGAACAACAGGATCGAGACGAAGATCAGGCACAGCCCGGCCCGCACCCGAGCCGCGAGCAGTGGCGAGGTCTCCTCGCGGAGCTTGGCGAGCGCATCGCCGGCGCTGGGAGCGAAGCGGCTGCTCACCACGTCTCCGGCGAGTCAGGATCCTGACATGACGTCATCTCGTCACGTGAGTGCGGCGTGATTCCCATGGCTATTCGATATCCGCTGAGGGACGCGAGAATCATTGCAAGTCGCATGCCCCGTCGTCACGACCAGGGCAGGCTGCTGCGCACGGCCCAGTACGTGTCCGGAGACTCGGCGAATGACGCCAGCGTGTCGCGCGTCTCCGGCGCGAGCACCCGGTCCAGCGCTGCGACGTGCGACGCCAGCTGTGCCGGCGTCGCCGCGCCCGACAGCACGACGTCGATGCCTGGCAGGCCGGTCGCGAACGCGACGGCGAGCTGGTCGATCCCGAGTCCGACCCCGTCGGCCAATACCCGGAGCCACGCGATCAGGGCTGCGTCCTGCGGACGATCGTTCGCGTCCGTCAGCCGGCCATTGGCGTGGACCTCCTTCACGATGACGCCCATGCCGGCGGCGCGTGCCTCGGCCAGCGCCGGTGCCAGCGACGGCTCGAGGACGTTGCAGGTCGCCTGCACGACGTCGAAGACGGGCTCGCCGAGCGCCGTCGCGCGACGGGCCAAGGCGAGCGTGCGTGCCGAGCCGGGACCGCTCAACGACAGGCCGACGGCGCGATACGCGCCTTCGCGACGACCGGTGACCAGCGCGTCGAGCAGGCGAGCATCCTCGAGCGCGCCCGACTCCGCCGTGGCGCTGTGTATCTGGTAGAGCCCGAGCCGGCCGCCAAGCAGCGCGCGCGTTTCCTCGAGCTGCCCGTGGAAGCGCTCGACGGAGAGCTCCTTCTGCTCGTGCACCGGGGCGTCGACGGCCCACCCGGCCGTGTAGCGATAGCCCCACTTGCTGCCGACGGTGGCCTCGTCGTGCCCAACGCCGCGGTCGGCGAGCCAGCGGGCCAGGAACTCCTCGGCGCGACCATAGCTGCGGGCGGCGTCGAAGTAGTGGACGCCGGCCGCGCGCGCGGCGTCGAGCACCGCGGCGCTGCGCGCATACAGCGCCTCCGGGCTACGCTCGCTGCCGAGGTCGCGATCGCGTCCGAGCGTGATGTAGCCGGGGCGCCCGACCGCGGCGAGGCCGATGCCGAGGGGGGTGACGTCGAGGTTGGTGCGTCCGAGGCGGCGACGTTGCACGTCCACCAACATAGGCGGGGACTCAGGCGGTCTTCAACGTCTTTCCGGCGGTCGTGCGCGCGAGATAGATCAGGCCGATCCCGTCGAACACCAGCTCGCGCGCGCGCTTCAGCAGCCACAGCGTGATGGCGACCGGCTCCGCCATGCCGAGGTACGTGCACAGCCAGACGCCGCCCAGCTCCTGCGTGCCGATGCCGCCTGGCACGACGATGGCCGCGGCGCGGATGGGCTGCGCCAGCGCCTCGATGATGAGCGCCTCTTCCCACGCCACCGGGTAGCCGATGAGCGTCAGCATCACCTGCGTCTCGACGACACCGAGGAGCCACCCCACCATGTTCGAGCTGCTGGCCCGGAAGAAGCTGCCGCGCTCGACGTGGTAGAAATCGGCGAGGCGACGGTCGAGGGCGCTCACGCCCCCCTCCATGCGCGTGACGAACGCCGCCCGCGGGAAGACGCGACGCAGCCACCGCCACACCGCCGAGGCCGGATTGCGGCGCTGCATCCAGACCAGCCCGAGCGTGAACCCGACCGACAGCACGAGGAGCGTCACCATCAAGGCCAGTGCCAGGCCGGGACGTCCGAGCCGATCGAGCATGGCCGCCACCCCGAGCGCGGTGAAGAGGCTCTGCGCCGCGGTGAGCGCCGTCTTGGCGATCACGACCGACGCCATGCCGTCGCCGCCGGAGACGCCATAGGGCCGCAGCATGTACGCCTTGAGGGGCTCGCCGCCGACCGCCGCCGTGGGCGTGACGCTGTTCACGGCCTCGCCGGCCATGCGCACGAAGTAGAGGGTGTGGAAGGGAATTCGCGGTCGGGCCTCCGCGGGCAGCGTGATGCGCCAGGCGAACGTGTCGAAGCAGCCGATCACCAGGTACGGGACCAGGATCAGCGGGCTCCACCATCCCAGCACCTGGAGCCGTTCCCACACCGCGTCGACGCCGGCGTGGTAGAGCAGGAACGCCAGCAGCGCGACGCCGATGGCGATGGTCAGGGCCGTGCGCGCAGGGCTCTTCCCGGCGGCGGGCGTGCCCGGAGACTCTATGCGGCGCTCCCCGCCGCGCGATCGGCTGCCTCGAGCGCCTCGACGACGCGCAGCGAGCGCGCGCCGCTGGTGAGGGGCTCGGTGCCGGCGCGGAGGCACTCGACGAAGTGCGCGGCGGCGAGCCCGAGCGGCTCCGATCCACCGGCGACGTCGAGCGCCTTGCCCTCGAAATGCGTGATCGGAATGATCGGCGCCGCGCCGCTGGACGCGCCGGTGCCGCGATCGATGGCATAGTCGTAGAGCGTGACCGCGCGCTGCTCGAACCGTCCCTCGTAGGCGAGCATACGCTCGCTGCCGATGACGTGGACCTTCGCGACCTTCTCGGGGTGCAGCCAGCTCAGGTAGACGTGCGCCGACACGCCGCCCTCGAGCTCGAGATCGGCGACGCACATGTCGGCGATGCCCGGCTGCAGGTAGCTGTGCTGGAACATCCGCACCTTCGCCAGCGGCCTCGGCACGAGGTGGAACAGGATGGAGAGGTCGTGCGGCGCCGAGTTCCACCACACGCTCGAGTCGCGCCGGATGCGGCCCATCCCGAGACGCTCGAAGTTGAGATGGAATATCTCGCCGAGACGGCCGGCGTCGACGATGCGCTTCATCTCGGCGACCATCGGGTCGTAGAGGAAGGTCTCGTCGACGAAGAGGATGCGATCGGCGGCGCGGGCGGCGTCGACCAGCTCCTGGCCGTGCGCCTTCGACAGCGCCAGCGGCTTCTCGACCCAGACGTGCTTGCCGGCGCGCAGCGCCGCGAGTGCCATGGCGTGATGCCGCGACGGCGGCGTGGCGACGATGACGGCGTCGACGTCGGGCCGCGCGATCAGGGCGTCGAAGTCGCCGAGGCAGACGAGGTCGGGATGCTCTGCCTTCGTGGCGTCGAGGCGAGCCGGGTCGAGGTCACAGAGCGCGGTGACGCGAGCCGTCGGCAGCTTGCCGAACGTCCGCAGGAGGTTCTTCCCCCAGTATCCCACTCCCACGATGGCGATGGTCGGTGTTTGGGACGACATGAAGCACCCTCCTCACGCGAAACACGCCGTGCTCGCGCGCGCGCGCGAAGCGATCGACGTTGTAGCGAATGGCTGCGGCCACACCAGCGCCGAGGGCCAGGAGCAACACCAGGCCGATGTGCAGCGACGTTGCGGCGACCACCGCGAGTGCCGCCAGCACGAGACTCGTGATGCCGGCGATGCGAGCGGCGGCGCGTCCTGCTGGAGGACGGCGCACCAGCAGCGGCAGCGCCATCAGGTCGCGGAAGACGATGGCGACGCGCGACAGCCCGTAGTGGGTCTGACCGGAGCCGCGCGGCCGGTCACGCGTGGTGATCTCGGCGGTGCGCGATCCGGGCACGCCGAGGATGGCCGGCAGGAACCGGTTGAACCCACGCGGCAGCTGCACGTCGCCGAGCACCTCGCGACGGTACGCCTTGAGCCCGCAGCCGCAGTCGTAGACCGGCACGCCGGTGACGAGCACGATCATGCGGTTGGCGACCCACGACGGCAGCACGCGCGTCGTGAAGTTCTCCTCGCGGTGGTGACGGCGTCCGCTGACGACGTCGACGTCGGGCCGCAGGCGTTCGAGCAACGTCGGGATGTCGGCGGGATCGTTCTGCCCGTCGCCGTCGAGCGTGACGACGACGTCGCCGCGCGCGGCAGCGAAGCCGGCGCACAGCGCCGAGGCCTCGCCGAAGTTGCCGTCGAGGTCGACGACCCGGAAGGCGGGGTCACGGGCGACGATGGCCTCGAGGCGCGCCAGCGTGGCGTCGCTGCTGCCGTCGTTGACGAAGACGATCTCGTAGGAGCGCCCCGTCGCGCGCGCGACCGTGGCCAGCTCTTCGTAGAGCGGCTCGACGTTGCCTGCCTCGTTGTAGACCGGGACGACGATGGACAACGCCGGCCGTGGCTCGGCCGAAGGCATCAGTCGAAGAAGCGCGCCGCCGTCCGCGCCACGTGCTCCACCTCGGCATCGGTCATGTCGGGGTGGACCGGCAAGGACAGGATCTCGCGTGCCACCTGCTCCGCGTGCGGCAGGTCGGGGCCCTCGCCGAACGCGTTGACCCACGCGGGCTGGCGATGGATCGGCACGGGGTAGTGCACGCCCGTCTCCACCTCGTGCGTCTCCAGGTGCTTGCGAAGCGCGTCGCGACGCTGCGTGCGCACGACGTACTGGTGGTAGACGTGCGTGCGACGCGGGTCGGAGGGCGGCGTGACGAGACGGCCGCGCAGCGCGTCGGTGTAGTGCGCCGCGATGGCGGCGCGGCGCGCGTTGCGGGCGTCGAGCTGGCGCAGCTTCACGCGCAGCATGGCGGCGTGCAGCTCGTCGAGGCGGCTGTTGCCGCCGTAGAACGCGTGCTCGTTCTTCTTCACCTGACCGTGCGTGCCGAGCAGTTTGATGCGCGCCGCCAGCTCGCCGTCGTCGGTGCAGACGAAGCCGGCGTCGCCGTAGGCGGCCAGATTCTTCACGACGCCGAGGCTGAACGCGCCGGCCTTGCCGAACGTGCCGACGCAGCGCCCGTCGAGCGTGGCGCCGTGCGCGTGCGAGCTGTCCTCGACGACGGTGAGGCCGCGCGCCTGGGCCAGCTCCATGAGCGGCACCATGTCGACGGGGAAGCCGTAGAGGTGGACGACCATGATGCCGCGGGTGCGCTCGGTGATGCGCGCCGCCAGGTCGTCGAGGTCGGGACCGAGGTCCTCGAGGCGGATCTCCACCGGCACGGGGCGGATGCCATAGTCCTGGAGCGCCTCGACCGCCGCCATGAAGGCATTCGCCTGGATCAGGACCTCGTCGCCGGGGCCGAGGCCGGCCGCACGCACCGCGAGTCGGAGGGCGTCCGTCCCGGAGGCCACGCCGCGGACGTGCCTGGCGCCGAGGTAGCCAGCCATCTCCGACTCGAAGCCCTTGAGCTCCTCGCCGTTCAGCAGGTGCATCCGCTCCAGCACCCGCTCGCAGGCGCCCAGCAGCTCGTCCCGGTGGGCGTGATACTCGCGCGTCAGCTCGATGAGCCGCACGCGTGTGGGCTGTACCGCCCGTGCAAGCGCCTCCATGCGATCCACTCTCCTCGTGGCGAAAATTCGCGGAACCCTACCGGGCGACCCGGGGGGATTCAAGGCGCCCGGGGCGTATCTCGCTCCGGGACGTGTGGCACAGATATCCCCCACGACGAGTCAGGCAAGCGGGGCTGGGGCCGGCCGGCTCTCAGCCGTCGAGCCCATCGACTGGCATCAGGGCCGCGAGTCGTGACCGTTCCCCGGCGTCGAGCGCGTCCCACTCGTCGCGCAGGGTCTGCCACACCCGCACCTGGAAGGTTTTGACCACGCTTCGGAAGGGCTGGCCGAGCAACTCGCCGTCATAGAGCGCGCGTCCTGCGTCGAACGCGGCCTCGTTGAACCGGGTTTCGCCGGCGTCCCGCTGAAAGACCCACGCGGCGGCGTTCTGCCGCATCAGCGGGACGAAGGTGCGTGCCACCCAGCCGAGGAGGGGTGCGAGGTCGTCGCGGAGCTGCAGGTCGGGCGTCGCCGAGGAGCCCAGCTCTCCGCGTGCCATCCTCTCGATCCAGCGCGCCGTCTCCGGGGCGCGCCCGACGATCACGCGCCACGCGCTCGGATCCGAACGGTTCATGTCGAGCTGCCCGTAGACGCTGGCGTCGGCCAGGGTCGGGAGATCGCCGAACAGGAAGGGCCGTCGGGCCAACACCGGTTCGAGCGCCGCCAGCAGCTCGTCCAGCATGGTCGCGAGCAGGGCGTGGGTCGGCGGGAAACCTGGCCGCGTCGGCGGCCGCAGCGCGACGGGCAGATCGTCGAAGGCGTCATCCGCCGGCGCCACACTGAACAGGTACGGCAGCCGACGCACCTGCCGACGCGGGAACGCGAGCCGGAGGACGCGAGCGGCCGGCCCGAGCAGCGGCCGCATGTCGCGCGCCAGACGCGCCCCGGCATCGTTGTCGCGGGCCGCCACCACCCAGCGCTGGTGATGGACGAGGTAGAGGCCGACCTCGTCGAGCGCCTCGTCGATCAGCCGGACGGCGAAGCGCAGCGCGGGGTCCGCCGCGGGCAGCAGCGCCGCCGTGCGCTGCGAAACGCCGTGCGCCTGCTCCACGAGATAGGCGCCGATGGCGGAGGAGTCGTACAGCGTCTCGCCGTCGGGCCCGAAGAGAAACGGCACCTGCGGGAACTCGTCGAGGGCGGTCATGGGCGGCCAGGTGAGCGGCACGCGGCGACGCACCAGCAGGTCGCGACGACGCGCATGCCGGAAGGCCTCGCGAAAGGGGCCGCTCTGCGGCATCCACACGAAGGCCAGGTCGGCGATGCGCAGCAACGCCTCGAGCTTGAGGGCGAACGGCGACAGCTCGACGCCCCACAGGATCCAGCGACGCTCGGGCATGATGCTCCGTACGACGGCGGGCGGTCGCGCGCCACCGCCGTGGCGACGGCCTCAGGGCAGCGGATGCTTCGCCGACTCGGGCCAGTCGGCTCGTGCCGGAACGCGGCTCGGCAGCGGCGGCGGTGTGAACGCCGTGTCGAAGTTGCACTGCGACGGCGACGAGCCGGGCAGCGACAGGCAGCGTGCCCGAACGTCGGCCGTCGTCGGTTTGTCGGCGTTCGCCGAGCGGTAGCTGTCGAGCCACTCGAGGTACTCCTCCATCACCGCGCGCAGCTCGGACGGCGTGAAGACGCAGTGGCCGCCCGTGCTGCCCCAGATCTGCGCGACGTCCTTCCCGCCCAACGCCGCGGCGTCGGAGTAGACCTTCTGGAACTCCGGCGTGCAGATGTGGTCGGTGCGGCCGGCGAACGAGAGGATGGGATAGTTCACGCGACGAGCGATGCCGCGCGTGAAATCGACGTAGGGATTCTGGGCCATCTTCTTGCGTCCCGGGCCGGCGTCGAAGCGCGGCACCGTCGCATTGAAGTCCCCGCCGATGGCGTCGCCGTAGTCGATGCCCGCGTTCCATCCCGGCCGTCGACCGTTCAGTCGTTCGGGGTCGAGGACGAAGTCGCCCATGGCCAGCACCGAGAATCCGAGGACGTGGATGATGTTGAAGTTCGGGCCCGGGGTCTTCGTCAGCGCGAACATCGCATTGCGACGCGCCGTCTGGGCCGCGGCCTCCACCGGATCGGCGCTGGGCGCGAGCAGTCCCATGCAGGTGTTCGCGATGAGCGCGAACTCGACCTGCGAGAGCGTGGGATCGCCCACGTCCGGCAGGCTCGACAGGCTGCCGCCGGGAACGTCCTTGCAGAGATAGTCGTAGACGAGCCGGTAGTCGGTGGCGGCGTCCACGGTGGGCGTGCCGCCGCCCGCCGCGGCGCACAGCGGGACCGCGCCGTGGATGTACTTGCCGGCCTTGAGCCGCATGGTGGCATCGACCGTGACCGCGCCGCCGCCGGAAATGCCCGTCATGATGATCCGCTTCGGCTTCCCCGGACCCTTGCGGCCGAGGAACTTGATCATCTCCTTCAGGTCGAAGCGGCTCTGGAAGGCGCTCCAGCTGATCTGCGAGAACGTCGACGCGCCGACGGCCTTGCCCTTCGGGAGCAGGATCTGGTCGAGCCCGAGCATCGTGATCTTGAAGCACGACGCGGGCCCGATGCCGGCGCACTGCGCGTCGGTGGTGCAGGCCTTCGTGCGGTCGCCCTTGCAGGTGTTGTGCGGTGCGATCGTGAGCGGGTCGAGCTCGAGGCCGTGATTCACCAGGAAGACGTCGCCATCCCAGTTCTCCGGGACCAGGATGCGGAAGAACGAGCCCTTGCGACCGGCGCCGAGGTACTCGGTGCACCCGACACCGGGCGGACACTGCGCGCTCGCGGCGGTGGCGAGAGCGACGAGCAGCGCCAGGGCGCCGAGGGTGATCCAACGTGGATGCAGTCGCATCGAAGGCTCCTTCGTGAGGCCGCGGCGTGCCCGACCTTGCTCGACGGTAGACAACGCGTATACCTTCGCTGTCAAGCACGATGTTGCCACCGTCCATCGAGCGGGCCGTGCCCGCGAAGCGGCGTCGAACCGCACCGTCGGGCGTCCAGATCGGCGAGGCGAGCGCGCGCGGGATGATCCTCCGTGCTGCTGCCGCGGTGTTCGGCGAGCACGGCATCCGCGCCGCCTCGGTGGGACACATCCTCGCGGCGGCCGGTGTCTCGCGGCGCACGTTCTACCGGCTCTACCAGAGCAAGGAGGACGTCATGGACGCCCTCTACCGGCTCGGCACCGACGGCCTGCTCGACGCCTGTCGGGCCGCGGTACGCGACGAGCCCGACCCGCTCCGCCGCGTCGCACGCTGCATCGACGTCCACCTGCGCAACGCGCGCGACCTCGGCCACCTGATCTGGCTGCTCGGCGGCGAGGCGCAGCACCACGAGTCGTCGCTCCATGCGCGGCGCCTCGAGGTCCACGAGGCGATCGCGTCGCTGATGGCGTCTACCCCGTCGACGCTGGCCGACGCGCGCGTCGACCCGTTGCTCTACCGCGGGCTCGTCCTGGCGCTCGACGGCGTCACGCGCCTCATGCTCGAGCAGGGCGACGAGGGACGGCACGTCACCACCGCCAGCATCGCGCGCACGCGGCGCGTGATGCTGCGCATCGCGACGGCGACGTTGGCCGGCGGGGGACCGGGCGTCGCGCCGGTGCCGATGCGCTAGGGCAGCTCGTCGTAGCGGATGGCAACGACCTCGAGCTCTTTCGGCCCCTGCGGCGTGCGCATCGTGACGACGTCGCCGACCGACGCCTTGAGCAGCGCGGTGGCGATGGGCGAGATCCACGACACGCGGCCGCGACCGGGGTCGTACTCGTCGACGCCCACGATGCTGACGGTCTGCTCGGCGCCGGAGTCGTCGGCCACCGTGACGGTGGCTCCGAAGTAGACCTTCTCGTGCGTCTTGCCGGCGTTGTCGACGACGACCGCGCTGTCGAGGTGCTTCGATAGGAAGCGGATGCGACGGTCGATCTCGCGCAGCTTGCGCTTGCCGTAGATGTAGTCGCCGTTCTCCGAGCGATCGCCGTTGCTGGCCGCCCACGCGATCGTATCGACGAGCTTCGGGCGGTCCACCTGCCAGATGCGTCCGAGCTCGTCGTTCAGCCGCTTGTGCCCGGCCGGCGTGATGTAGTTGGTGAAGCCGCCGGGCAGACCCGCGTCGTCGTCGAGCTCGGGCTCGTCGTCGTCGCCGTCGGATTCCTTGGTGAACGCTTTGCTCATACCGGTATCGACATTGCACGGTCACGGAGCGCGGTGAAGCGCGCCTGTGCGTCGTCGTGCTGGTCGAGATCGTAGATGTCGGCGCGCACGAGCCGGTCCCCCGCGTCCGTCTCGAGCACGGCGACGAGCGGGATCTCGTAGTGGCCGCCGTCGCGCGAGCCCACCCATGTGCCGACCGAGAGGAACGCGCGCGCGACGGAGCGGAAGTGATCGCTGCGGTAGATCGTGTCGGGCGCGAGATCGGTCAGCGCGCTGAAGTTCCTGGCCCAGGCCTCCGCGCCGTGCGTCGTGCCGAGGACGGCGAGGTGGCGGTGATCGTGCTCGACGAACGACGGCGCGCACAGCGCGATCACCGGGGTCCAGTCGCCGCTTGCGACGGCGCCGGCGAACGCGCGCATGACGGCGGCGTGTGCCGGGTGGGTCGTGCCCTCGCCGGCCTGGTAGCACGCGTCGAGCTCGGCATGAGCGGCCTCGAGGTCGTCCTCGTCCCAGCGCACCACGCGCACCACGAGACCGGCGGTGTCGATCTCGGTCAGGATCAGCGATGCGATCTCGCTCGCCCCGACGGCGCCGTCGGCGACCTCGATCCGCTGTCGGATCAGGAGCAGGCGGTCGCCTCGTGTCGCGATGGCCTCGCACACGTTCCTGGTCGTCGCCCTGTCGCCGACGCGGGGTGTGAACTCCAGCCACTGATCGCGGTCGAGCTCGAGCTGCACCATGCGGCGGCGATCGACGTGGCTGAATTCCGTGGCGAACAGCTGCCCATGCGCCTCCCAGTCGCGAGCCAGCCACGTCTCGGTGAGCCGGTCGCCGACGCGTGCCGCCGCGTTCGCGAAGGGCACGTGTGCGACGGCCGGCGCGGTCAGCCGTTCGAAGTGTTCTACCGCCTCGGCGGCGCGGTCGGGTTCGAACGTGTCTCCTCTCACGAAGAGCCCGTCGTCTCCGAAGACGCATGAAGTGATCACCACGTTCTCGAAGGTCTCGCCGCTACCGCGGTCGATGCCGAAGAAGGTCTGTCGCGCTACGAGTCCATCCGGCTCGAGCGCGAGCACGTCGTCGTCGCGCATCGCGAAGCCGTCGGTGAGGCTGGCCTGGGTGCGGAGGTGTGCCTTCCATTGTTCCGGGCCGGGTGCCGTCCAGGTCCCCAGGATCCGATGGTCGACGCTGCGGAACGTCGCCGCGATCGGTGAGCCGAGGAACGCCTCGGAGTCGAATGGAAGACTCCATGATGCCACGGTGCGCGCGATCGTGACCGCGCGCGTGCGTGCAGCGCCTTCGGGGAGGCTCTCGCCCCAGCGCTCGTAGAGACGCGCCAGGGCGCTTCGGAGGCGATCGGGCGCGAAGATCTCGATCGCCTCGACGTGTCCCTGGGCGTCGACCTCGAACACGCCGACCTCGTCCACCTCCGCGGAGCCGAACGACGCCAGATGCTGCTCGGTCAGCCCTTCGAGCGAGATGACATGGCGGCTCAGCGCCAACCGCTCGCCGAGCGCCGCCAGAACCTCGTGGCGGTAGGCGAGGCGTTCCGCCTTGAAGATCGACCGCCAGGTGCCGAGCATCTCCCGCCGGCCGTAGGTGGCGCCGGTGGGGTGGTGCACGATCTGCAGGTCGTCGGTGAACAGCTGGCGGAGCTGGTCGCCGTCTCGGGCCAGGATCGTCTCCGCGAACCGCTCGACCGCCCGGGTGGCGGCGCTTGCGCGTACGCGGCGACGGGGACGCGCCGGTGTCGTGTCCGCCGTCAGCGCCTCGGCCGCCTGCGCGGGGCCACGTGGAGGGCCGCCCCATGCACGTTCGCCCAGCAGCGTGGCACCCTTCGCCTCCCACAGGTCCGCCGCTCGCCGCCGCTCGGGCGTGGCGTCTCGGCCCGCCCCCGCCAAGGCGGCGGCCAAGGCCACGCGCGCGTCGGCATGGTCGAGCAGCGCGTCCGTGGCCGCGGCGATGCCCACCGCCGCCGTCGCGAGCTCGACGGCCGTCGCGTGCTCGCCACGCGCCGCCAGGGCCTCCGCGCGTACGCCGCGCCACGCGATCGCCGCTTGCAGGTCGTCGCCCGCGAGCGCCTCGCTCTCGTGCGAGAGCGCTTCGGCTTCGGTGTTCCGGCCGAGCGCCAGGAGCGCGCGCGCGAGCAACGCCGCTGCCCGCGCCGCATCGATCCCGAGCCCGAGGGTGCGCAATCCGTCGTAGGCGGGGCGCAGCACGCGCTCGGCCGCGGCTGCATCACCCTCGAGCAGCTCGACGCGGCCGATGAAGACGTCGACCTCGAAGAGACGCTGGGTGATCCCGAGCTCCTCGACCATCGCGCGCGACGTCGCGAGCATCCGGCGGCCGGCGTCGCTGCGGCCGCGCAGCGCCTCCAGTACTCCCTGGCACGAGAGCGCCACCGCCTCGACCGCTGGCGCACCCTGCGTGATGCGCAGCACGCGGACGACGTCGAGGCAGCGGCCGCTGGCACGCGTGACCGGGCTCGGTCCCCAGAGCGCGGCGAGCGGGGCGCCGGCCAGGACCGCGTTGGCGCGACGGCGATCACCGGCACGACGTGCGGCCGCGAGCGCCATATCCAGCGCCGCTTCGCACGCGCCGACCTTGCCGAGCCGTGCCAACGCCTGCGAGTGCACGAAGTGTGCTTTCGCCTCCCCGGCCGCGTCCCCTTGCGCGGACAGCTCGCGCGCGGCGACGGCGACACGCTCGGCCACGGCGTGGAGCTCCTCGGGTGCCGTCAGCACGGCGAGCTGGCCCGCGAAGCAGGTGTGCCAGGCGCGGAGCCGAGGCGAGCCGCCGGCGAAGCGCTCGATCTCTGCGAGCGCCGCGAGGGAGGGTTCGACGTCACCGGCCGCGAGCAGCGCTTCGCACCAGTCGAGCGCGAGGTCGGCGCGGGCGGCGTCGTCCTCGCCGAGGCAGGCGAGCGCGCGACCAAGGACGACGGCGGCGAGTCGGATATCGTCACGCGCGAGCGCACGACGTCCCGCCGTGGCCAGCCGTCTGGCGGCCCGTTCACCGAGCGCGGTGCCGTGGTCGTCCACCGGTCCCAGCTCGCGGAGATGACGATACGACTGCTCGAGGTGCCAGCCGATCGTCTCGTCGTGCTCCGACGCGTCATTCACCTGGTGCTCGATCCAGTCGGCGAGTTGCTCGTGCAGCTCGGCGCGGGTGCCCTTCAGGAGACGGCGGTACGCGGCGTCGCGGATCAGCACGTGATGGAAGCGCATCACCGGCTCGCCCAGGAACCAGCCGGTGTCGTGCTCGATGAGCTCGTTGCGCCGCAGCGATTCGAGGCGGGCGTCGAGCTCGGGGCCATTGCGGCCGAGCAGCGCGGCGATGGCGTTGCGGGAGAAGTGACGGCCGATCACCGCCGCGCGCTCGAGTACGACGCGATCGTCCGCACCGAGCCGCTCGATACGTGCCGCCAGCAACGCATGGATCGTCGGCGGCATCTCGAGCGACGCGAGCCCTGCGCCCACCACCCAGCGATCGCCCTCTCTGGCCAGCCTCGACCAGGTCGAGCAGCAGCGGCTCGGCCCACTGGAGATCGTCGATGACCAGCACGACCGGATGCGCGGCGCCGAGCGCAGCGAGGAATCGTCGCACCGCGAAGAATGTCTCTTCGGGCGAGGTGGGTGCGCCCTCGAGCAGCGCGGCCACCCCACCGGCCACGCGGGCGCGCTCGCTCTCCTCCGTGGTGGCGGCCATGGCGGCGGCGATCGCGGCGCGTGCCGGGTCGCCGCCGACGCCATCGTCGAGGCCCAGGAAGGCGCGGATGGCCTGCGCGATCGGTGCGAACGTGGCCCCGCCGGCCGCATCGCAGTGCGCCTGGAGGATCGTCGCGACGTCCGCATGCCGGCGCGAGAGCTCGTCGATCAGGCGCGACTTGCCGAGGCCCGGCGATCCGAGCAGTAGGGCGAGGCGTGTCGCCGGCGCGTCGACGGCGGCGTCGTACACGCGGTCGAGTCGCGCGAGCTCGTCGGTGCGCCCGACGAACGGCGCGGCCGTCGTCGCCGCCGGGGGATCGAGCGACACCAGGCGATACGCCGCCACGGAGCCGGCGCGGCCCTTCAGGCTGATGGCGCCGAGCGGGGCGAGTGTGACTCGCGTGGCGACGAGCCGTCGCGTCGATTCACCGACCACGACGTCACCGTCACGCGCCTGCTCCTGCAAGCGTGCCGCGATGTTGACGGGATCGCCGATCAGGTCGTCGTGCGCGCCGCTGACGACGACTTCGCCGGTGTTGACCGCGACCCGCAACCCCACCGCGCCCAGCACCGTGGGTTGCGCGCGGACCAGCGCGCGGAAGGCGTCCTGCATCGCGACGCCGGCGCGGACCGCACGCAGCGCATCGTCCTCCGTCACCTGCCGCAGGCCGAACGCCGCCATCACGCCGTCGCCCAGCAGCTTCACCACCGTGCCGCGATGCGCTGCCACTGCCGTGCGCAGGGCATCGTAGTAGCGCTCCATCAGACGGCGGGCCGACTCGGCGTCGAGACGCTCGTGCAGGGCGGTCGAGCCGGCGAGGTCGGCGAAGATGATCGTCACGACCTTGCGCGCGCTGGTGTCGGCCGGCGAGACGGGTGCAGCGGCGGAAGGTCCGGGCGGCACCACCGAGAGGGACGCGCCGCAATCGCCGCAGAACTTCTTGCCGCTCGGGTTGGCGCTACCGCAGTGGGGGCAGGTCATCGGGACATGCCCCCGCATCCCGCGCAGAAGCGGTGGTCGTCTGACCGCCAGCCTTCGCGTGGGATCAGCCATCCATCATCCGAGAGCGAATTCGCAGTGCGATTCGCTACCACGGCCGTTCGCGAGGATGCCAACCGTCGGGCTTCGACCGCGCGGTGCGCCCGGGAAGACCGAGCTACTCGGGTGGTCGGGGCGCGGGAACGGTGGCGAACAGGGCGACGAGGCCCTCGGCGAGCGTGGGGTGGGTGATGACCATGTCGCGCACCGTGGTGAAGGGGACATCGGCCTTCATGGCGAGCTGCACGACGGCCATGATCTCGCCCGCACCGACGCCGAAGCCGGTGAAGCCGAGAATGCGGTCGTCGTCGGTGGCCACCAGCGCCTTCAGGAAGCCCCGCATCTCGGACAACGTCTGCGTCCGCAGCACCCTCGACATGGGGAGCTTCGCCAGCCGGTAACGGATGCCGCGCCGCTTCGCCTCGCTCTCGTCGAGGCCGATGCGGGCGAGCTCCGGATCGGTGAACAGCGTGAACGGCACCTGCCGGCCGGTGGTGGTGCGACGTCCGCCGGCGAGGTTGTCGCGCACGATGCGGAAGTCGTCGAACCCGATGTGGGTGAACTGCGGACTGCCGGCGCAGTCGCCCACCGCGAAGACCCCGGGTGCCGTGGTCTGGAGGCGCTCGTCGACGCGGATGTAGCCGCGCTCCGTCGTCCCGACGCCGGCATGGTCGAGACCGATGCCCTCGGTGTTCGGCGTGCGTCCGGTGGCGACCAGGAGATGCGAGCCCTCGAGCGTGCCCGCGGCCACGTGCAGGCGGACGTGCTTCCCGGATCGTCCCTCGACGCGGGTGACGACCGTGTCCAGCACGAGATCGACGCCCTCGTCCCGAAAGAGCTGCTGCAGGGCATCGGAGACGTCGGGATCCTCGCGACTCGCGAGGCGGTCGTTGCGTTCGACGATCGTCACGCGACTTCCCAACCGGCGTAGCGCCTGCGCGAGCTCGAGCCCGACGTATCCACCGCCGAGGACCAGCAGATGCTCGGGAACGACGTCGAGCTCGAGCGCCTCGACGTGCGTCATCGGGCGCGCGTCCGCCAGGCCCGGCGTGGCGTCGATCGCGGCGCGCGTGCCGACGTCGATGACGACCGTCTCGCCGCGCAGGACACGCGTCCCGCCTTCGCGCAGCGCCGCCTCCACCGTCCGATCACCGACGAATCGTCCGCTGCCCCACACGAACGCGGCGCCGCTGGCATCGAAGCGCTCGCGCTGGGCGGCGAACTGTCGGTCGACCATGTCGCGCTTGCGCTGGCGCACGCCACGCATGTCGATCCGCCATCCGTCCGTCACGATGCCGAACTCCGCTGCGCGCTGAAAATACGAAGCGACCTTGGCAGTGTGGACGACGTTCTTGCTCGGCAGGCACGCGATGTTGGGGCACGACCCGCCGAGGTATTTCCGCTCGACGACGGCGACCCGCTTTCCGGCCGATCCGAGGTGCCAGGTCAGATACTTCCCGGCTTCGCCGCTGCCGAGCACCACGACGTCGTACTGCTCCACGGTGGACATGGATCACGTCCTCAGGCGTGCGGCGTCAGGTTGCGGGCGAGGAAGTCGCGGATCAGCGGGACCATCTCGTCGGCCTTGTCCTCGAGCGCGAAGTGGCCGGTGTCGATCAGGTGGAGCTCGACGTCGGGCAGATCGCGCTCGTAGGGATGCGCCCCGTCGGCGGGGAAGATCGTGTCGTTCTTGCCCCAGACGATCAGCGTCGGTGGCCGGTGCTCGCGGAAGTACGCCTGCACGGCCGGGTAGAGCGGAAGGTTGGTACGGTAGTCGTAGAACAGGTCCATCTGGATCTCGTCGTTGCCCGGACGATCGAGCAGCGCCTGATCGTGCACCCAGTTGTCGGGCGAGACGCGGCTCGGGTCGGAGACGCCGTCCGTGTACTGGAAGATCGTGGTCTCGAGCCTGACGAGGCCGAGCAGCGCACGACGATGCGCATCCGACCCGTCGGTCCAATAGGCCTTGATCGGATCCCAGAACGCCTTCAGGCCCTCGTCGTAGGCGTTGCCGTTCTGGACGATGAGGGCGCTGACGCGCTCGGGATGCTTCAGCGCGAGACGCCATCCGACCGGCGCCCCGTAGTCCATGACGTACATCGCGTAGCGCGTGACGTGCAGCTGATCGAGGAGGCCCCCGACGAGCACGCCGAAGTGATCGAACGTGTAGGCGAACGTCGTGCGGTCCGGCATGTCGCTCTGGCCGTAGCCCGGATAGTCCGGCGCGATCACCCGATAGCGGTCCGCGAGGGCGGGGATCAGGTTGCGGAACATGTGCGACGACGTCGGAAAGCCGTGCAGCAGCAGCACGACGGCGGCGTCACGCGGGCCCGCCTCGCGGTAGAAGATGTTCACGCCGTCGACCTTCGCGGTGCGGTGGTGCGTGACGGGGATGGCTGCGCTCATGAGCACCCGGGGTGCAACGGATGTGCCGCACATGGAACCTCGTGCGCCCCAGCCGTTCGTCCGTGCGACGTGCCGCTCCCGCGGCGACGCCGCCGACATGTGGGCACGCCCGACGACTATGGCGCGATGTCGCCGGTGGTCGGGAGACTCAGCATGAAGGTCACGCCCGGCCCGCGATTCGACTCGGCCCACAACTGGCCGCCGTGCGCCGCGACGATCGAGCGGCTGATCGCCAGTCCCATGCCCAGGCCCATCGGCTTGGTGGTGAAGAAGGCGTCGAAGAGCCGGTCGATCGCCGTGGGTGCGAACCCGACGCCTGCATCCGCGACGGCGAGCCAGACCTCCCGATTGGTCTCGCGGTGTCCGCGGATCGTCAGCACACGTCGCGACTCCTCGACCGTGCTCATCGCGTCCATCCCGTTCACCACCAGATTGAGCAACACCTGTTGCAGCTGCACGCGATCACCGGTGATGCGCGGGAGATCATCGGGCAGCTCCGTGCGGATGATCACGTGACGCGTCGTGGACTCGTGCCGGGCGAGTGCCAGGACGTCGGCGACGACGTCCTGCACGTCGAGCGGGCCGCTCTCGAACGGCGCTTTTTTCGCCAACTGGCGGACCCGCGCGATGACGGTGCTCGCACGGTCGGCGTCTTCGACGATCTCGCCCAACGCCTCCCGGACATCGTCGAGCGGCGGTGCGCCCTCAGGGAGGAGCGTGAGGCAGGCATTGGCGTTGTTGACGATAGCGGCGAGCGGTTGGTTGACCTCGTGGGCGATGGAGGCGGCCAGCTCGCCCATCGTCGTCACCCGCGTGACGTGCGCCAGCTCCGCCTGGCTCTTGCGCAGTGCCGCCTCGGTCTGCCGCTGGTCGTCGATGTCGGTGAGCAGGCCGTACCAGCGCAGGACCGTCCCATGCTCGTCCAGCAGCGGCTCGGTGCGGGAATGGACCCATCGATACACGCCATCGAAGCGACGCCATCGGTGTTGGACGTCCATGGGTCGACGATTCGCGATGCAGCGGAGCCACTCCGCCCGAACCATGTCGCGGTCGTCGGGATGGACGTCGTCGATCCACCCGAAACCCGCCACCTCCTGGAGACTCTTGCGGACGTAGTCCATCACCCGTTTGTTGGCGTACTCGTGTCGGCCGTCGGCACTCGCGACGGCGACCATGCCCGGAAAGCTGTCGACCAGCAGTCGGAGCTCACGCTCGCTCTCCCGCAGCGTCTCCTCGGCGCGCCTCCGATCCTCGACGTCGGTGATCAGCACGTACCAGCGCACGATACGACCGTCGGCGTCCCGCTCGGGGAGGCCGCGCGTCAGGAACCATCGGTACGTGCCGTCGGCGCCGCGGAGCCGCTGCTCGATGTCGTACGGATCGCCGGTGCGCACCGAGTGCGCCCACGCCTCGGCCACGCGCGGGCGATCGTCCGGATGCACGACGGTGGACCATTCGCGCAGCTCTTCGATCGTCAGGCCGAAGTAGTCGAGGACGCGTCGATTGACGAGCTCGAGCTCACCCGACGGGCCCATGGTGCATACCGAGCCGGGAAGGCTGTCGACGACCATGCGAGAACGGCGCTCGCTGGCGCGGAGGCCCTCCTCGGCGCGCTTGCGGTCCTCGATGTCGATGTTGGTGCCGTACCATTTGAGGACCGCCCCCTGGGCATCGAACGACGGGACGGCGCGGAAGAGGAACCAGCGATACGTTCCGTCGCGATGCCGTAGTCGGGCCTCCAGCTCGCCGGGCTGCGCGGACGCCACGATCGCGCTCCACTGGTCCTGCACCCGCGCGATGTCGTCGGGGTGCAACGCGACCGTCCACCCCGCGCCGCGTGCCTCCTCGCCGGAGAGGCCGGCATAGTCCCGCCAGCGCTGATTGAAGAACTCCGCGGCGCCGTCCGCGTCGGCGTACCAGACGAGCGTCGGCAGCGTGTCGACGATGGTCTGGAGCGAGGACTCGGGGCTCGCGATCACGAGCGGCTCGAGCCAGCCTTCGATGACGGACGGCTGGAGGTCGTGCGCGTTGCAGGCCTCGGCCAGCGTGGTTTCGCCGCGGATCAGGCGCAGCAGCAGATCGACCTGTCTCACGGCGCTCCAGCGACGGGTCTGCTCGGCCATCATTGCTCGATGCCTAGCAGGGTCATCCGGCCCCAGGAATACCAGGGGTCTACGTTGACTTTTCCCCGACGATCGCAGAAGGAGCCTCGGGTGGGGGCGCGTGCGGAGGGGCAGGCGCGGCCGGTGCCGCGATGGATGCCCACGGTCCTGCTGGCGCTGGCGGCAGGTGCGTTGCTCTCCTTCCACCTCGACCTTCCGGGCCTGTTCGACAACGAGGGCCGCTACGCCGAGGTCGCGCGCGAGATGCTGCTGCGCGGCGACTTCGTGACGCCCCAGATGGACTCCACGTTGTTCCTGAACAAGCCGCCGCTGCTCTACTGGCTCGTGGCCGCGGTCTTCGCGGTCGTGGGGCCGAGCGAGTGGGGTCGCATCGTGATCGTCGTCACGGCGATGATCACCATCGTGATGACGGGACGGCTCGGTGCCCGTCTATACGACGAGACCACCGGCCTCGTCGCGGCGGCGTTCCTCACCACCACCGTCGGCTTCGTGCTCGAGGCGCGCACCCTGCGACCGGATGCGATCGTCGTCGCATCGATCGTCGGTGCCATTCTCTGCTGGCTGTGCGCCGAGACCGGCGCGGACGCCAGTCGGGGACGCTGGCTGGCCGCGATGTACGCCGTGCTCGGCGTCGGCGTGCTCGCGAAGGGTCTCGTGCCGGTCGTCGTCGCCGGCGTCCCGATCGTTCTCTGCACCGTGCGCGACCACGGGCTCGCCGGTCTGCGACGCCTGCGGCCGGTGCTCGGCCTCGTCGTCGGCGGGATCGTCGTCCTGCCGTGGCACGTGGTGGTGTCGGTGCGGCATCCGGGATTCGCCTGGGACTACGTCGTCAATCAGCACCTGCTGTTCTTCCTCGACAAGAAATTCCCGCGTGACTCCGAGGGCGATTCACTGGTCACCTTCTGGACCGCGTTCGTCGGCCGCTCCCTGCCGTGGGTGCTGCTGGTGCCGTTCGTGCTGCGCGAGGCCTGGGCCGGCCGACTCGCGTCGGCGCCCGGCACGAGCCGTTCCACCGCGCTGCTCGCGGCGTGGGCCGGTGGGCTGCTGCTGTTCTTCTCGGCGGCGCCGTCGCGCCTCGAGCACTACACGCTGCCCGCATTGCCTCCAGTCGCGATCCTGAGCGCGCGCGCGTTCGAGCGTCTCCGGCGCGGCGAGCCCGGGGCCGGGGTGTGGTATGCACTGGGAGCCGTGAGCGTGGTGCTGATGGTCGTCGGTGGTGTGGGGGTGACGGTGGGACGCGCGTTGCTCGAACGAGTGTACTGGCTGGCGCAGGAGCCGCGTCTGCTGGCGCTCGTCCTGCCGGCGGCCACGGCGGCACTGCTCGGCGGGGCGGCCATGGCCTGGGCGGTCCGCGGCCGGCACGGGACTCTCGCCGCCGCCGGGCTCGCGGCCTTCACGATCCCGTTACTCGTGATCGTGCTACGAGCCGAGGTCGTGGCCGAGCCGTTGTTCTCGTGGAAGCCGGTCGGGGAGACCATCACGCGACGCGTGCCTGCGGACGTGGAAATCATTTTCGAAGCCCCGGAGGAGTATCAGCAGGTCGGCGGCCTCGCGTTCTACACCGGCCGGCCGATCACGATGATCGCGCCGCCGGGGTTCATCCCACCCACCTACCTCGAGCCGTACGTCGCGCACATGTTCCTCTCGCGGGCCGACTTCGAGCGCCGCTGGTCATCGGGCGTCCGGCTCGCATTCGTCAGCGACCCACAGAAGCGGCGTGATTCGTCGGAGGGTCTCGTCCCCGCGCCGAGCCACGTGCTCGGCCGCTTTGGTGACCGATGGATACTCACGAACTATCCCACCGACGCACCGGCTGCCGGATGATCGCCGTCATCCTCGCGCTGCTCCTGGTCTCCGCCGTCCCCGCCGCGGCCGACCCGGTGGAGAGCGAGTCGACCGCCGCCGAGGTCGATACGGCGCCGCCGGAGGTGCCCGAGCCGCTCGGTGATGAGCACGAGATCCCGCCCGCGTGGCTGCCGCCCGGCGTCGCCAGCACCAGCTTCGTGCCCGTGCCCGAGATCATCCTCGACCCGAACGAAGGTGACACCTACGGCCTGATGGGCGTCTGGCTGCTCCTCGATGACAAGGACGAGATCAAATACATGGTCGCGCCCGACGTCCGCTGGAACGAGACCAAGGGCGTCTTTCCGAACTTCCGTCTGTTCGGATATCCGACCGACAAGCGGCGCTATTCGATCCTGGTCGGCAAATCGACGACGCGCGACGAGAACTACGAGTTCGAGTACGCCGATCGCGGCCTGTGGAACGAGCGCGCCTTCCTACTCGCCAAGTTCCTCTACGAGCGCGACTCGACGGAGCGCTTCTACGGCTTCGGCAACGATTCGAACGAGAGCGACGAATCGAACTACACCGGTGAGGACCTCTACGCCGAGGCCACGCCGGGCATCTGGCTCGTGCCGAAGCTCAGCGTGTCGTACCGGATGAAGATCCAACGCTTCAACGTGCAGCACGGCCAGGTCGACTCGGTGCCGTTCATCAACGCACCGCGCTTCCGCCGTAACGGCGACACCGACGTCCGTCGCAAGGGTCTGCGCTCGTCGGTGTACTTCACCCACAAGCTCCAGTTCACCTACGACACGCGCGACTCCATCGATCTACCGAGCCAGGGCGCGCTGTCACTGATCTACGTCGACGTCGCAGATCAGACCTTGGGGAGCTCGAGCTCGTTCCTCAAGTTCGGCGTCGAGGGGCGCGGCTTCATCCCGTTCCGCACGGTGAAGAATCCGATCCTGGCGCTGCGCGCGCTCGCCGACTACGTGACGGGGCCGAGCGACACCCCGTTCTGGGAGCGCAGCTCGCTCGGCGGACGGCGCACGCTGCGCGGCTTCGGCGGCGACCGCTTCATCGGCTACAACCGCACCCTCGGCAGCGCCGAGCTGCGCACCAACGTCTACAAGCGCAAGCTCTTCGGCGTGAACGCCGAGCTCGAGGTGGCGCCGTTCCTCGAAGCCGGCCAGGTGTTCAAGGGCGTCACCACGAATCCGGTGAACGACCTGCACTGGGTCTACGGCCTGGGCTTCCGCGGCATCGTGCGCCCGCAGATCCTGGCGTTCGTCGACGTCGGCCGCGGCTCCGAGGGCTTCTCCGTGTTCACCGGCATCGACTACCCGTTCTGATCAGTCTCCGTCGGTGAGCGCGGGAACGTCCGGGACGGGCGCGGCCGGTACCTCGGGCGCCAGGACGGGTCGTCCCGGTGGCAGCATGACCAGCACGAGACTGCCGCGGCGGCCCTCGCGTGCGTCGCTGACGGCGATCGGATCGAGCGTGCGGCCGGCGGCGTCGCGCCAGCGCCGCCACTCGTCCTGCCAGACCAGCAATGGGCGCGTGGCGTCCGGATCGGAGGTCGAGAGCGCCGCCAGCGGGCGCGGTGCGTAATATCGCAGCCCGGGATCGGGCGGGAAGAAGGCGTACAGGGTCTCGGTCGGCGCTACCAGTCGGTCGACCTGCTGCATGAACGCCCGCAGGCTGCGGGTGGCGGCGATGGCGGGATGGACGAGGCCGTTGAAGCTGGCCGTCCATGCGATCCACACGCCGGCGACGAGCAGGATCAGCCGGTGCCAGTCCCCGCGACGCCGGGCGCTCGCGATGGACGGCAGCATGGCGAGCGTGGCGAGCGAGAGCAGCGCCATCAGCGGACCGACGGCGCGCACGGCGTCGACGACGGCCGCCGCCCCGATGGCGTCGCGCTCGTCGAGCCACGGCTGCAGCAGGGCGACGGCGTCGATGCCGAGCGAGAGCACGATGACCACGAGTGCGACCAGGGCGAGCGCCGGCACGTACAGCGCCGACAGCAGACGTGTCGCCCGCACGCGTCGATCGCCGCCGTCCGTCGTCCCGCTGCCGGCGAGGATGAGCACGGCGAGCGCCGGGAACATCGGCAGCAGGTAGACGCTGCGCTTCGAGTCGGCGAGCGAGAAGAACGCCAGCACGACGACGCCCCAGGTGGCGAGGAACGTCGCCGCCAGCGCGCGCGTGCGTGCGACGGCGAGCGGCAGCAGCGCGGTCCACGGCAGCAGGCCGATCAGCCCCATCAGCGGCAGGTAGAACAGCCCGTGCGAATGGCCGGTGTCGGCCTCGTCGGTGTCGACGAAGCGCTGCCAGTTCTCGCGCGCGACGACGTCGATGAAGGCGGCACCGTGCTGGGCGAACGCGGCCGCGTACCACAACGCGGCGGCGGCAGCCGCGATGCCGAGCACCGGGATCACGCCGAGGCGTCGCAGCAGCGACGGATCGCGCCGCAGCGCCACCAGCGCCGTCACCGCGAGCCCCGGCAGCACGAGGCCGACGGGGCCCTTCGCGAGCGTGGCGACGGTGGCGCCGAGCATGGCGAGCGCGAGCAGGCCGCGGCGGGGCTGCACGAGGAGCGCGGTCCACGCCGCGAGCAGGAGCGTCAGCCCGGCGGTCAGCGCCATGTCGACCCGTGCCGACGAGGCGGCGCGGGTCCACTCGAAGCTGGTGGCGAGGAGCAATGCCGCGGGCAGACCGGCGGTGGCGCCGACGACGAGGCGCGCCGTGGCCCACGTCGCCAGCACGGCCCCCGTGCCGAGGAGCGCCGACGGCAGTCGCATCGCCAGCTCGCGGTCGTCCGGCAGGAGGGCCGTCGCCGAGGCCGCCAGCCAGTAGAACAGCGGCGGCTTGCGGGCCAGCTCGCCGTCGGGGCGCGACGGCACCAGCCACGTCCCCGTCTGACGCATCTCGCGCACCACGAGCCCCTCGCGGGGCTCGCCGCGCGTGTAGAAGGGCACGTCGCGGGCGCCGGTGAGGAACAGCACCAGGCAGGCGGTGACGACGAGGAGCGCCTCGCGGCGGGCGGTCATCGGGGATTCACGGCGCTGGACGGACCCCCCGTCCCGGATGATATCCCGTCGCGATGGCCGAGCCCGCCGCCGCGGAATACGACGCGCGCTGGGGATACCGTGAGTTCGACGCCGAACGCTACGAGCGCCGGCGGTACGGCGGGTTCACGCGTCGTCTCAACCTGCGCATGCTCGAGCGCGCGCTCGCGCGTGCTCTCCAGGGTGTCGCGCCGAACGGCCTCGTGCTCGATGCCCCGTGCGGCACCGGTATCCTCGCGGGCTTCCTGCGCCGGCGGGGCTTCCGGGTGCTGGGCGCCGACATCTCGCGCGCCATGCTCGAGGTGGCGCATCGTCGCACGATCGCCGTCGGTCACGTGCGTGCCGACATCGAGGCGCCGCCGTTCCGCCCCGGCGTCATCGACGCCGTGGTGAGCAGCCGTTTCATGATGCACCTGCCGCCCGACGCGCGGCCGCGCATCATGCGGACCATGGCGGGTGTCACCACGGGTCCCCTGGTCGCCACCTTCTGTCATCCGTACACGGTGAAGAGCTTCCTGCGCGCAGTGCGACGGATGTTCGGCGGCAAGAAGAAGCGCAGCGCGCGCATCACCCGCGCGCAGCTCGCGGCCGAAGCTGCCGCGGCGGGACTCCGCCTCGAGCGCGTCATCCCGGTGATGCCCCTGCTCTCCGAGGTCTGGGTGGTGGTGCTGCGGACACCGCCCGCGACCTCCTAACGCCCCTGCGAGGAGACGGCAAATGCCCACGATCGAGAAGGTCCACGCCCGCGAGATCATCGACTCCCGCGGCTTCCCCACGGTGCACGCGACGGTGACCCTGGCGGGTGGTGTTCACGGCACGGCTGCGGTGCCGTCGGGCGCGTCGACGGGCGAGCGCGAGGCGGTCGAGCTGCGCGACGGCGACGCGAAGCGCTTCGCGGGCAAGGGCGTGATGAAGGCGGTGGCCAACGTCAACGACATCATCGCGCCTGCGCTGGTCGGGATGGACGCCGACCAGAACCTCGTCGACGCGAAGATGATCTCGCTCGATGGCACCGACAACAAGGCGAAGCTCGGCGCCAACGCGCTGCTCGCCGTCTCGCTCGCGTCGGCGCGCGCCGCCGCCGCCGCGGGAGGCAAGTCGCTCTACCGCGCGCTCGGCGGCGAGGACGCCACGCTGCTGCCGGTGCCGCTGCTGAACGTCATCAACGGCGGTGCACACGCCGACAACAACCTCGACTTCCAGGAGTTCATGATCGCGCCGCACGGGGCGCCGTCCTTCCCCGAGGCGATGCGGCACGGCGTCGAGGTGTACCATGCGCTCAAGAAGGCTCTGCACCAGAAGCACCTGAGCACGGCGGTGGGGGACGAGGGCGGCTTCGCGCCCGCGCTCGAGAGCCACGAGCAGGCGCTCGATCTCCTCGTCGAGTCGATTCGTGCCGTCGGCCTCGAGCCCGGGCGCGACGTCGCGATCGCGCTCGACCCCGCCACCAGCGAGCTCGCCGACGGCGACCGCTACGTCTTCCGCAAGGCCGGCGGCAAGCGCGTCTCGTCGGACGACATGGTGGCGCTGTGGCAGCGCTGGTGCGCCGACTATCCCATCGTGTCGATCGAGGACGCCATGGGCGAGAACGATCGCGCCGGCTGGAAGAAGCTCACCGAGGTGCTCGGCGCCCGCATCCAGCTCGTCGGCGACGACCTCTTCTGCACCAACGAGAAGATCCTCGCCCAGGGCATCACCGACGGGCTCGCCAACGCCATCCTCATCAAGGTGAACCAGATCGGCACGCTGACCGAGACGCGTGCGACGATGGCGCGCGCCACGCGTGCCAACTACCGCAACATCGTGTCGCACCGCTCGGGCGAGACCGAGGACGCGTTCATCGCCGACCTCGCCGTCGCCACCAACGCCGGCCAGATCAAGACCGGGGCGCCGGCGCGCTCGGAGCGCACCGCGAAGTACAACCGACTGCTCGCCATCGCCGAGGAGCTCGGGAGCCGGGCGCGCTACGAATCGCCGTTCAAGAAGGCCTGAGATGCCGGGCGGCGGCGTCCACCACATCATCGTCAACGTCAGCGACCTGGCGCGCTCGCGTCCGTTCTACGAGTGGCTCTGCCCGCAGCTCGGCTACGCCGCGGTGTGGCCGCTCGACGACGTCCGCAGCGTCGGCTTCCTCGGCCCGCGTGGCAGCTTCTGGATCAAGCAGGCCGACGAGCGCTTCGCGGGCGAGACGTTCCACAAGGATCGAATCGGTCTGTGCGAGATCGCCTTCTGGGCGGAGCGGCGCGAGCAGGTCGACGAGATCGCGCGTGGGCTCGAGGCGCGTGGGGTGACATTGCTGGATGCGCCGCGCGAGTACGACTATGCGCAGGGGTACTACGCGGTGTTCTTTCCGGATCCGGACGGCCTCAAGCTCGAGCTCGTCCATCTGCCGGTCTGACGGCGCTCAGTCCCGTCGCACCACCAGCTTGATGCCGGGCTCGAGGAAGGCCTCCGGCGCCTCCTCCCAGCCGACGACGCGGGTGGTTATCGCCTGCGGCGCCAGGCGTCCCGATTCGATCAGCTGCACCACCTCGGGCAGCAACGCGGCCGCGTGGCAGCGACCGACGAACAACTTGATGCCGAGCGTGTACATCCGTCCCATCGGCACCGGGACCGCCGGGCCGGGATGGAAGCTGACGCTCTGGCAGATGCCCTCGGGCTCGGTGGCACGGATCGCGAACTTGAGGCCCTCCGGCGTGGTGCCGGCGTCGACGACGATGGGATAGGTGCGCGCCGGTCGACCGAAGTCGGTCTCGATGGGATGCGCGCCGATCCGTTCGGCGAGCGCGAGTGACTCCGCGTCGCCGCTCGCGAAGTCGACGCGGTCCGCGCCGAGCGCCAGCGCCGACAGCGCCGCGTAGAGCGGAATGCTGGCGGCACCGTGGCTCACGATGAGCACGTCGCTGCCGGGGTGCGTTGCCAGATGTGGCGCGACGGCGCGGTAGCCGTCGGGCACGTTGTCGGACACGCTCGCGAGCGCCACCGGGTCGAGCGACGAGGCGATGGGCCGCAGCATGGCCTCGGCATGCGGGACGCGGATCACGTCGGACAGCATGCCACCGTACTCGACGCCGGAGAGCGGCTGCATGCCGTAGTCCGAGAGCGTCGGCACCGCGTCGCAGATCGCGGTGTGTCCGGCCTTGCACTGGCGGCAGCGGCCGCAGCTCACCTGGAATGCGACGACGACGCGCTGGCCGATCTCGAGGCCGCGCACGCCGTCGCCGAGGGCGATGATCTCGCCGACGCACTCGTGGCCGACGGCGAACGGGCCGCGCAGCGGGAAGAAGCCGGCCGCGAGGAAACGATCGAGGTCGCAACGCGCGACCGCCAGGGGGCGGACCAGCGCATCCCCGTCACCCTCGAGCCGCGGTTCCGGAACGTCCAGCCAGACGAGGCTTCCCGCTTCGACGCACGTCAGTTGTCGCATGCGACGACAGTCGCGGCGGCGGCGCGTCGAGGCAAACGTTCATTTCGCATCGGCGCGTGCGTCGCGCGCAACCGGTGACGCCAGCGTCGCGCGCAGCCACGTGCGCAACACCGTGATGCGACGGTCGTGCACGTCCTCGGGGCGGCAGACGAAGTGATACGTCGCCTCGGAGCGCGCGCGCTGCGGCAGGGGCTGGCACAGCCGCGCGTCGTCGAGCCAGCGCGCGCAGAGGATCTCGGTGGAGAGCGCGACGCCCTGTCCCGAGGCGGCAGCGCTGAGCGCGATGCTGACGTGGTCATACGTGACCGCCCGCCGCGGCGTCAGGCCATCGACGCCGGCGGCGCGCAGCCAGACCGTCCACGCGTCCGGCGTCTGTGCGACGTGGATGAACGTGTGCTGCGCCAGGTCGACCGGTGCGCGCAGCGGCGGCTCACCGTCGCGCAGCGCGGGGCTGCACACCGGGAAGTAGTCGAGTTCCACCAGCGGCTCGCTGTGCAATCCGTCCCACGGCCCGCGCCCGAAGCGGATGGCGACGTCGACCGGATCGCGCACGAAATCGGCGTAGCGCAGCGTCGCCTCGATCGTGAGCTCGATGCCGGGGTGGGCACGCTCGAACGCGGGGAGATGCGGAATGAGCCAGCTCTCGCTGAACGATTCGAGCGCGCTCACCCGCAGCGGGGAGGGCGTCCGCGCGAACTGCTCCTGCGCCGCTTCCAGCCGCTGCAACGCCGCATCCACCGCCTCGAGGTAGCGACGTCCCTCGTCGGTGAGCGCGAGTCCCGGATTGAGACGACGGAACAGTCGCACGCCGAGGTGGTCCTCGAGCGCCTGGATCTGTCGGCTCAACGCGGAGGGCGACACGTGCAGCTCGTCGGCGGTGTGCTTGAAGCTGAGGGAGCGGGCGGCATGCGCGAAGGCGCGCAGCGACGACGTCGAGGGCAGCTCGCGCGGCATCAGGCCTGCGGGTTGCCGATTCCGGCGCGGACGACGTCGTTGTAGCTGCCGCCCGCGGGGATCACGTCGTAGGCGCGCGCCGGCATCCAGGTGATGTAGAGCGCCCGCCGTCCCGGGCCGATGCCCGTCGGTGGCGGTGCCGCGTGCAGGACGTCGCCGATGTGCAGCGTGCAGTCGCCGGGCTCGGTGTCGACGGCGACGATCGGTAGACCCGGGCGGTCGAGGTCGGCGCGATGGCACGACCCGCGGTGCGAGCCGGCGAGGAAGAGCAGGCGGCCGCTCGCTGCCGTCGCGGCGTCGAGCTGCACGCCGAGGTTGAGCTTCGGACACGTCGTGGGATGGCCGCCGAGGCCACAGTCACGATGCCAGGGCAGATCGGACAGGCCCTCGACGACGTCCGGATGCTTGATGACGACGGAGTGCCCGTCGCAGCGATCGCCCATGGGCCGCAGCGGCTCGCTACCGAGCGCGGCGAGTCGGCGGAGGCGCTCGTCGTCACTCAAGGCGGCGATCTGGGGAAACGTCAGCCCCAGATAGATGAGCCGGCAGAGGACGGCGGTGCCGTCGGCGCGCTTCGCCCACCACGATCGGCCGTCGCCCGGACGCGCCGCCGTCCGTGCACGCTCGACGACGGTGCCGAGGTCGGCGATCTCGTTGCGCGAGAAGACGCCGCGGACGTGGAGGAAACCCGTCGTGTCGAGGAACCGTCGCATCACGTCGGGCGGATCGTCGAGCGTGAAGCGGCGCTGCAGATCGAGATCGGGGCGCGCGGCGGGATCGAGGATGGGCCGGTCGGAGAAGATCGCGCGCAGCGCGGGCTCCCAGCGTTCGAGCTGGTCGAACGTGCCCTGCGCCAGGGAGAGGCGGCCCGCGTAGCGCAGGCCCGCGACGGTGGCGTGCTCGCACACGAAGTCGTCCCACGCGTCCTCGCCGAGCTCGACGACGACGGGTGCGACGTCGCTCGACTCGACCACGATGGTGCCGTCACGGTGACGCCACCGCCGCGCGCGTCCGTCGGGCAGCCGGAAGGCGATGGCTGGGGCGCCGGCGACGTCACGGGCAGCCCTGCGCCCGAGCGGGGATGCCAGCCGTCCCGGCAGCGCGTCGCGGTGGAAAGCGTCGAACGGCATCGCCGTCGATCGATAACATACGACTGCGGCGACGTGGGAGCGTGGCCGCGGGTGACACCGGCGACTTCCAGCCGATTCACAAGTGGGTGGACGGGAGTCTCCCGCTGTTGATAGGGAGGACCCACGGCCCAGGACAAAGACTGGCGTGCCTGGATGCGCGGCTTCGGGGCGACCGTTCGACGGGCGCGCGATCTCGCTGGCCTGACGCAAGGTGCGCTCGCCGAGCGGGCCAACATCAGCCAGGGGGGCGTGAGCCGGCTCGAGGGCGGCCGTGGCACTGCCGTGCCGCTCCGCAGCGTCATGAGCGTCCTGGGCGTGCTCGCCGACAGCCTGCGCAAGTTGCCGCCGGAGTCCGTGCCCGACGACGTCCTGTGGCTGGTCGGTGTCCCGCAGCTCGCGCCCTGGTCGTCCCCGACCGATACCCCGGCGTCGGCGGGCGATCCGCTCCTGAAGGCGCTGATCGAGCGCCACCGCGCGTTGACGCCGGCGGAGCGTGCCGTCTTCGTGCGCGCGGCGCTGGCGCTCGCGGACGCGTTGGGGCTGCCGGACGGGCTCGCCGACGAGACCGACGCGAAGTCGGGCACGCAGTAGAGCGCTAGGAGCGCCGCCGGCGTTTCGGTGCGGCATCGAGCGCCGCGATCAGGCGCGGCGATGCCACCAACCGGTAGGCGTCCACGACCAGCCCGGTGATCGCCGTCCAATCGGGCTTGCGATCGATGCGCGCGCCGATCCATCCCTTCACGCCCACGTACGGTGGCACGAAGTAGCGCTCGGGATCGGCGGCGACCAGCGCCTCCTGCACGCCGAACGCCGCCGGCAGCCACACCGCGACGTGCTCGGCGCCGTGGTGGTAGGTGTCCATCTGCGCGAAGATCTTCCCGGCGCGCCACGTTGGCTCGCCCCAGGCCATCTTCTCCGTGGCCTCCGGCAGGCCGAGGCAGATGCCGCGCAGGCGATCGACCGCCCGGATGGCGGCTTTCGTCACCGGCCGCTTGATCGGATGCGCCACGTCAGGCCCACGGGTCGTAGGTGCCGAAGTTCCATACCTGACCTTCGGGATCGCGCGCGCAGTACTCGCGTGACCCGTAGTCCGTGTCTCGCGGGCCATAGAGTATCTCCGCGCCGGCGGCCCTGGCGTGGGCGCAATGGGCGTCGGGGTCGGTGATGACGACGTAGACGCTGCTGGTGAGACCGCCGAGGCTGCGCGCGGAGCCGACGATGCGTCCCCATTCGTCGTCGCGCGCGGAGCCGCACATGATCATGCCGCCGCCGTGGGAGAGCTGGGCGTGCGCGATGGTTCCGCCGTCGCCCGGAACGACGAAGTGCTGCTCGAAGCCGAAGGCTGCGCACAGCCACTCGATCATGCGGGGCGCGTCGTCGTAGCGCATGGTCGGGATCATGGTGCTCTTCATGAGGGGTCCTCCTGGGGCGCGTGCATATCGGGTCGTCGCCCCCGGCGTCTTGGAAAAAAGGAGTGGCACGGAGCGGCGGGCTTTGTAAGACTCCGGCCCCGAGGTTCCCGTGGAGGTCGTCACCCGCGTCTTCGATAGCCCGCTCGGCCGCACGACCCTGAGCATGGCGCGGTCCGGGCGACTCGCCGGCATCGTCGACCATCTCTGGCACAGCGACGGTGTCGTCGCCGACCGTCGCGAGCGTATCCTGCCGAACGGCCTGCTCGGGCTCGTGCTGGCGTTGGGCTCGCCACACCATCGCGTCGACGAGGACGGCTGTCGCGTCATTCCGGCGGCGTCGTTCGCAGGCCTGTGGTCGCGGCCCTTCGTGCTGGACCATTCGCCCACCTGCGACACGCTCGGCATCGTGCTGCGGCCGGCCGGTGCCTATGCGTTGCTGGCGCGCGACCTCTCGGAGCTGAGCGACGTGATGGTGGACGGCCGCGAGCTGCTCGGTCGTGACGTGGCCGAGCTCACCGAGCGCTGCGCCGAGACCACCGACGTGCGGACGCGGTTCGCGCTCGTCGAGCACTGGATATCGGCGCGCCTGTCGCGGACGCGCGTGCCCGATCCGGCCATCACCTGGATCGCGGCGGAGATCGAGCGCACCGGCGGCGACGTCCGCGTCGGGTTGCTGCGCAAGGAGACGGGGCTCTCGAAGGCCCGCCTCGTCGAGGGCTTCCGCCACCAGATCGGCGTGCGGCCGAAGCTCTACGCGCGCCTCGTCCGCTTCAGTCGTACGCTCGATCGCCTGCACGTCGGCGACGCCCGCCTCGCCGATGTGGCGCTCGATGCCGGCTACTACGATCAGGCGCACATGGACGCCGAGTTCCGTGCACTCGCCGGCGTCAGCCCGACGACGTTCCTGGCGACGCGTTTCGAGGAGGGCTCCGGCAACAGCGCGCGCGAGCCGCGATGAGCGCGTCAGGCGAGCAGCTGCAGCGCCGCGCCGGCGGACACGTTGGCCTGCGCGGCCGTGGCGACGCCGAGCTGCTCGCGGATGCGGCCCGCGGCGAGCTCGGCCGCCTCCGCGGCGACGTCGGCGTCGCGAATGCGTGACTCCGACGCGGCGAGCTGCTCGCCGCTCACACGCAGCTGGTCGATCGCCGACGCCAGCTGCGCGCCCGTAGCACCCAGCGTCGCCTGATGCGCCGTGATCGCCTCACCGGCCGTGTCCAGTGCGGCGAACGCCGCCTGTGCGCCCGCCTGCGTCGAGACGTCGACCGTGTCGAGTCCCAGCGCCGCGGCAGAGAGCGCACCATTCGGCAGCGCGATGGCGTCGCTCGGGTCGCCGTCGAGCGCGACCTGTGCCGACAGCCCCTCGCCGCCGAAGAGCGCCTGCCCGTTGAAGGTCGTAGTGACGGCGATGCGGTCGATCTCGGCCGTGAGCTGCGTCACCTCCGCCTGGATCGTGGCGCGCTGCGCATCGCCGACCGTGCCCGATGCCGCCTGCGTCGCGAGCTCGGCGATGCGACCGGTGAGCTTGCCGACCTGGGAGACCGCGCCCTCGGCGATACGCACCACCGAGACGCCGTCGCTGGCGTTGCGCAGCGCCTGCCCGGTGACGGCGCGGTCGCGCGACAGCTGATCAGCGATCGCGAGGCCGGCGGCATCGTCGGCGGCGGCGTCGAGCCGTTTGCCGGAGGCGAGCCGTTCGAGCGCCCGGCCGGCCTGTGCGGTGTGCGCGTGGAGCGCGCCGTTCAGCGAGATGGGCATCGCGCTCATCGAGCAAGGGAGGGGCCACGGGGTCGCACCGCCCCGCGCGACGGCGGGCCTCGTTCGGCGCCACGGCGCTGCCGGCGGCGTCACGAGGTCGCCGGACGTCGTGCGGGGCACCAGGGCGATGGCATGCGCAGAGCCAGAAGCGGAAAAGGCTGGGAAGTCCGTTTCGTCGATTTCGGGACGGGTCGTTCGTCGAGATGGCGAACGCAGAAGGAGGCGACGATGCGATACATGCTGGTGCTGGCCGATGACGAGGCGGGTGCGCTGTGGCCCGGTGATCCTGGCTTCGAGGAGCTCGTGGCGGAGCACGGTGCGTTCAGGCGCAAGCTGGAGCAGGAGGGCATTCTGCTCGGCGCGGGTCGTCTACGCCCGACCAGCACGGCGAAGACGGTGCGCGTCCGTGACGGCAAGGTGCTGCGGACCGACGGTCCCTTCGCCGAGACGAAGGAGCAGCTCGGCGGCTTCTATCTGATCGAGTGCCGCGACCTCGAGCATGCGCTCGAGCTGGCGGCCGAGCTGCCGACCGCGCGCAAGGGATCGGTCGAGGTGCGCGCGCTCGTCGGCTGATCTGTCGAGCCGCGGATGTGCCGCAACTGAGAGCTTGCGACGGGGCGGTCTTGCATGCTGCAACAGAAGGATGGCCCTGAATGCCGCGCGCGTCGTCGGTCTCGTGCGCGCCATGGGCCTACTCGCGGCCTACGTCGGCGCCGTCACCTGGATCACCTGGCCGCTCGGCGGCAGCATGAGCGAGGCCATCCACGGTGCGGGCGCATTCTTCATCACCGACGCGCTCTACTCGATCTGGGCGATGGGATGGTCGAGCCATGCGCTCCTGACCGCGCCGACGACGCTGGGGCAGGCGGGCATCTACCACCCCACGCCCGACGCCCTCTTCTACGGACCGAGCGCGCTCGGCGCGACCCTGCTCTTCGCGCCGGTGGTCTGGGCCACGAACGATCCGGTGCTCGCGACCAACGTCGTCTACATGGGCGGCATCGCGCTGACGGCCTGGACCGCCCACCTCGTGGTGCGAAGCTGGACGGGCTCCGATCTGGCGGGAGTGGTCGCCGCGACGACCATTCTCACGAATGCGTGGCTGGTGCGGGACTTCGTGGCGGCGACGCCGCACATCGCGGCGCTGCAGTTCCTGCCCCTGATCGCGTGGGCCGCGTTGCCTCCCATGTCCCGCCTCCGCGAGGCCGCGCGTCTGGTGCCGCTGATCGTCCTGCAGAGCCTCACCGACGTCGTGTACGTCGCGCCGGCGGTGTTCGCGGTGCTCGGGACGCTCGCGACGCTGCGTCTCGTGCGCCCGAGCACTCGCCGCGCGGGCTTACGGTTGGTGGGGGCGCTCGGCATCGCGGCGGTGATGCTTCTGCCGCTGTATGCGGCGTACCGTCAGGTTCGTCTGGCCAATCCCGACATCGCGAAGCAATCGGTCTACCCGACCAAGGTCTTCCCGCAGACGCTCCCGGAAGAGTTCGTGGATCGGCGTCGCGGGCCGGCAGTGTTCCTGCCGGCGACGCTGGTGTTGATCGGGCTCGGTCTGGTGGCGATCGCGATGCGTCCGCCCGCACCTGCGACGCGACGGATGTGGGGTCACGCCGCGCTGTGGACGGCGGTCGGCATGCTGATCTCGCTGGGCCCCCGCGTGTTCTGGCGCGGCTATGCTCTGCCCGTACCCCAACAGCTGGTGGCGGACGTGTATACCCACCTCCGCGTTCCGGCGCGGCTCGGGGTCGTCGCGATGGTGGGCGCCGCGCTGCTGGCCGGACTGGCGTTCGCCGCGCTCTCGCGCTGGTTCGAAGTGCTGGGTGCCGGCCGTCGCGTCGTGCCCTCGCTGTCGCGTCTGGCGCTCGCCGTCGTCGTCGTCGTGGCGCTCGTCGCCGGCTGGGGCTCGACGCCGCTCGGCGCCTTCCCGATCACCTCGCTGCCGCGGCCTGCCGATACGACGATCGGCTTCCTGCGGATGGTGCGCGGGCCCGTGCTCGAGACGCCGGTGCCGTTCGAGTTCATGCAGGCGCTCGCGATGTTCGACGCCCTGTTCCACGTCCACCCCGTGCTGAACGGCTACTCGAGCTACTACCCGGCCGCATTTCCGGCCCGCATGGCATTGGCGCGCCAGCTCCCCGATGCCGGAGCGCTCACGCGTCTACGGGACGAGACCGGGCTCGCGGGTATCTGGCTGCACCTCGATCGCGTGCCGCTCGATCAGCGCGAGGCGTGGCTCGGCATCGCGACGAGCGGACGTCGTGACCTCCTCCAGATCGGACGCAGCGGCACGGACATCGTCTTTCTCGTGCGCGGCGGGTCAGCCCCAGCGAATGCGCCGGTAGTCGAACTGCCGCGACTCGACGGCGTTCCACTTGACCACGTCGAACCACGGTGACAGGTCGAAGTCGCGCGGCGTGATGCAGGTCGGGCGCTCGCGACGAAACAGATGCGGGTAGGGATCGCGCGGCTCGCGCAACCAGTGGTGCCATCGGCGCGGCGGCGCCGGCTCTTCGCTCGGCGTCACCTGCGGCAGGATCGGGAAGCCGACGTTGTGGAAGGCCAGCGCGATCATGCTGGAGCAGATCACCTGCGTCGTGAGGCCGCTGCCGAGGTCGAGTGCGCGGCGGCGGAAGCGGCGCGGGATCAGGCTCACCGGGAAGAAGTAGCGCGCCAGGTCGAGCACGTGCTTCACGTCGTAGCGGAAGCCGATCTCGGCCAGCACCTCGTCGAGGACGCGCTGGCAGTGCTCGGGACGCAGGCCGCGCGGACGGCAGACGCGCAGGTTGTGGCCGATGTACTTCGAGATCGGCGACGCGATCACGCCGCTCTCCATCAGCGCCTCGATGATGAGGTACTGGGCCTCGTCGCCGAAGCGCGCCACCAGCTCGTCGCGACGCTCGGGGAATCGGCGCCACAGCTCGTCGCCGACGTAGATCGCGGAGTGCGACCACGAGCTCTGCGTCAGGTACTTGATGACCTCGCTGACGCGCTGGTCGCCGTCGACGAGGACGACGTCGCCCTTGCGCACCACGCTGCGGAGCGCGCCGAGATCGTTACGCATGAGGAGCGGATAGCTGCCACGCGGCCGCGTCAGCGTGTTCGCTGCCGCATCGTAGAGCCGCTGCCGGATCCACCCCATCGATGGCCGGGATTGTAACCGCTCGCCGATCGAGTCGGGAGCGCAGTCGCATTGCGCTCTCGAAAGATGCCCTGGGCTTCCGCCGCCGGCTGCTGCGCTGGTACGGCCGCCACCGCCGCGACCTCCCCTGGCGGGGGGCCAGCGACCCCTACGCGGTGCTGGTCTCGGAGATCATGCTGCAGCAGACCCAGGTGTCGCGCGTCGAGGACTATTTCCGTCGGTTTCTCGGCAGTTACCCCACCTTGGAGGACCTGGCCGCGGCCCCGCCCGAGGCCGTGCGCGAGAGCTGGGCGGGGCTCGGCTACTACGCCCGGGCGCGCAACCTGCAGGCTGCGGCGCGCCACATCGTGGTGGAGCTGGCGGGAGCGTTCCCCCGTCACCCCGACGACCTGCGACGGCTGCCGGGCATCGGTCGCTATACCGCCGCGGCGGTGGCCAGCCTGGCGTTCGGGGCCGACGTCGCCACCGTCGACACCAACATCGATCGTGTGCTCGGCCGCGTCTTCCGCGTGCGGGGTGCGCGCAAGACCGCCGAGCGTGACAAACGCATCTGGCGGCTGGCGGAGCGTCTGGTCCCGTCCGGCCGATCGTCGGACTGGAACCAGGCGCTCATGGACCTCGGCGCCACCATCTGCGTGGCGCGCACACCCCGCTGCGACGTCTGCCCGGTGGCGGCGGTGTGCCGGTCGCGAGCTACCGCGCGAGCAGCCCGGCGTTCTTGAGGTACTCGGCCACCAGCACGAGACCCTTCGCCGCACCCATGCGGGTGTTGTGCGACAAGGCGACGTACTTGATGCCGTTGCTGCCGAGTGCCGGCTCCGCGCGCATACGGCCGACGCTCGTCGCCATGCCGCCCTCGGTGTCGCGGTCGAGACGCGGCTGCGGCCGGAACGGATCGTCGAGCACGACGATGGGCTGCGACGGTGCCGACGGCAGATCGAGACCGCCGTAGTCGCCGCGGAACGCGCGCATGACCTCGGCAGCCTGCTCGGGCGTGCACGGACGCTCGGTCTCCACGCTCACCGCGGCCGTGTGGCCGTCGAGGACGCCGGCGCGCGTACAGGTGGCGCCGACGAGCGCCGGGTGCGACGCGATGCCGCCCTCGACGAGGTTGCCGAGGATCTTGCCCGTCTCGCTGGCGACCTTCTCCTCCTCCTTGGGGATGAAGGGGACGAGGTTGTCGACCATGTCGAGCGCCAGCGTGCCACCGGCGCGACCGGCGCCGGAGATGGCCTGCATGGTGGTGAGGATGACGCGTTTGACGCCGAACGCATCGACCAGCGGCTTCAGCGACACCACCAGGCCGACCGTCGTGCAGTTCGACTGCGGCAGCACGAAGCCCTTCCAGCCGCGTTGCTTGCGCTGGTGCGCCACCAGCGGGAAGTGGCTCACCATGTTGACGCCCGGAACCAGGATCGGAACGTCGGCCTCGTAGCGGAAGGCGGACGCGCTGCTCAGCACCGGGGTGACGGCTGCGTATTTCGGCTCGAGCTCCTTCGCGGCGTCGGACTCGATCAGGGTGAAGATCAGGTCGACCGACGCCGGGTCGAGCTTCGAGGCGTCCTGGACGACGAGGTCGATGAACTCGGCCGGGGGCTCCTCGCGACACCACCAGAGGCGCGCGCCGTTCTTGTCGCGGATGGCCTCGGCGTATGGGCGGCCCGCCGTGCGCGACGACGCCGCCAGGGTGGTCACCGTGAACCAGGGATGGTTCGCGAGAGAGACCAGGGCCTGTTGGCCGGCGATGCCTGTGGCACCGACGACGGCGACGCGGAGCTTTTGCATGGCCGCGAAGTATCCGGGCCATGCCGCGAGCAGTCAAGAATCCGCCCCGAGATTAGCGGGCTTTGGGTTGGGCGTGAGCCGAGCTGACCCAGCGGCGGATGGGCTCGAAGACTTCGGTGACCGAGAGTCGTCCGACCAGGAGGTCGATGTGGCCGTGGAGCGGGACCTCCTTCACCGAAGCGCGCTCTCCGCCGAAGGCCTTGGCTCCTGCCTGGACCCGCTCGAGCCACTTCGGGCCCATGTTGCCGGCGGCGAAGGCCAGGACCGGTACCGGACGCGGTGATGGCGCCTTGCCGCCCAGGGTAGCCCGCGGCCACCAGCGGTCGTACGAGTTGAGCAGGAGCGCGACATCGTGGATGTCGGACACGCCGTCGCGTGCCGCGGACAGGGCGCCGTTGCCCCCGAACGCCTGGGACGTGAACAGGATGTCGCCGAGGGCCGCGCCCGCCGTCCGATAGCCGGGGACGGGCGAGGGGTTGGCGGGGCTCGCGAGGACGGTGCGCAACAGTTGTTCGCGCTGCGGCCACGGCAGCCGGCTGCTGCCGACGTCGATCATCGCCGCCTCGCCCGGGGGCGTGCTGCCGTCGCTCGGCGCGCCGTCGATGATGACGAGACCGGCGATCGCCTGGTCGCCACGGGCGGCGAGCCCGTAGGCGGCGCCGGCGCCGTAGCTGAAGCCGGCGACGAAGAGCGGCCCGTGCTCGGCGCCGCGCACGAACTCTGCCGCCCAGGCGGCGTCGTCGAGGAAGGTCTCGGCATCCCAGCGTGACGCGGCGGCGAGCTGCTCGGGCGTGGCGTCGGCGGGGAGCGCGTGCGTGCGCCAGTCGAGGCTCCAGGTGCGGAGCCCCGCCTGCGCCAGATAGAGCCGCAGGTCGTGGCCGGCGTCGCTGCCGATGAATTCGGCGTTCTGATGCATGCCCGGCAGGTAGAGGACGATCGGACCGGTGGGGTTGTCGCACGGTGCCAGGCGACGCAGACCGACGCGGTCGATGATGTCGTTCGGGGGCCGGAAGCAGGTCCACACGTCCTCGCACAGCGACTCGCCGCGCACGACGCGCTCGGACTCGAGTCGCATGCAGGCGCCGCCACCACCACGACCCGCACGCGGGCCGCCACAGGCGACCGCCGTGGCGAGGAGCAGCAGGGCGACGGCGCGACCGATCGTCATGCCGTGCGCAGGAACTCGATGAACTTCTCGGCCGCGGGGGAGAAGTGCTTCCCCTGGCGATGGATGATGCCGAGCGGCCGCAGGAAGACCTCGTCGGAGAGCTGCACGACGGTGAGGGTCTTGGCCTTCACCTCCTGGCGCACGGCGGGCTCGGGCAGGATGGCGATGCCGCGACCGATCTCGACGACACGTTTGATGGTCTCGATGTTGTCGAGCTCCATCACGTAGCGCAGGTCGACGCCGTAGCGGCGCAGCATGCGATCGGTTTCCTTGCGAGTGGGGATGTCGCGTTCGTATCCCACCAACGGCTCGCCGGACAGCTTGGCGAGCGCCACCTGCTTGTTGCGCGCCAGCGGGTGCGTCGGCGGTACGACGAGCACGAGGCGGTCCTGCCGGAACGGCAGCACGGTGATGCCGGGACGGCGGCTGGGATACGCGACGATGCCGAAGTCGATCTTGCCGCGCGAGGCGTCCTCGTAGATCTTGCTCGACCGGCTGTACTCGAGGTGCACGTGCACCGCCGGGAAGGCCGTCAGGTAGCTCTTGAGCGGCGCCGACAGCTCGTAGAGGCCGATCGAGTGCACGGTGGCGACGCGCACCGTCCCGCTCACGACCTCGGCCTCGGCCGCGAGCCGGCCCTCCATGGCCTGGTAGAGCTGCACGATCTCCTTGCTGGCGTGGTACAGGATCTCGCCGGCGGGGGTGACCTGGACGTTGCCGCGGGAGCGCTCGAGCAGCCGACGTCCGTAGCGCTCCTCGAGCATGCGGACCTGTTGGCTCACGGCCGACTGCGTGACAAAGTTCTGCGAGGCGGCGGTGGAGAAGCTGCGGGTTTCCACCACGTCGCAGAACACCTTCAGGGTTTCCAGGTGCATCGGCTAATGCGTCGGCAAGCGAGCGTGAGCACTGCTCATACCAGTGGCCCCGCGCTCTTCCAACCCCGGCGCGGAAGGAACGCGGAATGATCAACGGTGGCGACGTCGACTACTACGGAATCGCGGAGCTCCTCACCGAGGAGGAGCGGATGATCGCCGCCACGGCGCGCGCCTTCGTCGAGCGCGAGGCCAATCCCATCATCGAGGACGCGCACAGCCGTGAGACGTTTCCGCGCCAGTTGATCGCGCGGCTCGGCGAGCTCGGCTTCTTCGGCGCGCACTTGAAGGGCTACGGCTGTGCGGGGCTCTCCGCCGTCGCCTACGGTCTCATCTGCCAGGAGCTCGAGGCGTGCGACTCGGGCCTGCGCTCGATGGCGTCGGTGCAGGGTTCGCTGGCGATGTACAGCATCTGGCGTTGGGGCACCGAGGCGCAGAAGCAGCGCTGGCTTCCCGAGATGGCGGCGGGCCGCGCCATCGGCTGCTTCGGTCTCACCGAGCCCGATCACGGCTCCGATCCCGGCGGCATGGAGACGAAGGCGCGCAAGGACGGCAACCACTACGTGCTCAACGGCACCAAGCGCTGGATCACCAACGGCTCCATCGCCGACATCGCGACGGTGTGGGCGAAGGAGGGCGACACCATCCGCGGCTTCCTCGTCGAGCGCGGTACGCCCGGCTTCTCGGCGCCGGACATCAAGGGCAAGTTCTCGCTGCGGGCGTCGATCACGTCGGAGCTCATTCTCGAGGACGTGCGCATCCCGGCCGAGAACCTGCTGCCCGACGCGCGAGGTCTCGGCGGTCCGTTCTCGTGCCTCAATCAGGCACGCTACGGCATCGTCTGGGGCGCAATCGGCGCCGCGCGCACGTGCTTCCTGACGGCGCTGCGCTACGCGCAGGCGCGCACGCAGTTCGACCGGCCGCTGGCGAGCTTCCAGCTGGTGCAGGCGAAGCTGGTGCACATGCTGAACGAGATCACGAAGGCGCAGCTGCTGGCGTGGCGGCTCGGTCGTCTGAAGGATGCCGACAAGGCGCGTCCCGAGCAGGTGTCGCTGGCGAAGCGCAACAACGTGGGCTTCGCGCTCGAGATCGCGCGGCTCGCGCGCGACGTGCTCGGCGCCAGCGGCATCGTCAACGAGTACCCCGTCATCCGTCACATGATGAATCTGGAGACGGTGAATACCTACGAGGGCACGTGGGACATGCACACGCTCATCGTCGGGCGCGACATCACGGGGTGCGACGCGATACGGTAGTGCGACCCAAGACCTTGTCTTGGGTCGGGTGGGGCGAGTGTGGGACTGGGGCTTCGGGCGACCGACCTGGTGCGGCCGGCGAAGCCGGCGCTCCATGCTGCTCCGGGCGCTAGCGTGTCGCGGCGGTGTTCGGAGAGTGCAGGGTTCCGCGCGGCTCGCGGAGCGCGCGGATCGCTTCCAGCACGACGAACAGCGCCAGACCGAGCAGCGCCACTGCGACGACGCCGTTCATCAGCTGCGTTGCGTTCACCGTGCCGTCGTCGGTGCGGAACGTCGTGAAGCCGGTGTGGGCCTGCAGGACCAGCGCCCAGACCGTCATCGTCAGGATGAATGCCATCGGCGCCCAGGTGAACCACGTCGGGCGTCCGAGGCGGCGCAGCCACACCGTCACGCCGATCAGCGTCAGCGCGGCGAGCAGCTGGTTCGAGGTGCCGAAGAGCGTCCAGAACGCCATGTACGCCGGTGGCTTCCCGGGCGCGGGCGGCTCGGCCGTCACGATGAACAGCAACGGGATGGCGACGGTCGCCAGCGTGCCGACGACGGCGCTCACCCGTCCGCGCCAGTCGAACAGCTCCTGGATGATGTAGCGGCCGAGGCGGGTGGCGACGTCGAGCGTGTCGAAGATGAAGGTCGAGAACGCCATCGAGCCGAACACCGTCGCGAACAGCAGGTGCTCGCGGCCGACGATGACGCTGACGAACTCGCCGATGCCGCGACCGTAGATCGCGCCGGCGGGCGCCTTCACCGTCGGGCTGACGATCATGATCGTCACCAGCGCCACCAGCGCGACGAACGTCTCGCACAGCATGGCGCCGTAGCCGACGGGACGGCAGTGCGACTCGCGCGCGATCTGCTTCGACGTCGTGCCGCCGCACACCAGGCCGTGGAAGCCGCTGCAGGCGCCGCACGCGATGGTGACGAACAGGAAGGGGAACAGCAGCCCGGTGTTGCCGCCGACGTCGAAGCCCTTCCACGCCGGCTGCTGGATGGTGAAGTCGCCGAAGAAGATGCCGATGACGCCCGCCGCCAGCACGAGGTAGAGCACGAAGCCGCCGAGGTAGCCGCGTGGCTGCAGCAGCATCCACACCGGCAGCAGCGAGGCGACGAAGCAGTACGCCAGCAGCACGACGCCCCAGACCTTCTGCGGGTTCGCGACGCCGAGGGCGAGCAGCGTCGACCACTGCGTACCGAGCCAGACCACGCCGAGCGTCGCCGGCACGAAGATGAGCGTCGTCAGCCAGAGCGGCGGACGGAGCCAGCGCTCGACGATGCCCATCACGATCGCGAGCGTGAGATAGGCGCCGCTCGCGAACGCCACCGCGCCGCCGGCGTCGAAGTCGATCTTGACGCCGTCGAGCTCATCGATGCGGCCGACGAACGTGCTGGCAGTGACGTCGGTGAACGCCACGATGACGTAGATCAGCGCCAGCCAGATGAAGAGCATGAGCGCCACCCAGGCGCGACGGCTGAGATGCTCCTTCACGATCTCGGCGATGGAGCGCGCCTGATGGCGCACGCTGGCTATGAGCGCACTGAAGTCGTGCACCGCGCCGATGAAGACGCCGCCGAGCGCGATCCAGAGCAGACACGGCAGCCATCCGAACTGCATGCACGCCGCGATCGGTCCGACGATGGGTCCGGCGGCGGCGATGGCGCTGAAGTGCTGGCCGAAGAGGTAGAACGGCTCCGTCGGGACGAAATCCTCGCCGTCTTCGAGCCGCACCGCCGGCGTGGTGACGCCGTCGTCGAGCGCGTATTGGCGAGCGACGAGGCGGCCGTAGATCGCGTAGGCGGCCCACAATCCGGCGATCAGCGCACCGGCGAGGAGCGGCAGGCTCATGTCGTCCCGTCTGCCGGCGGCGTCGGCTGGAAGTCAAGGCGACGCGCAGGCTATCAGCGGAGCATGGTCCTCACCGCCGTCACCCTCCCCGTCATCGAGCGCATCTTCGAGGTGCTCGACCGGCTCGAGATCTCTCGCGAAGCCGTCGTGATCCCGCTCAAGCCCGAGCACCCGGGGAGCGTGCGCCGGATGCCGAACGGCAAATTCGAGATCCGCGTCGAGTCGGAGACGCCGCTCGACGACTGGCTCCCGGAGCTCGAAGCCATGTTGCGGAGTGCCTAGGAAGATACGCGCTTTCGAGTTGGGCCGACCCGTGCCACGCTGATCGGCATGCGCGTCCTCGTGATCGTGAGCCTGCTGCTGACCGTCGCGGGTTCCGCTACGGCCGCCGATCCCTGCAAGTCCGCCTGCAAGACCGCGAAGAAGTCGTGCCTGCGCAGCGCCGCTGGAGCATATGCCACGGCGAAGGCGGCGTGCGGTGCCGACGCCGCGACCCGTAAGGCGTGTGTCACGGGCGCACGTGCCGAGCGCACGGCCGCCAAGTCCGACTGCAAGGCGGCGTTCTCGAGCTGCAAGGCCGTCTGCGGTGGAGGACCGACCGGTGGCGGCACGTGCCGGGCGTCGTCGTTCGGCGATTGGCTGGCGTCGGTGAATGGCTGGCGTGCCCTGGCGGGCCTGCCGGCCGTCACCGAGGACGCGTCGTGGTCGGCGGGCGCGTTGGCCCATGCGCGCTACGTCGTGCGCGAGGACCAGGTCGGGCACACCGAGAGCGCGTCGAGCGCGAACTTCAGTGCCGAGGGTCTCGCTGCCGCCCAGAACGGCAACGTCGCGGGTACGTCGGATATCCAGGCCAGCGAGGGCTGGGCGATCGACGCGTGGATGACCGGCCCCTTTCACGCCGTCGGCATCCTCGATCCGCTCCTCGCGGTGAGCGGCTTCGGCATCTTCCACGAGCAGGGCGCCATGGTGCAGACGGGGGCCGTGCTCGACGTCCTCCGCGGCCGCAGCGGTGCGCCGGCCACGGCGCCGGTGGTGTTGCCCGCCGACGGCATGGTCCTGCCGGTCGGCCGCTACGACGGCAACGAATCGCCCGATCCGCTCGCGAGCTGCCCGGGGTACACGGCGCCCAGCGGCTTCCCGCTCATCGTCCTCGCCGGGCCGGGCTTCAGCGGTACGACGGTGACGGCCCACGCGCTGTCGCGCGGTGGGACGCCCGTCGAGCACTGCGTGTTCGACGGCACGACCTACACCAACCCCGACCCGGCGGCGCAGTCGAGTGGTCGCAACGTGCTCGGGGCACGCGATGCCGTCGTCATCATGGCGAAGGAGCCCCTCGTGAAGGGGGCCGGCTACGAGGCGTCGCTGGTGGTGAACGGCCAGACCCTCGCGTGGAGCTTCACGGTCGACTGCCCCTAGGAGCCGCTCGGACCATCCTTGGGCCGCTCGGTCGCCCCGTCTTGCCCGCCGCACCGCGGCAGTGGCAGTTAGGCGGGACAACAGGAGGGATTCACGATGGCCGAGCAGCCCGCAGTGTCCGAGGACGTCACTCCAGATCAGTTCTTCGAGCAGCTCCTCCCGATGGGATTCGAGGCGCAGGCGCAGACCGGCGCCGCGGTGCCGCAGAACTTCGCGATCCAGTACCACCTCACCGGCGACGGTGGCGGCGACTATCAGGTGCACATCGCCGACGGGAAGATGACCACCAAGAAGGGGAGCGGCGACGCCGTCCTCACCTTCACGCTGTCGACCGACGACTGGCGTGATGCGGTCCTGAACCGCAACGGCGCGAGCATCGCGCTGCTGCTGCCGGCGAACCGGCCGGGTCGTCCCGACAACAGCGAGCGCGTGAAGACCGTCAAGGGCACGGTCGCGCAAGAGCTGGCGCGCGAAGGGAAGGACCCCTTCAAGATCGAGATGATGTTCAACAACGCCGCCGCTCCGCGGACCACGGTGAAGATGAAGATCGCCGACTTCGTGGCCATGCAGGAAGGCAAGCTCAACGGCCAGGAGGCGTTCATGACCGGCCGTCTGCGCATCGAGGGCGACATGGCCTTCATGATGCAGGTGGCGGCGCTCACCGCCTGACCACGCTCGAGCGACGTCTCGCCGTCGGGGCATCGCCCCGGCGGCTCGAGGCGGCGCTGGCGATGCCGGCCGCATCGCCGCGCGCCGCCGCCGTCGTCTGCCACCCGCATCCGGAGTACGGCGGCGACATGGACAACACGGTCGTGACGACCGTGGCCGCGGTGCTGGTGGCCGCCGGTGTTGCGGCCTTACGCTTCAACTTCGGCGGCGTCGGCCGCAGCGAGGGCGCCTACGGCGGCGGCCCCGCCGAAGTCACCGACGTGCGCGCCGCGATCGACAGCATCCGCGCGGAGCTCCCGACGGTGCCCATCATCGTCGTCGGCTACTCCTTCGGCTCATGGGTGGGTGCGCAGGCTGCGGCCGGTGCCCCCGACGTCACCCGCATGATCGCCGTCGCCCCGCCGATCACCTTCTTCGACTGGACTTTCGCCACGACCTTGCGCGTCCCCTTGGCCGTGGTGGTAGGCGACCGCGACCAGTTCTGCCCCCTGGCGCGCCTGGAGAAGCTCACGATCCCGACGGAGAAGGCGATCATCCAGGGCGCCGACCACTTCTTCGCCGGCCACACCGCCGCCGTCGCCGCCGCCGTGCGAGCCTTCATCCCATGAACCTCGAGCGTATCCCCTGGCCCGGCCCCGGCACCCCGAACGCCGCCGACCTGAAGTCGCATCTCGAATCCGAAGGCTACTCCGTCTGGCAATGGACCGACGCCCCCGGCTCCACCTACACGCCGCACACCCACGACCACGACGAGAGCATCTGGTGCGTAGAAGGCGAAATCACCTTCGGCGCCAACGCCCTCGAGCTGACGCTGACGCCCGGAGACCGCCTGATGCTCCCCGAAGGGACGACCCACACGGCCCAAGTAGGCAGTGCCGGCGCCACCTACCTCATAGGCGAGCGCTGACCGGACGCCAGCCTGATCGACGACGAGCCGTCGCATGGGGGCGTGGGGGTTGGCACGGGCCGCCGAGCGAGCGCCGCGCGCAGCCGGCGGCCCG
>DASYLJ010000027.1:0-10863 GCA_036009625.1 Binatia bacterium
GCTCCGGCAGATATCGCCGGCGCCCCATGACCGTGGTCACGAAGCCACGCTCGCGCGCCTGCGCGATGGTGCTGTCGATGAACCGTCGCACGCCGGGATAGCGCGCGAAGTAACCCGCGATGTACGCCTCCGCCTCGGCCATCGGCACCCCCAGCTCGCGCGCCGCACGCGCCGGTCCCATGCCGTAGACGATGCCGTAGTTGATCACCTTCGCGAGCCGGCGTCCCTCGGCGACCGGGAGGTTGCCGAAGACGTCGATCGCCGTGCGCGCGTGGATGTCCTCGTCGCGCGCGAACGCCGTGATCAGCGTCTCGTCGTCGGCGAGGTGCGCCAGCAGGCGCAGCTCGATCTGCGAGTAATCGGCCGAGATCATGCGCCACCCCGGCGCGGCGATGAACGCCGCGCGGATGCGACGTCCCTCCTCCGTACGCACGGGGATGTTCTGCAGGTTCGGATCCGAGCTCGAGAGTCGGCCGGTGGCGGCGACCGTCTGGTTGAACGACGTGTGCAGACGACCGGTGCGCGCGTCGACCAGCGCCGGCAACGCGTCGACGTAGGTCGACTTGAGCTTCGAGAGCGTCCGCCAGTCGAGTATCTTCGCGGGCAGCGGATGCTCGCGCGCGAGCCGCGTCAGCACGTCGACGTCGGTGGAGAGGCCGGTCTTGCCGCGGCGCACGCCCTTCGTCGAGATCTTGAGCTTGTCGAAGAGCACCTCGCGCAGCTGCGGCGGCGATCCGATGTTGAACTCGCCGCCGGCGAGCTGAAAGATCTCGCCCATCAGACGCTCGAGCGACGCGCCGAACTCGGTGGAGATGTGCTGCAGCGCCGGGACGTCGAGCGTGATGCCGGTGAGCTCGATCTCGGCGAGCACCTCGGCCAGGGGCATCTCGAGGTCACGGAACAGCGCTTCCATCTCGTGACCACGCAGGCGCTCCTCGAGGATCGGCACCAGCGCTTTGATCGTATGCGCCTCGAGGCAGGCGCCGTCGGCAGGCGTGGCGTCGGGTGTCCGCGGCTGGCCGAGCAGCTCCTCGGCCAGAGCCGCCACCCCGTGATCGGGCTGCGACGGGTTCAGGCAGTACGACGCCAGCGAGACGTCGAAGGTGGGCCCGGCAAGCCCGACGTTGTGCCGCGCCAACGCGACACGCACCGCCTTCAGGTCGGCACCGACCTTGCGCACCGCGAGATCGCCGAGGACCGGGGCGATCGCATCGAGGACGCCGGGTGCTTCGGGCTCGAGGAGCAGCGTCACCGCACCCGACGGCGGCGCGATGCCGATCGCGTCGATGCCGGCGGCACTGGCGCGCGGCGAGTCGAAGTGGGCCGACAGCGCCAGCGTGCTCGCGGCCCGCAGCCCGCCGGCCGCCTTCTTGGCTTCGGCGGCCGTCCGCACCTCGAGGCGTTCGATGGAAGGCGCATCGCCCGCCGCCCCCAGCTCGCGCAGCAGCGAGAAGAACTCGAGCTCGGCCAGCAACGGACGCAGGGCCTCGGCGTCGGGCCCCGCCCAGCGCACCGCCTCGAGATCGAGCGTGACGGGGACGTTGCGACGGATGGTGGCGAGCTTCTTCGACAGCCGCGCGGTGTCGGCCTCGCGCGCCAGCGTCTCGCGGATCTTCTTGGCACCGCGGACGCCGCAGGTCTCGACCTCCTCCAACCGCTCGAGAAGGGCCTCGACGGTCCCGAGCTTCTGGACCAGCGCCATCGCGGTCTTCTCGCCGACGCCGGTGACGCCGGGGATGTCGTCGATGGCGTCGCCCATCAGCCCGAGCACGTCGGGCACCAGCAGCGGATCGACCCCGAAGCGCTCGCGCACCTCGGCCGGGCCGAAGCGGCGGTCGCGCATCGGGTCGTACAACGTGGTGCGCTCGTCGACCAGCTGCATCATGTCCTTGTCGCCGGTGACGATGACCGTCTCCACCCCCGCCGCCGACGCCTGGGTGGCCAGCGTGCCGATGACGTCGTCGGCCTCGACGCCCGACTCCTCGAGCCGGGGCAGGCGCAGCGCCTCGACCAGCCGCCGGATGTAGGGCAGCTGCGGCCGCAACTCGTCCGGCATCGGCGCGCGCGACGCCTTGTAGCCCTCGAACATCGCGTCCCGGAAGGTGTCCCCGGGTGCGTCGAACACGACGGCGATCCGATCCGGCGCCTGCTCGCGCATCAGCTTGGCGAGCATCTTGGCGAAACCGAGGATGGCGTTCGTCGGCAAGCCACGGGACGTGTTCAGTGCCGGCAGCGCGTGGAACGCCCGGTATATGTATCCGCTCCCGTCGATCAGGTGCAGGCGAGGCGCGTCGGTGGTGGCCATGATCGAGCGATTCGGAGCGACTCGACGCGACGGCGTCGGAACGTTGACAGTCAGGGATGGGGTCGCTAGATAGCCGACCCGAATATTCCTCGTGCGCTGACGTCCAAAGCCACTACATGATCGAAGTCGCAAACCTGAGCAAACGGTACGGCGACATCACAGCGGTCGAGAACGTGTCGTTCACCGCGAATCCGGGCGAGACGCTCGGCTTTCTCGGACCGAACGGCGCGGGCAAGACGACCACGCTGCGGGTGATCACCGGATTCCTGCCGGCCACGGCCGGCACCGTTCGCGTATGCGGCCACGACGTGTTCGAGGAGTCGGCCGAGGTACGACGGCGCATCGGGTACCTCCCCGAGAACCCGCCCCTCTACAATGACATGACGGTCGTGCCGTATCTCCGCTTCGCGGCCAAGCTGCGCGGCGTGCGTCGGGGCGACGTCGAGCCGGCGATCGAGCGCGTGCTCGACACGTGTGGCCTCACCGGCGTCGCCAACCGTCTGCTCGGCCACCTGTCGAAGGGCTATCGGCAGCGCGTCGGGCTGGCACAGGCCCTCATCCACGAGCCCGAGGTGCTGATCCTCGACGAGCCCACCAACGGGCTCGATCCGGGACAGATCCGCGACATGCTCGGCTTCATCAGCAGCCTCGGTGCCAAGCGCACCGTCGTCCTCTCCACGCACATCCTCTCCCAGGTCCTGTCGGCCTGCCAGAAAGTCGTAATCATCGCCGACGGCCGCGTCGTGGTGCAGGACCTGCTGGCCAACCTCACCCGCGATCGCTCCCTGGAAGACGTCTACACCCAGGCCATCGTGCGCGGACACGCCAGCGGCGCCGCGGAGGCGACGGTCTAGGTGCGCAACGTCCTCACCATCGCCGGGCGCGAGATCCGGTCGTACTTCTCGTCGGCCGTCGCCTACGTGCTCCTGGCGGTGTTCCTGGCCCTCGGCGGCTACTTCTTCTGGGCACTCATCACCGCCTTCAACGACAGCCTGCGGATCTACAGCATGATGCAGAACCCGCAGATGCTGGAGCGCTTCAACCTGAACGAGATGGTCATCTCGCCGCTCCTCGCCAACATGGCCGTGCTGCTCATCTTCATCGTGCCGGCCATCACCATGCGGATGTTCCCCGAGGAGAAGCGCTCCGGCACCTACGAGCTGCTGCTGACGGCCCCGGTGAACGTCAGCGAGATCGTCCTCGGTAAATTCTTCGGCGGGCTCGCGCTCGTGCTGCTCATGATCGGGCTCTCGGGATTCTTCGGCTTCCTGCTGGCACTCTACGGCAACCCCGAGGTCGGCATCATGCTGACCGGCTATCTCGGACTGGCGCTTATGGCGGTCACCTTCCTGGCGCTCGGCACGCTGATCTCGTCGTTCACCGACAACGTGGTCGTCGCCTACGTCGGCACGCTGTTCACGCTGCTGGTGCTCTACACCATCGGGTGGCTGGGCGAGACGGTGCAGGGAACCGGCGGCGAGATCATCCGCTACGTCTCCATCACCGATCACTTCGGCACCATGTCCCGCGGCATCATCGACACGAAAGACCTGGTGTACTTCGCGACGCTGCTGGTGGTGTCACTGTTCCTGACCCACCGCTCCGTCGAATCGGTGCGCTGGAGGTAACGCGTGGGGCGGTCCGCGTCACTCTTCGGCCTGCTCGGCCTGGTCTTCCTCGGCTTCGGCATCCTGGCGCTGCTGTTCGTCAGGGAGCCCATGCAGGATCTGTACGTCCTGCTGAACCTCATCCTGGGAGCGGGCCTGCTGGTCGCGTTCCTGGCGTTCGGCGCCGACGGCCTGCGCAGCCTCGCCGGGCAGCGCTCCACCCGCTACGGCGCGGCGGCGGCGGTCTACACGCTCCTCTTCGTCGCGCTCGTCGTGGGTCTGAACTACCTGGGAGCGCGGCACCATCACCGCTGGGACGTCAGCGAGGGCGGCATCTACACGCTGTCGCCGCAGTCGAAGAAGATCGTCGAGGACCTGAAAGACAAGCTGGTCATGACGGGCTTCGCCGAGGGCGGTCAGAGCCCACAGCTCGACTCCCTGCTCGACAGCTTCCGCTACGCGGCCCCCACCAAGGTCGAGACACGCATCGTCGATCCCGAGAAGGAGCCCTCGCTCGTCGACCAGATGAAGATCACCACCGTGCCCACCGTGAATCTCCAGTACGGCAAGGAGAGCTTCGTCGTCTCGCAGCCGAGCGAGGAGACCATCACCAACGGCATCATCCGCGTCTCCGGGAGTACCAAGAAGATCGTCTACTTCACCGAGGGCTTCGGCGAGGCGAGCTTCCAGGACCAGCAGGATCCGAAGGGCTACTCCGGGGCGAAGTTGGCCCTCGAGCAGGAGAACTACGAGGTCAAGCCGCTGCTGCTCGCGTCGGTCGAGACCATCCCCGAGGACGCCAGCGTCGTCATCGTCGCCGGCCCGACGGCTCCGTTCACCGACAGCGCCATCGCCGCGCTCGACGGCTACCTGCGCCGTGGCGGGCACCTGCTGGTCATGGTCGGACCACGCCAGGGTGGCGACAAGCTCACCGCCTTCCTCGCCAGTTGGGGTGCGCGCGTCGGCAACGACATCGTCATCGACCGCGAGGTCCGCATGTTCGAGGGGCCGCGTCTCGGCGTCGTGCCCATGGTGAAGACCTACGGCCAGCACCCCATCACCCAGGCGTTCCACGACTACACGGTGTTCCCGCAGACGAGCACGGTCGAGCCCGCGGCAGAGGGCAAAGCCGGGCTGCAGGCCACCGCGCTGGTGACGACGAGCGAGTCGAGCTGGGCCGAGTCCGACGTCGACGGCGTCTTCACGCAGGGCGTCGCCACCGTCGACGACAGCGACCGCAAGGGGCCGGTGTCGATCGGCGTTGCCGTCACGGCCAAGCCGAAGGACATGGGCCTTCAGCCACCGGCCACCGCCGACGAGGCACGCCTGGTCGTCTTCGGCACGGCGCTCTTCGCCAACAGCCAGCAGCTGGTGCAGGCCCGGCTCAACGGCGATCTCTTCCTGAACGCCGTCGGCTGGCTCGTCGGCCAGGAGGAGCTGGTCTCCATCCGCAGCCGCACGGTACGCGCCTCGCGAGCCGACCTCACCGTGGATCAAGCCCCCCAGCTCTTCTATCTCTCCGTACTCATCATCCCGGAGCTGCTGATGGCGCTCGGCATCTGGGTCTGGTGGCGACGGAGATCGGCGTGAAGCCGGCACGGATCGCCGTCCTCGCACTCCTCGTCGCGGCTCTGGGCGGCTACCTCTACTGGGTCGAGCTGCCCGCCGCGCGCCAGGAAGCCGAGATGACCAAGCTCGTCTCCGTCGATGCCGATGCCATCACCGGCATCACGCTCGACTTCCCCGATCGCCAGATGGTCCTCGTGAAGACCGACGGCACCTGGCGTCTCACCAAGCCGGTCGACGCGCCCGCCGACGACGCCATGGTGAAGACGCTCGTCTCGGCACTCACCGGCGCCCAGATCACGCGCACCCTCGACGAGGTCCCCACCGACCTCGCGTCCTTCGGGCTCGATCGCGGCGATCCGGTCGTCACGCTGCAGACCGCCAGCGGTCCCCTGCCCCCGATCCTGCTCGGCAAGAATCTCAGCATCGGCGGCAAGACCTACGTCCGTATCGGCAACGACGGCAAGGTCGCGCTCACCGCGTCCACCCTGAAGGTCGGGCTCAACAAGCAGACGAAGGACCTGCGCGACAAACAGATCCTGACGTTCCAGGACGACCAGGTGCTGCGCATCGACATCCAGGCGGCGCAGGGCGCGCCGATTGCCCTCGTGCGCAAGGACAAGAATGCGCCGTGGCGCATCGAGCCCGGCGATCTCCCGGCCGATCCCACCGAGGTGCGCTCGTACCTGTCGTCGCTGCGCTCGACGCGCGCGGTCGACTTCCCGGCCGACGTCACCCCCGATACCACCGGTCTCGCCACCCCCGGCCTCTCCGTCACCGTCACCACCAGCGCGGACGGTGCGCAGAAGCAGACACTGCTCGTCGGCAACGCGTTCACCGAGGGCACGCAGAAGCAGCTCTACGCACAGCGGGTCGACCAGCCGACGATCTACGCCGTCGGCGACTGGGCGCCACGCACGCTGGCGAAGGACGCCGCGGCACTGCGCGACAAGCTCGTGCTCGCGTTCTCTCCCGAGAGCGTCGGCCGTGTCGTCCTCGAGCGACGCGAGGGCGCTGGCGCCACGCTGGTGCAGTCGCCGGGCGGCAAGTGGAAGGCCGAGAACGCCGGCGACCAGCCCACCAAGGAGGGCGTCGCCACCCGCTTCCTCGACGACCTGCGCGATCTGCGTGGCGCCGCCATCGCCGCCGAGCCGGCGGGCGATCTGAAGCCGTTCGGTCTCGACGCGCCCGACCTGCGCATCACGCTGCTCGACCGCGACAGTAAGCCCATCGGCACCGCGCTGGCCAGCCAACGCGACGGCAAGTACTTCGCCATGCGCGAAGGCGGCACCACGGTGTTCGAGGTGCGCGACTACATGTTCACGCGGCTCGACAAGAAGGGACCCGACTTCGTCGGTCCCGACCTCGCGCCCGCACCGCCGCCCGCGAACGACGACGCCGAGCCCGAGCCCGACGACGGCGAGTGACCCGCGTCAGACGACTTCGGCCAGGTGCGCGAGCAGCGTGTCGGTCTCGTCGTCCGTGCCGATGGTGATCCGCAATGCGTCGGGGAGCACCGCGAACCAGCGTACGAGGATGTCGCGCGCCGACAGCGCCGCCGTCACCTGCGACTGATCCGTCCCGGCCCGACGGGCCAGCACGAAATTCGCCTGCGACGGCACCACCGCGTAGCCGAGTCGTTCGAGCCCGAGGCTGAGGCGCTGCCGCGTGGCGCGGATGCGTGCCACGTTCGTCTGCATCGCGGAGACGTCGGTGAGCGCCGCCTCGGCGGCGGCGAGCGTCAGCCGGTTCAGGTTGTATGAATCCTTCACCGTGTGCAGGCCGGCCAACAGCTCGGGATGTCCGAACGCGAGCCCCACCCGCAGCCCCGCCAACGAGAAGCTCTTCGAGAACGTGCGCATGACGAGGACGTTCGGTATGCGACCGACGAGCGACAGGGCGTTGCCATCGGCGAAGTCGGCGTAGGCCTCGTCGACCACCAGCACGCCGGGGACGGCGCGTGCCAGCGCCTCCACCTCGGCGACCGGACGATGCGTGCCCGACGGCGCGTTCGGGTTGCACAGGAAGGTCACGCGCGCATCGGCATCGGCGAGCGCGGGCGGGATGGTCCAGTCGTCGGGCCACGGCACGTGCACCGCCTCCCCGCCCTGCACCGCCACCAGCGTGTCGTAGAGGCTGTAGGTCGGGACCGGGAAGGCGACGCGATCGCCGGGGTCGATGGTGGCGCGCAACAGCAGCGCCAGCAGCTCGTCCGAGCCGTTGCCGGCGAGGATGTGATCGAGCGGCACGCCATACACGGTCGACGCGCGGGCACGCAGACCACGCGCCTCCGGATCGGGATAGAGCCGCACCGACGAGTCGGCCGACGCGCGGATCGCCTCGAGCACGGCCGGCGACGGCGGATACGGATTCTCGTTGGTGTTGAGCTTGATGACCCGACGGCCCGCCGCCGGCTGCTCGCCGGGGACGTACGGGGCGACCGCACGCACGGCGGATCGCAGCAAGTCGGCGGGACGGGCCAGGGCTACCTGACCGCCTTGATGCGCGGCTCGGGGTCGCGCAGGTCGGGCTCGGGGCGCAGGTGGCGCTCGACCACCTCCACCGCTTGTCGTGCGCGATCGGGCAGCCCGGTCATCAGATCGAGCAGCCGCGCCCAACGCTCGCGATCGGCGTCACCCAGCTCGTAGAGACGGATGGCGCCGTCGACGTCCTTGCGGCGCAGACACGCATCGGCGACGGCCAACATGCGCTCGCGCGGCAGCGGCACCGCTCCGAGCTCGCACACCCGGACGACGTCCTGGATGCGATTGCGCTCCATCAGGCGCTCGGAGAGCCGCGTCCAGTCGGACGGCGCGACCAGCTCGGCGTTCCGCAGGAAGAGCTTCATCGCGGCGTCGAGGAACCCGCGCTCGAGATATCGTTGTCCGACGATCACTTCAGACGCACTGGCAGGCATCGGTGCGCACCTCCATCGAACGCGCGTGCACCCGCGCCACCTCCGCAACGTCGGTCAACGTACTGACGGCCCCTCACCTTTGCAAGTCGATTCCGACTGGCGAACCGCACGGCAGATGCTCCGGCATTCGAGTCCTCAAGAACGGCGGAGCCGGTGCCGATACCACCTGCAGATCGCATGTCGGGCAAGCTCAACATCACGTACAGTGCCTACCGCGAGCTCGAGCTCATCCCCCAGAGCCCGTTGCGCGCGATCGGCGAAGCCATCATCGGGCTCGCAGACGACCCGCATCCGCCGGGGTCATCGCTCCTGCAGGGAGTCGGCGGGTGCCACTACATCGCCATCGACGACTACTACATCTTGTACTACGTCGACGACGACGAGGCGCTCACCGTCCTCGGTGTGCTCCAGGGTCCGTACCACCCGCTGCACTGACAGGCTTGCCGCACCACGGCGGCGGGCGCTATGGGACCGCCGCATGTGGCGCGCCGCAGCCCTCCTGATCCTCGTCGTCGCCGCGCCGGTGCTCGCGGCGCCGGTCCGCATCTTCGCCGTCGGGCACGAGCAGCGGCTCGACGACGCCGTCTCGCATCAGGCGTTCCGGGACAAGATGGCGGCGATGATGGACGCGACGGCGCCGAATCGCGCCAGCCTCGTGCAGGCCGGCGTCGACGACGTCGCGAGTCACCTCTTCCCGACCGACCCGGCCGCGCCGCCCGCAGCGCTGGTCGTGTTCCCGGAGAGCACCGGTCTGATCGCCGCCTTCATCGGCTCGCGCGGCGCCACCGCCCGCCTGCAGCCGAACGCGCCGCTCGCGATCGTCAGCCTGGTGGGCCCCTACGGTCCCCAGATGGCCCACTACAGCGCCAAGTTCCCGGGCCAGCCGCTGGTGCGGAACCTGGTCGTGGCGCTCACCGACACGCTCTATCGGGCGGTCTACGAGACCTTCCGCGACCTCGCCATCGCCCACGGCGTCTACCTGGCCGTGTCGGCCGACATCGCCCCCGCCCGCCGCATCGAGGAAGCCGACGACCCGGCCCTGGTAGCGCTGCTGCGCGACCCCGACGAGCCCGGTCGCACCTATGCGTACGAGGCCACGTCGCCGCGGGCGGCGAACGTCACCTGGGTGTTCGCGCCCGACGGCGCGATCCTCGTGCCGGACGGCAACGGCGGCTCGCTGCGGGCGCCGACGGAGACCGGTGGCGAGCTGCGCGGCTCGATCGACAAGGCGTACCTCACACCGATCGAGCAGCCGCCGCCGGGCGAGGCGGCCGGGCTGTCCCTCGCGGCCGGCCCCGTCCGCGCCATGGAGGTCCTCGACACGCCGGTGGGACGCCTCGCCATCGTCATTTCGAAGGACGCCTGGATGGTGGACGTCAACGACCGCTTCGTCGCCAAGGGCGCCGACGTCGTCCTGCAGCCCGAGGCGTTCAGCTCCTGGGCCTACGACACCACCGAGTGGTCCCCCGACGTCTTCAAGGAAGGCGGCTTCGCCAATCTCCAGAAGAACCCGGAGTGGGCCGTCAACGTGAACGCCAGCATGACGGGCAACCTGCTCGACATCACGTTCGACGGACAGTCCGCCATCCTCGGGCGGCGACAGAAGATCGATCCGGGTCCGCTGTCTCCCGACAACGCCTGGGTGGGTCAGAATCCCGACACCGGCTTCCTCGCCGTCGCGCCGTGGATCATTCCCGATCCCGGCATCGCCGACGGCTCGCTCACGTTGGCGGCCCGTAGAGCGGCCCTGGCGGCCGCTGGCGCCCCGCTCCTGCCGGGCTCGGGCGTTCCCTGCGGCGGCTCGCTGGTCGTGGGCTCGTGCGAGAACGGCTACCGCGAGGCCGTCGTCTTCGCCGACGTCGAACTTCCCGACGCCGTCGGCTCGGTGCCGGTGGATCCGGTGCGCGAGGCACCACCGCAGTTCAGCGCGGCCGTGCGGGTGAACGGCGCCGAGAATGCCCCCACGGCGCAGCACGCGCCGCGTGTCGCCAGCAAGGGCAATCGCGTGGTGGTGGCGTGGCACGAGGCCGCCGCCGGCGCACTGCCCAACGTCTTCCTTGCCGTCAGCAACGACGGCGGCGCCACCTTCGGCGCGCCGATCCGTGTCAGCGACAACGCGCCGGGCGCCGTCGCCGAGCTGCATCCGGCCATCGCCATCCGCGGGCGTCGCGTCGCCATCGTCTGGCAGGAGTTCGCCAGCGGTCGCAACGACGACGACGGCCGCATCCAGCTCGCCTGGTTCAACGTCCGCGGCAGCAAGCAGGGCGGCGACGTCCGCGTCGACGATCGCGACGACGGCGGCAAATGGCTGCCCTCCATCGCCTTCGCCGGCCCGCGGCCCGTGGTCGCCTGGATCGACGAGCGCGACCCCGGTCCCGAGGGCGAGCCGCTCGAGCACGTCTACGCCGCGCGCGCCGCAACCGGCGGACGCGCCTTCGGCGCCGCCGTCCGCGTCGACGCCGGCACAC
>DASYLJ010000028.1:0-16294 GCA_036009625.1 Binatia bacterium
TCCTCGACGAACCCACCACGGGGCTGCACTTCGACGATCTGCGCAAGCTGCTGCACGTGCTCGATCGCCTCGTCGACGCCGGCAACACCGTCATCGTCATCGAGCATCACCTCGACGTCATCCGCTGCGCCGACTGGGTGATCGATCTCGGGCCCGAGGGCGGGGCAGGGGGCGGGCGCATCGTCGCCGCGGGGACGCCGGAAACGGTGGCACGCTGCCGCGAGAGCCACACCGGCCGCTTCCTGCGCGAGGCGCTCGAGCAGGCGGCGCCGCGCCGTCCGTCGACCAGCCGCGCGCCGGCGCGGAAAGCGGGCTGATGCGTCTCCTCGACCACGTCTCCATCACGGTCCGCGACCTCGCCCGCGTCCGCCCCTTCTACGACGCGATCATGGCCGTCCTCGGCGCCGCACCGGCCTACGCGCGAGACGACGCGATCGGCTATGGGCAGCGGAATCGCGATGGAGACGACGACCACACCTACGTCAGCGTCTTCGCGTCGGCTGCCGCGACGGCCGACCCGCGGCGGCACTGGTGCTTCCGTGCCACGTCGGCCGACGCCGTGCGTGCGTTCCACGCCGCGGGCCTGGCGTCCGGTGGCCGCAATGCCGGCGCCCCCGGCCCGCGCCCCGACTACCACGTCGGCTACGTCGCGGCCTTCCTCGAGGATCCCGAGGGCAACCGCATCGAGGCGGTCTGGCACCGGGGCGCGTCGTGATCGAGCCCGACGTCGTCACCGAGCGTCTCGTCCTGCGATCGATGTCGGCGGGGTTTCTGGCGGCCACGGTGGCCGGTCGCCCTGCTGACGGGCTGCTCGGACTGACCGTGCCGGACGCGTGGCTCGACGAGTCGGCACTGGCGCGTCGGCGTCTCGCCGACCTGCGTGACGACCCGGCCTATGCGCCCTGGTCGCTGCGTGCGATCGGGCTCAGGTCGACGGATCAGATGGTGGGCCATATCGGCTTCCACACGCGTCCCGGTCCGTCGTATTTGGCGACGATCGCACAGTCCGGCGTCGAGCTGGGGTACACGGTTTATCCCGCGTTCCGTCGATGCGGCTATGCGCGCGAGGCGATCGTCGCGTTGATGGCGTGGGCGCGCGCGCAGCAGGGCGTCGTGCGCTTCGTGGTCTCGGTGTCGCCCGAGAATGCGGCGTCGAATGCGCTGGCGGCGTCGCTGGGCTTCGTGCGGGTCGGGAGTCACATGGACGAAATCGACGGACCCGAGGACATTCTTCTGTTGTCGGGTGATGCGCTCGCGGCGTGCTTGCCGCGTGCGGCACCCGCGGTCGATACTCCGACGGCGAGGAGGAGCCGATGAGCACGAGCGATCCCCACCGTCTCACCACCCTGGAGCAGGTCCGTGCCGTCGTCGGCGAGGAGTCGCCGGTGACACGCACGAAGATCTTTCCTGCGCTCGATGCGACCGCCGTCGACTTCATCGCGCATGCGCCGATCCTGCTGCTTGCGACGGCCGACGCCGACGGACGGCCCGAGGTGTCGCCGAAGGGCGACGGACCGGGCTTCGTCCTCGTCGACGACGAGCGCACGCTGCTGATCCCCGACCGCAAGGGGAACCGGCTCGTCTTCGGCCTGCAGAACATACTCGCGAACCCCACCGTCGCCCTGATCTTCCTGGTGCCGGGCACGGAGGAGACCCTGCGCGTCCAGGGCGAGGCCGAGCTGACGATCGACCCGGCGATCCTGCAACGCCTCACGGCGCGCGGACAGCCCGCGTTGCTCGCCATCCGCGTCCGGGTGATGCACGCGTTCTTCCACTGCGCCAAGGCCTTCAAACGCTCGACGCTGTGGAAGCCGGAGTCGTGGCCGGCGAACCTCCGCGTCTCGTTCGGGAAGATGCTCGCCCCCAAGCTGGGTGGCGGCGACGCGCTGGCCGCGACCATCGATCAGATGATCGACGAGGACTACAAGACGAACTTGTGAGTCACTGCGCTGCGCGCGATCGCAGCGACAGCGCGAGCAGCGGATAGAGCAGGACCGAGAGGATGCCGGCGCCCACCAGCGCGGCGGCGTTCTCGGGCATCATGCGTCCCGTCGCCTTGCCGAGCTCTGCGATGACGACGACGAGCGGCAGCGTCGTCGCCGAGAACAGCGCCAGGATGCGCCGCTGCGGCCACGGCAGCTCGTTGCGATAGAGCAGGGTGGGCAGCCCGCGCACGACGAGGAAGAGCGCCAGGAACAGCGGCACCCGCGCCAGGCTGCTGGTGCTGGCGAAGAGCGCGGTCAGGTCGACCTGCGCGCCGCTCATCACGAAGAAGATCGGGATCAGGAAGCCGAAGCCGAGGGCGTCGAGCTTCTGACGGAACGGCTCGGCTCCCGGTCCCCGCGACACCAGCCCGACGAGGCTTCCGGCCGCGAAGGCGCCGAGCAGGATGTCGAGCCCGAGGAAGTCGGCCAGCACGACGAGGCCGCCGAGCAGCACCATCGAGAGACGGATCGGGAGCTGGCTTGTGCTCTGCAGCGTGCGCGACAGCAGCGCGATGACGTGCGGAGGACGCAGTCGCAGCGCCACCACCGCGCAGGCGCAGGCGATGAACACGAACGTCGCCAGCAGGCCCGAGCGCACCGCCAGGCCCTCATCGCCGGTGATGATGAGCGAGAAGAGGACGATGGGGCCGAACTCACCGATCGCGCCCGCGCCGAGCACGTAGTGGCCGAATTTCGTCTCGAGCTCGCCTGCCTCGCGCAGGATGGGCAGCAGCGTGCCGATGGCCGTGGTGCTGAGCGCCACCGCCACCAGCACCGGATCGGACACCACCCCGATGGTCTGGAGCCCGAACGTGAGGGCCATCGCGATCGCCACCGAGAGCAGCCAGCCGAGCATGCCGAGCCGCAGTGGCGCTCCGCGCAGCGCACTGAAGTCGAGGTCCATGCCGGCGAGGAAGAACAGGAACGAGAGCCCGAGCGCCGCGAGCGTCTTCAGGATGCCGTCGGGGCCCACGAGATCGAGCACCTGCGGGCCGACGATGATGCCGAAGCACAGCTCGAGCACGACGAGCGGCAAGCGCAGGCGAATCGGCAGCTCGTTGAAGAGCGGCGCAATCGCACCCACGAACAGCACGATGAGGAGCGCGTGGGGATGCGGGTTGGGCATCGGGGCGCGAGATCGACGGCGTCAGAACGGGTCTTCGATCGCGGGGGTACGCTTCGGGGCTGGTGGTGGTGGCGGCGCGGGCGCTTCCGCTGGTGCGGACTCGGGAGCTGGTGTGGGGTCGGGCTCCGCGACCGGAGCCGAGACGGGCTCGGCGACCGGGGCCACCGGCGGCTCCGGTGCGGCGACCTCGGACGCGTCGTCCTGCTCCGTCGGCTCGGTCTTCGGTACGTCCGCCACCGGGTGATGGACCGGCCGCGCCGCGCGCGGGTGCGGCGTCGCGCGGGGGGCGGGCTCGGGCGTGCCGCCCATCCAGTCGGGCAGGGTCGACCGCACGGTGGAGCATCCGCCGAGGACGCTGATTGCCGCGACGGCGGCGACGAGACGTGCAGCCGTCATGGCCTATTCGCGCGCGGCGTGCGGCCCGTCGCCGATGGTGCGCACGAGGCCGATGCCGTACTGACAGTGCGGCCCGCCCCAGTGCTCGACGACCTGACCGTCCTTCAGCCGCAGGATGGCGGTGCCGTTGATGGTCACGCGCTCGCCCGACGCCGGGACGTCGTAGTAGGCGCCGCCCGTGTGGGTGCCCTCGAGCGTCCAGTGCGAGACGACGAGATCGCCGGCCTCGATGAGGACGTCGACGCGGAACTCCATGTCGGGGAACGCGCCCTGCGCCATCTCCCAGAACTTGTGCTCCTGCGGTCGGATGTCGGTGCCGACGGCCGCGGGGTTGATGCGCGCGGTGGCGTGGCTCATGAACTCCGGCGCGAAGTAGTCGTAGACCGCCTCGTGGTCGCCTGCGGTCATGCGGGCACTGTACTCGCCGAGGCGGGCGAGATTGCTCTGGGCCGCCGGCGTCGTGCGGATCAGCATGGGCGCGGAGAGTAGCCGATCGTCGCGACGGCACACAATCCGACGAGGCCCCCGATTTGCGCTCCCGGCGGATCGCCGGTATCGACCTCTGTTTCATGGACGGTGCCATTTCGGCGATCGACGAGCGGGTGAAGGAAGGCGCGGCGTTCGCCTACCGGTTGCGCGAGGAGATCGCGACGGTGGTCGTCGGCCAGCACTACCTGGTCGATCGGCTCCTCATCGGACTCCTGGCCAACGGTCACGTGCTGCTCGAAGGCGTGCCCGGTTTGGCGAAGACGCTGTCGGTGAAGACGCTGGCGCAGGCGGTGCAGGCCACCTTCCGTCGCGTCCAGTTCACGCCCGACCTGCTGCCCGCCGACCTGATCGGCACCCTCATCTACAATCCGCGCGACGGCGTCTTCACGACGAAGAAGGGGCCGATCTTCGCGCAGCTCATCCTCGCCGACGAGATCAACCGCGCCCCCGCCAAGGTGCAGAGCGCGCTGCTGGAAGCCATGGCCGAGCGCCAGGTCACCATCGGCGACGAGACCTTCGTCCTGCCCGAGCCGTTCCTGGTGCTGGCGACGCAGAACCCGATCGAGCAGGAGGGCACCTATCCGCTCCCCGAGGCGCAGGTCGACCGCTTCATGCTGAAGCTCAAGATCGGCTATCCGACGCGCGAGGAGGAGCGCCTGATCCTCGATCGCATGGCGGTGACGACCGCCCCGCGCGAGGTGAAGCCGGTGGTCACCACCGACGACATCATGGCCGCGCGCGCTCTCGTCGATCAGGTGTACGTCGACGACAAGATCAAGGACTACATCGTCGATCTGGTGCTGGCGACGCGCGATCCCGCGAAGTACAAGCTCGATCTCGCCCCGCTCATCGAGTACGGCGCCTCGCCACGAGCCACGCTCTGCCTCACGCTGGCCTCGCGCGCGCACGCCTTCCTGCAGGGCCGCGGCTACGTCACGCCCCAGGACGTGAAGTCGATCGCGCCCGACGTCATGCGGCACCGCGTCCTCGTCACCTACGAAGCCGAGGCCGAGGAGATCGATTCCGACGAGGTCGTGCGTCGCGTCCTCGACGGAGTGCCCGTCCCGTAGCGGCCGCGCCCCCGCGCCATGCTCACGCGCGAGCAACTCAAGGCCGTCCGCAAGATCCAGATCCGCACCAGCCACCTGGTGACCGATCTCTTCGCCGGCCAGTACCAGAGCGCCTTCAAAGGCCGGGGGATGGAGTTCGCCGAGGTGCGGCTCTACCAGCCCGGCGACGAGGTGCGCACCATCGACTGGAACGTCACCGCGCGCACCGGCGTGCCGCACGTGAAGCGCTACGCCGAGGAGCGCGAGCTGACGGTGATGCTGCTCGTCGACGCCAGCGCGTCGACGGTCTTCGGCAGCGTGCGGCAGACGAAGAGCGCGCTGGCCGCCGAGCTGGGCGCGCTGTTCGCCTTCTCGGCCATCACCAACAACGACAAGGTCGGCCTCGTCATCTTCAGTGACCGCATCGAGAGCGCACTGCCACCGCGGAAGGGGACGCATCACGTCCTGCGCGTCATTCGTGAGATCCTGTCGGTGAAGCCGGCGGGACGGGGGACCGACATCGCGGCAGCGCTCGAGCACCTGGAGCACGTCACCACGCGACGCGCGGTGGTGTTCCTCGTCTCCGACTTCCTCGATCCGCACTGCGTGCACGGGCTGCGGGTCGCGGGCCGTCGTCACGACGTCATCGCCGTCGTCCTCGACGACCCGCGCGAGGGCGAGCTGCCGAACGTCGGGCTGGTCGAGCTGGAGGAGGCCGAGACCGGAGCGCGCTACGTCCTCGACACCGGCGATGCGCGCGTGCGCGCCGCCGTCGCCGCGCGCGCCGCCGAGGCCCGTCTCGCGCGCGACCGGCTGCTGCGCGGCGCCGACGTCGACGCCATCACGATCCGCACCGACCGTCCGTACACCGAGGCGCTGATGCGCTTCTTCCGCATGCGGGAGCGGCGCGGATGAGGGCGTTGCTGCTGGTGCTGCTGCTCACCGCCGGTCTGGTGCGGGCCGACGACGCGCCGGTCGCCGTGCGCGCGTGGAGCGAGCCCGACAGCGTCACCATCGGGCAGCAGTTCCGCTACGTGGTCGAGGTGACGACCACCCCGGGCGTCGAGGTGGTGCTGGCGCAGCCGACGGAGAAGCTCGGCCCGTTCGACATCCTCGACTTCGGCACCGACAAACCGGTGCAGAAGGACGGACGCACCGTGGTGACGCGCTGGTATCGCCTGGCAGGCTGGGCGACCGGCCACCAGCTCATCACGTCGCCGCCGGTGCAGTATCGCGTGCCGGGCCAGGAGCTGGTGACGGCCACGCCCGACGACGTCGGCGTCACCGTGACGAGCCTGCTCGACGGTACCGACGTCGCCACCGCCGACATCCGCCCCATCAGGCAGCCGCTCGACTTCCCCACCAACTGGCTGCCGTACTGGCTCGCCGCCGGCGTGGTGGCCGTGCTCGCGGGCATCGTGCTCCTCGTGCGCTGGCTGCGCGCGCGCCGTCGTCGCGCCGAGCACGTGGCGCCGCCGCCACCGCCGCACGTCGTCGCACTGGCGGCGCTGGAGGCACTGCGTGCCCGCCATCTGCCGCAGCAGGGCGCGTTCAAGGAGTACTACTCCGCACTGTCGATCATCGTGCGCACGTACCTCGAGCAGCGCTTCGAGCTGCGGGCTCCCGAGATGACGACGGAGGAGTTCCTGGCGGTGACGGCACGCGGCGGCCGGCTCGACCGCGCGCATCGTTCGCTGCTCGGCCAGTTCCTCACCGAGTCGGACATGGTGAAGTTCGCGCGTTACGTGCCCGCACTGAGCGACGCCGATCGCGCCGAAGCGGCGGCGCAGCGCTTCATCAACGACACCACGCCGCGCATCGCCCCGGAGGACACCCGTGCGGCTGGCTGATCCGTGGCTGCTGTTGCTGCTCGCCCTAGTGGCGGTGCTGCTGTCGTGGGCACGGCAGCGACGTCGCGTCGCCGCGGTGCACTGGCCGAGCCTCGAGGTCGTGCGCGCGGTGGCGCCGGCGGGCGGCGGACGGCGTCGTGCCATCCTCGGCGTGCTGCGCGCAGTGGCGCTCGGCTTGGTCGTGGTGGCGCTGGCCCGCCCGCAGCTCGGGACGGCGTCGACGAAGGTGCATCGCGAGGGTGTCGACGTCGTGCTGGCGGTCGACGTCTCGGGGAGCATGCTGGCAGAGGACTTCACGCTCGCCGAGAAACGCGCCAACCGGCTCGATGCCGTCAAGTCGGTGGTGCGCGAGTTCGTCGCGGCGCGGCCGCAGGATCGCATCGGCCTGGTGGTGTTCGCGGCGCGTCCCTACACGCAGGCGCCGCTGACGCTCGATCACGGCTGGCTGCTGCAGAACCTCGATCGCGCCAAGACCGGCATGATCGAGGACGGCACCGCCGTCGGCTCGGCACTGGCGACGGCGACGAACCGGCTGCGCGCGTCGACCGCGCCGAGCAAGTTCGTCGTCCTGCTCACGGACGGGCAGAGCAACGCGGGCCGCATCACGCCGCAGACGGCGGCCGACGCGGCCGCCGCGCTCGGCATCAAGGTCTACACCATCGGCGCCGGCACGCGCGGCATGGCGCCGTACCCGGTACAGGACATGTTCGGCAACACCGTCTACCGCCCGGTGCAGGTCGACGTCGACGAGCCGACGCTCGAGGCCATCGCCAAGACGACGGGTGGGCGCTACTTCCGCGCCACCGACACGCAGAGCCTGCGCGACATCTACCAGGAGATCGACGCCGCCGAGAAGGCGCCGTTCGAGGCGCCGCAGTTCCTCGAGCACCACGAGATGTATCCCTGGCTGGTGTGGCCGGCCCTCGTGCTGCTGCTGCTCGAGGTCGGCCTCGCCGAGACGGTGCTGCGGAAGCTCCCATGATCTCGTGGCAACATCCGACCGCGTTCGCGGCGCTCGTCCTGGTTCCCGCCCTGGCGGGGTTCCTCGTCTGGGCTTGGCGGCGGCGCGCGCAAGCGCTCGACGCGTTCGTGGCGTCGGGCCTCCTGCCGGTGGTGGCGCCCGAGGTCGACCCGCGCCGACGCACGCGTCGCGCCGCGCTGCGGACGACGGCCATCGGTCTGCTCGTGCTGGCGCTCGCCGGGCCGATGTGGGGCTTCCGCTGGGAGCAGGTGCATCGCGAGGGCATCGATCTCATCGTGGCGCTCGACACGTCGCGCAGCATGCTGGCGACCGACGTGAAGCCGAACCGCCTGACGCGCGCCAAGCTGGGCATCCAGGATCTGCTCGCGGAGACGCAGGGGGACCGCGTCGGCCTCATCGCGTTCGCCGGCACCGCCTTCGTGCAGTGTCCGCTGACGCTCGACCACGGCGCCTTCCTGCAGGCGTTGGAGGCGTCCGACGTCGGCATCATCCCGCGCGGCGGCACCGATCTCGCGTCCGCCATCGACGCCGCGCTCGGTGCCTTCGAGGGACGGCAGGGCAACCACCAGGCGCTCGTCCTCATCACCGACGGCGAGAGCCTGGAGGGCGACTGGAAGGCGGCGGTCGCGCGCGCCAAGGAGCGTGGCCTGCGCATCTACACCGTCGGTATCGGCACCACCGAGGGCGAGCTGGTGCCGGGCGACGGTGGCACGTTCTTCAAGGATCGCCGCGGCCAGGCGGTGACGTCGCGCCTCGACGAGACCACGCTGCAGCAGATCGCCGTCGACACCGGCGGCGTCTACCTGCACGCCGCAGGGACCTCGATGGGGCTCACCGAGCTCTATCGCGATCACATCGCGACGCTCGAGAAGCGCGATCTCGAGAGCACGCTGGAGCGACGCTGGGAGCCGCGCTTCCAGATTCCGCTCGCGCTGGCGCTCCTGCTGCTCCTCGTCGAACCCTTCATCGACGAGCGACGACAGACCGTGCGCGAGCGCCGTCGCTGGCGATTCCGCGGCGCGGCGGCGGCCGTTGTGCTGGCGATGCTGTCGATCGGCTGGTTCGATCCCCACGCCCGCGGTCGCGAGGGCAATGCGCTCTACGCCGACGGCAAGTACAAAGAGGCGGCGACGGAGTACAACCAGGGCCTGCTCGACGACCCCGACTCGGTTCCGCTGCACTACAATCTCGGCGACGCGCAGTACGAGGCGAAGGAGTACGACGCCGCGATGGCGGCGTTCGGCCAGGTGCCGGCGGATCCGAACGACCCCGCCCTCGGCGCGCGCGTCGCCTACAACGTCGGCAACATCAAGTTCCGGCAGGGCGCCGCGGTGGAAGGCGCCGAGCCGCAGAAGGCGATCGCGCTGTGGACGGAGGCGCTGGTCGCCTATCGGCGTGCGCTCGGTGCATCGCCCGACGACCAGGACGCCAAGTTCAACTACGAGCTGGTGCTGGCGAAGATCGAGGCCCTCAAGAAGAAGCTCGAGGAGCAGCAGAAACAGCAGGAGAAGAACAAGGACCAGCAGCAGAAAGACGACCAGAAGAAGGACGACGAGCAGCAGAAGCAGGAACAGAAGGACGAGCAGCAGAAGAACGACGAGCAACAGAAGAAGGACGAGCAGCAGCAGGAACAGCAGCAACAGGGCGAGAAGCCACCCGAGGACCAGCAGCAACAGCAGCAGCCGCAGCCACAGGAGGGCGAGAAGCCACCCGAGCAGCAGCCCGAGCAGCAACAGCAGCAGGCGGGCGGCGAGCCGAAGGAGCAACAGCAGCCGGAGGCGGGCGAGCAGACGGCGGGCGAGGGCGGCGAGGGCGAGATGACGAAGGACGAGGCGGCGGCGCTGCTCGATTCGCAGCGCGACCAGGAGGTACAGCCCGGCGAAGTGGTGCGTCGTCTCCAGGGCGCCGGCGTTGCGGAGCCGTCGAAAGACTGGTGATGCGTCGACTCCTGCTCATCACGGCACTCCTCGTCGTGCCCGCGCTCGCCACGGCACAGGTGACGGTGCGCGCCGTGCTCGACCCGCCGCAGATCGCCGTCGGGCAGACGTCCGACCTCCAGGTGGTGGTGCAGAACGCGCGCACTACCGGCACGCCGACCATCGCCAACGTCGCCGGCGCGACGGTGCAGTACGCCGGGCCGGAGACCAACGTCGCCATCACCAACGGGCAGGTAACGCAGTCGGTGACGCACCACTTCACCGTCACGCCGCAGCACGAGGGCACGATCACGCTCGGCCCGATCACGGTGCCGCACGAGGGTGGGACGGTGTCGGCGGGTGCGGTCACGCTGCGTGTCGCCGCCGGCGAAGCGACACCGGACGACGACCAGCTCGGCCTCACGATGTCGGTGCCGCGTACGCGCGTCTGGCTGCACGAGCGACTGCCGGTCACGGTGCTGCTGCGCGTCGGCGCGGTCCGCGTCGGTGAGGTGCAGTACCCCGAGATCCCCGCCGACGGTGTCGCCTTCGAGGCGCTCGCCGAGCCGTCGCAGCGCCAGGAGCAGGGCGCCGGCGGTGCGGCGCAGATCGTCGAGTTCCGCACCGCGCTGACGCCGCTGCGTGCCGGGCCCGTCACCATCGGTCCGGCGACGCTCAAGCTCTCCATGCTCACGCAGCGCGCCGGGCGTCGCTCGATCTTCCAGCCGGGCATGAGCCGTCAGCCCATGCAGCTCACCAGCGAACCGATCGAGCTCGACGTCCAGCCGCTGCCGGACGCCGGTCGGCCGGCCGACTTCTCCGGCGCGGTCGGCCGCTTCTCGCTCGACGTTCGCGCCACGCCCCTCGAGCTGACGCAGGGCGATCCGGTGACGCTCACCATCACGTTGCGCGGCGAAGGCAACCTGGCGTCGGCGACGCCGCCTGCGCTCCCCGCGTCGGACGCGCTGCGTGTCTATCCACCACAGCCGGCGAATGCGCAGAACAACGCGGCGTCGTCGGGCGACGGTCTGATCCGCGTCTACGAGCAGGTGGTGATTCCGCAGGCGAGCGGCGCGGTGACGCTGCCGGCGCTGCGCTTCTCGTACTTCGACTCCGAGAGTGGACGCTATCGCGCTGCCACGCCGCCGCCGATCGCGCTCACGATCCGGCCGTCGAGCCGTGCCGCCGAGGCACCGCAGATCGTCGGCGGAACGCCGGTGCCAGCATCGACGACGCCGACGGAGCCGCTCGGACGCGACATCGTTTTCATCAAGGATGCGCCAGGCGCGCTCGTGCCGAGCGGTGCGCACCGTTGGCGGGCCGCCGGGTTCTGGCTGCTGCAGCTGGTGCCGCTCGCCATCTGGCTCGTGGTCGTCGTCGTCGATCGGCGACGCCGGCGGCTCGGCACCGACGTCCGCTTCGCTCGCTTCACGCGCGCCGGGCGTGCGGCGCGCGACGGCCTGGCGGCGGCGCGGACGGCGCTCGACGCCGGCGATCGCGGCGTCTTCTACGATCGCGTCGCCGGCGCCGTGCACGACTACCTGTCGGCGAAGCTCGACTTGCCGCCCGGCAGCATCACCGCCGAGCGCGCCGGCGAGCGCCTGCGCGCCGCGCGGATTCCCGACCGCTTGGCCGACGAGCTGCGGGCGTTCTTCACCACCTGCGAGCAGGCGCGCTTCGCGCCCGGCGCCATGGCCGATGGCGACATGCGGCACACGCTCGAACGCGCCGACGCCATCGTGACCGCGCTCGAACGCGAACGTCGGCTGCGGCCGGCGGCGTTCGTCGTGGCGCTCCTCCTGCTCGGCCTCGGCGCCGGCGTGGTGGTCGCGGCCGACGGACCCGCCGGCGACTTCTTCCGCGGCAACGCGTTGTACGCCGACGGGCGCTATGCCGAGGCCGCGGCGGCCTACGAGCAGGTCGCCGCCGGCGGCGTCGGCAGCGCGCCGCTGTGGTTCAACCTCGGCAACGCCTGGCTCAAGGCGGGCGACGTCGGTCGCGCGATCGCGGCGTATGAGCGTGCCCGTCGCCTCGCGCCGCGGGATCCCGACGTCCAGGCGAACCTACGCTTCGCGCGCGAAGAGGCGAAGGTCGAAGCCGTCGCGCCGCCGCTCGCGGCGCGGCTGCTCGTGCCGCTGGCGTTCTGGGCGACGAGTGACGAGCTGCTCGTGCTGGCGAGCGTCGCCTGGTGGGTGCTCTGGCTGTTGCTGGCCGCTGGTCGGCTGTGGCCACGGCAGCAGCGTGCAGCGACGCGCGCTGCGATCGTCGCCGGCCTGGTGCTGGTGATCGCCGGCAGCGCGGCGGCGTGGCGCATCAGCGCCGTCGATGCGCGGCAGGCGGCGGTCGTGACGGCGGGGAAGGACGTCACCGTGCGCTTCGAGCCGTCGGAGAGCGGCACGGCGCACTTCGAGGCGCCGCCCGGCACGCTGCTCGACGTGCTCGGCGTGCGCGACGCGTGGGTGCAGGTCGCGCGCGACGACGGGGTGCGCGGTTGGATCGAACGATCTGCGCTCACGATGTTGTGATCGGCGTGACGTCGTGCGGTGCGCGTGATAGCGGAACGCATGCCCACGACACGGAAGTCCCCGCGCGCGAAGATATCCTCGAAGGCGAAGGCCAAGGCCAAGCCGAAGACCGTCGCCAAGCAGTCGGTCGCACCGAAGGCCGTCGCCACGAAGACCGTCGCGAAGAAGGCCGTTGCGACGAAGTCGGTTGCGAAGAAGGTCGTCGCCACGAAGGCGGTCGCGACGAAGGCCTCCCCGAAGAAGCCGACGCCGATCAAGGCGGTCGCCGCAGCCGCCGCTGCGCCGGCGGCAGCGAGCGCGCCGCGGGCGTGGCCGGGCCTCCCGCCGCGCTACTTCCAGCGCTGAGCCGCCGTCCGGCGGATCGCCGGAATCCATTGCGGTCGCGAAAGCGCGCGTGTTACGCCGTCGGGCATGCGGGCCCACCGGCGCGCCGGCTCGAGGGGAGTCGGACGTGTGCTGCTGCTCGTCGCGTTGGCCTGCGGGCTCGGCGTGACGACGTGGCTCGTCGCCCGTCCGACGCCGCACGTCGTGTCGCCACCGCCGGTGCCGTCGGCTCCCGTGGCCGCGGCGCCTCGACCGTCCGCCGAAGAGGCATCGCCGGCGCCGACGCGCCCCGCCGTCACACCGGCCGCGCGCGCCGAGGCGACGGCGCTCATCGGTGCCGCCGCACAGGCCCGCGGCGCCGGCGATCTGCGCGCGGCCGTCGAGGACCTGCAGGCGGCCGTCGAACGCGCGCCGTCGGTCGAGACGCATGCGGCGCTCGGGGCGCTCTATCTCGAGATGGGTGTCACCGCGTCCGCCGACCTGCATCTGCGCGCGGCGGCCGAGGGTGATCCCGGCAATGCCGATCGCTGGATCGCGCTCGCCAACGCCTACTACCTGAAGCCGGATCCGGGCGCCGCCGCGGAGGCGCTGGAGCAGGCACGGACCGCAGAGCCCGGCCTCCGGGTCACCCGCGACGCGAACGGCTGGCTCGTCCGCAAGCCCGCCACGCCGCAACCCTGAAAGGGAGTCACATGCGAAGACATCGGTACTGGACGGTCCTGAGTGCGCTGGCGCTGCTGCTCGCCGGCGCGGATGCGGCGCGCGCGCAGTGTCCCCCGGGTGGCGGCTGTACGGAGTACCTCGGCGCCGGTCGCAAGGGCTCCTTCTTCCGCATCCTCGTCCCCGAGAATTGGGACGGCGACATCTTCCTCGTCAATCACGGCTTCGACCTCGATCCGCTCAACATCGCGCCGCACGACACGTGCAAGGGCGATCCCTCGAAGAGCTGCAACACGAACGCCGACTGCGCCGGCATCGGTCCGCAGGCGTGCAACAAGATCTCGACGATGGGCTTCGAGACGTACCTGCTGCCGATCGGCAAGGCGGTGGGCGCGTCGACGTACAGCGAGACCGGCTGGAGCGTCTTCGAGAGCCGCTTCGATCTGAAGGACATGATCAAGTTCCTCGGCAAGCAGGGCCCCGGCAAGCCGAAGCGGGTCATCGTCACCGGCTTCTCCATGGGCGGCGCGGTCACGGTCGACGCCACCATGCGGCTCAAGGCCGGCAAGCTGATCCACGGCGCCATGCCGCTGTGCTCGTGCTCGGGCGGCGGCAACCCGTCGTGGGACGCGGCCACCGACATCCGCCTCGTCTACGACTTCCTGTGCGACGACGTTCCGGGTGGCAGCTTCTCGAGCCTGCCCGACGTCGGTGACGCCACCATCTCGCAGACCGAGCTGGCTCTCACCGTCAACGCCTGTCTCGGCGTGCTGTCGGCGACGCCGACGCCCGAGCAGGTGGCGCGCCGCAACTCGCTCGTCGAGATGACGAAGTTCTCGGGCAACAACACCGAGCTCATCATCACCATGGGCTACTCGGTGCTCGGCATGGGCGACATGGTGGCCGACCCGAAGCGTCTCAACGGTCGCCGGCACGGCTGGAACGAGGGCCTCGACTACTCGGTGTTCGCCGGCTCGGCGGCGCAGGCGTTCAACGACATGGTGCCGCGCTTCGGTCCCGGGCCGGGTCGCGCCAAGCTGCGCCAGAACACCTTCGTCGACTTCACGAAGGGCACGGCGAAGCGCGTGAACTACCCGATCCTCGCGTTCGCCGGGAAGCAGGACTACGTCTGCCTGCCGGAGTTCCAGAAGCTCTACGCCGATGCTGCCGCCCTCGGCGGCAAGGACCACGGACAGATCTGGGGCACGACGCGCGGCCACTGCCAGTTCACGCCGTTCGAGGTGCGCGCCGTCACCGAGGAGTATCTCGAGTGGCTCGACTCTTACGGCACGCTGCAGGAGGACAAGCCGACGACGGCCGACGTCCTCGCGCGCTGCCTGTCGCTGCCCGGCTCGTCACCGTCGCAGTGCAACTTCGACACCACGTTCAAGCCGCCGGCGCTCGCCGATCGCGTGCCGCCGCGCGCCGACTGGCCCGAGGCAGCCAAGCACCCGCTGCCCTGACGGTGTGACCAACGGGCTCCCGTCGCCTCCGGCGGCGGGGGCCCGTGCGCGTCAGCGCCCCTGGCACTCCGCGACGGCGTCCATCAGGTCCTTCGGCACCTCGCCCTTGGCCATGCGGGCCTCCATGGCCTGGAACTGCTCCACCGTGAAGCGGCGTTGGATCAGATCGATCGAGCACTGGCACGCCTCCTTCGTGCCTTTCTGTGTGCACGAGGCGAGGAAGTTGTCGACGATCTCGGCGGGATACGGATGGTCCGGACCGCGGTCGCAGCCGGCGACCAGGATGAGCACCAGGAGTGACGTCGACAGAGCGATGGCACGCGGCATCGGCCACCTGGTAGCGGCTCCTCGGCGCGGCCACAAGGCGGCGTTGCTGCACGACGTCTGGTCCGTTCGGCGGATGGACGCGGGCAGGGGCGATCGTGCTAAGGAACGGCGCATGCAACACGTGCGGCTCGGACGAACCGGCGTGAAGGTGAGCCGGCTCTGCCTCGGAACGATGAACTTCGGTCCGCTCACCAGCGAGGCCGACAGTGGTGCGATCATGGATCGCGCGCTCGAGCTCGGCATCGACTTCTTCGACACCGCCAACGTCTACGGCTGGAAGACGGGGGAGGGCGTCACCGAGCAGATCGTCGGACGCTGGCTGGCCCAGGGCGGTGGTCGTCGCGAGCGCGTCGTGCTCGCCACCAAGGTGTACGGCAAGATGGGGCCCGGCCCGAACGACGTGCATCTCTCGGCGCGCCACATCCGCGCTGCCTGCGATGCCAGCTTGCGGCGTCTGCAGACCGATCACCTCGATCTCTACCAGATGCACCACGTCGATCGGGACACGCCCTGGGACGAGGTGTGGCAGGCGATGGAGCTGCTGGTCGCGCAGGGCAAGGTGCTCTACGTCGGCAGCAGCAACTTCGCCGGCTGGCACATCGCGCAGGCGAATGCCGAGGCACGGGCGCGTCGCAGCCTCGGCCTGGTGTCGGAGCAGAGCCTCTACAACCTGCTCGCGCGCACCGTCGAGCTCGAGGTGCTGCCGTCGTGCCGCGCCCATGGGCTCGGCGTCCTGCCGTGGAGCCCGCTCGGCGGTGGGCTGCTCGGCGGCGCGCTCGGCAAGCTGGCCGAGGGGCGTCGCACCAGCGATCGGCAGCGCACGGAGATCGCGAAGCACCGCGAGCAGCTCGAGGCCTACGAGGGCCTGTGCAAGGAGATCGGCGCGCCACCTGCCGAGGTGGCAGTGGCCTGGCTGCTGCACAACCCCGCGGTGACGGCGCCCATCGTCGGTCCGCGCACGATGGAGCAGCTCGAGGCCAGCGTGCGCGCACTCGACGTCCGTCTCGACGCCGACACCCTGAAGACGCTCGATCGCATCTTCCCCGGCCCGGGCGGCGAGGCGCCCGAGGCCTACGCCTGGTAGCCCGAGGGACGTTCCGAATGACGATGATCGGCATCCGCTTCGACCTGCGTGCCCCCACCTTCGGCACGACGACCTCTGCCGAGCTGTACACCGCGTGTCTCGACATGTGTGGCTGGGC
>DASYLJ010000029.1:0-35120 GCA_036009625.1 Binatia bacterium
GTGCGAGCCCGACGGCGCGGCCGGGGAAGGCGCCGATACTGGTGACGACGTCGATCGGTGTGAGCGAGACGTCGACGGGGCCGCTCACCGCCGCGCCTGCACCATCGACGAGCGCGCCCGCCGGAAACTCCACACGCGCCCCGTGCTTGCCGGTGATGGTGCCGCCCGCGGCCGCGTCGTCGAGCTGCTGCGCTGCTTCGCGCGGGATGAGCGTGGCCTCGAAGTACGCGTCGGGATCGGGCAGGTCGGGGATCTCGGTGAGGATGACCTGCTCGGCATAGCCGCTCTTCCCGACGGTGATGCGGACCGGAACGCCCTGGCCGACGCTGACGGTGACGTCACCGCTCGCGTCCGACGTCGCCGAGCCGCCCGGAACCGCCGTCACCTGCGCCCCGGCCAGCAACGCGCCGCTGACGTCGCGGATCTTCCCGGTCGCCGTCGTCGTCGCGGTCGGCTGCGGGCCGGCGGCGACGTCGAGCACCTGCTCGCTGGATGCGACGTTGCCGCAGCCGTCCTTCACGGTGAGGCGGACGGTGCGCTGCCCCGCTGCGGCGTAGACGTGTGCGATCTGCGCGCCGCCGCCCCGTCGCTCGTCGCCGAAGTCCCACGACGACGTGAGCCCGTCGCCGGCGGGATCGGTCGACGCGCTGCCGTCGAAGGTGACGGCCTGACCCGCCTGCAGCGTGCCGCCGTGCGTGAACTGCGCCTGCGGCGGGCCGGCGGTGCAATCGGCACCGCTGCACGTGCAGTCGGTGCGGCACGTCGTGCCTTTGGTGCAGCCGGTGGCGCCGTCGCAGACCTCGACGGCGACGTCGAGCGCACCGTCGCCGCACGACGACCGTCCCGCGCTGACGGCGCGCTTGATCTTGCTCTTCTTGGCCTTGAACACGCCGCTGAAGCTGGTGCAGCCGAGCGCGATCTTCCCCGACAGCTTCGCCTTGCCGGTGATGCCGGCGCACGACGACCAGCGCGCGGCCTTCACGATCGTGCCCTTCTTGGTAGCCTTGAGCTTCACCGGGACGGGCGGGCAGCCGCTCGTGGTCGAGATGGTGCTGCCGATGACGAGGATGTCGGGCGACGCCGGACCGCCGGCGAGCGGTTCACCCGATACGACGAACGACCCGGTGCACGGTGTCGGACGCGCCTTACGGGCCGCGGCCGGCGAGGGGAGGGCTGCGGTCCACGTCGCCAGCAGCACGGCAGCGACGCGGGCACACTGGAGTCGTCGTATCATGCCCGGACCGTAGCGGAGGCATCGGGTCGGGTCCGGACGGAATCAGGTAAGTTTCGTGTAACCCGCGAGACGGCGGCTCATGCCGCCTTCGACGCCGCCAACCCGAGCACCTCGCGATAGCCGTGCGCGATGCAGGCCTGCTCGAGCACTCCACGCTCGCGCAGCAGGCGGTGCATTCCCGGGAGATTGTAGTGCGGCACCGTCATCAGCAGGTGATGCTCGAGGTGGTAGTTGACGAAGTTGGGCGCGATCAGCAGGCGCTCCCACCAGCGCGCGACGGTGGTGCGCGTCTGGCCGAGATCGGTCGACGGCTCGGACACCATGGCGTGCTCGGCGATCGAGCGGATGCGCATCACCAGACTGTAGGTGGTGAACCATGCGATCACCCACAGCAGGTAGAGTGCCGGATGGCCGGCCAGGGCGAGCACGGCGAGGAGCACGAGGTTGGTGAGGACGACGCCCCACAGCGCCTCGATTCCGGCGTCGAAGTTGCGGCTCACGCGGCCTTTCGAGCGGCCGAGGTCGCGACGGAAGGTGGCCTTGAGACGCTTCCACCCCGTCTGTCCGCTGAGATCGCGCCAGACCTTGCGGCGCAGGCTGTCGCGCGTGATCGGGAACGGCATGACGAGGCCGATGTCGGGATCCTCGGCCGTCCACGTCCGCGCATGGTGCTGCAGGTGGTAGGGGCGGTAGGGGCGGATGTCGCTCCATACCGGGAACGCGCACAGCCAGTTGCCTGCCCAGTCGTTGAGACGCCGATTGTGGAAGAGCGTGTGGTGCGCCGCCTCGTGCATCAGGATGGCGAAGCCGAGCTGGCGCGCGCCGATGACGAAGAGCGCCACCAGGATGGTGAGCGGATTCGGCCACACCGCCACCAGCGCGAACGACCCGAAGACGAGCGCCCAGTTGGTGGCGATCGAGAGCCAGCTCTTCCACGCAGTGGGAGCGAGCAGATCGCGGATGTCGTCGCGCGACATTGCGTCGCGCCACACGGCAGTACTCATGCCAATCCTCCATCGGCGGCGAGGCCGCCGGGTGCGTCGATGCGGACGTCGGCCGGCGCGTGCAGGTGCGGCACGCCGAAGCCGCGCAGGAAGGTGGCCCAGACCGTGCGGCCGAGGCGATCGTAGCGACGGAGCGTCGCCACCAGGAGATCGCGCTCGTGGGCGGGCACGATGCGCTCCGGCAGCAGCGGGTCGAGGACGAGCTGGCGGATGGCGCGGCCACCCACCAGGAACGACTCGACCATGGCGCGCTCGAGCGGGAGCTGCGGCAGCTGGCGCTCGCTGCGCTCGAGGGCCTGGCGCGTCGTGCGCCACTCCGCGACCAGCGACGTCGCCGGCCACAGCGCATGCGCGCGGCGCGTGATGGCGTCGTCGAGGTCGCGCACGACGAAGACGGGTGCCGTCGCGTCGAGCCCGAGCGCATAGAGCCGTGCACGCGTGGCGTCGATGCCGCCGGCGAGGTTGTCGGGGCGGACGGCCAGCCCCACGGACAGCTCGCGCAGCCCGAGGAAGTGCAGGGCGCGTGAGCGCTGCCGACCCGCGGCGCGATCTGCGCGAGCGAGGCCGGCGGTGTGGACGGCGATCCAGCCGCCGTCCCAGACGCGGGTGCGATCGGCGAGCCGTCGCCACGACGCCACCTGGGTCGATACGGCACCGGTGCGCGCGCCCAGGCGGTACTGTCCGCGCTCGTCGCGCTCGACCAGACCGGAGGACAGCAGCCGGGTGATCGTGACGCGGATGGCATTCTCGGCGAGACCGAAGAGGGCACCGGCGGCGACGAGGGTACCGACCGGCATGCTGCCCCGCGGCAGGGTCGAGAGGAGGTCGAGGACGACCGACTTCGCGCTGGGAGCCACCGCGGGCGACATTACGCGCGCCGACGGCGCAAGGTCAATACCTGTAATATGCCTCAGCGCGCCGAGGCGTAGGCCCGCGGCGACTTGCCGGTCCAGCGCTTGAAGGCCCGCGAGAAGGTGCTGGTGTCCGCGAAGCCGAGCACGAAGGCGATCTCGGTCACCGACAGCCGGCCTTCCGCGACGTAGGTACGGGCGAGGTCGATGCGCGCCTCGCCGACGAGGACGGTGAACGATGTCCCCTCGGCGGCGAGCTGACGCTGCAGGGTGCGAGCGCTCATGCCCAGCGTGCGGGCGATGGCGGGCTTCGACGGCACGCCGCCCGGTAGCGCGTCGAGCAGTGCGCGCTGGACGCGGGTCGCGGTCTGCGACTGCTCGAGCCGGGCCAGGTAGCGCACCAGGACCTCGTCGTTGGCGCGCGCCAGCTCGGCGTTGCCGGCGGGAAGCGGGCGGTCGAGGTCGGAGCGGGCGTACTCGAGCGCGTTCACCGGCTGCTCGAATCGCACCGGCGCGCGGAACGTGCGGCGATAGGGCTCGGCGTCGCGCGGCTCGGGATGGGTGAACGTCACCAGGAGCGGCTCGCACGGTCGCGGCCTGTGGAGGAGGCGTCCCTGACGGACGCTGGTGGCCGCGATCGCATCGACGGCCTGGAACGGGATGCCCGGCTGCGCCGACACGTCGATCTCGAATCGGCAGCGATCGCCGGCGTCGACCAGGCGCAGCTCCAGGACGTCGCCGATGAGCCGGCGGTAGCGGATGATGCGCTCGAACGCCTCGCGCAGCGTCGCGCTGGCGAGCACGGCGTAGCCGAGCGCGTGGAACGTGGTCTGGACGGTGGCGCGCGACACCTGCAGCCCGAATGCGGGATCGCCGGTGGCGTCGACGGCGAGCGCCCAGAGCCGGTTCAGCGCGGCGCGCGGGACGCGGGCATCGGGGCCGAGAGCGGTGGGGTCGATGCCGGCCTGCGTGGCGATCGGTGCCGGGTCGATGCCGCGGGCTTCGAGGGCGCGCAGGATGGTGGCGGACCAGGTGGCCAGGGTGGACGAGGACATTGTCTCCGGCGGCAAAGACAATGGCTCCGCTGGCAAAGCAAGCTCGCGCCGCGGTCGCTATGATCGGGAACATGACGGAGCCCATCATTCGCGTCGCCGACGTCGCGTTCCCGCGCTTCCAGGCGCCGGACCTCGACGTCATGGAGGCCTTCCTGCTCGACTTCGGGATGCACGTCGCGGCGCGCACCGAGCGCGCGCTCTACATGCGCGGCACCGATCCGCAGCACCACGTGCACGTCACGCATCTCGGCGAGCCGGCGTTCCTCGGCCTGGCGTTCCAGGCCACCAGCCGTGCCGACCTGGCGACGCTGGCGGCGGCGGTCGGCGGCCGGGTCGAGCCGCTCGACGAGCCCGGCGGCGGCGAGGTCGTGCGTCTGCGTGACCCGGACGGACGCCAGGTGGACGTCGTCCACGGCATCGCGTCGGTGGAGCACCTCGCGGTGCGGCCGCATCCGCCCCTCAACACCGGCGCTGGACGCCTGCGCGTCGGTACGCTCCAGCGCGTGGTGCCGGGTCCGTCGCAGGTGAAACGCTGCGGGCATGCCGCCATCAAGACCGCCAATCTCGGGACTCTGTGGCCGTGGTACCACCGCCACCTGGGGATGCTCGTCTCCGACGACTTCTACATCGAGGAGCCGGGGCGGCCGCTCGGACGCTTCGCGCGCTGCGATCGTGGGGCGCAGCCTGCCGACCATCACACGCTCCTCCTCCTCGAGATGGGCGAGGCGAAGCTCGGCCACGTCGCCTGGGAGGTGGCGGACTTCGACGACCTCATGGTGGGGCACGACCACCTGGTGAACGCCGGCATCCGCCACTACTGGGGCATCGGCCGCCACATCCTCGGCGGGCAGATCTTCGACTACTGGAAAGATCCGAACGGCTTCACCGTCGAGCACTGGACCGACAGCGACCTGCTCGACGCCGCCGTGCCTGCGGGAACGCATCACCTCATGGCCGCCGGCAACCAGTGGGGCCCGCCGCCCCCGGCCGACCTGGACTTCTGAGCATGGACCTCGGCATTCGAGGACGGCGTGCGATCGTGTGCGCTGCGAGCAGGGGCCTCGGGAAGGCGTGCGCCACGGCGCTCGCGCGCGAGGGGGTTGCCGTCGTGATCAATGCACGCGACGTCGACGTGCTGGCGGCGACGGCGGCCGAGATCCGTGCGACCACGGGGGTCGACGTGACGACGGTCGCGGGTGACGTCACGACGGACGAGACGCGCGACGCGCTGCTCGCGGCATGCCCGGAGCCCGACATCCTGATCACCAACAACGCCGGGCCCCCGCCGGGGCGCTTCCAGGACTGGGATCGCGGCGCGTGGACGGCGGCGCTCGACGCGCAGATGCTGTCGCCGATCGCACTCATCCGCGCCGTCGTCGACGGCATGGTCGATCGCCGCTTCGGACGCATCGTCAACATCACGTCGGCGATGGTGAAGGCGCCGTTGGCGCCGATGGGCCTGTCGGCGGGCGCGCGTGCCGGGCTGACGTCGGCGTGCAAGGCGCTGTCGCAGCAGGTGGCGTGGGCGAACGTCACCGTCAACAACCTGCTGCCCGAGCGCATCGACACCGACCGCCAGGCCATGATGGCGCGACTCACCGCGGCCATGAACGGCATCACGGAGGAGGAGGCGTACGATCAGATGCGGGCACGCATTCCGGCCGGACGGCTCGGACGCCCCGACGAATTCGGCGATGCCTGCGCCTTCCTCTGCAGCGATCGCGCCGGCTTCATCACCGGCCAGAACCTGCAGCTCGACGGCGGCGCCTACGCGGGGCTCTTCTGATGGAGCCGGTCGACGTCCTCGTGGTCGGGGCCGGGCCGGTGGGCCTGATGACGGCGCTGCTGCTGCGACGCCTCGGCGTCGATGCCCGCGTCGTCGAGCGGCGTGACGGCGTGCTGCGCGCGCCCGCGGCGCACGTCGTCAACGCGCGCACGTTCGAGATCTGCCGGCAGGCCGGCGTCGACATGGACGCCATCGCCGCCGCCGCACAGTCGCCGGCCGACGGCGGCTCGACGTGGTGGGTGACGCGGCTCGGTGGCGAGGTGCTCGGGCAGCTGCCCTATGAGCGCCAAGGGGACGACGTGCTCGCGGTCACGCCGACGCCGCTGCGCAATCTCTCGCAGCACCGGTTCGAGCCCATCCTGCTCGACGCGGTGCGGGCCTCGGGCGCCGAGCCGCCGCGGTACGGTCATCGCTGGACGTCGGCTGCGGCCGACGGGGACGGCGTGACGTCGCAGGTCACCGAGGTCGCGACGGGGCGCGAGTACGCGGTGCGGAGTCGCTTCGTGGTGGCGGCGGACGGCGCCGGAAGCCGGGTGCGGAAGTCGCTCGGCATCGAGCAGCTCGGCCCGGAGCGCCTGCAGCGCTTCGTCATGATCCACTTCGCCGCCAACCTGCGTCCCATCGTGCGCGCGTGCCCCGGCATCCTCTACTGGGTGATGGACCCGGCGTGTCCGGGCGTCTTCGTCGCGCACGACATCGATCGCGAGTGGGTCTTCATGCACCCCGCCGATGACGAGGGTTGGGACGCCGCGCGCTGCGAAGCGATCGTCCGTCGTGCGATGGCGGTGCCCGACGTCGCGCTGGAGATCCGCACCATCTCGCCGTGGGCGATGACGTGTCAGGTCGCGGCGCGCTATCGCGATGGCCGCACCTTCCTGGTCGGCGATGCGGCGCACCGCTTCCCGCCCACCGGCGGCCTCGGCCTCAACACCGGCATCCAGGACGCGCACAATCTCGCCTGGAAGCTCGCCGCCGTCCTCGACGGCACGGCGTCGCCTGCACTGCTAGACACCTACGAGCAGGAGCGCCAGCCGGTGGCGCGCTACAACGCGGAGCAGAGCCTGCAGAACGGCATGCGTCTGATGGAGGTGCCGCAGGCGATCGCCGAGGGTGGCGACGTGGCCGCGGCCATCGCGCGGCAGGCCGAGCACTTCGACATGCTGGGGTTGCAGCTCGGCGTCGCGTACGACGACGGTGCGCTCGTGCCGGACGGGGAGGCGGCGCCGGTGCTCGCGAACCCGGTGCGCGAGTTCGCGCCGTCGAGCCGTCCCGGCGCGCGCCTGCCGCACGGGTGGCTCGACGCGGGTCGTTCGACGCTCGACCTCATCGCACTCGATCGACTCACGCTGCTGGCGGGGCCCGACGGTGCGGTCTGGGAGGCGGCGGCGCGCGACCTGGACCTGGCGTGTGTGCGTGTTGGGCCCGGGGCGTGGTGGTCGGAGGTGGTCGCCATGCGGGCGGACGGTGCGCTCCTGGTTCGACCGGATCAGCACATCGCGTTTCGTGCACGCGGGGCGATGGCGTCGCCGGCGGCCACCCTGCGCCAGGCGGTCGCGAAGACCTTGTGTCGCGACGTCGCATGAGCCGCGCCGTGCTTGCTCCCGTGCTCGCGCTCTGGACGTCGGCCTGTGCGCCGGTGTGGGAGCCGGCGTTCGACGAGCGCGTCGACCCGGCGTCGTTCGACACCATCGCTGTCGCACCGCTCGACGACGCGCTGACGTTCGCGCGCGTCGAGACGGAGGGACGTCCGCGGCTGCTCGCGGTCACGGCGTACGCCGGTGGCACGGTGCAGGCCGTCGATCTCTCGGTCGCGCTCGGTCGCGATACGCACGATCCCATAGCCCTGCTGACCGAGCGGGGCTGGGACGGCGTGCGCGACGTCGTGCGCGTGGGCCCGCGAACGACCGTGCCGGCGACGTCGCTGGTGATGCCGGTCGACCTGACCGCACAGCACGTCGCCGCGGCGACGAACTTCCCAGAGCACGCCGGTGACGCCGGTGTGAAGGACGGACCGTTCCTGTTCCCGAAGCTGGTGGAGCCGACGGGACCGTACGCGCCGGTGTCGGCGGGGCAGGGGCTCCTCGACTACGAGGTCGAGATCGGCTGGGTGACGCTCGGGCCGCTGCGTGCCGGTGACCCCGTGCCCGACCTGATGGGCTTCGTCCTCTGCAACGACTTCACCGATCGCGACACGCTGCTGCACGTCGTCGACCCGTGGGACCCCGCGTCCGGCACCGGCTTCACGACCGGCAAGAGCTTCCCGGGCTATCTGCCGGTCGGGAATCTCTTCGTGGTGCCGCGCGATCATCGACGCTTCACCGCCGGTCTCACGCTGCAGCTCGCGGTGAACGACGAGCTGCGCCAGCGGTCGCCGGCGACGGCCATGGTGTGGGACCTCGACGAGATCGTGCGGCGCACGTGGGCGTGGAAGGACCGCCGCTGGGATCACCGCGGCCGTCAGGTATCGCTGTTACCGCCGGGCGACGTGTTGCCTCCGGGCACGTTGATCCTCTCCGGCACGCCGCACGGGACGTTGTTCGACGGCCTGCGGGCGCGACACTATGCGTCCGGCGTGGCCGGATGGCTCTTCGGTGGCTGGCGTGAGCCCGTGCCCCGACACGTGGTCGATGCCTACGTCGCCGATGCGCGGCGGGCCGGCGTCTACCTGCGCCCGGGGGACCGCGTCGACATCCGCGCCGATGGATTGGGCGTGCTGCGCAACCCGATCGTGCCCTGACCTCGGCTCGCACCACCGGGCCGCGCTGACGTAGAAGTCTCTTCGCATGCGGAATCCCCGCCGAAGCCGGAATCTCGCGTGGCTGACCGTGGTGGCGTCGGTGGCCGCGATCTGGATCGCGTTCCGCATGCCGGACGCGGGGCAAGGGTTCACCGTGCAGAGCGTGCTCGGCATCGGCGGCATCTGCGTGCTGCCATTCGCTTTCGTCCTGGCGATCATGCGTACCGCCGAGGCGCGCCGCTACGTCAGCCTGGCGCGAGGCAAGGGTCTGGTGGCACGGTGGACCGTCTCGCCCACGGAGTGGATCGCGTTCGTGGCGGGGAACGCGGCGCTCGACGCCGAGCGTGGCGGCGCCAACCTGATCGACCTGCATGGGACGTCGGCGACGAACGGCGTCGACGTCGTCGTCACACGCGACGCCATCTCCGTCGGCGGCGATTTCCATCCGTTCGAGCGCAACGTCGCGATCACCATCGGTCCGGACTGGGTCGAGCTCGACCAGTTCGTGAGCGACCCGAACGGCAGCGACGCGAACCTGCACTATCGCTTCCCGATGGTGCCCGAGGCGGCACCTGCCATGGAACGCCTCGCCTACGACAACGCGGCGGCGTACCAGGCGGCGCTGGCGAATCCGTGGACGAAGGTCTGGGTCGTGCTCGGGCTCGTCGGGGTGTTGCTGTTCGCGGTCGTGGTGACGTTGATCTTCGCCGCCTGAGCGTCAGTCGGCGCGATCGCTGAACTGGCCGCCGTCGTTGCGCTGCGCGGGCGCGCCGTGAACCGTCTCCCAACAGGCGAGGCCGTCGTGGAGCTGCACCGTCACCGGCAGCGCGGCGGGGAGCACCGGCATCGGCAGGAGGCCCCCCTTGCCCTTGAGCGTGATGCTGGCCTTGCCGGCAGCGCCGGGCTTGATCCGCATCGAGAGCAGGCCATCGGGCGTGAGCCCGCGATCCGCGTACTTGAAGCCGCTGGCACCGACGGACTTCCAGCACGGCTTGCCGGCGCACGTGCCGCCGCCCGGCGCGCGGGCGCGCAGCAGGACGCCGCCGGCGTCGTACACGCACAGCGTGTAGCTCGTGGCACCGCTCGCGGGCGCCCCCAGGTCGGCGAGCGTCGTCGCCGCGCCCTTCGTCCACTTCCAGGTGAGCGCGTCCTTCGTGTCCGGCGTGCCGTTGCGCAGCAGGAACGAGCCGCTGCCGGCGTCGCGACAGGACGGGGCGGGAACGGTGTCGCCGGCGCACACACCGGCGGTGCAGGTATCGCTGTGACTGCAGGTATCACCGTCGTCGCAGGGCGTACCCGTTGCCTCGAACTGGCACGCAGCGCCGCAGCAATCGCCGGCGACGAGGTTGCCGTCGTCGCACTGCTCGCCCGCCGTGACGACGCCGTTGCCGCAGGCGGTGACGGTGCAGTTGGCGTCGCAGCCGTCACCGCTCACCAGGTCGCCGTCGTCGCAGGCCTCCGGCGGCTCGGTGACGTTGTTGCCGCACGTCGTCGCCTCGTCGGCGCCGATGTCGACGCGCGGCCCGTTGACGCGTGCCGCACCGTCGACGTCGGTCTCGCCGGGCGCCGGGACGAACGCCGGGTCGCCGGCGTCGCGCGCCGGGGAGCCTGGGGCGAGATGCACGTCGCCGTTCCCCGGGTCGACCAGGAGCGGGTTCGCGAACAGCGCGCCGACGTCCTGCCCGGTGGCGGCCTGGTACGCGCCGAGGCTGCCGTAGTCGTCGCCGTTCCAGACGAAGCGCGGCGCGCCGGTGGTGAACCACAGATTGTGCGATAGCAGGTTGCCGACGTTGCCGCCCTCGGAGAGCAGGAGCAGCCCGGCGCTGGTGGCGTGGAAGACGTTGTTCCGGATGACGTTGTCCTCGGCGTACTGGATCCAGAGCTCGCCGAAACCGGCGCCGAGCGTGTCGTTGCCCCAGCAGGTGTTGTTGCTGAAGACGCTGTCGCGCACGCGTCCCGTCGACGGGGCGTAGCCGCCGAAGACGAGACAGGCCTTCTCGTTGGCGTAGAGGACGTTGTCGCGGACCACGATGTCGCGCGTCACCGTGCCGCCGTTCTCGGCGCCGATCTCCATGCCGAGGTCGCTCTCGGTGACGACGTTGTGCTCGATCGTGATGTCGCGCCCGCCGTCGACGTAGATGCCGCCGGCGAAGCCGCCGCCGTAGCTCGAGCGCGCACGGGTGACGGTGTTGCCGCGGACCACACCGTTGCGCGCCACCTTGGTGGGATCGGGCTGGATGTCGGTCTCGCCGCCGATCATGTCGATGCCGATGTTGTCGACGTCGCGCACGACGTTGTTCGTCACCGCGAAGCCGTCGACGTTGCCGTTCAGCGTGAGCGCCTCGCTCGGCGCCGGCTCGCAGTCGACGATCTCGTTGCCGTCGACGAGGAGGTCACTGATCGCGGCGGACGCGGTGCCATAGACGGTGATGCCCATGGCGTTGGTGCCGCGCATGGCGTGGATGCGGTTCTGGCGCAGCTCGATGTGCGACCCGGCGCCGAGCACGCGGATGCCGGAGCCGTCGGTGACGCCGAGGTTGTTCTGCAGCGTGAGGCCGATCACCTGCACCCAGCTGCGATTCTCGATCAGCACCATCGAGTCGCCGGGGACGCTGGTACCGTCGAGCACGGGTGTCTCCCCCGTGTACGCGCGCAGCACGATCGGGTTCCCGGCCGTCCCGCTGCGGGGCAGGACGACCTTCTCCGCATAGACGCCGGTGCGGACCTGCACCGTGTCGCTCGGCATCGCCACGTCGAGCGCGGCCTGCACCGACGTGAAATCGCCGCCGCTCGGGGCCACCGTGTAGACGGCGGCATGGACGGGGAGCACCAGGGCGAGCAGCAGGGCGACGACGCGCATGCCGCCATGGACGCAGACCCGCGCCCCAGGTGTCAACCCATTTCAGGGAATGGCGCCGCGCTCCTTGAGCTCGCCGATGCGCTCCCAGTCGTAGCCCAGCTCGAGGAGCAGCTCCTCGGTGTGCTGGCCGCATTCGGGCGTGATGCCGCCCGGGGCCCACGTCGTGTCGGAGAAATCGACGGGCGTGGCCACCATGCGTGCCGTGCCGCCCTCGGCGACGGGCACGTCCACCCAGGCGCCTGCGGCCGCCGCCTGCGGATCCTCGATGACCTCGCTGACGGTCTGCACCGCGGCCCACCACAGGCCGGCGGCGTCGAAGATGGGTATCCACTCGGCGAGCGGACGCGTGACGAAGATGGTGTCGAGCAGGTCGACGAGCACTTCGACGTTCTCGCGCCGCGCGCGCATGGTGTCGAAGCGCGGATCGGTGAGCCACTCGGGGCGCTTGACGGCGCGCACGAGGTCGGGCCAGTGCCGCTGACCCTGCAGGCCGAGGAGCCAGAACCAGCGGCCATCGCCGGCACGGTAGGGGCTGATGACGGGGTTCGGGGTGCTCCGTCGGGTCATCGGCGTGGCCGGGATGCCGAGGCGCAGGGCGGCGTTGGTGTCCCAGCCGAGCACGAAGATGCCGACGCGGAACAACGAGGTCGTGACGAGCTGGCCGCGCCCGCCGCGCTCGCGTGCGAGCAGCGCCGCGCTGATACCGGCGGCGAGCGTCATGCCGGCGGTGTGGTCACCGAGCGCGCCGCGCTGGAACGGTGGCTCGCGGTCGGGCGGCGTCAGCGCCGCCGCGATGCCGGAGCGCGACCAGTAGGCGCCGACGTCGTACGACGGCCGATCGGCGTCGGGGCCGTGCTCGCCGTAGCCGGTGACACGCGCGTAGACCAGCTGCGGATTCGCCGCCGACAGCCGCTCCCAGTCGAGCCCGAGCCGCGCGAGCGCCGCCGGACGGACGTTGGTGACGAAGACGTCGGCGCGCGCGATGAGCTCGTCGGCGACACGTCGGCCGTCGGCGGTGCGGAGGTCGAGTGCGATGCTGCGCTTGCCGCGGTTGTCGAGCTCGAAGGGCGGATTCGCCGGCAGCTCGGCGCCCGCGGCCATGAGATACATGCCGCGGAACGGATCGCCCTCGGGCGGCTCGATCTTCACCACCTCGGCGCCCCAGTCGGCGAGGATGCCGCTGGCCGACGGCCCGGCGACCCACACCCCCAGCTCGACGACGCGAAATCCGGTCAGCGGTCCCGCCATGTGTGCTCTCCTTCGTGCTCGTCAGGGTGCTGTGGGCATGTGGTCGCGCAGGAAGAACCGGCCCGTCGACCGCGCGACGCGCTCGCCGCCGGCGTGGATCTCTGCCTCGACCACCCAGTACTTCGGGTGCGAGCGGTCCGTGATTCCGGCAACGAGCTCGAGCGGCATCTCGGTGGGGCAGGGGCGCTCGTAGCGCACCGTCAGCTCGCCGGTGACGACGAATCGATCGGCGACGAACACCACCGCGGCGCACGAGACCTCGTCGAGCATCGTCGCCACGATGCCGCCGTGGGCCGTATGCGGCGCGCCGTGGAACTGGTTGCCGAGCGTATGGCGCGCGTGCACGCGCTCTCCGCGCCGACGGAAGCGCATCTGCAGGCCATCGGGGTTCGACGGCGAGCAGCCGAAGCAGCCGCCGTCCTGGGGAAAGGTGAGCTCGACGTCCTCGGGTACGGGCACAGTCGTGACCTATGCCGCGCCCGACTCCCGGTGCGCAACCGGTCGCGGGTGGCGCCTGGCCCCGCGATGACGCTATGACTGCGGGCGCGATGTCGGTCGCTCCCGAGTTCGATCCCTTCTCCGCCACCTTCTTCGACGATCCGTACGACACCTATCGCGCGCTGCGCGACCAGGCGCCCGTCTACCACAACGCACGCTACGGCTTCTGGGCATTGTCGCGCTTCGACGACGTGGCCGCGGCGCACCAGGACTGGCGCACGTTCAGCAGCGCGCACGGCGTCACGCTGCACGACCTCTGCCGCGACGACTTCCGCGCCGTCGGCAGCATCATCTATCTCGACCCCCCGGGGCACGAGCGTCTGCGCAACCTGGTCAGCAAGGCGTTCACGCCGCGCGCCATCGCGGCCCTCGAGCCCATGATCCGCGCCGTCGTCGACGAGACGCTCGATCGCGTGGTCGGGCAGGCTCGCTTCGACGCCGTCGCCGACTTCGCGGCACCGTTCCCAGTGGAGGTCATCTCGGTGATGCTCGGCGTGCCGCCCGCCGACCGGCAGGCGGTGCGGCTACGTACCGACCTCATGCTGCATCGCGAGCCCAACGACCCCGGGCCGACGGCGGCGGGCATGGAGGCGGGCATCGCGCAGACGCGCTACCTGATGGCGCTGGCGGCCGAGAAGCGCCGGCAACCCGGCGACGACATGATCACGCGCCTCTGCGAGGCCGAGCTGCCGGCGCCCGACGGCCCGCAGCGGCTCAACGATCTCGAGATCGCGAGCTTCGCGGCGTTGCTCGGCGCCGCCGGCAGCGAGACCGTGACCAAGCTCGTCGGCAACGGTATCGTCCTGTTCCACCGCTTCCCCGAGCAGTGGGCCGCCGTGCTCGACGACCCGACACGCATCCCGGACGCCATCGAGGAGATCCTGCGCTACTGGGCGCCGTCGCAGTACCAGGGACGATTCACCACGGCGCCGTCGACGTTCCACGGCGTCACCATTCCCGCCGGCGTGCCCGTGCTGCTGCTCACCGGCGCTGCCAGCCGCGACGAGCGCGGCTATCCCGAGCCCGACCGCTTCGACATCGGCCGCGAGCGCAATCTGCCGCTCGGCTTCGGCTACGGCATCCACTCGTGCCTCGGTGCCGCGCTGGCTCGGATCGAGAGCCGCATCGCGTTCGAGGCGCTGCGCACGCGCCATCCGCGCTTCCGCGTCGACGAGAGCGGGCTGCGTCGCGTCCACATGACGAACGTTGCGGGCTTCTCGCAGGTGCCGGTCGACGTCTGATGCGTCTGCTCCTGGTCTCCGATCTGCACTACACGCTGAAGCAGTTCGACTGGGTGCACGGTGTCGCTTCGGAGTTCGACGTGGTGGTGATCGCCGGCGATCTGCTCGACCTCGTCGGGGTGGCGCCACGCGAGGCGCAGGCCGTCGTCATGCTGAAGTACTTCGAGCGCATCCAGTCGCGGACACGGCTCGTGGTGAGCTCGGGCAACCACGATCTGCTCAGTCGCAACGAGTTCGGCGAGAAGACGGCGCGCTGGCTCCTCGACGCACGTCGCTTCGGCGTCCCCGTCGACGGCGACGCCGTCATGGCCGACGACGACACGCTGATCACGATCTGCCCGTGGTGGGACGGACCGCGCACGCGCGACATGGTCGGCGAGCAGCTCGCGCGCGATGCCGCGCGCCGCCCGGCGCGCTGGATATGGGTCTACCACGCGCCCCCCGACCAATCGCCGACGTGCTGGACGGGTCGCAAGTTCTTCGGCGACACCGACCTCGTCGGCTGGATCGAGCAGTACCAGCCGCAGCTCGTCTTGTGCGGCCACGTCCACCAGTCGCCGTTCCGCAAGGGCGGCTCGTGGGTCGATCGCCTCGGAGACACGTGGGTGTTCAATAGTGGGCTGCAGATCGGCCCGGTCCCGACCCACATCGTCGTCGACACGGCGGTACCGCAGGCGTCATGGTCGTCGTTGGACGGCAGCGAGCAGGTGCGGCTCGACGCGCCGCTCGAGCGTCCGCTGGTGCGAACCCCGACGTGATCGTCAGTCGTCGTCGGGCTGATGATGCACCAGCGTGGCGAGGACCTGCTCGACGAGCCCGAAGTGATCGTCGCGATCGGCGAACTGGTGCTGCAGATCGACCAGGTAACCGGTGACGAGCCGCAGGCGGTGCGCGAGCAGGCGCGCCAGGCTGAGCCCGAGCTCCGGATGCGAGCGCAGGAGCGCCGGCGGATCGTCGACGAGGTAGAAGCGCGAGCGCTCCAGCGTCCGCACCGAGGCCGTGTACGGCGTCCCGAGCAGCATGGACATCTCGCCGAAGAACGCGCCTGGCTGGGTCGTGGTGTGCACCACGACATCGCCGCGCAGCACCTCGACCGCACCCTCGACGAGCACATAGAGGATGCCGGGCTTCCGGCCCTCTTCGATGATGCGCACGCCGGCGTCGACCGTCTGTTCCGGCAGACCCGCACAGCACGCGATCACCGATCGCAATGGCCTTCGCTTGGCGATGGCCCGACCTATTGCGTCAGACGGTGTACCCGCGCAAGCAGGCTCGAGGATGCCCGACGCCGACGACCACCTCTGGTACTTCGCCTACGGCAGCAACCTCTGCCCGTCGACGTTCGTCGAGCGGCGCAAGCTGGCGCCGCTGGAGGCGCACTGCGCGCGGCTCGACGGCCATGCGCTGCGCTTCGACCTGCCGATCGGACCCGGGGAGCGAGCGGTCGCCAACCTCGAAGCGGTGCCGGACGTGTACACCTGGGGCGTCGTGTATCGCATCACACCCGCCGACGCCGATCGGCTCGACGTCACCGAGGGCGTGCACCGCGGATACTACGCACGCGCACACGTGACGGTGCATCGCCCTTCGGCCGCGGACACGGTGGCGGCGTACACGCTCATCTCCCCGCACCGTGTCGCGGGACGCCGGCCATCGGCGCGCTACCTCGGCATCATCCTCGACGGCGCGCGCCATCACGGCCTGCCCGCCGAGTGGATCGCGTATCTCGAGGCGCTCGAGCTGGCCGTCGACGAGCGCCTCTCAGGGTAGCCCGAACGCGCGCACGCCGCCGGGCCCACCGGGCCCGTGGCCGACGTACACGGTGCCGCCGACGATCGATGCGCCCGAGGTGACGCTGCCGGGGACATCGAGCGTGTTGAGACGCGTCCCCGTCGCGGTGTCGTACACGTAGAGCTCGGCCGCCGCGTTGGTCCCGATGAAGAGCAGACCGTTCGCGATGGCCATGCTCCCCCAGCTGGCATCGATCTGGTCGGACCAGACGGTGGCGCCGGCCTCGTCGTCGAAGGCGAAGAGATGGTCGTTGCTCGCTGGCCAGCCGCCGAGCTGGTTGAGCCCCGCGAAGAAGCGATGGCCGTCGTAGCCGACGGCGCCGTTGAAGAGGCCGAAGCCCCCGAAGCCGGGCGCGGGCGTGACGATGCGCGTCCACACCGGCGCACCGGTGGCGCGGTCGACGGCATAGATCGAGCCGTCCTTGCTGGCACCGACCACGAGCGGCCGCGTGCCGCCGAGGCCGTCCTGCCCCTCGATCAGCGTCGGCCCGTTCAGGAAACCGTAGTCGTGGTAGGGCGGACCGTCGGCGAACTGCTGCACGGTCTGCGTGCGCAGAATCCAATCGGCCGTGCCGGTGGCGGCGTCGAGCGCGAAGATCGCGTCGGAATTGCCGATCGACGGGTAGGTGTAGCAGCCGACCGACGCCATGTAGACGGTCTCGCCGTCCTTCGACACGGCGACGGACGCAGTGACACCGCCGCCCTTGCCGTCGACGCAGACACCCGACGGACAGTCGCCGTCGACGGTGCAGGTGATGTTGGTGTCGGCGTTGCAGACGCGCGCCGGAACGGTGGCGTAGCGCCACAGCTCGGCGCCCGTGTTCAGGTCGAAGGCGTAGAGGTGGCCCTGCGTGCACGGGTTGTCGGAGTGTGACGCGCGCCCCATGAACACGCGGCCGTTCGCGACCACGGGCGACGCCCAGATGTGGGAGCTCGCCGGGTCGGTGCCGCCGACGGTGGCCGTCCAGAGCAGCGTGCCCTTCTTCGCCGACAGGCAGTGGACGATGCCGGCACTGTCACCCACCAGGATGCGGCCGTCGGCGGTGAGCGTGGCCGAGCTCTGCAGGCCGAGGGTCGAGGCCGAGCCGGTGTCATACGTCCACCGCACGGCGCCGTCTTTCGCGCGCACGGCGTAGAGCACGCCGTCCCATGCCGTCACGTAGACCATGCCGTCGCCGACGGTGGGCGTGGACGTGACTGCGGAGGGCAGGGGAAGCGACCACTTCTCGGTGAGCATCGCCGCATTCGCCGGCGAGATGACGGTCTCGACGTGCGTGGCGCGATGGTTGTCGTGGTCGTAGCCGTGGCTCGGCCAGTCGCGCGGCACGCAGGTGAGCTTCAGCTTGTCGCTGTCGGTGGCGGCGGCGGTGCGGGCTTTCACCTTCACCGTCTTCGAGCCGCGCTTCCACGCGCCGGCGCCCGTCGGCCCCTTCAAGGGCACCGTGACGCCTTGTCCGGTGGTGCACGCGGTGGTGGTGGCCGGCACCAGGCCGGTGGCCGCCGCATGCATCGCGGCCAGGTCGGGGTCGCCGCCGGGCGCCGTGACCGTCACCTCGCCGACGTCGGCCGGGGTGCACCCGGGCAGCGCCGGGTCGGCGTTGCGCAGGCAGACGTCCACCGCGAAGCGGCACTGGTGGTTCACCTCGCCGTCGGCGTCGCAGCCGGCGTCGCCGTCGAAGCAGCGCACCTCCTTGCCCGCCTTGGGTTTCGCGGGGTCGAAGGGCGGCCAGTTGAGGGCCAACCCGGGCGCGTCGAACTCGGCGTGGCAATCGAGCTGCGCCGGGCCCCCGCCCGGGAGCAACGCCCACGATGCCGCGGGAGCCAGAAGGGTGATGGCGAGCAGACCGGCGATCCGCATGGACGCGGCTATAGTGACGCCGCGATCGGGTCGTCAATCGAATTCGTCTCGAACGGGAGCGTGCCGGGTCTCAACCGTCGAGCGCACGGGCCACGCGTGTCCCGACGGCCTCGGGGCTGAGCAATCGCAGCACGGTCTCGCGGCCGCGCAGACCGACGATCCGCGCGCGTTCGGGATCGGCCTGCACCTGGGTCATGAGCGCGGCGGCATGGGCGATGCGGGGCTCGGCCCACACGCTGCCGCGCTGGAACGGCCCGTCGGCGACCGTCACCGGAGTCTCGTCGGCGGTGACCAGGAAGGCGTCGTCGGCGGACATGAAATCGAGATTGCCGGAGTAGCCGGTGGCGATGACGGGCCGCGCGTAGGCCATCGCCTCGGCGCAGGTGTAGCCGAAGCCCTCGCTGCGGTGCAGCGAGACGTAGCAGTCGACGGACGAGATCAGGCGCAGGATGTCGGGCGTGGACAGGCGTCGCGTGAGGAAGCGGACGTTGCAGCCGAGCTGCTCGGCACGCAGCGCCAGCGCGCGCAGCCGCGTGCGATGCGCCAGCCGTTGCGCATTCGACGCCTTCATCACCAGCAGGACGTCGCGCCGGCCACCGAACGCCGCCGCGAACGCCTCCAGCGCCGCTTCCGGATTCTTGCGCTCGATCGAGCTGTTGGCATCGAAGACGTACAGGAAGACGCAGGCGCTCTCCGGGAACCCCCAGTCGGCCTTGGTGGCGGGCGGCGGGAAGGCCTCGACGTCGACCACGCAGGGGACGTCGAGGACGGGTCGCTCGAGGACGGTGCTCAGGCTGGTGGCGGCGAAGGCCGACAGCGCCCAGACCTGGTCGAAATCGCGGTACGCATCGCGCCACCAATGCATGGCATCGCGTTGCTCCCAGGCGAGATACGCCACGTTGCGCCGGTCGCGGACCATGTACTCCGGGAGCGCGTGCAGCAGATGCTCGCGCAGGTGGGGATAGCTGACGAAGAGATTGGTGTCGTAACGCCAGTTCCAGCGACCGATGAAGTCCTCGGGCCGCAGGTCGGCGTCCATCGCGATGTTGCCGACGATGCTCTCGGCGACCGCGATGCCCGCGCCGCGCAGCGCCTTGGCGAGGCCGCGCGTCATGCTGCCGAGCCCGATCGGGCTGCGGAAGTAGCCGAACAGATTGACGCCGCGGGTGCTCGGGCCCGGAAGCGCGGCCGTGGTGCCCTCACGGCGCGGCGGGGCCGTGAGCGGATCGATGCGGCGGTCGGGCCAGACCGAGCGTTGGCCGCGTCGTGCGGTGGCGCGGATGTAGGCCTGCTCGCGGCGGCTCTCGTCGTCGTCGCATCGCCGCCGGCGATAGGCGAGCAGCGCCTGGCGGAAGCGATCATCACCGGCGAGGAGCGGGGCGAGGAGCTGGTCCTGCCCCTCGGGCAGGCGGCTCGAGCACGGACGGCAGAGGTTCACCCCCAGCTCGAGCGTGAGCTCGATGCCCATCCACGGTCGCTCTTCCATCACCCAGAGGTAAGCGAGGATGTCGTCGCAGTCGTATTCGAGCCCGTGACGGGTGGCGCCGAGGAGCAGGCGCGCGATCTCCTGGCTGCCGACGCCGACCAGGCAGAGCGGATAGCGCTCCATCAGGTGCCAGTCGCGGTTCAGGTAGGAGAAGACGCGGGCGAGGACGCGACCGTTGCCGCGCTGGCGCAGCACGTCGCCCAGGTGCGCCGGCAGGCCGTGCACCGTCACACCGAAGGTGTCGAGCCAGTGCGCGAACTGCTCCACCTGTGTGAAGAGCGGGTCGGGATACGCCTCGCGCAGATCGGCGTGGCTCTTCCACACGTCGCGGATGAGCTGCATCGGCGACAGCAGCACGTGCTCGCCGTCGAGCGAGGTGAGCTCGTCGGCGAGGGCGCTGTGCCCGCTGGTGCCGGCGCGCGCGACCAGGGTGAGGACGTCGTCGCCGAGCGGCGCCGCCATGTCGGCGAGCAGCGCCGGCGTGTCGATCCGAGCCCGCGCCACGCGCTGCAGGAGGGCGCGCGTCGGCAGCGTGGGGCGGTGGCGACAGAAGAGCGCCTCGTAGCCGTACTCCGAGAGCCCGTGGCGCAGGACCCACACCAGGAATCCGCGCGGGTGCAGCGGGGCGTCGGCATAGCCCAGCTGCAGGTCGGCGCGGTCGCGGTAGATGCTCTCGAAGAGCACCGGAAGGATGCTGCCGGCATACGGCACCGGCGACAGGAGGGCGTGGCAGTACCAGCGCTCGCCTTCGGGCGTCCACGGATCGATGTCGCGGTAGAGGAACTCCTCGTGCTCCTTGAAGACGTCGCGCATGCGACATTCGATCGGGATGCCCGAGGAGAAGCGATCGAAGGCATAGCCCAGATGGGTGCGCTCGGCGGCGCCGGCGGCGAGCAGCTCTTCGGCGTACGACTCGAACAGGCGGGCCAGCGACGGCAGCAGGTGGAGCGAGTAGCGGTTCTGGTGGCGCGACAGCGTCGTCGGATCGAAGGGCGAGAAGCCGCTGAAGTGGAACGCCACGAGCGGCTGGCCGTCCACCTGCCAGCCGCTGCCGCCGTCGAGGCCGGCCCACCGCACGGAGCGATCGTGCAGGTTCCAGTAGGCGACGTCGTAGGCGGGATCGCGCAGGATGTGGACGCGGTCGGCGAACGCGATCACCCAGTTGAAGGCGTTCTGCTCCATCTGTCCGCCCTGCGAGACGAGGAAGGCGCCCTCTCGCGTCACCAGCTGCTCCCACTGCTCGAGGAAGCGCATGGTCCCCGGGCCGATGGTCATGGCGAACAGGCCGGCGTTGAGCACGCCCGCGTACGCGAGGTCGCCGAGCGACGGCCGCTCCCACAGCCGTTCCGGGTTCGGCATCGGCGCCAGCGTGTGCGGCACGCCGACGACGTCGGCGCGATCGAGCGCGTCGAGGAGTGCGTCCATGCGCGCGTACAGGCGGATGTCGGCGTCGAGATAGACGACGCGCTCGAACCCCAGATCGCGCGCCGCATGCTGGATGGCGGCGGGCTTGAGCGCGCAGCAGAGGTCCGTGGCCGAGTACTTGAGCGCCAGATAGGGGAAGCGGTCGACGCCGAGGTCGGTGGCGGGGACGGTGTACGTGTCCTCGACGTCCACCGTCTCGGGGGCTCTCGCGTCGGCGACGACGATGACGACCGGCAGCTCGGGGTGGTGGGCGCGCACCGACCTGGCCATGACGGTGGCGAAGTGGAGGTGGTCGCGGGTGCAGACCGTGACCACGCATGTGCCGCCGCCACCCGCACGCGGCAGCGGCCGGTGCGACGACGGACGCGTGGTGGTGTGGACGGGCAGGGCGACCGGCGCCGCGTGCGCGAAATGCGGATGTCCGAGCGCCGCGGCGGCGGCCGGCAGCGACGGCCCGGGCTCGAGCGGCAGCGGCTCGCGCACGAGCCGACGGCCGATCTGCGCCACGACGCTCGTCGGCTGGGTGCCGGTGCGATGCGACCACTGGCCGAACGGCAGCCACGTCGTCCATACGTCGCCGCGGCCGCTCGGGGTGCGTGTCCAGGCGAGCGTCGTGCGTTGCTCGCGCAGGCCCTCGACGCGTGGTGCGCGCTCGAGCTGCACCGCCGACCACAGCCGCAGCGCGCAGGTGCCGCGCGACAGCATCGCCACCGGATCGTCCGCCACCACGGAGACGAACCACTCGTCGGCCTGCATCGCGAACGGGCCGAGGACGACCTCGCCGCGGCGCTCGGCGTGGAACACGAGCCGGAACGTGCTTCGGCTGCGAGCGCCGGGCTCCCACGGCACGAAGCCGTGGAAGCGCGCGAAGCGCGCGCCCGCGACGGTGGGGTAGTGCTCGGCGACGTCGGGGCTCGGCAGGCCCACCCACAGGGGCGAGGAGGCACCCTCGGCGGTGACGGCGTCGGCGTGGGTGATGGTGTCGTCCGGCAGCAGCAGCCAGCCGACGACGGCGTTGTGATGCGCGTCGGGGCCCGGTCGTTCGACCGACCATGCCGGTGATGCCGCGTCGGCCGGAGGCCGCGGCGACACCACGTCTTCGAAGTTCCACTCCGTTCGCATCCGCGGGACCTCGCCGCTCCTGCCCCGCCGAACGTCCCCCCCGGGCAGCCCAGGCGCGACTGTGTGTACCCAGAGCGGTCAGGTGTTGTCCAGTGAAAGCCCCGCGCGCTGAGCCGCGAGCAACGGATGCCCGGGGAAGCGGGCGAGCGCGGCGGTGGACGCACGCCGCGCCTCTGCCGCGTCGCCGGCCTGCAGCAGGTCGTCTACGTATTTCCAGTGCCATCCGGGCTGCGCCGGGTCGAGGACGATCGCGCGACGATGTGCGCTGGCAGCGTCGGCGGGACGTCCCGCCAGCGTCAGGACGTTGGCGAGGTGATGGTGGAACTCGCCGGTCGACGGGGCGCGTGCGATCGCGCCCTCGACGGCTCCGATGGCGTCGTCCCACTGCCGGCACGCAGTGAATATCTCGCTGGCGAATCGCCATACGAAGGGATCCCGGGCGTCGAGCGCGATCGCCCGCCGCGCCTGGTCGAGCGCGGCGGTGTGATCGCCCATGGCGCGGCAGACGGTGGCGAGGTGGACGCGATGGCCCGCCTCCTCGGGACGGAACGCCACCAGACGCTCGGCGATGGCGCGCGCCGCGCCCAGATGGATGTTCGCGCCCTGCACGTGCAGATCGCCCAGGCGTCGCAGGCCGCGCTCGTCGTCGGGGGCGAGCGCGCACGCGGTGGTGGCGGCGGCGATCGCTTCGGGCAGGCGGTCGAGCGCCACCAGGACGTCGGCGCGCTCGTGCAGCAGATGGCGGTTGTACGGCTCGATGGCGAGCGCGCGATCGAGCTGGTGCAGGGCCTCGGGCAGGTCGCCGGCGGCGCGCGACTGGTACGCGAGATAGACGCACGTGACCGGGTGGTCGCGGTACTCGACGGTGTCGAGGCGCTGCTTCGGGCGCAGCTCGCCGAGACGATCGAGCAGCAGCGATTCGAAGGCGGGCAGCAGGTCGAGGTCCAGGAAGCGGCTCGCCGGCAGCGTGCGACGGGTGAACGTCTCGACCGTGGCCTGGGGGGGCGCGGCCCGAACGCCGCCGACGTCGGCGACGGCGCGCTCGATGCGTGCGTCGGCGATCGCGAGCCCACACGCGGCGGTGAGTCGTCGGATCGTGGCTGCCGGGTCGGCGACGAACGCGTCGTACTCGATCGCCAGATGATTGGCGCGCGGACGGCGCAGCCATTTCTCGACGAAGCGGTGGTAGTACGAGGCGCGACGGCCGAGCCAGACGACGTACTCGTCGCGGTCGGTGGCGACCACGTCGCCCTCGACGTGCGCCAGGAGCTCGCGATCGGACAGCGTGCTCATCACCGGATCGCGATGCTGGATGACGTAGAGGATGCCGGGCAGGCCGGGGGCGAGCGACAGGTCGAGGTCGTGGTGCTTCTGGAAGACGACGCGGGCCGCCGGCCGCGTGCACGGGACGGCACGGCAGCAGTCGTCCTCGACGTAGAACTCGCAGTAGCGGAGATCGTCGCCGAGGGTGACCTTCAGGAGATCGACCAGGAAGTGGTGCCCGGAGCGTGGAATCGAGGCGCCGACGAGATGCGTGAAGGGAGCGGCGGTCATGGCGCGGCGGAGAGTAGCGTTCCGGGGGACGCCGCGACAACGCTCGCGGGAGTGGGGTCCAGAACCGCCGTCGTGCTATCTCGGGGCGCGATGAGCAAGCGCGCACGCTCGGTCCCCGTGGGCGGGGCCGCCGATCCCGCGGCGGAGTGGCGAGCCGTCGTCGATTCGATACCCGACGTCGTCTACACGCTCGACCTCGACGGGCGGATCACCTACCTCAACCCGCGCGCCTACGAGGTCTTCGGATACGATCCGGTCACCGAGAGCTTCATCGGTCGCGAGATCATGGACATCGTCGCGGTCGGGGACACCGCGCCGGCGATGGGCGCCATCCGCCGTCGTGCCGAGACGCCGCGCGATCGCCAGATCTTCCAGATCGAGGCCAGCCACAAGGACGGGTCGCGCATCCCGCTCGAGATCCACGGCAGCCCGATCTTCCGTGACGGTCAGATCGTCGGGCGCGTCGGGGTGTGTCGCGTGCTGCAGCCGGCGGAGCGGCCCGAAGGGATGACGCCGCACGCGCTGCGCGCGAACGCCCTGCAGGAGGATCGCATGCGCATCGCGCGCGGGCTGCGCGACGCCATCGCGCAGATCGTCTTCGGCGTGACCGCCGACCGCGACGCCAGCGAGTCGTTCCTCTCCGACGTGCAGCGCGCCACCCGCGCCGATCTGGCGCGTCGCCTGCGTCTCGACGACGTCGACCTCGAGATCCTGCGGCTGGTCGCGGCCGGGTCGTCGAACCGCGAGATCGGCGCCGCCGTCCATCTCAGTGCCGCCGCCATCAAGGACCGCGTGCGACGCCTGATGGATCGGCTGGGTGCGCGACGTCGCGCCGAGCTGGCGGCGCATACGCTGCGGCTCGGCGTCGCCTGACGCGGCGCCGATGTCGACGCCGCGCTTCCTGGTCCTCACCGGGGCCGTCGGCCTCGCGGCGAGCGTGGTGCTCACCTGGCCGCTCGTCCTCCACCTCGACGGTGCGCTGCTCGACGACGGCACGCTCGACGCCTTCCAGTTCGCCTGGAACCTGTGGTGGGTGCCGGAGAGCCTGCTGCGGCTCGGCACGCATCCCTTCCACACCCGCTATCTCTTCTACCCCGACGGCGTGCCGCTGCTCTTCCACACCGGCTCGTTCTCGCTCGGGTTGCTCGCGCTGCCACTCGAGCTCGTGGCCGGGCCCCTCGTCGCCGAGAACGTTCTCGTCATCGCTGCGCCGGCGCTCGCGGTCGTGTTCGGTGCGCTCCTGGCGCGCGAGGTGACGCACGATGCGTGGGCCGGGCTGGCGGGCGGTCTCGTCGTCGGCATGAGCGCCATGCTCGTCTGGGTGCTGCCCGTCCTCTACCTCGACTGCGTGTGGGCGGTGGCGGCGCTCTACTGGGCGTGGTGGCGGATGCAGCGGGTGCGACGTCGCGGCGCGCTCGTGCTGGCGCTGGGCGCGATGGCGTTCCTGCTGTTCGCGTCCCAGGAGTACGCCATGGTGATGGTGGCGGTGCTGGCGCTCGAAACCGTGGTGCGCCTCGTCGCGCCGCGTGCGACGGGGCTGCCGTCACCGTGGCGCGCGGGCACGGCGGTGTTCTGGGGCGTGACGCTGCCGCTGCTGGGCGCGCTCGCGGCGATCGCGCTCGCCAGCCCGGCGCAGCCGCCGTCGCCGACGGCCATCCACGTCACGTCGGGGTATCTGCGCGGCTTCGTCACGCCGCCGTGGCTCGAGGCGCCGATCGCACCGTTCTACGCCATCCTCTACCTCGGCAGCGTGCCGCTGCTCCTCGTCGTCGTCGCGGCCGTGCGCGGCGGACGGACGGCGGTGTGGTGGATCGGGGCGATGGTGGTGACGCTGCTGATGGTGATGGGCCCGTATCTCCATCTCGACGCCCCGATCGCGAGCCTGCCCCCCGGGGCGACGCAGCCGGTGTCCGGTCTGCCGGGGCCCTACCTCCTCGGCCTCGACGTCTTTCCGCTGCTGCGCTTCTTCCGCGCGCCGTATCGTTGGCTCGCGGGCACGACGGTGCTGCTCGGCGTGGTGGTGGCGATCGCGGTGGCGACGTTCCGTCGCCGCGCCGTTGTCGTCGGGCTGCTCCTGCTCCTCGTCGCCGGCGCCGCCGTCGACGCGCGCGGGCTGCGCGCGCCGCTCGTGGACGCCTCGGTGCCCGCCGCCTACGCCGTCGTGCGCGACGATCCGCAGCCGGGCGCGATCCTCGATCTGCCCGCTGGCTTCGCGTCGGGCGGCGACGGGCTGCTCTCGAGCCGCTACATGTACTACCAGACGTCGCATCGTCGCCCGCTGCTGGACGGCACGGTGTCGCGGCTGCCGCGCGGCGCTGCACCGACCATCACGCGCGCCATCACCGACTTCGCGACGCTGCCCTTCGTCGAGTACGTCGTCGTCCACCGCGACCTGCTGCGCGACGCGAAGCCGTTCAGCCGCGCGCACGCCGAGCACATCATCGACACCGTCCTGCCGGCGCAGGGCGACGTCGTCTTCGACGACGGCACGGTGGTGGTGTGGCGGCTGCGGACGTTTCGTCCCGAGACCGCGCCGCCCCTCTCCTAGAGCCCGAGGTCGACGGGAGCCAGCACGGTGAGCGAATCGACGACGAGGTCGGCGTCGGTGTAGCGGGCGCGGTCCATGCCTGGATCGGGCACCGCGATCACCTGCATGCCCGCCGCTCGCGCCGCGGCGACGCCCGACGGTGCGTCCTCGATCACCACGCACGCCGCCGGCTCGGCGCCGAGCTCGCGTGCGGCGAGCAGGAAGATGTCGGGCGCGGGCTTGCCGCGTGCGATGCGCGGATCGTCGCCGACGACGATGACGCGGAAGTCGTGCTCGAACCAGGCGCGATGGCGTCGTGTCTTGAGTGCTACGATGTCGCCGGTGGAGCTGGTGGCGACCGCGAGCGGGACGCCGCGATCGTGGAGCGCCGCCGTCAACGCGCGTGCGCCGGGCATCGGCTCGGCCGTCGGCATCAGCGTCTCGAACAGTACCTCGCGCTCGGCGAGGTACTGCTCGGCCGTGATCGGCAGGTCGAGCGTCGCCACCAGGTAGCGCGCCGAATCGAGCGCGGGGCGGCCGATCATGTTGCCCTTCACCGACCAGTCGAACGTCTTGCCGAAGCGGCCGACGATCTGCTGCGTCGCCTCGGTGTAGAGCCGCTCGGTATCGAGCAGGACGCCGTCCATGTCGAAGATCACCTGGGTGACGGGACGAGCCAGCCGCATCGTCACTCCTCGTCGCTGATGCTCTCGAGCTCGCGGCGGTGCGTCTCGGGCAGCAGCATCAGGGCCACGGCGCTCGCCAGCACGCTCATCGACACCAGGCTCGTCATGCGTCCGAGCGGGGTGCCCGTCTGCGTGCCGAGGCCGACGAGCCACAGCCCGGCGGCCCAGCCGAGCGTCTGCATCAGCGTCACCCATCCCGACGCGGTGCCGCGCTGCGAGGTGGGGAAGAGCTCGGTCGAGAGCGCGCGCACCACCGTGCCGCCGGCGGTCTGGCTGAAGACGACGCAGGCGAACGCCACCGGCAGGATCCAGCTCGGGCCGTTGTAGAAGAGGGTCGCGAACAGCGGGAAGGTGGCGAAGAACAGCATGCCGACGCGCCGTCGGCCGATGCGATCGCCGAGCTTTCCCGCGGCGACGTTGCCGATGATGCCGACGCCGCCGCCGAGCAGGACCATCGACGAGTACTCGCCCGGGGTCCAGCCGTGCACCGTCTGCACGAAATAGCCGGTGAACTGGAACACCGACACCTCGCCGATGCCGAGCAGCAGCGCCACGACGCCCATGGCAGCGGCTCGCCCCGGATAGGCGGCGGCGAGGCGCACGAGCGGACGGTACCAGTCGACGGGGACGTCGCCGTCGCGCGCGCGTTGGCGCACGAAGCGGTCGGTCTCCTGCACGCCGCGGCGGAAGAGCGGCAGCAGGAGCAACGGCAGGACACCGACGGCGTAGAGCGAGCGCCAGCCGTACGGCAGGCGTTCGATGGCGGCGAACAGCGCGGCGCCGAGGCCGTGCCCGCAGGCCGACAGCGCGCCGAGCATGCCCACCGCCCAGCCGCGATGCTCGGCGGGGAACTCCTCGGTGACGATGACCACTGCCACCGCGGCGCCGGCGAGCAGGAAGGCGCGCGTCACCATCTGCGCGAGCACGAACTGTGGCGCGGTCTGCGCGAAGGCCGTCAGCAACGTGCCGAGGCTGGTGCCGACGACGGTGGCGAGAAAGACGCGGCGCCGTCCGATGCGATCGGCGAACGGCACCAGGAAGAAGGCGGGCAGGGCGCCGAGGCGGATGGTGCCGAGGTAGCCGCCCAGCGCAGGCTCGGCGATGCCGAGGTCGGTGGCGATGTACCGCAGTGCCGACGTCAGCATGGACATGTCGTACGACTCGAAGAAGAGCGCCAGCGACACCAGGCCGAGGAGCGATACGAGCCGCGGCTCGAGATCGGGGACGCGACCGAGGAACGGTGGAATCCACCAGACCCTCACCGGCCGCGCCACACCGGACGGCGCTTCTCCATGAACGCGCGTTGCGCCTCGCGGGCGTCCTCCGTGCGACGCAATGGTCGGCCGAGCTCCTCCTGGCGGCGGTACGCGTCGTCGAGCGGCATCGCCAGGAGCTCGCGGACGCCATGCCAGGTGGCGGCAACGGCCAGCGGCGCGTTCGCCGCGATGGCGTCGGCGGCGTCGAGCGCCGTGGCCATCAGGTCCTCGGGCAGCACCACCGCGTTGACGAGCCCCATCGCGTGCGCCTGTCCGGCGTCGACGGGGCGACCCGTCAGCAGCAGCGCCTGCGCGTGCACCCAGGGTATCTGGCGCGGCAGCAGCACGGTGGCGTGGCCAGTGGGGTAGAGGCCGATGGCCACCTCCTCGAGCGCGAAGGTGGCGTCGGGCACGCAGAAGCGGAGGTCGGCGGCGAGCATGAGGTCGAAGCCGCCGGCGCGGGCATGGCCGTTGATGGCGCACACCAGCGGCTTGCCGAGCGAGAAGGCGGCGAGCGTCGCCACCGGGACGTCACGCAGCGCGGCGAAGTCGTCGTCGGACACACGCTCGCCGCGGGCAAGGCGCTGCGCGGTGGGGATGGTGGTCTTCATGTCCATGCCGGCACAGAAGACCTTCTCGCCGGCGCCGGTGAGGACGGCGCAGCGGACGTCGGGATCGGCGGCGATCTCGCGCCATGCCGCCGCGAGCGCGCGCAGCGTAGGCGGATCGAGGGCGTTGGCCTGGGCGGGACGGTCGAGCGTTACGACCGCCACGTGCGGATGATCCGCGGGGCGCTCGAGGCGCGCGGTCACGCGCGCTGGCCGCCCCAGCCGTTCCAGTGCACCACCTGCGACGCCGGCAGGCGCTTCGCCGGCTTGAAGTCGGTGCCGGTGTAGTAGGCGACGGGGAACAACGCCGCCTGCGTCACGTGCTCGGGGATGCCGAGGATTTTCGCCGCCTCGTGCTCGAACATGATGTGCAGCGTGGTCCACGCGGTGCCGAGCCCGCGCGCGCGCAGCGCCAGCATGAACGACCAGGCCGCCGGCAGGATCGAGCCGTACACCGACGCCTGCGACAGCGGCGGGCCGTTCTCGACGCGACCCTCGATGCACGCGATGACCATGACCGGTGCCTCGTGCATGTGCGCGGCGAGATAGCTTGCCGAGTCGACGACGCGCGGCTGCTGCTTCGCGCGCGGATCGTCGTCGGCGTAGGTGGGTCGCAGATCCGGATTGCCGGCGTAGAGCTCGAAGCCCTTCTTGTAGAGGTCGGCGATGCCCTTGCGCTTGGCCGGGTCGGTGACGACGAGGAAGTGCCAGCCCTGCGCATTCGAGCCCGTGGGCGCCTGCATCGCGACGTCGAGGCACTTCGCGATGACGGCGGGGTCCACCGGCTTCGAGAAGTCGAGCCGTTTGCGGACCGAGCGGGTGGTGGTGAGGAGGTGATCTGCGGCGGCGACGTCCATCGTGGGCTCCCTCGTTGGTGTCAGGCGTGGGCCTGCGCGCGCAGCGTCTCGATCTCTTCGACGTGCTTCGGCGCGGCGGCAGACAGTATCTCGCTCCCGGTTGCGGTGACCAGCACGTCGTCCTCGATGCGGATGCCGGCGCCACGGAACGCCGCGGGCACGTCGTCGGCCCCCGCCGCCACGTAGAGCCCGGGCTCGATCGTGAACACCATGCCGGGCTCGAGCGGGCGCGGCGCGTCCGCGGTGCGGTAGCGGCCGACGTCGTGCACGTCGCGACCGAGCCAGTGGCTGGTGCGATGCATGTAGAAGCGCTTGTAGGTTTCCTTCTCGACGATCTCGTCGACCGAGCCCTGCAGCAGCCCGAGCGCCACCATGGCGTCTGTGAGGACACGCACCGCGCGCAAGTGGATGGCCTCGAGCGTGACGCCCGGCGCGGTCATGGCGATGGCCGCGAGCTGGGCGGCCAGCACGGCGTCGTACAGGTCGCGATGCGCGGGCTTGAAGCGGGCGGCGGTGGGGAAGGTGCGCGTGATGTCGGCGCAGTAGCCGGCGCGCTCCGAGCCGGCGTCGATCAGGAGGAGGTCGTCGGCGCCGAGCGGGCGGTCGTTGTCGATGTAGTGCAGGATGGTGGCGTTGGCGCCGCCGGCGACGATCGAGTCGTAGGCCGGACCGGCCGCGCCGCGGCGCCGGAACGTGTAGTCGATCAGCGCCTGCACCTCGTACTCGTACATGCCGGGGCGGGCCGTGCGCATGGCTTCGCGGTGTGCCTCGGCGGCGATGCCGATGGTCTCGCGCAAGCGCTCGAGCTCGGACGGCTCCTTGAACAGCCGCAGCTCGTGCAGCGTCTCGCCGGCCTCGCGCAGCGTCGTCGGCCCGGTGCCCGAGCGGGGCCGCTCGGCCTGCGCGCGCCGGACGGCGTCGAGCAGACGGTTCGCCAGCGCGTCGCTCCGATTCAGTGGCAGATGGACCTCGTCGGTCTTCGCGAGCCAGCGAGGCAGCTCCTTCTCGAGGTCGTCGATCGGGTAGGCGACGGTGGCGCCGTAGGCGGCGACGGCATCCTCGACGCCGGCGCGTGGTCCCACCCAGATGGCCTTGTCGGCGTCGCGCGGACGGACGAAGAGCGCAAACGGCTCGGCCGCACCCGGGGCGAGGACGGCGATCGCGTCGGGCTCGGGAAAGCCGGTGACGTAGTCGAAGTCGCTGTCCTGGCGGAAGGGGTAGACGAGGTCGGCGGTGCGGACGCGCTCGATCGATGCCGGCAACAGCATCACGCCGCCGCCCATCGCCTCCATGACGCGTGCGCGGCGCGCCGCCAGTACGGCGCGATCGGCGTCGGTCGGGATCATGCGGCGTGTCCTAGCATGGAGGCTGCGGCATGGCACCCCGCTCGCAATGACGTGGCCATGCCCGGAGGAGACTCACGATGAAATCGAGGCGAAGCGAGGCGTTCGATGATCCGCCCAGGCGTTCGCCACGGCAGGCGCGTGACATCCGAATGCCGGACCGGCACGGAAGCGAACACGGCTTCACGCTGATCGAGCTGATCGTGACTGTCGCGACCCTGGCGGTCGTGGCGGCGGTGGCGATCCCCCACATCCCGAATCGCAACTACGGTCTCTGGAACGGGCACAGCCAGGTCATCGCCGACCTCCGTCGGGCGCGCATGGACTCGCTGGTGAAGGGTGACCATCACAGCGTCACCATCGACAGCTCCACGCAGTACACGATGGTCCGTCTCACGGACGACGACGGCAACGGCGTCTGGACGCCCGATGGCGACACCGAGCGCACCAAGACCCTGCCCGACGGGGTGACGTTCACCGAGGGCATCGGCGAGAGCTTCGAGTTCAACACGCGCGGCCTGATGGTGATTCCCGAAGCCGCCGCGCCGCTGCGGCTGACCGACAGCCGCACCCTCTCGGAGCGCTGGATCACGGTCTGGCCGTCCGGCCAGGTGGCGCCGACCGCCATTCCCGGGGAGGAAGAATGAGGACACCACGGGCGAACGAGCGCGGCACCTCGTTGATGGAGGTGCTGTGCGCCATGACATTGTTCGCGCTGGTCGCGAGCGGCGTCGCGGCGATGGTGGCCAACTCCATGCGGGCGACGGCGAACAATCGCCAGTCGACGTCGGCGCAGATGCTGGCGCAGGAGGAGCTCGAGTCGCTGCGCGGGCTCGACTACGGCGACCTCGTCAGCCGCGACCGCAGCGTCGAGATGTCGCACGAGACGTTCGACATCCACTCGGAGGTGATCGCGAACAACCCCGCGAACGGCATGAGCCACGTCACCGTCACCGTGTCCTGGGAAGGGCCGTTCGGGAGCCGAAATTATGAAGTCGAAACCATCTTCACGTCGATCCGCAGCTGATCGCGGCGCCGGCTTCTCGCTCATCGAGCTGCTGGTGACCATGGGGATCACCGGGGTCGTGCTCACGAGCGTGGTGCAGTTCTTCGCCCTGCACTCGCACACGATGCGCGAGCACACCTTCCGCATCGAGACGCAGCAGGCGTTGCGCGGCGTGCTCGACGCGATCACGCGTGACGCCCGCCTCGCCGGTGCGTGCCTGCCCGACAAGGGCCAGCTGGTGGCGCTCTCCGGCCAGGACACGGCCGACGGCGACTCCGTCACGATTCGGACCGGGCTCGTGCGCAACGACACCACCTGCGTGCGCGGCACGACGAACCAGGCCTACGCCGCCGGTACCAGCAACTTCACCGTCGACAATGCCCAGGGCTTCGTCGTCGGGCAGATGGCCTACGTCTACAACACGAACGATCAGGGCGAGCTGATCGAGGTGGCCGGCGTCGGGGCAACCACCGTGCGTCTCGCGCACGGCACGACGCAGAGCTATTTCTCGGGTGCGACGCTCTACGCCGTCGACGAACGCGTCTACAGCATCGACACCGACGTCACGCCGCCGCTGCTCTACCTCACCGTGAACGACGGTGAGCCGCAGCCGTTCGCGGCCGGCATCACCGAGCTCCAGGTGCAGTACGTGCTCGATCGCAACTGCCCCAACTGCGACATCGAGAGCGCGAGCACGCTGACCACGCCCGAGTGGCGCCTCGTGAACGAGGTGATCATCACCGCCACGGCACAGACCGTGGGTGGCGTCGTCGACGCCGACCAGACCGAGCTGACGCAGGTGGCGCGGGCCAAGCCGCGCAACCTGCTGCCCTGAGGACGGAGGACGGACCAATGCGGCGCAAGGGTCAGGACGGTTTCGCGCTCATCGCAGTGCTCGTGGTCATGCTGCTGCTGATGGCGATCAGCGGCGCCATGCACACGAGCGTCATTTCGGAGACCTATCTCCGCGGCGGCCATGCACGTGCCACCGCGGGGTTCTATGCCGCGGAGGCGGGCATCAACCGGGGCATGGGCGACTACCGCAACATCTTCCTCGCCTACCGCCAGCCGCGTGACGCGGACGACGACTTCGACGAGAAGACGCTGGCCCTCGGCGACCGCACGGTGCGCTACCATCTGACGCCGGCGGCGCTGCCTCCGGGGGTGCCGTCATGGCCGGTGATCGAGCGCGTGCCCGCGGGCCAGCCGTTCGCGGGCCTGAACTCCCAGCTCTACAGCTACGTCGCACAGTCGACCTCGGAAGTGAACGAGGGTGACGTCGAGGTGAGCCTCGGTACGCAGTTCGACGTCAACTACATCCCGCTCTTCCAGTTCCTCGCGTTCTACGAGGACGACCTCGAGATCAACCCCGGTCCGACGATGACGCTCAACGGGCCGATCCACACCAACGGCTCGCTGTACATCAACACGAACAACTCGCTCTTCATCCAAGACCTGCCGCCCAGCATCCCGTCGGTGTCGGTCACCGCCCGCAACAGTTTCTATCGTGGCCGCAAGGACATCCAGAACACGCCGCGCTGCGGTGGCACCGTCACCATCGACACACTCGCCGATACGGCGGCGCCGCTCCACGACCTCGACCCGCGCAACGTCACCTGCGCCAGCTCGACGTCGGCGACGTCGCAGACCGATGCGCAGCTGGCGCCGTGGCTCGGCGCCATCAAGGCGAGGCAACCCTACGTTGCGGTGCCGTCACCGGACGTGCTGACGCGCGGCGCGGGGCAGTACTGGGAGCTGGCGGATCTCCGCTTGGCGCTCGACCTCGAGCATGGGGATGGCAGTCCCCCTCGCTACCCCATCGTGGTGCTCAATGCGGCGGACGGAATCGACGCCACGCGAACGGCCGCGCTCAACACGTTCATGCACGCCAAACCCGGAGCAGTCTTCTACAACGATGTGCCCAGGGCCGGGTTCGATGTCGCGAGCGAGGCGTGCACGGGGACGTCGTACTGTAACAACGCAAACTACAGCCCGACATTCTCGTCCGTCCAGAAAGTGTATGCCTGTGCCTGGTCCGATCTGAATCTCTACTCCGCCTGCACCGCGCCGTATGCGATGGAGCAGACGGCGTTGAGCGGTGGCCGATGGGCCTACCGTCGCGGCGGGTTCTACAACAACCGCGAGCAGAAATGGGTGTACATGCTCAACGTGAACCTGCGCGACCTGCTCGCCTGGAACCGCGGCGTCGGAGGACACGCGCTCATCGACAATCCGGACGACGAGACGGAAGGCGGCCTGGTCATCTACCTGACCGTCAAGGGGCCGCTCTCGACCGGAGCGACGCTGGACAGCCGTCTTCGCTACGGCGTGCGCGTATTCGGCTCGCGTGACCTGGACTTCCCGGCGAAGGCCGATCCGACCGGCGTGACCGTCGTCTCCGATCAGGCGATCTACATCGAGGGTGACTACAACGTGAACGTCGCCCAGCCGAACTACAATGCGATTCGTCCGAAGCAGCCGGCGGCGTTCATGGGGGACAGCATCAACGTCCTGTCCAACGCATGGTCCGGCAACCCACTCGACGGTGTCTGGTGGATACCCAACGGTGGCATGAGCGGCTGCCGCAACGATTGCCAGAGCCGCCGATCGCTCCTCGCTAGCGGTAGCTGGCACGAGGCCCGGCCGGCGGCGACCACCTACATCAACGCCGCGTTCCTCGGTGGGGTCGACAGAACGCTTGCCGCGTCGGCGACCGGCTACAATGGTGGCTTCGAGAATTACCCGCGGTTCCACGAGAAGTGGAGCAACGGATCGTCGCTGGTCTACCGCGGATCGTTCGTGAGCCTCGGCACGCCGCGCCGTGCGAACGGACTCTGGTGCGGTACCGCTGGCAGCCTCGCAGGCGGCTGCAACATCTACGATGCACCCATCCGCGCCTGGAACTATGACCCGGACTTCCAGGAAGTTAAGAACCTGCCGCCGATCACGCCGCGCGTGGTCTCGGTGCAGCAGGTGCTGTTCACCGAGAACTTCCGGTAGGTCTCGGTGCGGCGCGTGGTGGGGTGAGCGCGGGCACGGGAGCCTCCGGCTTGCTCGGAGCTCGCGCGGCACCCCGCCTTCCGCCCAT
>DASYLJ010000030.1:0-46553 GCA_036009625.1 Binatia bacterium
ATTCGCCCTGGTGGGGGGGTGGGAGGGGGGGGGGGGGTTGGGGGTCGGAAAAATGGGGCCCTTATCGGCGCCGTCTTATTTGGACCCGCTTCGCCGTCTTATTTGAACCGCGCCGCCCATTTTTCCGACCCCCATCCCCCACCCCGCGACCTTCGACACGGACGAGGCGACGAGGGCTCACGCGCAATCGCCACCTGGTAGCGAACCGCCCAGTCGCTCACTACCCCAGACCACCGACGGCGCAGACGTCGTGGTGGCGGCGCTTCGCTTTCGACCTGACGTGTACCGAGAGCGAGCTGGGGTCAGGACTCGCCGGATTCCAACCTGCGCTGTAGCAGGGCGCGGCGTTCGTTCACTTCGCGTTGGGTGACCGTGGTGATGTCGCCTTCGAGGCCGAGCGAGCGGCGGATGCCTTCGGGGTCGAGGGCGGCGGCGGTTGGGTCGAAGCCGATGTCCTGCAGGATGCGGGCGCCGTGGCGCTCGGCGAAGAAGCCGTAGATGCGGGTCACCTGCTCGAAGATGTTGACGTCGGGCGCGAGCTTCGTGATGGCACCGTCGAAGAAGAGCATGCCCTTCACGTAGAGCATGAGATGCTTCGGCAGCCGGGCGCCGAGGCCGAGGAGTCCCTTCAGCAGACGCTGGATCTCGCGCACCAGCTCCTCGCTGGAAAGCTGCGTCGGGTCCTGCACCGGCTCGTCGATGCGGAGGAGGCGCACCACCTCGTCGATGTCGGCGTCGGGGGGAAGGGCGCCCAGGTCACGGAAGGCCATGATCTGACCGCGGAGATCGTTGACGGCGCCGGTCATCATCATGCGCAGGAAGGCGAGGCGCTGCGCCTCGTCCATGCGGCCGGTGATGCCGTAGTCGAACAGGGCGACGCGGCCGTCGGGCATGACGAAGAGGTTGCCGCCGTGCAGGTCGCCGTGGAACACGCCGTAGATCATCGCGCCCTCGAGGAACGCGATCAGCAGCGAGCGCACGACCTCGGCAGTGTCGACGCCGGCGGCGACCATGCCCTCGACGTCGTCGTACTTGAAGCCGTGCAGCCGCTCCATGACCAGCACTCGGGGTGTCACCAGCGTGGGGTGCGGGCGCGGCACGACGATGATCGTCTGTCCCGCCTCGCGCAGCACGCGCGCGACGTCGAGCATGTTGTCGGCCTCGAGGCGGAAGTCGAGCTCCTCGACGATGGTCTCCGCGAACAGTTCGACCAACGCCGGCGGATTGGCGAGCGCCGCGACGGGGATGCGTCCGACCAGCAGCGGCGCGATCCACGCCATGGCCTGGATGTCGCGTCGCACCAGGCGCGCCACCTGCGGGCGCTGCACCTTCACCACCACCTCTTCGCCACCGTGCAGCCGGGCGGCGTGCACCTGCGCGATCGAGGCGGCGGCGAGACACTCCTCGTCGAAGCGTGCGAACACGTCGGCGAGCGGCCGGCCGAGATCCTCCTCGACCACCCGGCGGACGACGTCGAAGGGCTCCGGCGGCACCTGATCGCGGCAGCGCTTGAACTCCTCGACCAGCTCGGGCGGGAACAGGCCCTGGCCCGACGACACGATCTGCCCGAGCTTGATGTAGGCCGGGCCGAGCTTCTCGAACGCGCGTCGCAGGCGTCGCGACAGCCCGGCGCGTGACGCCGAGTCCCCCTGACGGCGCTCGCGCAGGTACCACGCCGTCAGGCCGCTGCCGATGAGCGCGGCGGCTTCGGTGAAACGCCCGAGCGGCGGAATCGTCCGCCGGCGCACCAGATCGGGCACGTCGGCCTGCGAGCGCGCCCGGATCGCAGACACGTCGGTGCGCCACGGGCAGGCGGCGGGATCGATCGTCCAGGGGCCGTGATCGCTGAAGGCGCCGAACGTGGTGTCGGAAGCGGGAGGTGTGGGCACGAGCAGGAGACCCTACCGGCGCCGGCGTTCGCGGGCAAAGGGCAGGGGTACCCCACAGAAGGCATGCCGTCGAAAGAAATCATTTCCTGGATTGACGCATGTGCTGCGGCGCATAGGAGGCAAGGTACGGTCGGGTCGCCATGACGGGGGACACGCAGGACATCGCACGGACGCGGCGCGTGCGTGGACTCCGGGCGGCTCGAGCGCCGCCGCCGAAGAGCCAAGACTTCAGGTTCGATCATCCACACACAGCAGAGGAGGAGTTCACATGCGCTCACACGGACCACTCGCGATGATGTTGCTCGCGAGCGCATTGCTCGGCTCGGCGGCCGTTTCTCACGCGCAGACGTGCGGCAACGGAACGCTCGAGGGCGACGAGCAGTGCGATCCGCCGGGCAGCGTCAGCTGTCCGCCAGGCTCGCCGGAAGGCGCGTTCCAGACCTGCGACGATGATTGTACGTGCCCGAGCGACGAGTCGTCGGCGGCCGGCGCGTTCCAGTGCTACGGCATCAAGTCGGGCAGCACGACGGCGGAGTCCGGCGTTTCGCTCGTCGATCAGTTCGGCGAGCTGACGGTCGACCTCGAAGGTCCGCTGCGCCTCTGCGCACCGGCCAACGTCGACGACGAGCAGCCCGGCGCGCCCGAGCTCGCCGACCACCTGTCGGAGTATCGCATCCGCGGCCGCACCGACTTCACGCCCGCGCGCAACGTCCGCATGATCAACCAGTTCGGCGAGGTCTTCGTCGACGTCATGCGACCGACGTCGTTGCTCGTGCCGACGGCGAAGAGCTTGGAGGGCCCGGCGGGTGATCCCGGCACCGGCACCGACCACTTCACCTGCTACGACGTGAAGCGGACGCCCGGCACGACGCGCTTCACGCGCCTGAAGGACGTCCCGGTCGAGACGCAGTTCGAGTCCACGACGCTCGACGTCCGCCGTCCGCGCCAGCTGTGTGCGCCGACCGACAAGAACGGCGAGGATCCGGGCGCCGAGTCCGACCCGGTCAATCTCCTCTGCTACCAGATCAGGGGCCACGGCGGTATTGGCCGGCCGAAGGTGTCGCTGAACGACCAGTTCGGCGCGCGCACGGTCACGCTCGGCCAGCGTCAGATGCTCTGCGTCGCGTCGCAGGGCACGCCGCCCACGACGACTACCACCAGCACCACGGTGAGCACGACGAGCACCAGCTCGACGACGACCACCACCGTGGCGCCGACGACGACCACGTCGTCGACCACCACCACGACCATTCCGAACACCACCACGTCGACGACCGTCGCGCCCACGACCACCACGTCGACGAGCACGGTGCCGTCCACCACCACCAGCACGACCACGAGCAGCACCACGACGACGACCCTGTACGGATCGCCGTCGCGGGCGTTCCTCACGGCGACGCCCGACCTGCTCGACTGAGCGCTCCTCCACGGTACGCCGTCCCCGGGCGCCCACCCGGGGACGGCGGCTCAGTCGCCGACGGAGATCACCGCCGGTGCGAAGAGGAGCAGGGCCGGCGTGCCCACCGCGTCGACCGCGAGCGTGAAGGGGAGCAGGGGCCAGACCCACGGCTGGATGTGGAGCCGGGTGAAGGCCCCCGCGGCGAGCGGCGGTGACGGTGTCGACTCGGATGTCTCGCGCACGATCAGCCCGGTGTCGCCGTGGACCATCTGCACCGGGAGTCCCGCGCCACGTCGGCGTTCCGCCTCGCGATCCGACAACCACCGGACGGACAGCGTGTCCACGTTGCGATTGCCGGCGCGTACCTCGGCGAGCGGAATCGACGCCCAGCGCTCCGTCGTCCCCGCGGGTCGGCCGGCGTCGTCGACGTCGACCGCGGCGTACCGCACCACGAGATCGTTGCCGTCGACGAAGGCCTCCTGCCACGTCACCACCTGCTCGCGGCGTCGCGCGTGATCGAGGAGGTGACCGGAGAAACACCCGGACACGAGGAGCGCCATTCCGAGCGCCAGCGCGCGACTAGTACAGCAGCCCATCGTACACCACGTAGCCGCGCACCGGCCCGCCGACGAAGTAGTCGGTGCGGGGGTAGTGGAAGACGCGATCGCCGCGATCCCAGCGGAAGACGAGCGGCGCGTCGGCGTTGTTGGGATCGTAGGCGGTGAAGCGGATATCCGACGGCGTCTCCTCGACCGCGTAGACGAGGAGCAGGTGGTTCAGCGTCGAGGCGGGGAAGACGACGATGTGCACGATGGGCGTCATTCCGGACCGCACGGCCGCCGCCATCGACTCCGCTTCGTGTCGCTGGTGCTCGATGGTGAACGGGAAGATCATCCGCCAGTTGCCGCGTTGCAGATAGCTCTGCCACGGTCCGAGGAGCGCCACCTTCATCGCCGCTTCGTGCGCAGCGCTGAACGTGCGCAGGTCGGGGTAGCCGGGGATCACCACCGGGTCGGGCGCGGGCGTCGTGCGCCGCGGGTCACGCGCGATGACGGTACGCATGAGCGCGGCATAGGCGGCGTCGTCGACGGGTGGTGCGTCGGGCGCGAAACGAGCCTGGAGGTGGAACGTGCGTGCCGCGCTCACCATGTTGCCGCAGCGGAGGATGAAGTCGGGGGTGGGGTTGCGCTCGTGCCAGCGCATGGCGCCGGTCGCCGCGTCGATCTCGTACTCCCACGCAGTCTCGTTCGGGAACGCGAAGGTGTCCTGTGCGAAGCGGAACGACGGTGCCGGCGTGACGATGGTCGGCGCGCGACGGGCGCAGCCGGCGGCGAGCGCCAGGACGAGCAGAAGGACGGAGCGGACGCGGACGCGCGGCATGCGGCGGACGCCTACCTATACGAGGGCGCGCCCACGGTCGACTCGTCTTGACTTCACGCAGGCCCTCTGGGAAGCCCGCGCGATGCCCATGGTCACCGTCGAGAAGCCCGTCCCGCACGTGAGCGTGATCGCGCTCAACCGTCCCGAGCGGCTCAATGCCATGTCGTTCGACACCGTCGTCCCGCTGCTCGATGCGATCGCGCAGGTCGGCGCCGACAACGACACCTGGGTCGTCGTCCTCACCGGCACCGGCCGCGGCTTCTGCTCGGGGCTCGACCTCGAGGATCACGGCATGCCTCCCGGGTGCGACGGGCTCCCCATGTCGCGCATCGCCATCCGCGCCATGGAGACGATGGCCAACGTCGTGCCGGCGATGCGCGCCATTCCGCAACCGATCATCGCGGCGGTGAACGGTGCGGCGGTTGGTGGTGGGCTCTGCCTGACCCTCGGTGCCGACATCCGTCTCGCCGGTGCGTCGGCGACGTTCCGCAACGCCGGCATCAACAACGGCCTGAGCGGCACCGAGCTGGGCATCAGCTGGCTGCTGCCGCGGCTCATCGGCGCGGCGCACGCGTGGGACGTCATCCTCACCGGCCGCGAGCTCGACGCCGCCGAGGCGCTACGCCTCGGCCTGGTGTCGCGCGTCCTGCCCGACGCCGAGCTGCGCGACGCGGCAGTGGCACTCGCCACCACCATGTGCGGCTACAGCCCGCACGGCCTCTCCATGACGAAGACGGTCCTGTGGTCGAACCTCGAGGTCGGCAGCCTGACGGCGGGCATGGACCTCGAGAACCGCAACCAGCTCCTGGTGCGCATGACGACCCAGAACCTGCAGGAGGCGATCGTGGCGCGGAAGCAGAAGCGCGCGCCGAAGTACGAAGACTAGGACGCGACCCAAGACCATGTCTTGGGTCGGGATGTGTCCGAGCGTGCTTCGATCGCCTGACGACGACTCGCGGCGTGCTGGCACCGCACAGCCCCTGCGTGAGGAGCCCTAGCGATGCCGTCGCGCGACCAGGAACACCAGCGTCGGCGCGCCGAGCAGCGCCGTGATGACGCCCACCGGCAGCTCGCGTCCCGGCAGTGCCAGCCGTGACACCGTGTCGCACGCGACCAGGAACGCCGCGCCGCCGACGAGCGACGCCGGCAGCACCGCTCGCTGCGTGACGCCGACCAACCGGCGCACGATGTGCGGCACCATGAGGCCGACGAACGCGATCGGCCCGCACCATGCCACGCACGCCGACACCCCCGCCGACGCCGCCACCAGCGCGATCGTGCGCGTGCGGCCCACATCGACGCCCTGCGCGCGGGCCAGGTCCTCGTCGACGGCGAGCGCCTGCAGCGCGCGCGTCTGCGACAACAACACGGCGCACGCGGCAGCGACCACCGGCGCCAGCACGACGACGCCGCGATAGCCCACTTGCGGCAGGTGGCCCAGCGACCACTGCGCCGCCGCGAACATGGCGCGCATGTCGGCGGTGTACTGCAGCCCGGTGGCGATGGCGCTCGCCGCCAGCGTGACGCCGATGCCGGCGAGCAGCACGTCGGCCATGCCGGCGCGTCCGCTCGAGGCGAACGCCGCCACCACGAGGCTCACTGCCAGCGCACCGGCGAAGGCCCCGATGACCGTCGCGGGCAGGCCGGCGAGCACGAACGACGACGGCAGGACGAGCGCGGCGAGCGCGCCGAGCGTGGCGCCGGCGATGGTGCCGACGGTGCTCGGGGTCGCCAGGGGATTCGCGAACACCGCCTGGAACACCGCGCCCGCCAGCGACAGCATGCCGCCGACCAACGCCGCCACCAGCACGCGCGGCACGCGCAGCTGCCACACGATGAAGTCGCCGCGTGTGCCGTCGAGCCCGCCGCCGAGCACGGGTGCAACGGCGACGATGGTGACGCAGACGACCGACAACGCGAGCAGCCGGCGCGTCACACCGCACCCACGCGCGGTACGATCACGCGATGGGCGCCGCTGGCGAGCGTCTCCATCGGAACGCCGAAGAGCTCCGCCAGCCGCTCCGGCAGGTCGGCGGCGTCGTACGGACGCTCGAAGCGGATGCGGCCATCCGCCAGACCGACGACCCGCACCGCGTCGGGTCGCCCGAGGTGTGCCAGGACGTTCAGGTCGTGGGTGACGCACAGAATGCCGAGGCCCTCGCGCCACAGGCCGCCGAGGAGGGCGTAGACCTCGCCTTGCCGGGCCGGATCGAGGTGCGTCGCCGGCTCGTCGAGGAGCAGCAGCGGCGCCTCCTGCGCGAGGAGGGCGGCCAACGCCACCCGCTGGCGCTCGCCGCCGGACAATGCCAGCACGTCACGTGCTGCGAGCGCCGCGGCGCCGACGCGGGTCAGCGCCGTATCGGCTGCGTGCAACGAGACGGCCGGCGCTTCGTCGAAGCGATAGCGGGCGGCGGCGACCAGCTCGCGCGCCGGGAGAGGCTCGGTGGTCGCGAGTGCGTGCTGCGGCAGCCAGGCGCATACCGCGGCGCGGTCACGGGCGCGCAGCCGCACCGCATCCGCGCCGCCGAGGGTCACCCGACCGGCGGCGAGCGGGAGCAGACCGAGGCCGGCGCGGAGCAGCGTCGTCTTGCCGGCGCCGTTCGGCCCGACGAGTGCCACCAGCTCGCCGCGCGCGACTCGGAGCGACGCCCGGTCGAGCAGCGTGACGCCGGCGCGCCGCACCGTGACGGCGTCGACGACGAGCTCGCTCACGGTCGCGCCGCCAGCCGTGCCAGCTCCGCGTGCAGCCGATCGGTGAGGTCGAGGATGCGCGGGCCGGTGATGTAGGCCTCGGGCGCGTCGATGACCGCGATCCGGTTGCGGCGCACGGCGGTGAGCGGTTCGAGCGCGCGCCATTCGGCGAGGAGTCGCTCGCGCGCTGCTGCCTCGTCGGCAGTGCCGGCGACCAGCAGCACGATGACGTCGGGGTCGATCTCGAGCACGCGTTGCAGGCTCAGCCGGGGCAGCCCACCCACGTCCTCGTCGACCGCGTTGCGCCCGCCCGCGGCGGCGAGTGCCGCGCCGTGGACGGAGTTGCGGCGGATGAACCACACCTCGTGCAGGCTCGCGGTGTCGGACGCGAGCACGAGCAGCACGCGCGGGGCGTCGGCGGGGGCAGGGGTGGTGAGACGGGTCCGGATGCGGTCGGCGAGCGCGTCGGCCGGCGCGGCATGTCCGGTGACGCGACCGACGGTGCGGATGCCGGCCACGAACTGGTCGAGCGTGAGCCAGGGGATCAGGCAGGTGGGGCCGAGGTCGCGCAGCTCCGTCGCGCGCACGTTCACGTTGTCCTCGGACAGGATGAGCTCGGGGTCGAGCCGCGCGATGGTCTCGTAGGTTGGCGTCAGGGTGGTGCCGAGGTGCGGGAGGCGCGCCGTCTCCGGCGGGAACGTGCAGTAGTCGCTGACGCCGACCACCTGCGGACCGGCGCCGATGGCGAACAGCGTCTCGGTGATGGCCGGCGTGATGGACACGATCCGTCCCGGTGCCGTCGCCGGCGTCGGACAGTCGGTCGCCGCGCTCGCCGCGGTCGCGACGACGAGCAGCGCCGCGAGGCGAAGCAGCGGTCGGAAACCCATGTGCGGGCACCCCATAGGACACCGGGGTGGCTCCCTCAAGGCGACGTCATCCGCCGCCGTCCGGAATCGCGCACCCGCGACGCGTCGGTTCTCTAGCCAAGCGAGGAGGGGAAATGATAGCAGCGCGGCGCCAGGCTGCGGCGGAGCGGCCATCCTCATGATCCATCCCGACTACGAGCTGGTCGACGCGGCGGGCACGCCGATCACGCTGCCCGAGCAGGCACCGTCCGGGCTGCCGCTCGAGCCGCTCGACGTGCCTGCGACGGGCCGTCGGCCCTGAGCGCGCATCCGCGTCTGACGGCGCTCGCCGCCGTGGTCGTGAGCGCGTTGGCGTTCGCGCTCTACGTGCAGGTCGAGTGGCGCTGGTTCGTGCTCGGCTGGATCGGGTTCGTGCCGTGGCTCCTCGTCGTCGACCGCGCGCGCACCGCCTGGGGCGCCGTCGTGCTCGGTGTCGCGATGAGCGTCGCCTTCGTGCTCGCCGTGTTCGCGTGGTTCGCCACCGCCGTCGCGGCCTACACCGGCTGGCCGTGGCCGGCGGCGCTGGCGCTGCTCGTCGTGCTGGCGCCGCTGCTGCAGCCGCAGCTCGTCACGTGCGCGCTGGCTCGGCACCTGGCGATGCGGCGCGGAGCCGGCGTCGTCGGCGCGGCGCTGGCCGGTGCCGGGGTGTACGTCGGCACCGAGTGGCTCGTGCCGAAGCTGTTCGGCGACACCATCGGTCACGGCGTCCTGGCGTCCGTGTGGATGCGGCAGGCGGCGGATCTCGCCGGTGCCCCGGGGCTGACGTTCGTGCTGCTGGTGGCGAACGGGTTGATCGCGGGCACGCGTCGCGCCCGATGGATGCCGCTCGTTGGCGTCGCGGCGATGGCGGCCGCATTGCTTCTGTACGGCGCCGTCCGTCTGCAGACACTCGGTTCGGGCGAGGCACCCGTCACCGCGGCGTTGATCCAGGCCGACCTCGTCGACGACCAGCGTCTCGCCACCGAGCCCGACCGCTTCGAGGCCGTGCGCGAGATCCTCGCGGTGCACCGGCAGCTGTCGCTGCGTGCGCAGCAGGACGCGAAGCTCGACGTCGTCGTCTGGCCGGAGACGATCTACCCGATGACGTTCGGTGCACCGAAGAGCGCCGCCGGTGCCGATCTCGACCGCGAGGTCGCAGGCATCGCCGGCGAGCTGGGCGTCCCGCTGATCTTCGGAGCGTACGACGCCCACCGTGACGCCGAGTTCAACGCCGCGATGTTCCTGCAGCCACCGGTGGACGGACGCATCGCCTTCGACGTCTATCGCAAGACGGTGCTCTTTCCGCTCACCGAACGCGTCCCCGGGCTCATCGACGTGCCGGTCGTGCGCCGTCTGCTGCCCTGGCTCGGCACGTCGCGAACCGGACCGGGCGCGAGCGTCGTGCCGTTGGCGCTGCCGGACGGCCGGACGCTGCGGGTGGCGCCGCTCATCTGCTACGACGCCGTCGTACCGTCGCTCGCGCTCGAGGCCGTGCGCGGCGGTGCCGAGGTCATCGTCACGTTGTCGAACGACGCCTGGTTCATGCGCGGTGCCGGACCGTGGCTGCACCTCGTGGTGTCGGCATTCCGCAGCATCGAGACGCGGCGGCCGCAGCTGCGCGCGACCAACACCGGCATCTCGGCAGTCATCGATGCAACCGGCGAGCTGCGGGCGATCACCGGGGTGCACGAGCGCACCGCGCTGGTGGGGACGATTACCCCCGAAGCGACGGCGTGGACCCTGATGTTGGCGTGGGGCGACTGGTTCGGCCCGTTGGCGCTCGCGATCGGCCTGGTGGCGCTTGCGATGCCGTGGCGGCGACCGTACCGTGCGCGCCCCATGGATGTTCGCCGCTCCGCCGTACTCCTCGTGATCGCGACGTCTCTTCTCGCCGGCGCGTGCCGCAGCAAACCGCGTGAGCCGTTCGTGGTGCCGTCAGCCGATCAGGCCACCAAGCGCGCGCTGCCCGCGGGCGAGGTCGTCGGCGGCGCCGGACGCTACGGGGCGCACGCCTGGCTCGGCATCCCTTACGCGCAGCCGCCCGTCGGACCGCTGCGCTGGCGCGCGCCGCAGGCATTGGCGCCGTGGACGGGAACGCGCCAGGCGTTGGCGTCCGGCGCGGCGTGCGTGCAGGCGGCGAGCGAGTTCGGTGGCATCGATTCGGCACCGGGCGGGACGCCGACGGGGAGCGAGGACTGTCTCACGCTGAACGTGTGGGCGCCGCAGTTCCTTCCCGACGCGGTTCCGGCGGCGGGCAAGCGACTGCCGGTGATGGTGTGGATCCACGGTGGCGGCAACAGCGTCGGCACTGCGTCGTTCTACGACGGCGGCAACCTGGCGACGACCCACGGCGTGGTCGTCGTCGCGATCCAGTACCGCCTCGGGCCGTTCGGGTGGTTGCGGCACGATGCGCTCCGCGCCGGCGCGTCGGACGACGTCGAGCGCTCCGGCAACTTCGGCACGCTCGACCAGGTGCGCGCGCTCGCCTGGGTGCGCGAGAACGTCGCCGCCTTCGGTGGCGATCCGGACAACGTCACCATCTTCGGCGAGTCGGCCGGCGGGCAGAACGTCTACATGCTGCTCCTCGCCCCGCAGGCACGCGGTCTCTTCCAGCGCGCCATCGTCGAGAGTGGCGGCCTGTGGGCGATGACGCTGGCCGAGTCGGAGGACTTCGCCGACGATCCGCAGCCCGGACACCGCCAGAGCAGCAACGAGATCCTGCTCCGGCTCCTCCAGAAGGACGGCGCCGCCGACCGTGCCGCCGCACGCGCGAAGCTGGCCGCCATGGAGCCGACGGCCATCGCCGGGTGGCTGCGCGCCAAGCCGGCGAACGACATCCTGCTCGCCTACGACCGGCCGCCGAGCGGGCTCATCGACATGCCGCGCGTCTTCCGCGACGGCGTCGTGGTGCCCGACGGCGATCTGATGGAGCGCCTGCGTCGGCCCGACGGCTGGAACCGCGTGCCGGTCATGGCCGGCACCAACCGCGACGAGCAGAAGCTCTTCCTGTTCCCCGATCCGACCCGCATCCACTACCTGCTCGGCGTCCTGCCGCGGTTCGTGGACGAGCCGTGGTACCAGGCCAGCGCGGAGTATCTGTCGCGGCTGTGGAAGGTCGTGGGGGCCGACGGTCCGGCGCAGGCGATGACGCAGAATCAGCCCGGCGTGTTCCTCTATCGTTTCGACTGGGACGAGGAACCCTCCATGCTCGGTGCCGACCTCGGACAGATGCTCGGTGCGGCGCACGCCTTCGAGATTCCGTTCGTGTTCGGGCATTGGGACCTCGGGCGCGCGGGCAATCGCATCTTCACGTCGGCGAACGAGCCGGGACGTCAGGTGTTGTCGCGCGTCATGATGTCGTACTGGGCCGAGTTCGCCCGCACCGGCAACCCGGGCAAGGGCGTGGGCGGTGACCTGCCGGAGTGGCCGGCGTGGAACCCGACGGCGCCGTCGTACATCGTCTTCGACACGCCCGAGGGCGGTGGCGTCCGCATGGTCCAGGCGACGGAGACCAAGGAGCGTGTCCTGGCCGACATCGACGCCGACCCGCGGCTCACGGCCGTCCGTTCGCGCTGCCGCATCCTGCGCGAGTTGGCGGCGTGGGGTCGTGCCTACGGCAAGGCGGAGTACGCCGACGCCTGTCCGACGTTCCCCTTCGACGGGTATCCGTGGCCCGACTGAAGCGGGCCGGGGCGGCGCGCTCGCGCCCGGCCACGTACCACACGGCGATGCGCGTCGCGCGCATCGTCCACGGGCTCATGAGCCGTCCGTTCGGTTGGAGCTTCGCCGCCATCCAGGACGAGCTCGGCATCTCCGAGCGCACGCTGTTGCGCTACCTGGCGGCGTCGCGGCGCGAGCTCGTCGACGCCGACGGTGAGCCCATCGTCGAGGTGGTGCGTCACGGCGACCGTCGCGTGCTGCGGCTGGTGTCGGCGACGCGCACGCCCGAGTCGTCGTCCTACCAGGCGCTGCTCTTCTACTTCGCCGCCAGCGTGCTGCAGGCGCTCGACGGCACCGTGCTGAAGGAGGGCGTGCAGGACCTGTGGGAGAGCTTCTACCGCATGCTGCCGCCCGACCAGCAGCGACGGCTCGCGGGCTTCGACCGCAAGTTCTTCACCGTGCCCTACCTGGCGAAGGACTACCGCGCCTTCGACGAGCGGCTCGACACGATCCTGCGCTGCCTCGTGCACCAGTACACGTTGCGCATCGTGTACGAGAGCCCGTGGCGCGGCGCGCAGGACCCCGAGCCGCAGGACTTCGACCCGTACACGCTGGCGATGTATCGCGGCGGCCTCTACCTGATCGGCCGCAGCCACAAGCACCGCCGCATCGTGTATCTCGCCGTCGAGCGCATGCGGACGGTCACCAAGCTGGCGCGGCACTTCGACTACCCGGCGCGCTATTCGCCGGTCCGTCACACCGAGGGCACCTTCGGCATCGTCGACGGCCCCGAGACCGACGTGGCGATTCGCATCCCCGACCCGGACGGGGCGGCCCTGCTGCGTGCGCGTCGTCTCCACCCCACCCAGCAGTTCCACCAGCAGCCCGACGGCTCGATGCTGCTGACGATGACGGTCCGCGGGACGGCCGAGCTCGAGAACTGGGTGCTGAGCCTGGGTCCCCACGCCGAGGTGCTGGCGCCGGCCGAGCTGCGTGCGCGGGTGGCGGCGGCCCTGGAGGCCGCCGCGGCACAGTATCGCGACGAAAAATCGCCGGCGGCTGACACACGGCGTCGATTACAGTAGGTCTGGAAGGGACGGTCCCGATCCGGGACCCTCCGAGGAGGTCGGAACATCGTGATCGAGAACGAGAACGAGAGCAGCGAGCCGCAGCCCGAGGCCATCACCGAAGGGACCAGCGACCCGGGGCTCGACCTGTTCCTGAATCACTGGCCCCGTATTGCCGCGACGGCATGGGGCGGCTTCGTGTCGCACGGCCGTGGCGCCGTGCTCATGCGCCGCACCGCACCCCATGCGCCCGTCTTCGAGTACCAGGCAGGTGCGCCATGCGACTGCCATGACGAGCTCATCAGCGACTACGACCCCGACCGCCAGGCCGTGGTGGCCGTCGTGAAGGGCCGCGGACGGGTGGTGTGGATCGCCACCCTGGGCGGTTGGCCATCCCCGAAGGACGCCTGGGAGCGGGTGTCGGCCGCGGAGATGAACGCCACCGTACAGTAGGAAGGCGCGTCCGATCATGATCGTCGTCACCAACCGGATTCCCGTATCCCGGGGCCACGAGATCGACTTCGAGGACCGCTTCCGCAAGCGCGTCCACCTGGTCGACCGGGCCCCGGGCTTCGTGCGCAACGAGGTGCACCGCCCGCGCCCGGTGCGCTTCGATCACGAGCAGGGCGGCTTCGTGCCCGACCCCGAGGGGCAGGGCTTCTACGAGGTGAAGACCTGGTGGCGCACGTTCGACGACTTCGTCGCCTGGACGAAGAGTCCCGCCTTCGCCGAGGCGCACTCGAGCCGGCCGCCGAAGGAGATGTTCGCGGGGCCGAACGTGCTCGAGGTGCACGAGATACTCTCGAGCACCGACCTGATGTAGCGACCCAAGAACGCGACACGTCGGTCGTGCGGGAAACGTCGCCCCACGCTCGCGCCTTTGCGCCCCAAGACATGGTCTTGGGGCGGGTTCTAGTCGAACGGATTGCCCAGGTTGAACTGGCGGCCGCGGGCGGCGTAGTCGACGCCCGGCTCGCGCTCGTACTCGGGGGGGAAGCACTCCCGCTTGCGGGCGTAGTAGGCGGCGCGATGGTCGCCCGCCGACGCCGGGTTGAACGTCAGGTAGTACGACCGCCGCGGGCCGTTCGTGCGGTTCGGACCCGAGCGGTGCGGCACCCAGGCGTCGAACAGGATGACGTCGCCCGGCTCCGCCAGCAGCGGCTCGACGGTCCACCGCTCCATGACGCCGTCCTGCAGCGTGCCGTCGGGATTCTGCGGCAGCGTCACGCGGCTCGCGTCCCAGCGCGACATCTCGAGGCAGCCGTTCTCGGGCGTGAACGGATCCACCGGCACCATCAGCGTGAGGTGGTGCTCGACGCCGAAGTCGACGTACGCCGGCGCGTCCTGGTGCGGTGCGAAGCCGGCGCCGCCCGGCATCTTGAAGTTGATCTTGTCCTTGAAGAGGACGACGGGCTCGCCGGCGCAACCCGCGAGCAGCTCCTGCACGCGCGTCCCGGTGACCAGAGCGGCGAGCGCGTCGTGGTACGGCACGAAGTTCTCGATCCGCGCCAGCAGCTTCGACGACGGGTCGCCCGCGCGGCGCTCGTAGTAGCGCATCCAGCGGCCGGGCGTCTCTGGCCAGGACGACACCTCGTCGGTGAACCGCGCGATCGCGCGCGTGTCGGCTTCGTCGAAGAAGCGCGGCAGGACGACATAGCCGTGGCGTTCGAACTGCTCTTTCGCGGCGGGGGCGAGCATCGGTCGGAGGTAGCATGGCGGCCAGGGGCACGCGAGATGTGCTATCGCAGGACGATGAACGCCAAGCTCGCGACCTCCGTGGCTACGGTCATCCTGGTGTCGATCAGCACCGTCTGGGCCGAGCCCCCTGCCGGCGAGATCGTCCCCGTCACCGTGGAGAACTTCATCCGCGCAGAATCCGATCTGTACATGAGCGTCGTGGCCCTCAAGGAAGGCGGCTTCGGGAAGTTCGAGCACCATCGTGAGCTGTCGCCGATAGATGCTCAGACGATCATCCGCATGAATCGCGACACCCTGTACTCGGCGGCGGTGTTCGATCTCGACGCGGGTCCGGTCACGATCACGCTGCCTGACCCCGGGAAGCGGTTCATGTCGATGCAGGTGGTCAGCGAGGATCAGTACACGCTGCCCGCCGCGTACGCGCCGGTCACCCGCACGATCACACGCGACGAGGTCGGCACACGCTACGCACTCGTCGGCGTGCGAACGCTCGTGGATCCGTTCGATCACGCCGACATGAAGGCCGCACACGCGCTCCAGGACGCGCTCAGGGTCGAACAGCGGAGTCCCGGCGTGTTCGAGGTGCCGCGGTGGGATCCGGTCAGTCAGAAGAAGGTGCGCGAGGCCTTGATCGTCCTGGCCACCACGCTGACCGACACCAGCCACGCCTTCGGCACCAAGGACGAGGTCGATCCCGTCCAGCGCCTCGTCTCGGCGGCGGCGACGTGGGGCGGCAATCCGAGGAAGGACGCCATCTACCTCAACGTCACGCCAGCGAAGAACGATGGGAAGACGGTCTACACGCTGGAGGTGAAGGATGTACCGGTCGACGGCTTCTGGTCGATCAGCCTCTACGACGCGAAAGGCTACTTCGAGAAGAATGCGCGTGGGGCGTATTCGCTGAACGACATCACCGCGAAGCGGAGCGCAGACGGCTCGGTCGACATCCAGTTCGGCGGTTGCGACGGCAAGGTGGAAAATTGCCTGCCGATCATGCCGGGCTGGAGCTACACCGTGCGGCTCTATCGACCCCGCGCCGAGATCCTCGATGGCACGTGGAGGTTTCCGGAGCCACGCGAGCGACACTGAGAAGGGCGCGCGAGGCGCTGCGGCTTGCCGTCGCCCGTCGTTCCCACGTAGGGTCCGCCCCCGCCATGCAGCGACCTGCGCCGACGCTCCTCACCAAGATCTCCTACGGCCTCGGCGCGGTGGCGTTCGGCGTCAAGGACAACGGCTTCTCGTTCTTCCTGCTGCTCTACTACAACCAGGTCCTGGGGCTGCCGGAGGCGTGGGTGGGCCTCGGCATCATGGTGGCGCTGTTCCTCGACGGCATCATCGATCCGTTCGTGGGCCACGTCTCCGACCACCTGCGGTCGTCGTGGGGACGACGCCACCCGTTCATGTACGCAGCGGCGGTGCCGGTGGCGGTGGCGTACTGGTTCCTGTGGACGCCGCCCGCGGGTCTCTCGCAAGGCGCGTTGTTCGCCTACTTCGTCGTGTTCGCGATCCTGGTGCGGATGTTCCTGAGCTTCTACGAGATCCCCAGCACCGCGCTCGCGGCCGAGCTCACCGACGACTACGACGAGCGCACGTCGATTTTCGGCTGGCGCTTCTTCTTCGGCTGGTGGGGCGGGCTCACGATGGCGGTGCTGGCCTACGCGGTCTTCCTGCAGCCCGACGCCGAGCACCCGGTCGGCGTGTTGAACCCCGCCGGCTACCGCAACTTCGGCCTGGCCGGTGCGCTCGTCATGCTGACGGCCATCCTGGTGTCGTCGCTCGGTACGCATGCCTACATCCCGCACCTGCGGCAGCCGCCACCGCCGAAGGGCGGCGGTTTCCGCGTGGCCCTGCAGGAGGCGCGCGAGACGCTGTCGAACCGCTCGTTCCTGATGTTGTTCGGCGCCGGCGTCTGCGGCGCCATGGCGGCGGGGCTCGCTGCCGCGCTCAACATCTACTTCAACACCTACTTCTGGGAGCTGTCGTCCGACCAGATCTCGGTGCTCATCCTGGCGAACTTCGTGTCCGCCGCCGTGGCGTTCGTGCTGGCGCCGCTCATCGGGCGACGACTCGGCAAGCGCACCGCTGCCATCGGCGTGTCGCTCGCCGGCGTGCTGCTCGCCCCGGCGCCCGTGGTGCTGCGTCTGATCGGGCTCTTCCCCATGAACGGCTCGCCGGCGCTGGTGCCGACGCTGCTGGTGACGAACACCATCGCCGTCACCCTCGTGATCATGTCCGGCATCCTGGTCGCATCGATGGTCTCCGACATCGTCGAGGACAGCGAGGTCTCGACGGGTCGCCGCTCCGAAGGCGTGTTCTTCGCCGCCAACAGCTTCGTGCAGCAGTCGGTGTCGGGCATCGGCATCTTCACGTCGACTCTGCTGCTGCGTGCCATCGGCTTCCCGAGCGACGCCAAGCCCGGCGCGGTCGACCCGGCCGTGATCCGCTCGCTCGGGATCATCTTCGTGCCGACGGTCGTCGTGCTCTACCTGGCGGCGCTGGCGTTCCTGTCGTCGTACCGCATCGATCGCGCCAAGCACGAGGCCAACCTGACCACGCTCGGCCGTCGCTGATCCCGGAGCGCTTGCCGGCGGCGGCCCGGGAGCCGTAGACAGGGCCATGCCGCCCGACGACTCCACCTTGCGTGCCCGTCGCGATGAGGTCATCCGCGAGCACATGGCTTCGGAGAACCGGCTCGACTTCGAGGCGACGCTCGCCACCTTCGAGCATCCCCGCTACGAGCTCGTCGCCACCGGGCAGGTCTTCGACGGCGCCGACGAGGTGCGGCTGTACTATGCGACGTCGCGCGGCGCGTTCCCCGATCAGCGCAACGAGATACACACGCTGCGCCACGCCGACGACGCGGTGGTCGTCGAGTTCGATCTGCTCGGCACGCACGGCGGCCCGTTCATGGGCGTGCCGGCCACGGGCCGCACGTTCCGCTGCCGCATGGTCGCTGTCTTCGAGTTCGACGGCGACCGCATCGTCTGCGAGCGCGTCTACTTCGACGCGGCGACCATCATGCGGCAGCTCGGGCTCGTCCCCGGCGCCGCGTAGGTCGCGTGCCCCGCGCCGCGCCGCCGCTGCTCGTCGCCTTCCTCGGGCTCGCGCTGGTGAATGCGGCGTGGATGCGTCCGCCGCTCATCGTCCTCGCGGCGGCGGTGCCGGCGCTGCTGTTCGCGCTGCCGCTCGTCGTGCTGGGACGACGGCGCGGCGAACCGTTCGTCCTGCTCGCGTCCGCATTCCTGTGGGGCGCGGTCGTCGCGACCTGGGTGTCGCTGCTCGCCAACGACGCGCTCCTGGCCTGGCTGCCGACGGTCGCCGGTGCCGATACGACGGCCGTGATCACGCCGTCGCTGCTCGGTCCCATCGTCGAGGAGGTGTCGAAGACGGCGGGCCTGGTGCTGCTCTACCGCGTGCGGCCGTCGTCGTTCGACGGCGTGCGCCGCGGCATCGTCTACGGCGCGCTGGTGGGGCTCGGGTTCGTGCTCACCGAGAACCTCACGTATCTCATGTTGGCGACACTCGCCGGCGGCGAGCCCGGACTGGCACGCGCCGTGTGGACGCGCGCCGTGCTGGGCGGCTTCCACCACGCGGTCTTCACGGCCACCATCGGCGCAGCGCTGTCGCTCGGACACGGCCGGCTGGTGCCGGCGCTGCTCGGGCTCGCAGCGGCCATAGCCCAGCACGTGCTGTGGAACGTCGTCGCCGCGGGACGCATCAGCGCCATTTTGTGCAATGCGCCGACAGCGGACGCGGCGTGTGCCACGGCACCCGCGCCGGAAGGGCTCTACGTCTGGATCCCGCTCGTCGTCGCCGGCGCGCTCGGACCAGGGCTGGCGGTGCTGACGCTGCTCGCGACGCGCGATCAGATCAGCATGCCGGCCAGCAGCAACTCGACGACGTCCTCCGCGTAGCGGCGCACGCCGTCCGGCGTGCGCCGATCGACGGCGGGGTCGAAAGTGCGCGCGAAGCGGTCCGTCAGCGCCGTGAGGCTCAGCACGCCGCCGGCGCCGTGCGTGAGCAGGAAGTGGAACGTCGCCGGCGCGACGTCGCGCACGCGGCCCTGGCGGTGGAGGCGTCGCAGCACGCCGGTGACGAGCCAGCTGGCGGGCGCGATGTGGCGCTCGAAGAGGTAGTCGAGGCGCGGTCCGGGCGCGGCCGACTCCTGGTTCATGATCTTCAGCAGCGCCGGCCACGCCGCCGACACCTCGAGGAAGCGCACGAGCACGGCGCGCAACCGGGCGAGGTCGTCGTCGGGTGCCTTCGACAGTGCGTCGCCGAGCTCGAAGGCGAGGGCGGCGAAGCCGCGATCGACGGCGGCGTACCAGAGCGCCTCCTTCGAGCGATAGCGCTGGTGCACCAGATTGTGGCTGACGCCGAGCCGGCGGCAGAGATCGCGCACCGACGTTCCCGAGTAACCCTGCTCGGCGAACGCGGTGAGGGCAGCGTCGAGCACGGTGTCGTACTCGACGGCGTGAGCGGTTCCGCGTGGTGGCCGGCCGCGGCGGCGAGGTTTTTCTTTGACAGGCACCGCGCGTCTAGGGGATATGGGCACGTGTCAATATTGGGACGGCTGGCCGGAGGTCTGTTCGTGGTGTCGCTGCTGCTCGTGGCGCGACCCGCCGCGGCAGACAAGGTGTGCACCAAGAGCTGCAAGAACCTGCAGGAGAACTGCGTCGGTGCGGCGCGCGCCACGTTCGGCGCCGAGAAGCCCGCCTGCACCGACAAGACGTGCAAGCGCGCTGCCAAGAAGCGCTTCAAGACCCGCTCCGTCGAGTGCCGCGCGGTGCGGAAGGCGTGCAAGCCGTGCTGCGACCTCGGCGGCGTCAACGAGTGCGCCGAGGCCAAGGGCGCCGTCATTGCCGCCCAGCCGCAGGTCGGTGGCGATCCGGTGCATGGTCGCGAGCTGCTCCTCTCCGGCGACTACATGACGTGCGGCATTCCGCTGAAGGTGTACGACAGCGTGCCCGGCCTCATCGCGGGCGGCTTCGGCGGTCCCGCCGACGCGCCGCGCATTCCCGATCGCGCCGGACGCAACGCCGACCTGCCGTTCTTCCTGAACACCTTCACCGCCCCCGACGGCGCCGAGGTCGTCAACGCCAACTGCCTCATGTGCCACGGTGGCACGTTCGACGGGCAGCTGATCGTCGGTCTCGGCAACGCCACCGCCGACTTCACGGCGGGCGCCGGCGGCGGCATCACCGGCGTGCCCATCACCGACGATCTGGTCGATCTGCTCGGCCTCACCGAGATCGAGCGCGCACAGCTGCAGAAGATCGCGTCGCGCGGCGGCGCGCTCGGCCCGCTCACCAAGATGCGGACGATCGGCATGAACCCCGCCGAACTGTTCGCCGTCATCCTGATGGTGCATCACGACCGCGACACGCTGGCGTGGAGCGACGTGCCGCTGACGCCGCTGGTGCCGGTGGATCACGATGGCGCGCCCATCGCCGATCCGCGCGTCACCTCCGACCCGCCGCCGTGGTGGCGCGCCCACAAGAAGCATGCGCTCTTCTACAACGGCATGGCGCGCGGTGACCATCGCGGCACGATGGCGCTGGCGACCTCGGTGTGCGTCGACGACGTCGCACGCGCGCAGGTCGTCGACGAAGAGTTCAAGGACATCCAGGCGTTCATCAGCGCGATGCGCGCGCCGACCTACACGCGCAGCATCGATGCGGCGCTGGTCGACCAGGGCCGCGTCACCTTCGCGCGCGACTGTGCCGGCTGCCACGGCAGCTACGCCGCCAGCGACGACGAGGAGAGCTACCCGAACCTGATCATTCCGCTCGACGTCATCGGCACCGATCCGGTGGTGGCGGAGGCCGGCGTCGTGCACTCGCCCGAGCTGGTCAGCTGGTACAACGGCTCCTTCTACGGCGGCATCACGCAGATGGTCCCGAACGACCCGTTCCCGGGCTACATGCCGCCGCCGCTCGACGGCATCTGGGCGACGGCGCCGTTCTTCCACAACGGCTCCGTGCCGACGGTGGAGCTGGTGCTGAACAGTCACGCGCGTCCGACCTACTGGGCCCGCACCGACCTCGACAGCACGAACTTCGACGAGGCGGCCATGGGCTGGCCCTACGTCGTGCACGACGGGCCGCCCGACGCGCTGCCGCCGGCGGAGCGCAAGATGGTGTTCGACACCACGCAGTGGAGCCAGTCGAACGCGGGCCACACCTATGGCGACCATCTGACCGACGCCGAGCGGCGCGCGGTCATCGAGTACCTGAAGACGCTCTGATCGTGGCGGTTGTCACTGCACGCCCCGTCATGGTCTGACGGGGCATGCGGGACGCTCTGGCTCTGGCCCTGCTGCTCCTGTCCGGGGTGGCGCACGCCGCCGTCAACCATCCCTTCGGATCGCACCCGACGACCTACACGGCGGGTGCCATCCGCCCGAGCCACGTCGGTCAGCCCGCGCTCGACCAGGCGGTGCGCGACTTCTACGACCAGTGGAAGGCCGTCTATCTGCGACAGACGTGCGGCGCCGGACGGTACGTCGTGGTGTCGAAGACGCAGCCCGGCAACCTCACGGTCTCCGAGGCGCACGGCTACGGCATGATCGTCGCCGCATTGATGGCGGGCCACGATCCGGATGCGCAGCGCATCTTCGACGGCATGTACGCCTACTTCCGCGAGCACCCGACGCTGACCCACTACCATCTGATGGCGTTCTACCAGAAGACGTCGTGTGCCGACGCGGAGGGCACCGACAGCGCGTCCGACGGCGACCTCGACATCGCCTTCGCGTTGCTGCTCGCCGATCGGCAGTGGGGCAGCTGCGGCGCGGTCGACTACCTCGCCGCGGCGCAGGCGGTGCTCGCCGACCTCGTCGACGGCGACCTCGACGCCAGTGGACGCTACGTGCTCCTCGGCGACTGGGCGGAGCCGAGCGAGGTCGCCTTCTACGATTCGACGCGGTCGTCCGACTTCATCGTCGACCACTTCCGCAGCTTCGCCGCCATCACCGGCGACGCCACGTGGACGGCGGTGCGCGACCGCACCTACCAGATCGTCGCTGCGCTGCAGGCGACGCACAGCCCGTCGACGGGTCTCCTGCCCGACTTCGTCGTCGATCCGCTCGGCACGCCCGATCCGGCGCCGTCCGGGTTCCTCGAGGGACCCACCGACGGGGCGTACTCGTTCAACGCCTGCCGCGATCCGTGGCGGCTCGCCACCGACTGGCTGGTGAGCGGTGACGCGCGTGCCAAGACCGCCGTCGACCCGATCAACGCCTGGATCCGCGCCACCACCGGCAACGATCCGTCGGCCATCGGCAGCGGCTACGCGTTGAATGGCACGCCCCTTCCGGACACCGACGAGCCGCATCTCGCCTTCGTCGCACCGTTCGCCGTCGGCGCGATGGTGAACGCGACCAACCAGGCGTGGCTCAACGCGCTCTGGGATCAGGTGGTGGGAACGCCCATCGGTGCCAGCGACTACTACGGCAACACGCTGAAGCTGCTCTCCATGCTGGTGCTGTCCAACAACTGGTGGGCACCCGAGAACGTCGCCGGCGGCTGCGTGCCCGACGGCACGCCGCTCTGCACCGCGGGCGGCACGCTCGCCGAGACGCAGCTCCGTCTGCAGAAGCTCGGCGGCACCGCGGGCGACGAATCGCTCAAGCTGTCCGGCACGGTCTTCTTCGCGCAGGGCATTCCGGTGCCCGGGCCGCTTTCCGTCGGCGCGCGCGTCGTCATCGAGGATCTCGGTGCAGGTGGCGCGACGGTGTTCGACGTCACGGTGCCGTCGCTCGCCGCCGGCACCTGCAGCACGCGTGACGGCTGGAAGGTGACGCCGAAGATGGCGCTCTACCGCAACAAGTCGGGCGCCGCCGATCCGCCCGCGTGCACAGCGGGCTCGGCGCAGGGTCTCGTGAAGCTGAAGCTGGCGCCGCAGGGGACGCACGACGTCGCCGTGCAGGTGATCACGAAGCGCTCGACGCTCGGCACGGTGGCGGGTCCGCTGCGCACGACCGTCGTGCTCGGAGATACCCCCGCGGCCGGCGCGGCAGGACAGTGCGGCGTCAGTGCGCCGCTCGTGTGCGCGGGCAGCGTCACGCTGCGCTGCGAGGAGGCAGGATCATGAGCGAGCCGTCCTGGTACGGGGCCGAGATGTTCGATCCGGCGTTCCGCGACGATCCGTATCCGTATCTGAAGCGGCTGCGTGAAGAGGCGCCGCCGGTTCATCTCACGCCCGTGGGCATGTGGCGCATCACGCGCTACGCCGACGTCGAGCGGTTGCTGTTCGACTCGCCGGTCGGCGTGCGTACGACGGAGGGCGTGATTCCCGGCCTGGACGAGAGCCTCACCGGCCCCCGCGAGTTCATGCTGCAGCAGGATCCGCCGACGCACTCGCGGCTGCGGAAGCTGGTGAGCAGGGCCTTCACGCCGCGCGCCATCAACCAGATCCGCGCCGACATCCAGCGCATCGTCGACGGCTGTCTCGACAAGGTCGCAGCGCAGGGCCACATGGACGTCGTCGCCGATCTGGCGCTGCCGGTGCCGTCGACGATGATCTGCGAAATGATGGGCGTTCCCCTCGAGGACCGCGAGAAGTTCACCGAGTGGACGGCGAAGGCGACGCATGGCCTCGCGTCGCAGTTCCTGACGCCGGAGATGCTGGCCGAGACGCAGGCGGCCGCGATGCAGCTCGTCGGCTACTTCCAGGGGCTCATCGAGGAGCGGCGGCACGCGCTCAGCGACGACATCCTCTCGGAGCTGATTCGCGCCGAGGAGGCGGGCGATCGCCTGAGCCCGACCGAGCTGCTGTCGCAGGCCATCGGCCTCCTCATCGCCGGCTTCGAGACCACCATCGGGCTGATCTCGAACGGCACGCGCGCGCTGGTGCGTCACCCCGACCAGCTGGCGCTGCTGCGCGAGAACCCGGCGCTGATCGAGACCGCGGTCGAGGAGTGCCTGCGCTTCGACGGCCCGATCATCCTGACGGTGCGCGTGGTGCACGAGGACGTCGAGATCGGCGGCACCGTCATTCCGAAGGACGGTCGCATCTGGGCCATGCTCGCGAGCGCGAACCGCGATGCGTCGGTGTTCGCCAACGCGGACCAGCTCGACATCACGCGCCAACCGAATCCCCACCTCGCCTTCGGCGGCGGGCCGCACTACTGCCTCGGTGCGTTCCTCGCGCGCACGGAGGCGCAGCTGGCGATCGGCGGCCTGGTGCAGCGTTTCCGCGACCTGGCGCTGCCGGAGCCCACCGTCACGTGGGGGTTGTCGCTGTTCCGCGTGCCGGGGCGCTTGCCGCTGACCTTCCGTGCGTGACCCGTGACCAACCGCTAGATGCCGGTCGGGTTCGACTGAGCCGCGAGATCCGAGGGTTCCCGGACTCTCAGTCGTCGGATACGACGACGGCATGGCCGTCCAGCCCCGCGACCATCCGTCGAGCCCGTCACCCGCGGCGTTGCTGCTCGTCGACCTGGTGAATCCGATGGACTTCGACGGTGCGCAGGCGCTGCTGCCGCCCGCGCTGGACGCGGCCAGGGCGATCACGGCCTTGAAGCGCCGCACCCGGGCCGCCGGCATGCCGACGATCTTCGTCAACGACAACTTCGACCAGTGGCACATGGGCTTCCGCGAGCTGGTCGAGCATCACGGCCGCCCGGAGGCCAAGGGTCGTGCACTCATCGAGCGCGTCGAGCCCGATGCCGCGTCCGATCACTTCGTGCTGAAGCCGATGCACTCCGGGTTCTTCCAGACGCCGCTCGAGGTGCTGTTGCAGCGGCTCGGTGTGCGCACCGTCGTGGTCACCGGCGTCGCCGCCGACATCTGCGTCTGGGCGACGGCGCACGACGCCTACATGCGCGACTATCGCGTGGTGCTCCCGTCGGACTGCATCGCCTCCGAGCGTCCGGAGTGGACGGCCGACACGCTGGTGCGCGCGCAGCGCGTGCTCCACGCCGACACCCGGCCATCGACCGCGCTCGACCTGGACGCGCTCACGACGCCGGCAGCGGAGTGAACTCGGTCTCGCCCGGGACGGACGGGAATCGACCGGCCTGCCAGTCGGCCTTCGCCTGCTCGAGGCGATCGCGCGAGCTGGTGACGAAGTTCCACCAGATGTGCCGGTGGCCGTCCGTCGGCTCGCCACCGAGGACGAGCACGCGAGCGGCGCCGAGTGCACGCACGACGACCTCGGCGCCGGGCTGCGCCACGAGGAGACGGCCGGCGTCGAACACCTCACCCGCGATGTCGACGCGTCCGTCGGCGACGTAGATGCCGCGCTCGGCGACGTCGGTCGGCAGTGCGAGGCGCGCGTCGTTGGCGAGCGTCGCGTCGGCGTAGAGCGTCTCGCTGAACGTGGCCAAGGGTGAACGCTTTTCGTCCCACGTGCCGGCAATGAGCCGCAGCGTCACGCCGTCGCCGTCGATGACGGGGAGGCTCGCGGCGGGATGATGGACGAACCCCGGCTCGGCCTCCTCGTGCGCCTGCGGCAGGGCGACCCACGCCTGGATGCCCGACACGGTGGCGCCGGTGGCGCGCGCATCCGGCGGCGTGCGCTCGGAGTGCACGATGCCGCGTCCGGCGGTCATCCAGTTGACGTCGCCGGGACGGATCGTCTGCACGGTGCCGAGGCTGTCGCGGTGCAGGATCTCGCCGGCGAAGAGATACGTGACGGTGGCGAGCCCGATGTGCGGATGCGGTCGCACGTCGATGCCGTGGCCGGGCGCGAACGTCGCCGGACCCATCTGATCCAGGAAGATGAACGGGCCGACGGTCTGTCGCTGCGCCGCCGGCAGGACGCGTAGCACCGAGAAGCCGCCGAGATCACGCGGGCGTGGAACGATGACCTGCGCGACCGAGCTCACGACACGACCGCGTCGGCGGCCCAGCTCTGCATGACGTGCTCGAGCCACCACGACGGCGCCGCCGACAGCAGCGTGTCCATGTTGCTGTAGTCGCGCCACAGCGAGATCTTCCCGCCGTCGATCACCTGGATCGACACGAACGGCAGCGAGACGACGTGATCGGGCGCGAAGCACCAGTCTTCCGTGTGCTCGGTGACGACCGTGCCGGCGTCGGCCACCATGCGGTGCAGATGGTGCACGTGGCTCGGTACGCGCTCGAAGCCGATCTGCAGCTTGCGCACGATGGCGACGGGGCCGACGACCTTGGCCGCCGGGATCGGCACGTCGTCGTACTCGGCGTCGGCGGTGAAGTAGGCGCCGAGGCGGTCGAAGGCGTGGGCGTAGAGGTCGTCCCAGAAGCGGCCGACGAGGGCGAGATTGGCGTCGATGGTGGTCATGGAGGCTCCTCGGGTCAGGGCGGGGATACGGCCGACCAGACGGTGGGGTCGAAGCCGCGCGCGTCCGGCGTCGCGAACTCACGCACGATGGTGGGCGCGCCGTCCGTGCAGCGCCACTCGAACGCGGTCGCGCGGCCCGTGACGTAGGCCGGGACGACGTCGGCGGTGGGATTCTCGCGGCACCAGGTGCGCATGCCGTCGGTGGGCGTGCGATCGGTGTCGAGCTTGGCATCGCACTGGATGTTGGCGCCGACGGTGCAGGCCCACACGGCGCCGTCCATGCATCGCCACGAGACGCGGTCGGCCGGAATCGGCGGCACCGCGAGTCGACGGGACAACGCCGCGGCGACGGCGTCCGGCGTCGGGCCGGGCGGCGCGTCGACGTCACCGGCCGTCTTGCAGTACGCGAACGCATCCTCGCCGACGTGGACGTCGATGGTGTGCGTGCGTGCCGGCTCCACGCCGCGTTCCCACGGCCGGCCGTAGACGAGGGTGACGATGGCCGTACCCGGACCGACGGCCTGGAACGTCCACACGTCCTGTCCACCGGCGCCGACCGCCGCACCCATCGGCCGCTCGAACGACGAGCCCAACGACCGCACGACGGCGGCGTTCGGGTCCGGTGCCAGCGACCAGGCGTAGCCGGTGGTCGGATTCGCCTCGAGCGTGACCTCGAAGCGGTCGCCCGCTCGCAGGTCGCGCCGCTCGGTGACGTCGTCGTCGGCGCCGGACGCCACGGTGGCGAGGAGAACGAGCGCGAGCAGGGCGCGGAAGGCCATGCGCTTCATTCCCACCACCACGCCGGGAGTCAAACCCCGCTTCACACCCGGCTGCACCGTGCCAGACTCCGGCCATGTCGACGACGAAGTCCGAAGGGTCCGGTCGGTCCGGTCTCGAAGACCTGTTTCACCGCTTCGCCGGCGCTGCGGCGCGCGCCACCGGCACGCCCTGGGCGTTCATGTCCGCGGTCGGCATCATCGTGGTGTGGGCGGTGCTCGGCCCGGCGTTCGGCTACTCCGACACCTGGCAGCTCGTGATCAACACCAGCACGACCATCATCACGTTTCTCATGGTGTTCCTGATCCAGAACACCCAGAACCGCGATGCCGCCGGCATCCACCTGAAGCTCGACGAGCTCATCAAGGCGACGGGTGGCGCCCGGAATACGATGATCGACCTCGAGAAGTTGTCGGACCAGCAGCTGCGGGACTTGGAGGAGGACTACCGACGCATCTCGTGCGGCGAGGACGAGCCCGACGAGACTTGACGCCCGGGCGGCGCGCGTGCGAGCCCGGGTCCATGAACCTACGCGACAAGATCTGCGTCGTCACCGGCGGCGCCAGCGGCATCGGCCGCGCACTCGCCGAGCGTTTCACCGCCGAGGGGGCGAAGCGCGTCGTCGTCGTCGACCGCGACGCCGACGGCGTGCGCGCGGTGGCGTCGGCGGTGGGCGGCGTCGGCATGACGGCCGACGTCTCGAGCGAGGACGACCTCCGTCGCGTGATCGAGGACACGGAGTCGCAGCACGGGCCCATCGACCTCTTCTGCTCCAATGCCGGCATCCTGACGATCGGCGGCGCCGAGGTGCCGACCGCCGAGTGGCAGCGCATCTGGGACGTCAATGTGATGGCGCACGTCTTCGCCGCGCGCCACCTGGTGCCGCGGATGTTGGCACGCGGTGGTGGCTACCTGCTGAACACGGCGTCGGCGGCGGGCCTGCTGTCGCAGGTGGGATCGGCGCCGTACGCGGTGACGAAGCATGCCGCCGTCGCCTTCGCGGAGTGGCTCGCGATCACCTACGGCGATCGCGGCATCGTCGTCTCGGTGCTGTGCCCGCAGGCGGTGCGCACGAAGATGACCGAGGACTTCGAGAACGGCGGCGTCGCCGGGATCGACGGCATGCTCGAGCCGTCGGCGCTGGCGCAGGTCGTCGTCGAGGGGCTCAGCGACGAGCGCTTCCTCATCCTGCCGCATCCCGAGGTGGCGGAGTACGTGCGACGCAAGGGCGAGGACGTCGACCGCTGGATACGGGGGATGCGGCGCCTGCAGGCGCGCTTCGGCGGGTAGGGGACTACGCGGGCGCGCTGCGCCGCAGGACATCCTCGAGCCGGTCGAGGACCTCCCACTCGGCGGCCCACCGCCTGACGAACCCGTCGTCAATCGGATGCCCGTCGAGCGCACGCGTACGGATCACCTCGACGGCATCCTCGAGGTCGTGTGGACGTCCCGCGATCAGCTTGTAGACGACGAGATGCTCGGGGCCGACCACCGGATGTGTCTCGCCCAGGTGGAACGGCAAGGCTGTCGTCACCGCCTCGCGCTCGAACGGCGTCTTCGCGACCACGATGTCGAGGCGACGGACCGTGCCGGCTGGCTGTTCGAGGCGCAGCAGGTCGGGGGGCTCGTCCCCCTCGCCGCCGGCGAGCTGCACGACGACCACGCCGCGGTTGGACAGTCCCGCCACGAGGCGATCGCAGACGGCGCGGTTCGCAATCAGCGCTGCGAGATCGAGGTCTGCCGTCGCACGCGGAGATGCCCAGGCGTTGCGGGCGACGGCGCCGATGACGGCGTACGCGACTCCGGCCTCCCGACACGCGGCACCGGCCTCCCGCAGCAGGGCAAACGGGTCATCGACCATCGCGCATGCCGAGGCGCCGTCCGGCTCGCGCCAATTCGATCTGACCCTGGGCGCGCTCGTCGAGCGCGCGCTCGGTGCCAGGAGTCCTCGGACCCGCGCCGAGCAGGAAACCGGCGGCGACCCGCTCGGCGGGGGTCGTCGTGAGCGCATCGCGCCGCTGTGCGACCTTCTTCTCCGCCATTGCCGCGCCGATGCGCGCAAAGCGGTCATGATCCTTCTTCGACACACTCACGGGGCGATTGTCGCGCCGCGGGTGCTCAGGTGCAACCTCTCGCTACCCCCAGAACACTGCGACGCGCTCGCACATCCACGCCACCGCCAGCGATCCGATCGCGTACGCCGGCACCAACCGCACCCAGCGCGGCGCGCGCTGCAACAGCGTGCGGATCGGCAGCAGCACGACGACGAACGCGAGCTGGCCCAGCTCGACGCCGACGTTGAACCCGACCAGCGCCAGCGGCACGCGGTCGGGCGGCAGCCCCACGTCGCGCAATGCGCCCGCGAACCCGAGGCCGTGCAGCAGTCCGAACGCGAACGCCACCAGCCACGGCTTGCGGCGCGCGAGCGAGTGCACCTCGGGCGGCCGTGTCAGCTCGAACGCCACCAGGACCAGACTGAGCGCGATCGTCGCCTCGACCGGTGGCGACGGCAGTCGCAGGATGCCCAGCACCGCCAGCGCCAGCGTCATGCTGTGCGCCGCGGTGAACGCGGTGATCGTCCACAGCAGGTCGTGAAGGTTCGCCACCAGCAGGACGAGGCCGAGCACGAAGAGCAGATGATCGGGCCCGAGCAGGATGTGCTCGACGCCGAGCGCGATGTAGCGCAGCAGCACCGGCAGCCGCGGCTCGCCGCCGGCCGAGCCGGGCAGGACGAGATCGTCGAAGCCGCTGCGCAGCACGCCGGTCGAGATGTGACCGTCGTGCCACGTGACGCGCACGAGCACGTCGAGGCTGCTGCCGGCGAGGCCGTCGATGGCGAGACGTCCGCCACCGAGACCCGTCGGGCCACAGTCGGCGCGGAAGAAGTGCGTCGGCTCGGGAGTGCCCTCGTCGGTCGGACCGAGCGGGACGGTGTGACAGTGCGGCGGCAGCACCGGGGTGAGACCACCGAGCGGGTCGGCGGCGCCCTGTGGCGTCGAGCTCTTCCACACCACGTCGAACACGCCCGGCGCGACCTCGCGCAGGTCGAGCAGCGCCGGCTCGAACGAGTGCGCCCCGGCGATGCTGCACCAGGCGAGCAGGACGACGAGGACGCGGGCGATCACGGCGCCGGCTCGACGCGCACCGTCCACCGCTTGCGCAGATCGTCGAGCGCCTGACGGTCGAGCGCCTCGCGGCGCTCGGCGCGCCAGTCGCGCAGGACGGCATCGCGCACCTCGGCGAGCGGCGGCACGCTGCCCGGCGTGCGCGTCGTCACGCGGACGTCGTGCGCGCCGTAGCTCGACACGATGGGGCCGCGCCAAACCCCCACGGGGAGCGCGAGCACTGCCGCGGCGAACTCGGGACCGAAGGTGCCGGTCAGGTCCGCCTCCGACTGCGACGCCAACGTACGGCCCCGCATGAACGGATCGCCGAGCGTCGCCGGCGAGGTGCCCTTCGCGAGCGCCGCCAGCCAGCCGGTGGCGCGTGCCTCGGCGGGCTCGCCCGGCGTCCCGTAGGACGCGAACACCTGCTCGATGCCGACACGATCGGGCCGCGCGTAGCGGGCGGCGTTCGCGGCCAGGAACGTCTCCAGCTCGGCGTCGGTCGGTGCGGGGATGGGCGTGCTGCCCTCGAGCAGGAAGTCCATCTTCTGCACCAGCCGGCGGCGCACGATGATGTCGCCCTGGTCGAGGCCCAGGTCGAGCGCCTCGCGATAGCGGATCTCGTCGTCGACCCAGCGACGGACGAGCCCCGCGCGCTCCTCGGCGGTGGGCGCGTGACCGCTGCGACGCTCCTGATCGCGTGCCAGACCCGCCACGAGCGACGACGGTACGATGATCTCGTGCCCGACCGCGGCCGGCGCGACGGCGCGATGCAGGCCGAAGAGCGCCACCCCGATCACCAGGAAGTGGAGGAGCGGCTCGCGGAGGACGCGGGAGATCAGGCCTCGGGCTCGTACCAGATCGGTGACGTCCAGGCACGCTCCTGGACGGTGCGGGGCACGTTCGGGTCGCTGCACGCCGCCGGGCGATCGCCCGGCGCCAGCGCGTTGCAGCCGTACGCATGCCAGCGGCAGCTCGGGTTCTCGATCACGCGCGCGTAGTAGAAGGCGTGCTGGTCGGGTGCGAAGTCGGGGTCGGTCCACACCGTGCACAGCGCGTCGTCGCCGGGGCCGGTCTGCGCGCACGTGTTCTCATCGACGCTGGCGCCGTTCGCGGGGTTGCCGGCGACGTCGTAGACCTGCTGGTGCGAGACGCCGGCCTCGACCCAACCCTTGATGATCTGCACGCGCTGGAGCTGCGTTCCCGGCCGCGTCACGGTGCCCGGGTCGCGCAGCGCCGACACCACGAACGACGGCGCACCGCCGGTGGTCGTCGGACCGAGCAGGCCACCCATGGCGACGCCCTGGGCATAGGCGGTCTCGAGCATCGCCGGATCGCTGCAGAGCGACGGCGCGAGCCCGAATCCAGCGAAGAGCCGCACGGTGATGCGCGGTCCGCTGGTGGCGAACGTCTCGCGGCGTCGCATGGCGTCGAACAGCGCCGGTCGCGAGTTCTCCTCCGCCCACACGCCCACCAGGCCGCCGGGGCTGAAGCGCCAGCCGCCGATGTAGAACTGGCCCTCGCCGAGCCGCGTGTCGGGAGTGCCGTCGTCGGTGCCGCGGTGTCCGAGCCACGCGTCCTCCGCGACCGCACCCGGCGTGCCGTTGTGGGTGTCGGTGCTGGCGATCATGCCGAGCCGCAACGGGTTCACGCCGATGCGCTGCTGCTCCTTCAGGCCCTCGAGGAGTGCGCCACGCACGAAGTCGCGGCGCGACACGCAGCCGAGCGTGATCGTGCCGCCGGCGCCGACGCCGTCGCCGCAGTCGGGCGGGTCGTCGTAGCGGCGCTTCTCGAAGTTGCACTGCTCGTCGGTGCCGCCGACGATGCCGGAGAGGCCGTTGAAGCACTCGGAGCTGCCCTTGTGCTGGTAGACCTCGAACAGTGGCTCCATCGACGAGCGCAGCGCCGCCTGCGTGCGCTCGTCGTCGACGCCCGAGGCCCCCGGGTACTCGACGAGGAACATCTTGCCGTTGCTCTCGTTGCTGTTGTGCGGGATCGCGAGCACGTCGCAGCCGACGCCGGCGTCGATGCAGGTGTTGGCCAGCTCGCGCCACAGGCCGAGCGCGGTCGGTTGCTCGAACACCGTGGTGGGGAGGGGCACGTGGTCGTTGCGGAAGACGACGTTGCGATGCAGCGTGCTCACCGAGCGCGAGCCGGTGTACTCGTAGCCGACGAAGCTCGTGAAGCGGCAGTCGCTGGAATGGTCGTAGGCGTTCTCGGCCGCCTGCTGGATCCGATCCCACACGGTGGCCGCTTCCGCGTGACAGTACTGGTCGTCGGGTCCGCAGATGTCGGGTGCGCGCACGGGAGGGACGGCGGCGACGCGGACGCCGAACGCCGTCGTGCCGTAGTTGCCGCCGACGCGATACTCCTGGCAGTTGAACGAGTCGTAGGTGGGCGAGCCGGGCGTGACGCACAGCTCGACCTCGCCCAGGAACTCGGAGTGGTCGGTGACGGCGGCGAAGTCGAGCGGGCGGTCGATCTGCACCGTCTGCGTGCCGTTCCCCATCACGTCGAGCGGCGGCAGCTGCACCGGATCGCCCTGTGCGAAGGCGTAGGCCTGCTCGGGTGTCGTGCGCACGTCGAACGCCTGCGCGTCGAACGACAGCGTGGTGTGGACGTGCAGGTCGCCGAAGTAGGCGTTGCGCAGCGGATTCGCCTGCGCGCACGTGGGCAGCTCCTCGGCGTAGGGCGCGTCGATGGTGGCGTGCACGGCGGTGATCCGGCGCGCCATGGCGCTGCCGCGCAGCGTGGCCTTGGCGACGGTGAGCTTGCCCTGCGGCGCACACACGCGCGCCAGCACGTCGGCGCCGCGCGCGATGCGGGCCCGTCCGCCGCGGATCAGCACGCGGACGTCGTTCGCCGACAGCGCGACGCCGGGCGCGGGCGCGATGGTGCCGGTGACGACGGCGGTGTCGGCGACCAGCTCGAGCGGTCCGAAGGTGCGCAGGGACGCGCCACTCAGGACGCGCACGGAGCACGCCACGTAGCGACCACCGGAGAGCTCGAGCACGGCGCCGCTCCCACGCACCACGACGTCGCCGTAGATGCCGGGCGGCAGCGACTGCACGTCGCCCGCGCCGACGGTGACGCGACGGGCGCGATCGCAGGCGGGCACCGCGGCGGGGATGCCGCAGGTGGGCGGCAGCTCGGGGAACGCCGGGCTCGGCGCGCCGCCGGCGAGCGGACACGTGCCGGTGGTGCCGCGGACGTCGCCCGCCAGGATGCCGTCGCAGGTTGCCGTGCCCGAGACGCGCACCGAGGTGGCCACGAGCTGACGTCCGGTGGCGTCGAGACCGCCGCCGACGGCCATCCGGCCCGCGGCGACGGCGAGATCGCCGTTGCGCACCGTCGTCGCCTGGACGCGCATGGCCTCGGCCGCCACCAGCGCATAGGCGTCGGCCCGGGTACGGACGGACGCGGCGTGGGACGGCACGCTCGCCAGCAAGATGGCCAGGATGGCGAGGCGCGGCATCGTCATGGGGGTGGATATAACCGAGCCCCATCCTTGGCCGCCACCAAAAACGCCCATTGCCGGGCGCGCGGCGGCGGCTTAAGCATGGACGGCCATGACACGTCGCTTCCTGCAGATCGCCCTCCTCGTGCTCGCCGTCGTTGGCGCGCGTCCAGCTGCCGCAGCGTCGGGCTCCCTCGATCCCGACTTCGGGACGGGCGGCGTGGTGACGACGGAGGTCCCGGGGAGCTCGTCCGCCAACGCGGTGACGCTCCAGGGCGACGGCAAGATCGTCGTCGCGGGCAACGCCGGCGGCGACGTCGCCATCGCGCGCTACGCGGCCAACGGCACCATCGAAACCGGCTTCGGCACCGGCGGCACCGGCTACGAAGCGGTCAACGTCGGTCCGGCGGCCAAGGCGCAGGCCGTCGGCATCCTCTCCAACGGCAGCTTCCTCACCGTCGGCGGCGCGAACCGCTTCCAGGTCGTCCTGTTCGCGCCGGGCGGCGGCGTGGTGGGTGACGACAGCGTCTCGACCGCGGCCTACTGGGCCTACGGTCTCGCCGTGAAGCCCGACGACGGCTTCGTCATGGTCGGCGAGGCCAACAACGCGCGCGGAACCTGTACCCTGGTCTCGTTCACGTCTGCGTTCGAAGGCGAGGACGGCTTCGGGACGAACGGTCGCGCGACGAGCGAGGTCGGCACGTGCCGCGCCGTCGTGCGTCTCGCCGACGGCCGCCTCGTCGTCACGATCGACGAGGATGCGGACGGCGTGCGGGGCTTCGGCATCGCCCGCTTCACCGCCACTGGCGAGCTCGACGGCTCGTTCGGCATCGGCGGCCTCAATCAGGCGTTCGCCGATTCGTCCGCGTTCGTGCGCGCGCTCGCGCGGCAGCCCGACGGCAAGTACGTCGTGGTGGGGCAGGCGGGCACCGGCCTTGCGACGCCGAAGTCGATCGTGGTCGCACGCTTCGACGAGAACGGCATCCTCGATCCGGGCTTCGGCACCGGGGGCGTGGTGGTGATCGGGCTCACGGGTTCGCCGATCGCGCTCGTCGGTCGCGCGGTGGTGATCGACGCGGCGGGGAACATCGTCGTCGGTGGCGTCGCGACCGGTCCGTCGAACGTGAAGGACGGCGGCGGTCCGAGCGTGTTCCTGCTCCTGCGTCTGCTGCCCGACGGCACGCCGGACCTGAGCTTCGGCGACGACGGCGCCGGCGCCGTGTTCACCGGCTTCGGCACCGGCTCCGACGCCGAGCTGCAGGCGATGGCGCTCCAGTCCGACGGCAAGGTGGTTGCGGTCGGCAGCGCCTGCACCAGCGGCATCTGCAGCTTCGCGCTCGCACGCTACGTGCTCTCCGCGCCCGTGCCGGTCACGACCACGACGATCCCGGGCGGTGGTGGCAGCACCGGCTGCGAGGGACGGGCCGGGTTCGACGGCCTCGGCTGCCTGTGCGCGGCGGGGCTCACGAAGGCGGCGTGCAGCGGGCAGACGGCTGCGGCGTCGATCGGCAACACCTTCCGCAAGGCGTGCGCCGCCGTCGACAAGGCGTCGGCGGCGACCAAGGACAAGAAGCTCCGCAAGAACCTGAAGCGCGCCAAGACGTTCCTCAAGCAGGCGTCGACGCACACGCGGCGTCAGGCCAAGAAGAAGAAGCGCGGCATCACCGCCGACTGCGCGGCGTCGCTCGAAGCCGTGTTCTCGAGCGGCCGCGCGCTCGCCGACGCTACGGTCCCGTGAGCTCGATCCGTCCGCGTGGCGAGTCGATGACGGCGACGAGCCGGGCCTTGGCGGCGCGACGGACGGTGAGCTTCACGTCGAGCGCCTCGAGCACGGCTTGCAGCGCGGCCGGCTGCGGGGTCTCGGCGCGCAGCGATCGCAGGCGGAGCCCGCGCGGGGCGTCGTCGGATGGATGGACGCCGTCGTGCCAGGCGATGAAGAACGGGATCAACGTGCCGGCGCCGTGCTCGGAGACGAAGACGTTGGTCCAGCTGACGATGGTGCCGTCGGGGCGCACGCGATGGCCGTCGGTGACGACGGCGCGGAAGCCCTCGTCGGTGGCACGTGCCGCGGCCGCGGCGGCGTCGTCGACGCGCGCCGCCCACATGAGCAGCGCGGGCTGCTGCCGCGTCGCGAGCTGGTGTGCCAGCGCGCCCGGCTGGAGCGTCGGATCGGGCGCGATCACCTCGAGGAACTGGTGGCGGCCGATGGCGGCGACCGCGTTGTGGGTGCCGAGCTCCGGGTGACTGCCGCCCGGTATGGCCTTCACCCCGGTGCGGCGTCCGAGCGAGCTGACGGCGGCTTTCAGATTCGGGCCGCCCCACAACAGGTGATCGCAGACCGCCGGCACGGGATCAGACCGTCGCGTCCTCGGCGCGCCCGAACCACTCCTCGGTGGTACGACGCGCCTTCTCGCGGTGCTCGGGCTTGATGTAGGCGACGAGTATGCCGAACGCGGCGACCAGCGAGCCGAGGTCGTCGGCGAACCCGACCGCGGGCGTGAGATCGGGAATCGCGTCGAGCGGCAGGATGAAGTAGCCGAGCACGCCGATGATGACGGTGCGTGCCCAGCGCGGGGTGTCGGCGTCCTGCGCGGTGTGGAAGAGCGTGATCGCCTTCTCGATGAGGTCGCGCCCCGCCCGTCGGGCGTAGGTGCGAACCTTCGCCCAGAAGGACTCGTCGCTGTAGTGGCGGCCGAAGTCGTCCATCGCAGCCGCCACCTCTAGCACCCGACTCCCCGGTGGGGGAGGGGTGTCAGCGCTTCGGCGCCTTGCAGGTGCCCTTGTCGATGAGCTCGACGGCGTACGTGTCGATCTCGGGCCCGTTCTTCTGATAGGCCGTCATCTCGAACTTCTCGGCGCTCTTGCGCACGACGCAGTCGCACAGCTTGTTGAACTCGTCGATCTGCGGCTGGATCTCCTTGCGGATCTCCGGCGTGAGCGGCGCGTCCGGATTCACGCCGGCGTCCTTCTTGGTGTTCTTCCAGGCGCCGTCCACCAGCTCGTCGGTGCAGGCTTTGACCGCCTGCTGGAGCGTCTTCGGCGTCCAGCCGTCCTTCAGCGCGGGAGCGGCGAGCGCCGCGGTCCCCGAGCCCATCAGCAACGCGAGGGCGATGATCGCCCGATGCAGGGTTCGCATCGGGAGCCTCTAGCATGCACCGCGGACGACGGCCACGTGCCGGAGGCCACGCGCGACCCGCGCGCGAGCGTGCTGCGCGACACGCCACGCGCTTTCGGCTCGGGCCCCCTCTGCATAGCGTCGATCATGGAAAAGGGGGTGCAGCATGACGACCATGGATGCGGCGAGACCCGAACGACAGCTCCTGAGTGCGGTGCTCGAAGACGCGATGCGGGTCCTCTACTTCAGCCGTCGCGCCAGCCATCGGCGCGAGGTGTGGGAGTGGATGAGCGACGACTTCGCCGAGGACCCGTTCGCCTTCGTTGCCCTGTGCGAGACGCTCGACCTCGACCCCGGGGCGGTCCGCGCGATGGCGCGACACAACATGGTGCAGCGCGGGCGTCCGCTCCCATCGGTGCTGGATCGGGCGGCCTGACCGGTCCTGCGGGCCGTGCGCACGGCGACTCCCCTCCCGGCGCACGGCAGCCCCGTGGGCGCGACCATCCGCATGTGGTCGCGCCTGCGGGGTGCTCGTCAAGCGATATGGCGCTCGCGCCACCGTCGCACGACGGCGGGGATGACCATCATCAACACCAGCACGGCGACGATGGTGTAGCGGGCGTCGCCGAGGATGCCGTCGAGCCAGAGCGTCGACGCCATGAGCACGCCGAAGTAGAGCATGTCGCCGGCGATGGCGATGGCCCAGCCGGCGAAGAAGCCGTGTCCCGCCATGGCCGCTGCGGCGCGGCCGGTCATGGGGTCGACGCCGAAGCTGACCGCGACCAGACCGAGCGGATGGGTCGCGCCGTTCGGGCCGACGGTGCGGCGCATCCGATCGATCATGGTGCGCGCCGCACGACCGACGGCCGGCACGTGCCGGCCGATCAGGCGCAGGCCGCGCAGCATGGGCTCGAAGACGCACGCCAGCACCATGTCCGACGCGAGGTAGAGCAGCGCCATCACGGGGATGGGCACGCCCCAGTTGCGTCCCATGAGCACGCCGGCGGGGATGCCGCCGCCGATCGGCACCAGGAACAGCAAAAACGTCCCGAGCATGCCGTGCGGCCAGTTGCTCGGGATGGGTGCGCTGGGGTCGAGGAGGGCCCGATAGAGCTCGTCGGACATCGCTCAGCGGCGGGCCGCGAGATCCTCGGTGTAGCCGCGCGCGAACGTGCTGAAGAGGCGATCCGGAATCGGCGTGAAGCCGGCGTAGTTCCCCTTCACCTTGGCGTGGTGCCAGTCGTGGTGTCGGGCGCCGTCGTTGCCGGGGAGGAAGTGGCTCGGCGTCCACGGGAAGTCGTAGCCGCTGTGGCCCTCGGCCGCTTCCCACTGTCGCCACACGAACCAGATCCACACCGTGACCACGTGCGCCCCGAGCAGCAGCGGGCCGATCAGGGCGACGGTGGCCGTCACCGACAGCTCGAGCGGGTGCATGTAGTTGCCGGTGATGGCCCACGGCGTGACGATGCGGTGGTGCCAGCCGTGGATGCGCTTGTAGAGCCAGCGCGTGTGCAGCGCGCGATGCGACCAGTAGTAGAGGAGGTCGTCGAGGTAGAAGAAGAACAGCACCTGCAGCGCCATCACCCACCACGGCGGCAGCGGTCCGGCGTGCACGCCGGCGAGCCGCAGCACGGGCCAGAACAGCACCACGCCGACCAGCATGCTCAGGTTGTTGACGGCCCAGCTCTTCACTGACGGCCACACCAGGAACTGCTCGCGCGGGATGCGCGACTGGATGCGATAGGGCCGTGCCCACGCCGGGTCGCGCGCGGCGATCATGGTGAGCGGGACGGCGAACAGCATGAACGCCGCGGCCGAGATGGCCGCGGTCGTCACCGGGAAGAGCCAGAAGAGGGGCTCGCGGTACCAGCCGAGGACCGTGTCGAGCATCCGTGTCTCGTTAGGGAGCCGGATGGCTGGGGTCAAGCGGCGGTGTCTGCCGCTCGTAGATCGTGAACCCGATGGCGCCCTGCCACAGGTCGACGGCGAGCGCCGGGTCGAGCCAGGCGTCGAGCGGCTGCTGCAGGTACCAGGGCACGGCGATGCGATGCAGGACGCGATAGTCCGTCCTGCCGGTCTCGAGCGCGTCGAGGTCGCGCAGCAGCACCGGCTCACGCTCATCGCGCCGGAGCACCGTGGCGTACCACGCGGGCACGACGAAGAAGGGCGCCGGGTGGGTGAACCAGGTGCCCGCCTCGCGGGGCTCCGGCGCAAGACCGGCCTGGCGGAACGGCTGGTGCAGACGGAAGTACGGACCGTAGTCGGGGAAGGCGACGCGCGCGCCGGCCACGCCGTTCGACATCGTCACGCGGGCGGCGATCGCCCGTGCCGTCTCGTCCTGCTGGTACCATCCGATCCGCGCCACGTGCGTCGCAGACAAGGCGAACGAGTAGCCGACGGTGATCACGATCACCGTCCATCGCAGACCGCGCGACGGCAGGCGCGCCATCGCCGCCCCTGCCAGGAGGACGAGTCCCGGCACGAGGACGAGGAGATGGCGCGGGAAGGTGGCCGTCGCTGCCCCGATGACGAGGAAGTAGGGAAGCAGCAGTGCGAGCACCAACCGGTCGCCGAGACCGCGTCGCCAGGCGGCGCGCACGATCCCGACCAGGGCGAGGAGATAGGTCGGCAGTCCGAGCACGTATGGCAGCGCGGCGACGAGCTGGTAGAGCCAGTGGCGCGCGTACCAGCCGACGCTGTCCGCGAGTCGGTTGCCGTCGAACGGTGGGTCGGCCGCGAGCGACTGGTGCCACAAGAGGATGTCGCGCACCGTTCCCGGCTGCAGCGCGCAGCGCGGGCAGCCCACCACCGCACCGACGATCGTGCCGAGCGCGAGTGCCGTGCCGAGCCTCGTCAGGGTGCGGAGCCGTGCGCGCGAGCGGCTCGCCTCGATGACCGCCCACGCGGCGGGACAGATGAAGGCGAGCCCGGTGTACTTGGTGGCGAAGCCGAGCCCGACGACGATGCCCGCCAGCAGCGCCGCGACGACGGTGCCGCGCCGGGCCAGGTGCCAGCTGCAGAGCAGCACGCACGTGCCCAGAGCGGCGAGGAGCGCGTCGACCGATGCGACGTGGGTCTGGAGGATGTCGAAGGGGCTGGTGGCGAGCAGGAACGCGGCGAGGACGCCGGTGGTGGCGCCGTAGAGGCACGTCCCGGCAATGGCGATAGCCGCGATGCCGAGCACGCCCGCGATCGTGGAGACGGTTCGGGCAGCGGCGATGACGCTCACGAAGGGCGGGTCGTTCACCTCGGTCTCGGCGTCGCGCACGACGATGGTGCCGTCGGGGCTCGTGAACACGCCGCTGCCGGTCGTCGCGGCGTGTACGGCCTGCGTCGCGTACTCGTAGAGCGTCGGATAGACGAGGCAGACTTCCGGTAGCTGGGACACGGAGGTCGGCGTGCGCGGATCGATCCGCATGCCCCAGAAGCCCTCGTCGGGAAACCACATCCTGTCGGCGAGGCCCCATTGAAGGTGGTAGGTGCGGAGTCCCGCTCCGAGCAGGAGCGCGATGCCGGTGGCGATGAGCCTCGCGCGCACGATCGCCCGCTACCAGACCCCGTGCGACCCTCGCAAATCCGCCGCCCCGTTGACGCCCCGAGGCGCATGCGGGTACGCCCGTCACATGACGCCCACCGACCTCGTCGAGATCGAGCTCATCAAGCGGCTCAAGTACCGGTACATGCGCTGCCTCGACCAGAAGCTCTGGGACGAGATGGCCGACTGCCTCGCGGAGGACGCCGTCGCCGCGTACAGCGGCGGCAAGTATGCCTTCGAGGGGCGCGAGGCCATCCTCGAGTTCTTTCGTCAGGCGATGGGCTCGGAGAGCTTCCTGTCGAGCCACCGCGTCCATCAGCCGGAGATCGACCTGACCAGCCCGACCACCGCGACCGGCATCTGGGCGCTCGAGGACATCGTCATCGACGCCAGCCGCGACTTCGCGCTCCGCGGCGCCGCCTTCTACACCGACGACTACGTGAAGCGTGACGGCCGCTGGCAGATCGCGCGCACGGCCTACAAGCGGTCGTTCGAGGAGGTGTGGAGTCGCAGTCAGGGCACGCCGCCGATCCTCACCGCGAGCTGGTGGGGGACGGAAGGACGCAGCCAGCTGCCGATGCCGGAGCACTTGGAAAAGCTGCCGCGATCCAGCCTCAAGCGTTAAGGGGTGTCGTCATGATGATCCTCGACATTCGCAAAGGCCCCTGGACGAAGCGACGGACGGGGCTCACGACGGTGAAGGTGCGGATCAGAAGGGTCGGCGGAAGGCGACGGGTCGATGAGGAGATGCTGGTGGACTCGGGCGCGATCTCCGCCGTCATTCCCTCGTCCACGCTGCGACGGGTAGGCATCAACCCCCATGGCCGCGAGACCTTCTCGCTGAGCGACGGCACGAGCGTCGAGCGCGGGGTGGGCACCGCCTTCTTCGAGCTCGGGAACCGGAAGGGCGCGGCCCCGGTCATCTTCGGCGAGGAGGGCGACGCCAATCTGCTCGGCACGATCGCCCTCGGGGCGCTCGGCCTCATGCTCGATCCGCTGCGTCGCGAGCTGAAGCCGATACGCCTGATGCTGGCGGCGGTCAGTTCGACGTCAGAAGTACGCTCGTCCCACCATTCTTGACCTCGCGTGCGTGGACGGCATCCCAGCACTGCGCCCCGTCGTTCCGCGCCAGACGCAGGACGAGGGGGACGGGAACGCTGATGGGGGCAACGTCGGCTGGCGCCAAATGGAACGGCCCCGTCTCGTTCGTCTTCCAGGTGAGCTTCGCCTTCTTCGCGGTGCCGGGTTTGAACGTCAGCTGCGTCCGGCCGTCGCTCAGGCTGTAGCGTATCTGGCCGCTGGCCGTGCGCTTCCAGCACGGCTTTCCTGCGCACAGGCCCTGTGGCGGTAGAGCACTCGCCAGCAGGAGCTGCGGGATGGCCGGCGTGAGGTCGAGGATGCACAGGCCGTACGAGGAGCCGGTCAGCGGATTCCCAATGTCGGCAGCCGTGACGGTGCCGCCGCTCTTCCACGACCACTGGCTGCCCGTGCCTCCGCGCAGGACGCGCATGCGCCAAGTGGAGCCCTTGGGGACGAAGGGGCCGAGGCACGCCGCCTCGGCATCGGGTGTGCCGAGCCGCGCCATGCCGACCTGCGTCGTGCTGGTCGTGAACCGGTCGAAGCCGACGATGAGGAATCGACCGTCGCTCTGCTGCGCATATCGCGGTAGCTCGAGCTGCACTCCGACGACGCCGTAGCCGCATGGTCCGAGGGTCGTATCCAGGATGCCGTCGGCTCCGAAGCGCGCGAGGACCGTCACTGGACGCCACTGCGTGAGGCTCGTTCCGAAGACCGTGGTGCGATCGCTGGCGTCGACGACGAGGTCGGTGACGAGTACGTCGCTCAGGTGCTCGACGGCCACCGTGCCGCCCGTGCCGAAGGCCGGATCGAGCGTTCCATTGGGATTGCGACGCTCGATGACCAGATCGTTCGGTGCCGCGTTGCCGACGAGAGCGACGATGTCGCCGTCGGACAGGAGCTGCACCGCGCGCGCGAATGATGGGACGACGCCGCCGGTGCCGAAAGTGGGGTCGGGCGATCCGTTGGCGAGGAGTCGGACGATTTCGAAATTCGCGGCGATCACGAGCGCCCCGTTCGGCTGCTCGACGATCGCGCGGCCGATCTCCTGTTCGGTGCTGGGATTCAGCAACACCTTGCCCCCGACCCCGAAGCCCGGAGCGGGAGTGCCGTCGCCGAGGAATCGACGGACGAGAATCGACGTATCGGTCCCGGAGATGGTTTCGCGTGCCTCGCCGAGGGTGACGATGTCGCCGTTGGCGGCGAGGATGGCGGTAATGTCGGTCGAGCTCATGCCCACGCTCGGGATGATCAAGACGCCGCCCGATCCGAACGTCGGGTCGAGGGTGCCGCTGGCGTCGAAGCGTGCCAGGCCCTCGTCGAACGCGGCGACGAAGCGTCCGAAGAGGATCACGCCACCGTCGGCGGGGAGGAGCACGCGACGGACCTGTGGGGAGTCGCCGGCGACCGGGAGGCTCGCATGGCCGCCGATGCCGAAGGTTGGGTCGAGGCTGCCGTCGCTGAGCAGGCGCGTGATCGTGATCGATGCGAGGTCCGCCGCCGGCGTCGCCGTCACGAGGCGGCCGTCGGGCATCTCCGCGACGTCGGCCGGTGGGAACGTCGGCAGCGGCGACGTCGCCGACAGGCGAATCTGACCGCCGACGCCGAACGTGGGGTCGACGTCGGTATCGCCGGCGCCCGCGAGTACCGGGAGGAGCACCAGCGAGATGGCCACGACCAAGCGCGTCTTCATGCTGACCTGGTAAACAGCTCGCAGCATGGGGGTCAAGGCATTTCGTGTCGTCCGGTCCCTCCGGACCCGCGATCGGGACACCCGTTGCGCTGGCGATCCCGGGGTCGTATTCCGGCGGGACGCTCAACCCGCCTTAGGAGGACACGATGCGCGAATATCTGCAGTTCTACATCGACGGTGCCTGGGTCGATCCGATCGACAAGTCGAAGACCCTCGACGTCATCAACCCAGCCAACGAAGAGCCGTTTGCCCGCATCGCGATGGGCTCGGCCGCCGACGTCGATCTCGCCGTCAAGGCGGCGCGGAAGGCCTTCCCCGCCTTCTCCCGCACCTCCAAGGAGGAGCGTCTCGCCCTCCTGCAGAAGATCATCGAAGTCTACATGAGCCGCATGCCCGACCTCATGTCGACCATCACCGAGGAGATGGGCGCGCCGCAGTGGCTGGCGCAGGCGGCGCAGGCCCCGGCCGGGCTGGCGCACCTCGCGAAGATCACCGAGGTCCTCGGCGGCTTCGAGTTCACCGAGCAGCGCGGCTCGACGCTCATCGCCCACGAGGCGGTCGGCGTGTGCGGCTTCATCACGCCGTGGAACTGGCCGATCAACCAGATCGTCTGCAAGGTCGCCCCGGCGCTCGCCGCCGGCTGCACCATGGTGCTGAAGCCGTCCGAGATCGCCCCCATCGACGCGCAGGTGTTCGCGCAGATCCTCCACGAGGCGGGCGTGCCGAAGGGCGTGTTCAACCTCGTGAACGGCGACGGCCCCACCGTCGGCCAGGCGATCGCCACGCATCCCGGCGTCGACATGGTGTCGTTCACCGGCTCGACGCGTGCCGGCATCGCGGTGGCGAAGGCCGCTGCCGACACCGTGAAGCGCGTCCATCAGGAGCTGGGCGGCAAGTCGGCCAACATCATCCTCGACGACGCCGACGTCGCCGCTGCCGTCTCGGGCGGCGTGCGCTCGTGCTTCATGAACTCGGGCCAGTCGTGCAACGCGCCGACCCGCATGTTCGTGCCGCGCGCCAAGCAGGCCGAGGCCATCACGGCCGCCAAGGCGGCCGCCGAGGCCACCATCGTCGGTAATCCCAACACCGACGGCGTCACCATCGGCCCGGTGGTCAGCAAGACGCAGTACGACAAGATCCAGCGGCTGATCGAGGCCGGCATCAAGGAAGGCGCCAAGCTCGTCGCCGGTGGCGCGGGTCGTCCGAAGGGCTGCGAGCGCGGCTACTACGTGCAGCCCACCGTCTTCGCCGACGTGACCAACGAGATGACCATCGCGCGCGAGGAGATCTTCGGGCCGGTGCTGGCGATCCTCCCGTACGACACCGAGGCGCAGGCCATCGAGATGGCGAACGACACCGTGTACGGCCTTTCGGGCTACGTCTCGTCGGGCACCGTGAAGCACGCCAAGGAAGTTGCCGACCAGCTCCGCACCGGCAACGTCCATCTCAATGGCGCCGGCCCCGACTTCGGCGCACCGTTCGGCGGCTTCAAGCAGTCGGGCAACGGCCGCGAGTGGGGCGAGTTCGGTTTCCGCGAGTTCCTCGAGGTCAAGGCCGTCCTGGGCTACGACGGCTGATCGTGTGTGATGGCGTCCCGTCCTCCTACTGAGGGACGGGACGCCGTCGCGTCTCAGTCGATTCCGCCAGGTGCCGATAGGCACGGGCGCCGCTAGCGCGTACTGCCGCCATCGGTGTACCGCGCACGAATGCGGCTCGCAGCGATCGTCCTCCTGCTCTGGCCCATTGCCGTGGCGGCAGGGACCCGCGACCTCACAGGCGAGAGCTGCGGGGTGTGCGTGTTTACTCTGTGCCTCGGCTCCAAGGGCTACTACGAGCCGTGCGCGGACCCGTGTGCCGCCGAAGTGGTGGTTCGCCTCGGTAGCAACGACGCCGATCGGGAACGCCTCCTACCGGTGATCGGCCGGGGTAAGAAGCGGACGCGGCTGCGGTGCCACGGCCTCGGCGCACCGTGTCCGGTCTGTGGGACCGATGGCGACTGCCGACGTACCGACCCGTCAGGAATCCGTGGGCTCTGCGTCCAGCATACGTGCCAATATGTCTGCCCGTCGGGCTTGGTGCTCAGCTTCGACTGAGCGATCACGCCTGCTCACGACCGTCGGCCACGGAGCGAACCGAGACACGACCCCGGGACGCCGCGTCTCTGGACAGGGCGCACTGTCCGCGAAATGACCAGGCGATGGCTTCTCCCCGTCTCCTGATCGCGAATCGTGGCGAGATCGCGGTGCGCATCCTGCACGCGGCCGCCGAGCTGGGCTGGCCCACCGTCGCCGTCTTCTCCGAGGACGATGCCGGCGCGCTGCACGTGCGCCGCGCCGACGTCGCGCGGCCGCTGCGCGGTGCGGGTCCGGCGGCGTACCTCGACGTCGAGCAACTGATCGGCGTCGCGCGCGCGACGGGCTGCACGCTGGTGCATCCCGGCTACGGCTTCCTGAGCGAGCAGGCGACCTTCGCCGGCGCGTGCGCCGCGGCGGGCATCGGTTTCGTCGGTCCGACGGCCGACACGCTGGCGCTGCTCGGTGACAAGACCCGCGCGCGATCGCTGGCGCGCGACTGCGACGTCGCCGTGCTGCCGGGGACGTTCGCGTCGACGGGCCTCGAGGAGTCGCGCAGCTTCCTGTCGTCGCGCGGCGCCATCATGCTGAAGGCGCTGGCCGGCGGCGGCGGGCGCGGCATGCGCGTCGTCAGCGATCCGGCCAAGCTCGACGAAGCCTTCGCGCGCTGCACCTCGGAGGCGAAGGCCGCCTTCGGCAGCGGCGATCTCTACGTCGAAGAGCACCTCGCCAACGCGCGTCACGTCGAGGTGCAGATCATCGGCGACGGCTCGGGCGTCGTCGTGGCACTCGGCGACCGCGAGTGCAGCCTGCAGCGCCGGCATCAGAAGCTGATCGAGGTGGCGCCGTGCCCCGACCTGCCGGCCACCGTGCGCGAGCGGCTGACGGCGGCGGCGCTGCGCCTCGGCACCGCGGCGCGCTACGCCAGCCTCGGCACGGTGGAGTTCCTCGTCGACGGCGAGCGCATCGCGTTCCTCGAGGTGAACCCGCGCCTGCAGGTGGAGCACACCGTCACCGAGGCGGTCACTGGGCTCGACCTGGTGGTGCTGCAGCTGCGTCTCGCCACCGGCGCCACGCTGGAGCAGCTCGGCATCGACGGCACGCCGGCGTCGCACGGCATGGCGCTGGAGGCGCGCGTCAACCTGGAGACGATCGCGGCCGACGGCTCGGTGCGGCCCGGTGGCGGTACGCTGTCGGCGTTCGAGCCACCGACCGGCGCCGGCATCCGCGTCGACACCGCCGCATTCGTCGGTCTGACGCCGAGCCCGCGCTTCGACTCGCTGCTCGCGAAGGTCGTCGTGCACACGACGTCGACCGACATCGGCGCGCTCTTCGCGAAGGCCGACCGCGCGCTGGCGGCGTTCCGCATCGACGGGACGTCGACGAACCTCGGGTTCCTGCGCGCCCTGGTGCAGCATCCGACGGTGCGGGCCGGGCAGGTGCATACGCGCTTCGTCGAGGATCATCTCGACGCGCTGCTGGCGGCCGTGCCCGTCGCTGCGCCGACGGCAACGGGCCTCGCAGGCACGCGCGTCGATGCCGTCGATCCGCTCGCAGTGCTCGTGCACGGGAAGACGTCGGCTGTCCTGCTGCCGGATGCAGATGGTGCCGTGACCGTCGGCGCGCCGTTGCAAGGTACGATCGTCGCGGTCGAGGTCGTCGTCGGTGACGTGGTGCGTGCGGGCCGCCAGCTGCTGGTGATGGAAGCGATGAAGATGGAGCACGCCGTCACGGCGCCGGTCAGCGGCGTCGTGCGGCGTCTCGACGTTGTGCCCGGCGACACCGTG
>DASYLJ010000031.1:0-41025 GCA_036009625.1 Binatia bacterium
GTTCTGCCCCGGATCGGCATGGGCAACGGCCATGATCTGTCCCGGCGTCAGGTTGAAGTTGCCAAACGATGGGAAGTCGAGCCCCGCCGGCGCGGCGCCGCCGTGGTCGACGCTGCCGCCGTTGACGAGGTTGGTGTCGATCGTCATCGGCCAGGCGTTGAAGTGGCCGTAGTCGAACGTCGTGATCTCGCCGCTCACCGCGGTGCCGAGAAGCGCCGTGGCGCCGAGCGCGTCGATGTCGGGCTGGAAGTTGGTGCGGATGTCGTGGTCGGACGGCGTGAAGAAGTCGAGGCCTTCCGCCAGCACCGTCACGACGCGGTCGCGGCGCGACACCTCGCTGTCGGGGCTGTCGATGGAATGGACGTGGAAGTCGCTGGTGATGAAGCCCGTCGAGTCGATGACGCGGGCGATCTGGGCGTTCACCGTCGTGGTGTTGCCGGCGGTGAGGGTCACGTCGTGCGTCGACACCGAGAACTCGGCGCCGCGCGACAGCACGACGCGGTAGCTGCCGGGCTCGAGCGTGAGCGGGCCGATGGTGCCGGTCTGATCGAGGAACAGCGCGCGCGTGAGCCCGAAGGGCACGTCCTCGGGACCGAAGTCGAGGAACCACGCCCCCGAGACGTTGATCAGCCCGGCGACGCTCTGCGGGTTGCGCGGGATCGGGCTCGGATCGAAGCCGACGATGGTGGCCTTGGCGGGCGTGGGCAGGTTGTTCTCGTCGACCACGTTGACGACCAGCGCCGAGGTGCCCGGGATGGCCATGTTCTGGGTCGCGCTGCCGTATGCCACGACCGCGACCGCGTGCTCCTGCGGCGTCGAGCCGCCGCCCTCGAAGGGCGACCCCTCGACGTTCGCCGCCACCGTGTAGCTGCCGGGAGCGACCGAGAGCTCGTAGTTGCCCGCGGCATCGGTGAGGGCCTGGGTGACGACGTTGCGCGGCAGGCCTGCCGGTGCGCCGGCGGCGGTGCCGAGGACCGTGACCTGGACGCCGGCGACCGGCGAGCCGGCGACCGTGACGTTGCCCTTGATGGTGCCCGACGGCAGGAGCAGCGCCTTGTTGCGGGCGTCGATCACCGACGACACCGAGCCGTCGCCGACGATGAAGTAGCGCACGAAGGTGATGGCGTCACCGGGGGTGTTGGTGGCGGTCATCGTCCACGGCGGCGAGGCGGCGCCGATGACGGCGAACACCACTTCGGTGCCGATGAGCGGGACGGCGACGCCCGCGGTCGAGAACGCGGACGACTGCGGATCGGTGCTGGTGTAGCCGTACGACACGCCGGCGCCTTCCTGCGTGCCGGCGTAGACGATGGTGTTGCACGGGTTCGCGGCGCCGACCGGGCAGCGCAGCGACACCAGCGGCTGGCCGAAGCCGTAGGCACCCTGGAACTGGCGCACCTGGCCGGAGCCGTTCAGGTACTCACCGAAGTAGATGCTGAGCGGTGCGGCGCCGAGGTTGTGGACGGTGGTCTCGACCCGCACCCAGTCGCGTCCGGGCTCGAGGATGTAGTCGGTCATGAGCTCGACCGGGAGGTCGAGGTCGTTGGCGGCGGCGGGGAACGGGAAGTTCAGGCCGGCGACGACGGTGCTCGGGTTGATGAAGTCGAGCAGGTCGTCGACGCCCGTGGCGCGCAGGATGGCCGCCTGACCGTCGCTGCCGTCGTTCACGATTTGGAGATTCGTGTAGTGGGCGGTGTTCTCGATGTTCACCGAGGTGGCCCACTCCTCGAAGTTGTCGCGATCGGGATCGGCGCCGATGCGGACGAGGTCGGCGTCGATGATCTGGCCGCCGTACTGGCCGATGCCGAAGAGGTTGCGCTGCAGGCTCTGCACGACGACGCGGATGCGGTCGTTCGAGAGCAGGTAGTCGCCGGCGCGGCAGCGGCTCATCGGGCCCTTCACGCAGTCGGCGGGGGCGTTGCTGATGAGCTTCGCCTGCGACGTGGTGCCGGCGGGGCCGGCGCCGTACTCGACCGTGATGAGCTGATCGTCACGCTCGCCGTGCACGCCGACCGCACAGGCGGCGAGGGCGGCACCCGTCGTGACGCCGGTGCAGGGCGCTCCGAAGGTGAGCGTGGCGACGGTGGCGTCGGCGCAGGTGGCCGTGATCTTGGCGGCGCTCTTCGCCGCCGCGGCGTCGACCTTGACGGCGGTGGACACGGCGCAGTCGGTGTTGGCCGGCAGCTTGCCCGAGGCGACCTTGTCCTTGCAGGACGCGATCAGCTTGTGGCGCTTGCCGAGGTACTTCTGGCCTTCCTTCGACACCGTGGACTGGCACTTCTGCGCCGGGGCGGCGAGGGCGCCGCTGGTGCCGTAGACCGTGTCGGCGAGCAGGAACGCCTGCGCCTCGTGCGTGTCGATGAGGCAGCTGGCGAGCTCGGCTCCGGTGGCGGCGCCGTAGCAGCCGCCGCCGAACACCAGCCCGGCGACGATGGCGTCGGGGCAGGTGCCGACGATCTTGCCCGTGAGCTTCGTCTCCGCCTTGGTGATGCGTGACGCGACGCCCAGATCGAGCGTGCAGTCGGTCATCGCCGGCAGGATGCCCTTGCTGACCTTGTCGAGGCAGGTGCCGAGCGCCTTCTGGACGTTCTTCAGCAGCACCCGTCCTTCGATCCCGACGCGCTGCCGGCACTTGGCCTCGGTCGAGGTCAGGGCTGCATCGGCGACGCCGGTGGCGAGGACGATGGCAGCCGCCACGGCGGCTGCGAGGGAAACGAAGGGCAAACTCCGGCCAGGGGACGACGGGCTCCGCATGACACGGAAAGTTCACAGACGGGTGCCTTTCGTGTCAAGGAAAATGTCGCGGAACGGGGGACGGAGCCCGGTCTCGTGCATCGGTGCGACATCAGGGCGCGGCGCGCGAGGACGGTGGCGCGTTCGCTGTTGTCCCACCTCCAGGCGGGCGAGGGCCTCATCGCACGTGGCAGATCGACCTTTACAGCCATCGGGATCACAAGCTATGCACCTGGTTGTCATGCGTCCGACCGCTGTGTTGATCGTCGTGATCCTCAGTGCCGCGCCGATGGTCGGGACGGCGGCCGAGGGGCCACTGGTGCGGCGGGACGTCGCCGGGTTCGGCATCCTGTCGATGCGGACGCTGCGACTACGTAACGCCACGATCATCGGTGACTGCAGTGTGGGCGTGAACTGTGGAAGTCCGAGCGCCAACAGCGTCTGTGGGAGGATATCCTCGCTCGGGTCGACATTCGGCGGTCAGCTCATCGGGGACGTTGCCGTCATGGACCAACGCTCTCGAGGCGTGCAGGTCTTCGCGAATGCGGGTGAACGAGTCCTCGGCCTCGTGACCAGGCCAGGGAGTGGCGCCAATGGCACCACGCCGTTCCAGACGCCGATCCTCCCCGACGTCGACGGCGACGGCAGTCCGAGTTGCGGGACCATCGGCGGGAACTGCATCCCGGATTTCGGAGATCTCGAACGCGCGTGCGGGATGCCCGAAGTGTTCCCGGCGTGTGATCTTGCGCGCACCCTCCGCGTCAACCTCGACCAGGACTGCGATCCGTTCGACACCGTGCCTGGCAATGCGCGATGCGATCTACCGCCGGGTACCTACGGCAGACTGAGCGTGTCCAACGGTGGCAGGATCCAACTCACCGGTGGCGACTATGCATTCTGCGGGGTGACCATGGGTGACCGGATTGCGCTGACGGCGGCGGCGCCCTCGACGCTCTTCGTGTCAGAAGACTTTACAGTCAACAGCGATGCGCGGGTCGGGACTCGATGTGGGGACCTGTCGATTTTCCTTCGCGGCCGCGCGTTCACCATCGGGCGCGCGAAACTCTCGCGACGGCCGGTAAAGTCCAGCGCGCGCAGCAAACCGTTCGTCCAATCTCGGTTCACGGCGAACGTGTGCGCACCTGAAGCGCTCGTCAGGATCGGCCCTGGGGTGCTGCTCGTGGGACAGATCATCGGCGGCGACTTCATCGACGTCGGGGGTTCGCTCACACTCGCATGCTGCGGAACATCGACCGTCGCCACGCCATGACGGGTCTTCGCACGGCTGCCCTCGTCTGCATCGTGCTCCTGGCGGTGCATGCCCGGGCGCAGGCACCGCCCCTTCGTCGCGACCTTGCCGCCTACGCCATCCTCGCGGCGCGCGCCGTGAGCGTCGAGCGGCTGCTGCTCCAACGCGGCAACCTCGGCGTGGACTGTTCGTCGGCGCGATTGCCGAACTGTGGCAACCTCCAGGCCAGCATTTTCATCCTCGCCCCTGACGAGAGCCAGATCGTGAGCGACACGGTCCTCCTCTCGAAGTCCGAATCCGTGCTGGAGCAGTTGTTCGTGCAGCAACTGCTTGGCACCCCGAACGTGCTCATCGGAACACCCGGCCCGCTTCCGCACGGCACGAGCGCGTTCGTGCCACCGCTTCTCGGTGACGTCGACGGCAATGGACGTCCGAGCTGCGATGTCGACTGCCGTCCCAACGCGGACGACTATCGCGCCGCCTGCAGGTTCCCTGCGGCGCTCGTGCCGTGCGATCCGGCGAGACCCCTGGTGGCGATCGTGGGGCAGGATTGCTCGGCCGACGATCGCCTCCCCGGCAACGGGCGGTGTGACCCTCTTCCCGGTGCATACGGAGCGGTGACCGTCGCGCGTGCCGCGACGCTGGCACTCGGGGACGGCGACTACGCGGCCTGTAGTCTCGCGATCGAGCAGGGTGGCCTCGTCGCGGCTAGCGGTACCGCATTGCATCTCGCAGGCGGTGGCGCCGTCACGGTCGGAACGAAGGCGGTACTGGGGAGTGCGTGCGGCGATCTACGCATCTTCATGGGCGATGATTCGCGACTCGCACTCGGCACCGAGTCGAGTCTCGTGGCACACGTGTGCGGTCCCAACAGCGCGGTCGACCTCGGCACCTCGAGCGAGGTGCTGGGGCAGATCGTCGCCGATACCGTGGTCGCGCGAGGGTTCACGGCCGTCACGGGCTGCACAGCCCCCTGAGCGACGCGAGCGGATCGCGAGGCTGTTTCGGTCCGTCCCGGTGTCTGCGTCGGCGGACCGACGATGCTACTGCCGCATCCTCGTCACGCCGGTGCTTACACACCCGTCTCCGATCGTGACTACGATGCGCGTGTCGCCTGCGCCGCGGTTCAGTCGTGCGGCATCGAGCCAGCGGCGCGCGTTCACGCGCAGGGAATACAGGCCCGGATCGCCGGTGCGGCGGAGGACGATGCGCTGCAGGCCTTCGCCGCGGCCTCGGAAGACGAAGCTGCGCTGCCCGTCACCGCGCGGCGCCAGTGCGCCGACGTTCTGCAGGGCGATTACCCCGTCGCGATCCTCGACACGCACGGTGACCGGCTGATCGGTATAGTCGTCGAGCGGGATCGTCATGCGAGCAGTGACTCCTCGGCTCCGCGTGCGCACCGTTACCCGGCTTCCGGCAATGGCCGGCGTACATCCTGGGCAGCTGCAATCGGCCTGGCACTCGGCGGGACAGGCGTCGTCGTCGCTGGTGTCGCACTGCTCGGTGGCGCCGCGCACGCCGTCGCCACAGCTCTGTTCGTCGCATGCATCGCCGATGCCGTCACCATCGACGTCGCTCTGTTCGGCATTCGCCGCCTGGGGGCAGTTGTCGAAGGGGTCGGCGAGCTCGTCGCGGTCGGCGTCGTCGGCGGTAGAGACGATGAGGTCGAGGCGGCAGGTGCCGGCCGGGCATTCGTCGGTCGTCGTGCATACGCCGTGCTCGCGCTGGCAGGTCGCTCCGCCTATCGGCGTGGTCGTCGGGCAGAAGGTTCCTGCGGCGCAGCCATCGGGAAGGCACGGCACGTCGAGCGATTCCACGCAGCGTCCAGCGCTGGTGAACGCCAACGCTCCCGAGGTGGTGGCGACGTCGCCCGTCGCGTCGGTGAGGGGGCCGACGAGGCGCTGAATCGACTGCGCGTCATTGTTGCAGACGGCTACGGGGTCGAGCACCTTGCAGTCGTCATTGGCGCTGCACGACGACGAGGTCCCGTCCAACGCGCGCAGCCGAGCCCGGCAGGTGCCCTCGCCCGGTGAACCCAGGACGGGATCGCAGAAAGCGAAGTCGCACGATGGGTCACCGTCGCAACTGCACAGTCGTGGCGGCGCGTTGGGGTCGACGGGATTCTCGGGATCCGTGTCGCACGCGGTCTGCAGCTCCTTCAGGCAGCCGCCGGGCGGTACGAAGCAGATGCCCGAGCCGCAGCCGGAATCGGTGCCGGCGCCGGGCCGCGCGCATGCCTGACCGGTGTTGGTGCAGACCCCCGCAGGCGACGCCGCCACCGACGTGATCTCCCCGGTCGTGACGAGAGCGTTAACGACGGCCGTTCTAGTGAGGCCGGATCGTCCGCGTGCCATGAGCGGTGAGCCACACTGCATCTTCGCCGCCATGCGTGCGTTGAATATCTGGAGCACGAGATCGGTGCTGTCGCCGTCGCGATTGAGGTCTTCGCTCTGCTGTCCCTCGAGCGTCAGGAAGACGACCGTGTCGCCGAGCACGCGGTAGGGTACGCGCGGGTCGCACGCTTCCAGTGGACATGGAACCACCGCTTGGAACGTTTGCAGCAGGCAGCCGCGATGCACGTCGTAGACCTGCAGAACGTCGTCGAGCAGGTCGCCGTCGTCGTTCAGGTCGGCACCCTGGGACGCCTCGCGCACTCGGAATGCCACCAGCTCGCGACCCGGTGAGCCACCGAGGACGATTTCCTCTGCCGCCCTGTGGAGGTTGGTCGTGATGTGCGACGCTGCGTCGTATATCTGGACGACGCGATCGTCGGTGTCCGCGTCGTCGTTGAGCGACGCGGCCCCCTGGTTCCTCTCGGGCGTCAGGAAGGCGACGATGGAACCAGTGATGTCGAGGGCATCGGCCGCCTGGCCGGTGGACTGCCAATCGCCGCCGGCGACGGCACGGGTCTCGAGCACCGTGTCGGCCGTGTCGCCGTCGCCGTTCAGATCGGTGGCTCCCTGCGCGGATTCTGACGTCAGCACTCCGAGCAGCTGCTCCGAGAGATCGACCGCTGTCGCTGCGCGCCCGAGGTTCTGGACGGGACCCTCGGGAGTGGCGAGATGGACGACATCGTCGTCGGCGTCGCCGTCGCCATTCAGGTCGGGACCGTCTGGGCACCCCGTGGCGATGCCGCCGCTCTCCGGCCGCAGGAAGGCTGCGGTGCCGCCCGCCACCGCCGTCTGGCCGGCAGGGCACAGCGTGCGGAATCCTCGGGGCGCGAGACGGATGGCCCGGAGGACGGTGTCGTCGAGATCGCCGTCGCGGGTGATGTCCTGTGATGCCTGTCCGGTGTCGATGCCTCGCACCAGAACGGCTGCGGGCTGACTCAAGTCACCCGCGAAGCTTGCGAACGCGACGTTCTGGCCGTCTCCGGAGATGGCGGCGCCCGCGGAGAGCGCCTGCAGCTCGCGGCGATCACTCGTGATGCTGGCGCGCACGCTCGCACCCGTGGACCGGTCGTGGACGAAGATGTCGGAGAGTCCGTTGGTGTCGTCGGGGGCGAGATTGCTCGCCGTGCTGCGGAAGGCGACGATCAGGCCGTCGCCAGAGATGGCCGGTGTGCCGGACGAGCCATTCGCCTGTCGCCCGGCGGTCGTGCTCACACGCGAGGTGGTCTTCGCGAACCGGTCGTGTACGAAGACGTCGGCGGCACCGTTGGTGTCGCCGGCGACCAGATTGCTCGCGAAGCTGGTGAATGCGACATAGCGCCCGTCGGCGGAGATGGACGCGGACGAGGACGCGTCGTTGCCCTCGTCGCCCGCCGACGCGATGCTCACGCGATCGGTCGTCAGCATGAGACGATCGTGCACGAACACGTCGCTGGCGACGTTGGTATCGCCGGCGACCAGGTTGGCGGCCGTGCTCTCGAAGGCGACGAAACGGCCGTTGGCGGAGATGGCCGCGCCGAACGAGCCACCCGACGCCTCACCGCCGTCCGTCGGCTCGCTCACACGCGTGGTCTCGAGTGTGAGTCGGTCGTGGACGAAGACGTCGGATGCGCCGTTCGCATCGGGCGTCTGCGCGAGGTTGGTGGCGGTACTGTCGAAGGCGACGTACCGCCCGTCGCCCGACAGCGCGGGGAATAGGGCGACGTCGTTTGCCTGTGCGACGCCCCCCGAGGCGATGCTGGCGACGTCGAGACGCGTGCTGCCCGGCTCGTCGAAGATGCCGTCACCGTCCGTGTCACGGTCGTACACGAAGACGTCGAAGTCGTCGCCGTTTTGATCGTTGGCGATCAAATTCGTCGCCTCGCTGTCGAATGCCACGAAGCGCCCCGTTCGCGAGAGGGAGGTGGCGAACGAATCGCCGTTGCTCGGGGTGCCGTCGACGGCCCGGCTCACGACCACCCGAGTCCCGGTGCGGCGATCGTAGGCGTAGACGTCGAGCACGAGCCGATCCGGGTCGACCACGTCACTCAAGTACGAGACGTAGCGCCCGTCAGCCGAAAGCGCCGGACCAAAGGAGCCGAAGCGGAGGAAGTCGGCGCTGCCGCCCCGGAGCTCGGGACTGATCCGCGTTGTGCCCCGGCGTGCGCCTGCGGCCTCCGGCGAGCGGAAAAAGACCTGACCATTGGAGATGAGGACGGCACGATCGTTCAGGATCGGTGCGGGTGACGCGGCGGCCGTGAGATCGAGCTCCGTCACGCCCTTGCGCCCGATGCGAAGCACGCGGACGAGGAGGTCGCTCAGGTCGCGATCCCCGTTGCCGACGTCGCCGCCTTGGATCACCTCCGGCTCGAGGAACGTCAGCACGTCACCATCGAGTGCGAAGGCAGGGAAGCTGAACGGAGGCTGGAGAATGCGCGCGACGGCGCGCGCGAACGGCGGTGGCGGCGGGCACTCCTCGGGCGGCTTGCAGAGGCCGGGCTGCCCAATCGCCTGCGGCTCGCCAGTGCGGCGATCGAGCATCTCGAGGACGTCGTCCTCGGTATCGCCGTCGGCGTTCAAGTCCTTGCCCTCGAGGCGCTCGGCGAGGACCAGCGCGGACAGCTCGGTGCTTTGAGCCAGGCCGTCGAGTGCGACGGGATCGCGTGCGACGGCCGTGACGTCGCTGGCGATGATCGGGCCGACGCCACTGACGAGCCGATCGTCGAAGTCGAACAGCGCCGGGCCGCACTCGCCACCTGGGCAGTCGCCGTCGTCGTCGCAGCGCGTGCCCGACTGGCTGCCACCTCTGCACGTGGTCTCGCCGCAACTGCCGGCGAGACCGCCGCATTCACCATCGCCGGAACATGGCAATCCGGCGTTCGATCGCCCGGGGAGGCATTCGCGGAACACGGGGCTGCGCCGGGCGACGCGGAGCACGGTTTCCGGCGCGTCGGCGGTACCGAAGAAGGTCACGACGTTGGCTGCGCTCGGATCGGCCTGAGGATCGAAGATGGGGGCGACCTTGCCTCCCTGTGGGGAGTACGAGGTGAGGAAGGAATTGCCGGGAACGCGAATCGGTCCTGCAATGCCGAGTCGTGCTTGGAGCGACGTGCTCCCTCGAAGGGAGCGCGCGAACGGTACCGCGTCGGACACGGGGTTGCCCTGCTCGAGCCGCACCAACACTCCACGCCAGTCCATTGGGACCAGGACGTTGCCCGCGCTGTCGACCGTGAAGCGCACGTCGATCGGGGCGTTCGGATTGCCCAGGCACGGCGGCGACGGAGTGCTGCAGACCGCCTGGTAGTTGTTCGGTGGCGGAAGCGCCGTGAATCCAGGGAACACCGCGTTGGGTGTGGCGTCGCACGATCCGTCGTCTTCGAATAGCCGATCGATGCATGCCAGCACACCGGGGGCTGGGGCGGCGTCACAGATACCGGCGAGGAACGCACACGGCGAGGGCCCGTCATTCGTCGTCACGGCGATGCGCGCGGGGCCGGTGAGGGTGCGATCGTCGTCCGCGACGCCGAGCAGGTCGTCGGTGTCGGGAAAGCGGAATCGCAGGTTGGCCCGCCCGCCGCGGACGATCACGTCCAGGTCGCGTGGTTGGCCAGGGAGGTTCGCGGTGTCACACGTGACCCCGCACACCCCGGATGCAGGACACGTCTCGGCGAGCGCCTTCACCGTGGGCGGGCCGTTCGGCGGTGTGAAGATGACCACCACGACGTAGTCGGCGGGATTCGTCGATGGAAAGCCGTTCGTGCCGGTGCACTTGGGGTCGAGGGCGAGCTCGACGAAGTCACCGGGTCGGGCAAAGGGACGGTCGGTCGAGCCCTGCGTGCCGCGGAAGGTGTTGCTGGTGCCGGGAATGACGTTGCAGGCGGCGTGGGCGGATTGGCCTAGGAAGGCGAGGGACCATGCGGCGGCGAACGCAAGGCGAAGGCAGTAAGTCATGACGACCTCATTGGACGGCTGCTGTGCTGCAGGGTTGGTACGACGCGCCGTCGCCGGGCGTCAAGGATCAAGTCTGCCTTTACAGTACTAGGGCCCTCAAGTTAGGCACCTCGCAACGTCCGCCATGCAGATATTTGCGAATAGCCACTCGGGCGGTCGCGTCCTCGTCGAACGGACGTCGTGAAGAAGAGAGCCTTTTGGAGCCGAGCGCGCGGTAGCCGTCTACTCTGTCTTGGCGTGCTCATGGAGGACGTTCGCTGGAGGTATGATCGTCAAGGCGAAGCGTCCGGCGTCGGTGCCATAGCCATCGACGACGATGACGTACTGTCGACCCGCTACGACTGGGACGACGACACGAGATCCCGTACCGCACGCGTCGTCGTTGCAGGCTCGTTCTGGTCCCGCGCAGGTCTCGTCGTGCACGCTGAGGACCGTGTCGAAGTTCGTCTCATTCCCGCAGGTTTCGAGAACGGCATCACCGGAGACCGCCGGAATCCAGGAGAAGGTGCTTTCGGGCGCGGCGGCGGTGGTCGCACAGCCACTTCCGAGTTTGCTCGCGCCGCTCGTCGTGCCGTGAGCCGTACCGCCCTCAGGAGGGATCGGTGTCGTCGTCGGACATGCGAGGCATTGGTCACAGCTGGATCCGCAGACCGCATCCTCGCCGCACGATGCTCCCGTGCCCGGCGGATCACAGATCTCGGAGTCCGCAACGACACCATCGCCACAAACGGCCGTGCACGCCGTGCAGTCGTTCGTGCACGAGGTGCCGAGTGGACAGGTCGTGGCGGGAGCGCCGGGGTCGCAGATCTCGGTCCCCCCGATCTGCCCATCGCCGCAGGCCGTCTCGCAGGTAGTGCAATCGTCGTTGCACGAGGTGCCGAGTGGACAGGTAGGGGCGGCAGCGCCGGGGTCACAGACTTCCGCTTCCCCAATCTGGCCGTCTCCGCAAACGACCTCGCACTCGCAGTCGTCATTGCACGACGAGCCGGGCGCACACTGGTCTCCACTGGCGAAGGGATCGCATATCTCGCCCCCGTCCACGACGCCGTCCCCGCAGACGCCGACGCAACAACCGGCGAAGTTTCGGCCTCTCGATTCGACCGTTGCCCCGATGAACTGACCGATCAGCGTATTCCCGTCACCAAGGTCGATCGCGCTCTCGGGAGCACATAGACGCCCGATGAACGCGTTGCGCTTTCCGAGGCTCACTTGTCCCCGTCCCGCGGCGAACAGCGTGAGCCCGGAACAGCCGAGTTGCCCGGATCCCACGATGCTGCCGGTGAGCACGCTCATGCTACCTGATTCCGCTATGAGGACGTGGGCCCCTGACGTTTCCACCGTGGCGTTCCGTCCAACGGTGACGTTGCAGAATACGTAGTCACCGGGGCGCAGCCTGAGATGGCCGAACGTGGCGACGTTCAAGTTGCCATATACACCCGGGGGAAGGTCGCAGATCCCGTTTCCCGGATCCTCGTCGACGATGTTCACCGGACAATCGGTCGCAGACGAAACAGGCACTGCCCCCTGCGCGTCACAGGCAGGAAACGGATCGGGGAGCCCGCAGGCTCTCCCGATGTCCCCCGCATCGAGCCGACAGTGGTCGTCGCAGCTCGTGCGACCGTCGCCGTCGAGGTCGCCGACGATCGGCGGCCGAAATGCCCCGGCGCCTCCGGGACGTGGGCCCGGCACATCGACTACCAGGCCCAGCGGGTCCGGTACCTGATCCGCGAAGAGCTGCGCGACGCTCGACCCGGGACCACGAAAGAACGCGGCATCAGCGGCGATCTGCGATCCACTGCCTGCGAAAATGGATCCCAGAACTCGTAGAATGCCGCATGTAGGCCCGCTGGCTGACGGGCAATCCACGCCGACGTTGCATGCATCGGGCAAGAACAACTCATCAATGGTGATGGCCCTGGAGGCGAGGATGAAGTACGAGCCGACGTCGCGTCGCAGAGGTGTGTCGTCGGCCATTCCCGTGCGCGAAGCAACCGCGACGAGCCCGAGCGTCATGAGCAGCCGGAGGGTAGGCATCCTGGTCAACCTCCGAACGACGGCGCGAAGCCCAGGGTCGTGGGCCCGGCGATGTTCACGACGTCCCCGACGAATTGTCCGAAGAAGAAGCCGTTCCGTCCGAATTTGAGGACGCCCTCCGGCGCACATACTCCCGCCGATAAGGTGACGTCGCTACCGACCTTCACGGTCGAGGATCCGTTGACGAGCATGACGAGGTCCCGCCGCCGCCGCGAGAACACGCGACTGCCATTGCCGATCCTCACGTCGCCGTTCACCTGTAGCGTCGAGGGCGCGCGCGGGATGACGACGGCTTCGTTTCCAAGACGCAGGTTGCAGAACGTGAACACGCCGCCCGACAGGTTCAAGTTTCCGCGGTCCGTCACGAAGAGTGATCCGTACGTCCCCGGCGCAAGGTCGCATTGCCCATTGCCCGGAATCGTGTCGGTTGCGATGAGGCAATCGACACCGGGTGCTACGAGGATCGGTTTAGTGATGTCGCAGGCAGGGAAGGAGGCCGGGAAGCCGCACGCGGCATATAGGTCGCCAAAGTCCGGAGCGCACGACGAACTAATGACGTTGCAGCTTGCGGTTCCGTCGCCATCCACGTCCCCGAGCAGGGGAAGAGCGAGTGGCGAGATGCCGCTCGGACCGGTCCCGGGGGATCGGATCAGCGCGCGTGCCCCGCCATCGATGGAGTTGGCGAAGACCTGAAACAGATTCGCCCCTCTGCTTCGGACGATGACATGGTCAGACGCGATCTGTGCACCGTCGAGGAGGATGACGTCGTTCAGCGACGTAACGCCGCATCCTGTTCCCGCGCGTGGGCGCTCACAGTTCACTCCGAACGCGAAGATTTCGGCGCCACCGCTTTGCACCCGTCGACCGCGCTGTCCGAACAGGCCGTCGACGGCGACCGAACGCATCCCGAAGAGAACGAACTCGTTCAGGTTTCGGGTCTGCGACTGCGCATGGAGCTCGGCGTCGGTGCCGATCACGATGAGGCATCCCAGAAGGAGGATTCCGCCCACTATCCGTTTCATTGCGGTGGGAGACCTAACCCAGAATCAGGATCGAGGTAAAGCCAGAATGGGCACGTGCTAGGGAACTTCAGGGCACGCTAGTGACGCGCTGCCCCTGAACTCTCCGGCGAGTCATCCATGGCCGGGTGTGCCGGATGGAATACGCGATGTTTGGCGCGTTCTAGCACTTGCGTAGTAGTGCGCCGCCGAGCCACCGAAGCGTCTAGCGCGGCACGCGTAGTTCCCGGGGCTCGATCGACGAAGACGCTACGGCGCAATCGGACACGCCGCCGGCGCCGGCGCGTTCCTCGCACCGACGAACCGCCCCGGTCGATCGTCCTTCGCCGTCGACTGCTGACGGCCGCGCGCCCGCGCCGGCGCCGACGCGCACCAGCCGCCGCCCCCGAACAGTCCGGGCACCAGCCGCACGGCGACCCGGCCCTGTGCCGGCTCGTCGAGCGTGTAGCCGGCGCGACCGCGGACCTCGATGCGGTCCGGACCGAGAATCACGCTGCGCACTGCGCCGCCTTTCGCTCGGAAGCGATAACCCTTCGGCTTCTTGGCCGACCCCGCGACCGTCCAACCGCTCGACGGCAGCGGCACGACGACGGCGTCGGTCGTGAAGCCGGCGTTGTAGACGTGCAGCGCCGCGCCGTGGATCGTCGGGTCGAAGGCAGTCTGCTGCGGTGGCGGCGTGATCCGGTTGGCGGCGGCGTCATTCTTCGTCCGGGCGCTGAACGCGAGCGTCGGCGTCGCGCCGCGACCGGTGATCGCGAGCCGCGTCGTGCGGACGAGCCGCTGCTGCAGCGGCAGGGGCTTGCCCGGCGGTATGCTCGTGGCGTCGGCGGGATCGGTGCCGGCGTCGCGCTCGTCGCGGTCGAGGAAGCCGTCTTCGTCGCGGTCGAGCGCGCTACGCGTGCCGGTGCCGGGGGGGACGCAGGTGTAGGTCAGCTCCTGGCCCGGCGTGGCCGCGATCGCTCTGAGGGTGGCGTCGTCGATCGTGGGCTCGGCGGCGCGATCGCCGACGAAGCGTCCGCTCGGCACGAGGAGCCAGCCGCGCGCCTCGCCGTCGCGCACGCCGTGCACGACGAGGTCGCAGTCGCCGGCGGTCGCGCGCGCTCGCAGGAGATCGATGCGTGCGGCGACGTCGCCGCCGATGGCGAGCGTCACCTGCTGCCCGACCACGGGAGCCAGGCCGGTGTCGAACGCGAGCAGGAACTGCTCGAGCTGACGGCGCTCGACGTCGGTGAGCGTGAACGACGGCGTGCCGAGGAAGCGGAAGATCGTGTCGACGCTGCCGTCGTGCGTGAAGCCGGTGCCGCGCACCTGCGGGCCGGCGTCGAACATGCCGGCCTTCTGGTAGAGGTTGCGCAGGTGCGGAATCTTGAAGAGCTGCGGTCCGCCCTGGATGGCCGACTGGCCGTCGGCGCCGAAGTGGCCGGCGCGTGACGACAGCGCGTGGCAGCCGACGCAGTTGAAGCCGGCGGTGTCGGTGACCGGGCCGACGAAGAGATCCCGTCCGGCCTGCTGCTCCGGCGTGAGCGTGCCGTCGAGCGGACGGTTCGGGTTCGGCGGGTAGCCGATCTGCAGCGCGAAGTCGCCGAAGCGGCGCATGTCGTCGGTGGTGATGGGGCCGTCGCGTCCGAGGAGGCCGGCGAACGCGACGTCGAAGGCCGCGAACGCCTGCACGTCGGAGAGCGCGTCGCCGTCGTCGAGGTTGCCGCCGGTGCGATCGCCGCGCCAGTGCATGGGGCCGTTGCCCGCCAGGCCGCGCAGGCTCTGCGTCGTCATCGGGCCCTTCAGCGGATGGAACGGCTGCGGATCGCCGAAGTGGATGGGATTCGGGTTCGGCGTGACGGCCCCGTTCGGGTCGCCGAGGTCCCACGCCAGGCCGTCGAGGTCGCCGAAGACGTGACAGCTGGCGCACGCGGCCTCGCCGTTGCTCGAGGTCGCGCGGGCGTCGTACAGCAGCGGTCGTCCGGCGACGACGCTCGCCGGCTCGGGGTCGTGGAGGCGCACATGCGCCGATTCGGTGCGTGTCGCGGTGTCGACGACCGACATGCCGTTGTCGAAGCGGGTGAGGACGTAGAGGCGTGCGCGCGCGTCGTCGAGCACGAGGCCGCTCGGCCCGCCGCCGGTGAGCGTCACGTGCGTCGCCGCATCGGGAACGAACGTGCCGGCCTCGAGTGCCGCGGTGTCGACGGCGGCGACGACGCCGGAGCCGAGCGCCGCGATCCACAGCGTCGTGCCGTCGTCGCTGACGGCGAGGCCGACGGGCAGTGACAGGCTGCGCTCGGCGGTGCCGGGCGGGCTCGGTACGAGGGAATAGTCGATGTGGGGGTTCAGGTGGTGCGGGGTGACGGTGCCGTCGTCGAGCACGGTGATGCGCGACTGGTGCTGGACGCCGCGCACCGCGGGCTCGAAGCGGACCTCGTTCCGCGCCTCGGTGTTGGCGACGTAGACCGCGCCGCTCACGGGGTTCGTCGCCATGCCGTAGAGCACCGTGCCGACGTGGGCGTACTCGGCGGTCGTGGCGAGCGTCGCGGCGTCGATGCGGAAGACGTCGACGTCCGGCAGCGTGAAGGGGACGGCGTCGTCCCAGGTGCGCGCGATCGGGTCGCGCCAGTGCGTGCCGTCGAAACGCACGACGAGACCGGTCTCGGGGCCGGGGACGCCGGCGGTGTTCGCGTTCGGCGCGGGGAGGCCACCGGGGCCGGAGGCGCACGGTGGGGCTGCGGCGCCGCCGTCGCAGACGGTGGTCTCGCCGACGGTGGTCGTCTGGTTTCCGGAGCGGAAGACGCCGACATGGACGCTCGTTCCGTCGGGCGACACGGTGAGCGCGCGCGGCGTGTCGCCGAAGAGCGTGACGATGCCGATGCGCTCGCCGGCCGCGTCGAACACCCACACGTCGGCACGGCCGATCCCCGGCGTCGTCAGCTGCGCGTCGTCGGGGCGGTTCTGGCCGCGATGCGCGGTGGTGACGAACGCGCGACCGCCGGCGAACACGACGTCGCTCGGCTCGTCGCCGACGAGCAGGGTACGCACGACGCGCGCTGGATTCGTGGCCAGGCTCACGATGCTGACGCTGTCGGAGAGGTGGTTCACCACCCACACCTCGGTGTCGGTGCGCGCCGCGACGGCGACCGGTTCGAGGCCGACGGGGACCGAGGCGGTGTGCTGCAAGCCGACGGCCTCGAAGACTTCGAGGTGGCCGTCGGGCGTGTTCACGGCGAAGAGACGCGTGCCGTCAGGGGAGAGTGCGAGGGGTCGGACCTGGCCGCTCTCGAAGGTCGCGCGGACCGGGGACGCGGCGGCGAGCAGGAGCAGGAGTCCTGCGAAGGATCGCGCGACCGGCATGCCCGTTCAGAGGTAGCGGACGCGATGCGGGCTGGAAACGGCGAACGGCATCCTGCGACGACATGACGCACCGGCTTTCGGGACCCCGGTTGCGCGCACCCGCCACCTGCGCTCTCTTGCGCGGGTTGTGGGGCTGCGGTGGCCATAGAGCGATGCCGGGGGGAACGGACGCCCCCCGGCGTCGAGCACGCCAGACTCCCCTAGAACGCCTGGTAGTCGTGATGGGCCGCGCCGCCGGCGTCGAGGGTGATCAGGGCGCGCATGCGGCGGTCCTGACGCAGCAGGCGTGCGACCGCCTGGACGATGGCGTGATGTCGACGACCCGCGACGATGTCGGCCTTCATGAAGGCAGGCAGCAGCACGAGTTGGTGGGTCAGTCCGCTGGACGCGCGGAGGACGAAGCACCGGCCGTCCTGCTCTCCAGCCATCGGGGTCACGGTGACACCATCGGCCAAGGCCGATGCTGCCTCACGCATCTTGGCGAGTAGGGGATCGGTCGAGGCCCTCACGGTCGGGGGTCCCGTCGACCATCCACGAACCGGACCCTGGCGACCGCGCACACGACGGCGAAACTCGGCATTGTAGCTTGCACCAGGCGAACGTACCGATTCCGGCGGCACCCTGTCTAGGGCGTTGTGCGTCGAATCTCGCCCGGGCTCCCTGCGACGTCATGACGCATCCCGCCGCCGCTCGCCGATTCATAGTCTGTCCCGATGCGACGACATCGAGGTTGGCGGACCCTCGCCGCGACGGCCCTCCTGCTCGGAGCGACCACCGAGGCCCGCGCGCATGGCAACGAGCCCGTCGGCAAGGTCACCGGCGATCTGAGCTTCGCCGACCCCGCGCCCGCCGGCCTGAGCTACGAGTGGACGATCCTCATGCACCGCAAGCAGGAGGCGCAGATCGTCAACGCGGTCGGCGCCAAGAGTTGGAGCGAGCCGTCGAATCCCGAGGGCCTCAAGGGCTGGACCCACACGTCGAACTGGATCGCGCTCGAGCTCGACGACGCCGCCACCGTGACGATCACGGTCGAGGCGCAGCAGGGCGTCGTGGTGACGTCGGGGGCCACCGCCGCGGCGGCGCGCTCGGCGCTGATCCCGGCGGTGTCACTGTACTCGGGCTGGGACGACACCACCGAGGTCGAGAGCCACACCTTCAACAACAGCGGCGGCTTCTGGTCGACGATCGTCTACGAGACGAGCGCGCCGAACCCGAAGTCGAAGCCGAAGGTCGTGCTGAAGGCCAAGCTCGCGGCCGGCCGCTACAGCGTCGTCATCGGCGGAAACCCGCGCTCGCTGGGCGACCCGAGCGCGTACCCCACTCCCACCTGCGATCCGATCGATCCCACCTGCTACGCCTACACCGGCCTGCAGGGCTACCGCGCCACCATCAAGACGAAGTGATGGCTGCGACACCATGTCACATCGTCGGCGTGCAGACGCTGCGGTAGGACGGCGCCCACAGGAGGAGACCCAAGGATGCTGCGGACCTCGATCGTTCTCGTCGCCACGCTCGCCACCACGCTCGCGTCGGTATCCGGTGCGCATGCGCACGCCACCTACAACATCGCGGGCTACGGCTCCGGCGTCGCCGGCAGCACGAACGGCGCCGACGGAACGCCCGCCGACGGCATGGGCGTGTGGACCAACGGGCCCATCGCCGCCTACACCGGCACGCTGCCGGTGATGTGGTACGCCGGCATGCACAACACGACGACGGCGCGCACCCTGCAGTCCGGGACCGCGCCGGCGGAGAGCGGCAGCCTGCTGGCGCAGGTCGAGACCTACAACGCCACCCCGGATCCCGACCTCCCCACCGATCGCGTGCTCGCCGTCGGCGGCAAGTCGTGGACCGATCCCGAGAACGACGGCCAGGGCTGGGGCCACGGCCTCGACTACGCGCTCGTGCACCTCTCCGATCTGCTCGACGACGGTGACGTGAGCTTCACCGTCACGCTCGCCGACGATCCGTCGGACGCGGTCTCGGTGCAGCTCGCATTCGCCATCTACGGCGGTTGGGACACCAGCGCGACCTCCGTGCGCCACCAGACGTTCGTCACCAGCCCGAGCCCCGTCGACGACCCGCTCGGCTCGGCGGGCCTCACGCTCGTCGACTACGCGGTCGCACCGTCGGCCGGGCAGACGATCACGCGCACCTATCAGCTCACGGCCGAGCATGCGGGCGAGTACACGCTCTTCATCGGCGCGCTCGGCGGCGTGTCGGGCAAGTATACGGTGACGATCACGCCGCAGGCCGGCCTCCCGGTCGACGGCGATGGCGACAACGTCGGGGACGACGTCGACAACTGCGTCACGGTCGCCAACCCCGACCAGGTCGACGCCGACGCCGACGGCGTGGGTGATGCGTGTGATCCGTTCCCGGCCGATCCCGACAACGAGCAGGCGCAGTGCGAGGTCGATCTCTCCGCGATGACGACCAGCTATGAGACCGCCACCGCGGACGCGGATGGCGACGGCATCCTCGACGGCAAAGACACCTGCGCCGCCACGCCGGCCGGTGCCGTGGTCGACGCCTCCGGCTGCTCGCAGGCGCAGTTCTGCGGCAACGTCGACGTCGCGACGAAGGCGGGCAAGAAGCTCTGCCCGAAGGTCGACTGGAAGAACGACGAGCCGCTCATGAAGAAGAAGGCGGATCGCGACTGCGCGTACACCAAGGCGTCGAGCGCCTGCCTGCCCACCCCGTGAGGCGCTCACTCCTCGTTGCGGCGACGCTGGCGCTCCTCGTCGGCGTCGCTGCGGCGGCGGAGGATCCACCGCGGCCGCCGTCGCTCAAGACCGTGGCCGTGCCCGGTCCCACCAACCTCGACGACTTCGTGCGCGACCGTGACGCGCTCCTCGTCCTCGGCAAGGCGCTCTTCTGGGACATGCAGGTCGGCAGCGACGGTCGCACCGCCTGCGCCTCCTGCCACTTCCACGCCGGGGCCGACAGCCGATCGAAGAACCAGCTCGACCCCGGCACGCGCGGCGTCACGCCGGACACCACGTTCGCCGCCCACCTCGGCCCGAACCACCAGCTCGTGCCCGACGACTTCCCGCTGTCACCGTTCACCAACGACGTCGTCGGCTCGCAGGGCGTCACGCGCTTCGGCTTCGATGGCTGGACCGGTCGCCCGCGCGAGCGGCTCGTTGCGATTCCCGATCCGAACGGCTTCCGCTCGGGTGGCGTCAACGTACGGCAGGTCGTCGGTCGCAACGCGCCGTCGGTGATCAATGCGGTCTTCAACCACCGACAGTTCTGGGACGGCCGCGCCCAGAACGTCTTCAACGGCGTCAACGGTCTCGGCGACGACGACCCTGCCGCGCGCGTCTACCGTGCCGACGACTCCGACCTCCCCGTGCCGGTGCGCATCCGCCTGGAAGATTCGAGCCTGGCGTCGCAGGCGGTGATGCCGGTGGGCAGCGCGGTCGAGATGGCGGCCGAGGGTCGCGACACGCGGCACGTGTCGGGGAAGTTCCTGCGCGGTCGCCAGGAGCTCGGCCGGCGCGTGCGGCGGCTCCGCCCGCTGGCCGAGCAGCAGGTCCATCGCGACGACTCGGTGCTCGGCGCGTCGTCGCGCTACCCGGCGCCGGGGCTTCGCATCACGCGCTACGACACGCTGATCGCCCGCGCGTTCCGTCCCGAGTGGTGGCGCTCACGGCGCCGCCTGCGTCTGCACCCCGACGGCACCGTCGACGTGGTGCGCCGCCTCGATCAGGATCCGGCGACGCGCGAGTACACGCTCATGCAGTACAACTTCGCGCTCTTCTTCGGCCTGGCGGTGCAGGCGTACGAGGCGACGCTGGTCGCCGACGACTCGCCCTATGATCGCTTCATGGACGGCGACGTCACTGCCATCACTCCCGAGGCGGTCGCCGGCGTCGACGTCTTCCGCAGCCAGGCGCGCGGACGCTGCATCAACTGTCACGAGGGCGCCGAGCTGACCGGCGCATCGGTGCGCCGCGTACGCGAGAGCCCGACGCGCATCCGCGAAGGACAGGCACTCGACCGCGGCTTCAACAACATCGCCGTCGTCCCCACCATCGACGACCCCGGCGTCGGTGGGGCGAGTGAGGACGGGCTGCCGCTCTCCACCGTACGTCGCCTCGACCCGGCGCCGCCCGAGCCGATCGCGATCGACGGCGCGATGAAGGTGCCCGGGCTGCGCAACGTCGCGCTCACGGCGCCGTACTTCCACAACGGCGGACAGCTGCGGCTGATCGACGTGCTGAGCTTCTACTCGCGCGGCGGCGACGTGCGTCCGCAGCACGGCCTCGACGGCACGCTCGAGATCGCGGGGCTGAACGTCCTCGACAATACCGTCGACGAGCTGGCGGCGCTGGAGGCGTTCCTGCTGTCGCTCACCGACGCGCGCGTGCGCGACCGTCGCGCGCCGTTCGACCATCCCCAGCTCTTCGTCCCCGACGGACACGTCGAACCGATCGTCGACGACGGCAACGGCGCGGCGGTGGACGTCCTGCGCGAGGTTGCGGCGGTCGGTCGCGATGGTGGTCCGCCGCTGCCGGGGTTCCTCGAGTAGCTTCGGATCAGGGAGAGACCTGGAGCCCGAGGAGCCTGGCGTTCCGTCTCACCCGATCGTCCGTCGTCACCATCCGCAGGTCGGAGTACGCCTGCCGAAGGATGAGCGCGCTGGCGAGATGGATGGCGTCGAGAGTACGCACGGGCTCGGCGGGGAAGCCGTCCTCGGCGCGACGTGCCACGTCGTCGGATATCTGGAGGATGTCCCAGGTGGACGCGGCGCGGGCGAAGACCGACAGGACATCGGCGCTCTGGACGGCCGTGAGGCGACCCTCACGCTCGGCGCGATGCACCACCCGTCGAGTCTCGATCAGCGTGAGACGGGATGCGACGATCTTGTCTGCGGTCGCCAGGATGCCTCGGACGTCGTCACCGTCCGCCTCGGCGAACAGCCACCGAAGGACAGCACTGGTCTCCGCGTACAGCGTCATCGTTCGTCGCGCTCGGCGTCCAGCAGGTCCCCGCTGGCGATCCTTGCCGGCAACGGCGAGGGAAGGTAGGCGTCGGGATCCTGCGCGAGGCCGGGGTGCAATGTGCCTTCCGTACGGAGCCGTTCGACGGCCTCGCGGTGCGTGCCGAGCGGTGTTCCAGGCGTCGGCTGCCTGAGCTCGGCGATCACCTGGCCCCGGTCGGTCACGAGTACGACCTCGCCGCCCTTCACCTCCCGGAGGTAGCTGCTGAGTCGATTTTTGAGCTCCTTCACGGCAACCGCCTTCATGCCGTGGAAGGTAGCCCCTGGTAGCTACGAGAGTCAACGGCGATCGAGACGACCCGGCACGCTCGGATCTCCGTGCTCGAGGGCGGGCGGGTGTCTCACCGGTATGTACCTTTCATTGACCCCCCCGTCGCCCATGGGATAGCACCGGCCCTTCGAGCCAGGAGGGCGAGATGGGGACCCAGCACCGGAGACCACGGACGCATGTGTGGGTCGGCATGCTCATCGGCGCCGCTGTCCTTGCGACAGCGGGCTGCGACAAGACCGCCGCCCCCGAAGCCGCCGTGCCCGAGGTGCTCGTCGCCGACGTCTCCCAACGCGACGTCCCAGTCTACGGCGAATGGGTGGGTACGATCGACGGCCTCATCAACGCCCAGATCCGTGCCAAGGTGCAGGGCTATCTCATGGCCCGGACCTACGACGAGGGGTCGCTCGTCAAGGCGGGGCAGCAGCTGTTCCAACTCGACCCGCGCCAGTACAAGGCGGCGCTCGACCAGGCCAAGGCCGAGGTGGCGCAGGCGCAGGCGAACCACCTGCGCGACCAGCAGAACGTGGCCCGCTACCGGCCGCTGGTCGAGAAGGGCGCCATCAGCCGCAAGCAGCTCGAGGACACCGTCCAGCAGATGCTGGCCGACGCCGCAGCAGTCGAAGCCGCCAAGGCCGCCCTCGAGAACGCCCAGCTCAACTTCGAATGGACGAAGGTGAACTCGCCAATCGCCGGCATCGCCGGCATCGCGCTGGCGCAGGTCGGCGATCTGATCGCGCCGTCGACCCTGATGACGACGGTCTCCCAGCTCGATCCCGTCAAGGTGTACTTCCCGATCAGCGAGCAGGAGTACCTGAAGTTCGCGGAACGCGGCCCGGAAGGCGCCGAGCCCACCGGCAAGACGTCCCTCGAGCTCTTCCTCGCCGACGGCAGCGTCTATCCCGAGCGCGGCAAGGTGTCGGCCGTGAACCGCCAGGTCGAGGTGCAGACGGGAAGCCTGCAGGTGCAGGCGGAGTTCCCGAATCCCGGCAACGTGCTCCGTCCCGGTGGATACGCGAAGATTCGCGCCGTCACCGACCTCCGCAAGGGCGCCGCCGTGGTGCCGCAGCGAGCCGTGCAGGAAGTGCAGGGGAGCTATCAGGTGGTGGTCGTCGGCAAGGACGACGTCGTCAGCTTCCGCACCGTCACGGCCGGGCCCAAGACGGGCACCGACTGGGTGATCGAGAAGGGCCTCGAGCCGGGCGAACGCGTCGTCGCCGAGGGCGTGCTCAAGCTGCGCGACGGGATGAAGGTGAATCCGAAGCCGTTCGTTCCGCCCGCCACGCCTCCGGCGACGAACGGCTGACGGCGCGCGATGGCCCGTTTCTTCGTCAACCGTCCCATCGTCGCCATGGTGCTGTCGATCATCATGGTGATCGTCGGCGTGGTGTCGCTGGTGCAGCTGCCGGTGGCGCAGTACCCGAACATCGCGCCGCCCGAGATCCAGATCACGGCGAACTACGTCGGCGCCGACGCGCTCACGGTCGAGGAATCGGTGGCGACGCCGATCGAACAGAACATGAGCGGCGTCGACCAGATGATCTACATGTACTCGGTCAACGCCAGCAACGGGCAGATGCAGCTGCGCGTCGACTTCGACATCACGACGGTGCCGAACATCGACCAGGTGCTGGCGTACCTGCGCTTCTCGCAGGCGCAGTCGAACCTGCCGGAAGCCGTGCGCAACTACGGCGTCACCATCCTCAAGTCGACGACCAGCCCGCTGGCGCTGTTCTCGATCTACTCGCCGAACGGCACCTACGACGCCGAGTTCCTGTCGAACTACGGCTACATCAACATCAACGACCCGATGACGCGCGTGCCGGGCGTCGGCCAGGTGCAGATCTTCGGCGCCGGCCAGTACGCCATGCGCTACTGGGTGCGGCCCGACCAGCTCGCCAAGCTCAACATCACCACCAACGAGATCATCCTGGCGCTGCAGCAGCAGAACGTCGTGAACCCGGCCGGGCAGGTGGGTGGCGAGCCCATTCCCGAGGGCCAGCAGTTCACCTACAGCGTGCGCGCCAAGGGGCGGCTCGTCACCGAGGAGCAGTTCGGCGACATCATCGTGCGCTCGAACCCCGACGGCTCGATCGTGCGCATGAAGGATGTCGCCCGCGTCGAGCTGGGCTCGCAGATGTACAACATGGTGGGCCGGCTGAACGGCAAGCCGGCCGCGATCGTCGCGATCTACCAGCTGCCCGGATCGAACGCGATCGACACCATGAACCAGGCGACGGCCCTCATGGAGGACGCCAAGACGCGCTTCCCGCAGGACCTCGACTACGTCATCTCGCTCGACACCACCCTCGCCGTGCGCGAGGGCATCAACGAGATCGTGCACACCCTCCTCGAGGCGGTGGTGCTGGTCCTGCTCGTCGTCTTCCTCTTCCTGCAGAGCTGGCGCGCGACGTTGATCCCGCTCCTGGCGGTGCCGGTCGCGCTGATCGGCACGTTCTGCCTGTTCCCGCTCTTCGGCTTCTCGGTGAACACGCTCTCGTTGCTCGGGCTGGTGCTGGCCATCGGCCTCGTCGTCGACGACGCCATCGTCGTCGTCGAGGCAGTCGAGCATCACATCGAGGAGGGCATGACGCCGCGTGACGCGACGCTCAAGGCCATGGACGAGGTGTCGGCGCCCGTCATCGCCATCGCGTTGATCCTGTGCGCGGTGTTCGTCCCGACCGCGGCCATCCCGGGCATCACGGGACTCCTCTACCAACAGTTCGCGGTCACCATCGCGGTGTCGGTCGCCCTGTCCGCCTTCAACGCGCTCACGCTCAGCCCGGCGCTGTGCTCGATCCTGCTGCGACCGAAAAAGAAGTCGGAGGGACTCCTCGGCCGCTTCTTCGCCGGCTTCAACCGCATGTTCGATCGTGCGACCGGGCACTACGTGACCGGGTCCGAGCACCTGATCCGCAAGTCGGGGCGCGCGATGCTCTCCCTCTTGGTGATGGCCGTCCTCGCCGGCTTCTTCGGATCGCGACTTCCGGGGGGCTTCGTTCCGGAAGAGGACCAGGGCTACTTCTACATGAACGTGCAGCTGCCGGCGGCCTCGTCGCTGCAGCGCACCGATGCCACCGCGCGCATCATCGAGGGCATCCTCGCCAAGACGCCGGGCGTGCAGAGCTACAACACCATCCTCGGCTTCAGCCTGCTCAGCCAGGCGTCGACGACGTACAACGCCTTCTACTTCGTCACGCTGACGCCCTGGGGGGAGCGTGACGTGCACGGTCTCACCGCCGACGTCATCCAGCAGCGGCTCAATGCCGAGCTGGCGGGGCTGCCCGAGGCCATGGCCTTCGCGTTCTCGCCGCCGTCCATTCCCGGTGTCGGCACCGCCGGCGGCGTGACGTTCATGCTGCAGGATCGGAGCGGCGGCACCGTCGAGTACCTCGCCCAGCAGACCAATGCGTTCATGGCGGCGGCACGCAAGCGGCCGGAGCTGACGCGGGTGTCGACGACGTTCATCCCCAACACGCCCCAGATCTACGCCGACGTCGACGCCGAGAAGGTGCTCAAGCAGAGCCTCGAGCTGAAGTCGGTGTACCAGACGCTGCAGGCGTTCATGGGTGGCGTGTTCGTCAACTACTTCAACCGCTTCGGCCGCGTCTGGCAGGTGTACGTGCAGGCCGAGGGCGAGTACCGCACGCGCGCCGAGAACGTCGGCCAGTTCTACGTCCGCAACACCAAGGGCGACGCCGTGCCGATGTCGTCGGTGGTGCGGATGGAGCCGACGTTCGGGCCCGAGTTCACGATGCGCTTCAACGGCTCGCGCGCGGCGCAGCTGAACGTCACCGCGGCGCCGGGCGTCAGCTCCGGCAAGGCGATGGAGGTGCTCGAGGACGTGTTCCGCGAGACCATGCCGAAGGAGATGGGCTTCGCCTACTCCGGCATGTCGTTCCAGGAGCAGGCGGCGGCGCAGGGCGTGCCGGCGAGCGTCATCTTCGGGCTGTCGCTGCTGTTCGTCTTCCTGATCCTGGCGGCGCAGTACGAGAGCTGGACGCTGCCCTTCAGCGTGCTGCTCGGGACGCCGATCGCGGTGTTCGGCGCGTTCCTGGCACTCTGGCTGCGTGGCCTCGAGAACAACGTCTTCGCGCAGATCGGCCTCATCACCCTGATCGGCCTCGGCGCCAAGAACGCCATCCTGATCGTCGAGTTCGCGAAGGACGAGTACGAGAAGGGCAAGCCGATCATGGAGGCGGCGCTCACCGCGGCGCGCCTCCGCCTGCGGCCCATCCTGATGACGGCGTTCGCCTTCGCGCTCGGCGTGCTGCCGCTCGCGACGGCGGCGGGCGCGGGCGCCAAGGGGCGGCAGATCCTCGGCACCGCGGTCATCGGCGGCACGCTGATGTCGTCGCTGATCGCGATCTTCCTGGTGCCGGTGTCGTTCTACGTCGTGGAGCGTCTCGGCAACCGCGGTGGCAAGCCGCACGCGCCGCCGCCGCCCGCGACCGACGGGGAGCACGTGCCATGAGGGGGCGTGCGGTCGCGCTGCTCAGCGCGGTGCTCGTCGTCGGCTGCGCCGTCGGGCCCAACTACAAGCGTCCGGCGGTCGATGCGCCGGAGGTCACGCGCGGACAGCTCACGCCCGTCGAGGCCGCGTCGCTCGCCGACCTGCCATGGTGGCAGGTGTTCGACGATCCGGTCCTGCAGGGGCTCATCACCGAAGCCATCCACGGCAACTACGACCTCCAGACCGCGATCTGGCGGGTGGAGCAGTCGCGCCAGCTGGTGGGCGTCGCGCGCGCCGACCTGTTGCCGCAGATCGGCTACCAGGGCGAGGCGGCGCGCGGACGGACGTTCATCCCGGAGGCCGGCAACCAGACGTTCAACTCGTTCCTCGGTGCGTTCAACGTCGCCTGGGAGATCGACATCTGGGGTCGCATCCGGCGAGCGACGGAGTCGGCACGCGCCGACTACCTCGGCAGCGAGGAGTTCCGTCGCGGCGTGCTGCTGACGCTCGTGAGCGACGTGGCGGAGGCCTATTTCGGCCTGCTCGAGCTCGACCGCCAGCTCACCATCGCGCGCAACACCACCAACGCCTTCCAGAAGATTCTCGACCTGTTCATCTATCGCTACGAGGGCGACGTCGGCACGCTGCTCGACGTCTCGCGCGGCCGGGCGTCGCTCGCCGGCGCGGCGGCGACCATTCCCGACCTCGAGCGGCAGATCGCCATCAAGGAGAACCAGCTGAGCCTGCTGCTTGGCCACAACCCGGGAGACATTCTCCGCGGCAACCCGTTGGACGAGCAGACCATGCCGCCCGAGATCCCCACGGGTCTGCCGTCGCAGCTCGTCGATCGCCGGCCGGACGTGCTGGTGGCGGAGCAGCAGGTGGTGGCGGCGAATGCCAACGTCGGTGTCGCGGTCGGCAACTTCTTTCCGCGCCTCGGCCTGAGCGCCCTCTACGGTGGGCAGAGCTCGGAGATCGAGGCGCTGATCAAAGGGACGGGCAACATCTGGGCCATCGCCGGCTCGCTCGCGGGGCCGATCTTTCAGGGCGGTCGGTTGCTGGCGAGCTACCGAGCCACCGACGCTGCCTGGGAGGCGTCGGTGACGCAGTATCAGCAGACCGTCACCGCCGCCTTCGGCGAGGTGTCGAACGCGCTCGTCACCGAGGAGAAGCTCAAGGGTGTGCGCGCCGAGCGCGAGAAGCAGGTGGCGGCTCTGCAGCAGGCGGTCGATCTCTCGCTCATCCGCTACGACGAGGGTGTGGCCACCTACTACGAGGTGCTCGAGGCCGAGCAGCAGCTCTTCATCGCCCAGCTGGAGCTGGCGCGCGTCATGCGCGACCAGCTCCTCGCCGTGGTGCTCCTCTATCGCGCGCTCGGCGGCGGCTGGAACCTCGAGGTCGAGCAGTGGGCGGGGGCGCCGCCCGCGATCACGACAGCACCCTAGCCGTCGGACTACTTCTTCGCCGCTTCGGCCGCGAGACGCTCGCGGTTCTTCTTGATCATCTCTTCCTGCTCGCTCTTCGGCAGGGGAGCGTACTTCGCGAACTCCATCGTGAAGGTGCCCTTGCCCTGCGTGCCCGAGCGGAGGTCGGTGGCGAAGCCGAACATGTTGTTCAGCGGCACCTCGGCGACGACGGTGAAGTCGGCGCCGTCGGTGGTGGTGTCGATGATCATGCCGCGACGCTGGTTCACCTGGCCGACCACCGAGCCCTGGAACTCGGAGGGCGCCTCGACCTCGACCTTCATGATGGGCTCGAGGACGACCGGCTTGGCGCGGTCGAAGCCCTCGCGGAAACCCATGAGCGATGCCGTCTTGAACGCCATCTCGGACGAGTCGACGGCGTGCGAGGCGCCGTCGTTGATGGTGACGCGGATGCCGACGACCGGGAAGCCGATGAGCGAGCCCTTCTTGATGGCCTCGCGGAAGCCCTTGTCGCAGGCGGGGATGAACTCGCGCGGGATCGAGCCGCCGACGATCTCGTCGACGAACTCGTAGGCCTCGACGGAGTCGGACGGCAGCGGCTCGACGAAGCCGCCGATCTTGGCGTACTGGCCGGAGCCGCCGGTCTGCTTCTTGTGCGTGTAGATGAACTCGCCGCGCTGCGTGACGGCCTCGCGGTACGCCACCTGCGGCTTGCCGGCGACGACCTCGCAGGCGTACTCGCGCTTCATGCGCTCCATGTAGATGTCGAGGTGGAGCTCGCCCATGCCGCTGATGATGGTCTCGCTCGACTCCTCGTCCTGGTGCACGCGGAACGTGGGGTCTTCCTTCGTGAAGCGGTTGAGCGCCTTCGAGAAGTTGGTCTCGCCCGAGCGGTCCTTCGGACGGACCGCCAGCGAGATGACCGCGGCGGGCACGTGCATGGACGTGAGCGTGACGTTGAGCGAGCCGTCGGTGAAGGTTTCACCCGACGAGCAGTCGACGCCGTAGAACGCGACGATGTCGCCCGGGCCGGCGGAGGTGATTTCCTCGCGCTCGTCCGAGTGCATGCGGAACATGCGCGGCACGCGCACCTTGCGCAGCTGGTTCGACGTGTTGACGATGGTGTCGCCGTTACGGACGGTGCCCTGGTAGATGCGGAAGTAGGTGAGCTGCCCGTACTTGTCCTGCGTGAGCTTGAACGCGAGGCCGACGAGCGCGCGCTCCGGATCGGGCTCGAGCGCGATCTTGTTCTCGTTGTCCTGCTGGTCGTACGCCTCGTGACGGGTCTCGGCGGGGTTCGGCAGGTACATGCAGACCGCGTCGAGCAGCAGCTGCACGCCCTTGTTGCGGAACGCCGAGCCGCACATCACCGGCGTGATCTTGAGTGCCAGCGTGGCGCGACGGATGGCCGCGCGCAGCTCCTCGTTGCTGACCTCTTCGCCCGCCAGGTACTTCTCGGCGAGCTCGTCGTCGACCTCGGAGACGCCCTCGATGATCTCTTCGCGCGCGCGCTTCGTGGCGTCGACGAACTGCGCCGGGACGTCTTCCTTGCGGATGTCCTCGCCGCTGTCGCCGTCGAAGTAGTAGGCGCGTCCGGTGACCGCGTCGATGATGCCGGAGAACTTGTCCTCGGCACCGATCGGGATCTGCAGCTTGACGGGGTGGTGCTGCAGCTTCTCCTTCAGCATGTCCGAGACGCGCTCGTAGTTCGCGCCCGGATTGTCCATCTTGTTGACGAAGGCGATGCGCGGCACGCGGTAGCGCTTCATCTGCCGGTCGACCGTGATGGACTGCGACTGCACGCCCTTGCCCGAGTCGAGCACGAGGATGGCGCCGTCGAGCACGCGCAGCGCACGCTCCACCTCGATGGTGAAGTCGACGTGGCCGGGCGTGTCGATGATGTTGATGTTGTGCTCGACCATGTGGTCGCGCGACCCACGCCAGATGCAGTACGTGGCCGCGGACTGGATGGTGATGCCCTTCTCGCGCTCGAGATCCATCGAGTCCATCTTGGCGCCCACGCCGTCCTTTCCACGCACCTCGTGAATCGCGTGGATGCGGCCGGTGTAGAACAGGATGCGCTCGGTCAGCGTCGTCTTGCCCGAATCGATATGGGCCGAGATGCCGATGTTGCGGATGTTGTCCATCGAGGAGGTAGGCATGGAACTCCCCAGCCTACACGATTATCGGATCAAACAAACCCCCTCTTGACTGAAAAAATGCGTTACGGGGGCTCGGGAATCCGGTCGGGCAGGTGGTCAGGGTTCCAGGCGGAAGGGCGGGGTGAATCCGGTGATCGAGAAGGTCGCGGTGGCGGGTCCGAACCGGGATGCGCCGAACGCCTGCAACGCGCAGCAGTGTCCGTTGGGGAGGAGGGGATGCAGGCCGCATCCCATGGGATCCGGTATGTGCTCGTAGGCCACCGGCGCGACGGTCGTGATCGGGTCCTCGGCGTAGTAGGCGGTCGTTCCCAGCACGGCGGCGTAGCGGACGAACGTCGCGGCCCTGGAGAAGGCGAGGGGTTGGTCCGAACAGTCGGTGGCCAGGTGGAAGAGCACCGCGATGCTGATGCGGAACCCCGCGTCGCTCACGTCGGCCGCCACCAGCCGCGTGCCCGCCTCGAAGACCACCGTGGTCACGCTGTCCTCCCGACCCGGCTCGGCGAACAGGCCGACCTGGACGCCGGTGGCATCGACGACCCGGGTCGGGTTGGGCGCGGCGGTCCCAGGTGCTCCCGCCGGCCCCTGCGGGAGGTCGACGGTGGTCTCGCCCGTCTTGCAGGCGGCGCGGACGAAGACGCGCTGCTTCTTGCCCCGGCAGAGGACGTCCGCCCCCGCCGGTGCCGTCAACAGGAGGGCCGCGACGAGCGCGGTGGCGACGAGACCCTTCATCGCTCGACCTCGACCCGAAAGGGCGGCGTGAACGCACCCAGGTCGACCGGAACCGCCGGACCCGCGAACACGGTGCCATTTCCGGTGATGCAGCAGAGTCCCGTCAGATCGTCGTAGGTGCCCGACATGCATCCGGCGGGAGGTGGCTCCGAGCCGCCCTGATACGACGAGTAGGGATACTCGGTCACGGGATCGCCCCCGTAGTACGCGGTGTTGCCGCGCATGGGCGCGAACGAGGCGAGGAGGCCGGTCCCGTAGACGAAGGCGGGACCGGTGCAGCCCGCGGCGGCGAAATAGAGCGTGCCGTCGCGGTTGAAGCCGTCCTCGTCGGCCGAGACCGTCAGCGCCCGGCCGTCGTGCAGGATCAGGATGTAGCCGTTCCCGTTGACGTAGCCGATCGGCTGCCCGCTCGCGTCGAAGGCGCGCAGTCGCGCGGTCGACGCCCCGCGCGGGCCGGGATCGCCCTTGCGGCCGGTGGCGCCGGCGGCGGCCAGATCGAGCGCCGATTCCTTGCGCTTGCATGACGGGCGCTCGACGACCGCCCCGTGCTTCGTCTTGCAGAGGACGGCATCCGCCACGGCCGGCGCCAGCACGAGCGCGGCCACGATGACGAGAGGCCGCATCATTCGGCGATCTCCACCCGCAACGGCGGCGTGAGCTCGAGCGTCAGCGGCGTCGCGACGTTGGTCCCGAAGTTGAAGGCCGTGAACGTCGTGCAGCAGATGCTGGTGACGGCGTCGTACACCGACCCCGGACCGGTGCACCGCGACGGCGGGACGAGCTCGCGCTGTGACTGGATGCTCCGCAGCTGATCCGGGCCGGTGCCGTAGTAGTAGGTCGTGCCGATGAGGAGCATCCCGCCGTACAGGCTGCCGTTCCGGGCCTTGATCAGCGGCGGGCCCTGGCAGCTCGGGGCCTCGAAGAAGGCGCTGTCGCCGAGCCCGCCGGTCGCGCGGATCATCAGACCCGCCATCTGATCGCCGGCCGGGAGGAGCAGCTCGCCGGACGTGGAGAGGGTGCCTGGCACCGTCTGCCCATTCCCGTCGACGACGCGCAGGCGGGGCTGCGTGGTGCCGTCCGCGCCGGCGTCTCCCGGTACTCCGACGGCGCCGATCGTCGCCGGGTCGAGGACGGTCTCCCGGCGCTTGCACGCGTCGCGGGCGAAGACCGCACCGTTCTTCTTCCGACACAGCACCGCGTCGGCGGGAACCGCCACGACCGCGAGCAGCATCACGACGCCGAGGACGCGGACCGGGTGCATCGACCACCTCTCCGCCGCGGGCGATAGCACACGCGGCAGTCCGCGCGAAGCGCTAGCTAGCAGGTTCGCCCGAAACCAGACGAAGCAGCACGGCCGGATCCGCCGGCTTCACCAGATGATCCTGGATGCCGGCGGCAATGCTGCGCTCGCGGTCGTGGTCCTGGCCGTAGCCGCTGAGCGCGATCAGGTGACACGGGAACGAACCCAGCTCGGCACGCAGCCGGGTGGCGAGCTCGTAGCCGTCCATCACGGGCAGACCGATGTCGAGGATGGCCACCGCCGGACGGAACGCCGGCGCGAGGCGCAACGCGGTGAGCGGATCGTGGGCGACGGCGACCTCGTGTCCGGCCATGCGCAGCAGCGCCGCGAGCGATTCCGCGGCGTCGGCGTTGTCGTCGACGACCAGCACCCGCGTCGACGGACCCGCGACCGGCGGCACTCGGTCGGGGAGGCTTTCGGGAGCCGTCGGCAGACCCGCTGGCAGACGGATGATGAACTCGCTGCCCGTGCCGGGACCGTCGCTCCAGGCCGACACCGTGCCGCCGTGGAGCGCGACCAGGTTCTTCACGAGCGTCAGCCCGATGCCGAGCCCGCCCTCGGAGCGATCCGAGGTGCGCCGTCCCTGCACGAACAGATCGAAGAGGTGCGGCAGCATCTCGGGCGGGATGCCGGAGCCGTTGTCCTTCACGCCGAGCGCGATCTGCTCGCTCTCGCGCCGCGCCCAGATGCGGATGGTGCCGCCGACGTCGGTGTAGCGGGCGGCGTTCGTCAGGAGATTCGCCACGACCTGGGCCAGGCGCACCGGGTCGCCCTGGCAACGCAGCCCGCGGTCGGGGGTGTCGATGACGAGGCGGTGCCGGCGCTGCTCGAGCAGGAAGCTCGCGATCTCGATCGCCTTCGCGATCACGTCGGCGATCTCCACCGACTCGAGCCGCAGCTCGACCTTGCCGCGCGTGATGCGCGAGACGTCGAGGAGGTCGTCGACCAGCCGCACCAGGTGGTTCACCTGGCGCTCGATGACGTCCTGCTCGCGCGTGGTCCGGCCTTCGCCGCGGAGCCGCATGAGCTGCAGGGCCGTGACGATCGGCGACAGCGGATTGCGCAGCTCGTGCCCGAGCATGGCGAGGAACTCGTCCTTCGCGCGGGCCGCCGACTCGAGGTCGAGCAGGAGCTTCTCGCGATCGGCATGCGTGCGCTCGAGCACCTGCCGCGCCGTCACCTGGTCGGTGATCTCGACCGCGACCGCCATCATGCCGCGCACCCGGCCGCTGGCGTCCCGCATCGGCTCGAGGTTGAAGCGGAAGAAGCACTCGTCGAGCGTGCCGTCGCCGCGACGGTCGAGGGCGATGGGATACTCGTTGGTGACGAACGGCTCGCCGGTCTGGAAGACGTGGTCGAGGACGTCGGGGAGCGGCGTGTCGACCAGCTCAGGAAACGCCTCGCGGAACGAGCGGCCGACGAGCCCCTGGCGTCCGACGACCTGACAGAAGAGCGGGTTCGCGATCTCGAAGACGTGGGCCGGGCCGGTGAGCAGCGCGGTGGCGACCGGTGCCTGCAGGAGCAGGTTGTTGCGCTCGCTCTCCGTTGCTGCACGGGCCAGAGACGCCTGCAGGCGAGTCTGCATCACCTCGATGTGCTCGACGAGGTGCAGCAGGTGATCGCGGTACGCCTCGTCGAACGGCAGGCGCGGGCTCAGCCCGAAGACGATGGCGCCGGCGGCCCCGGGCGTGGCCACCGGGACGACGAACACGTCCGACGCCGGTTCGGGCCACGCACCGCCGGGCAGGCGGATGGTGTGCGGCGGAATGAACACCGGGCCGACGGGGCCCTGCTGCGCGGCGGTGAGATGCCGTTGCAGCATCGGATCGACGATGCGGATGGTGCCGTCGTCGAGGCCGATCGAGGCGACGAGCCGGCGGCTGGCGCCGTCGCCACGATAGAAGAGGGCGAACGGGACGTCGTCGGCGGCGGTCGCCAGTGCCTCGGCCGCGTGCGTGAGCACGGCATCGGTGTCCGGCGCGAGCGCCGTCGACTCGGCGAGCGCACGCAACAGCCGCAGGCGGCGCTCGGCGAGGACGCGTGCCGTCGTCTCGGTGCAGACGACGAGCGTGCCGCCGATGCTGCGGTCGTCGTCGAACACGGGCGAGTAGCCGTAGGTCCAGTAGACCTCCTCGATGCGCCCGTTGCGCAGGATGGGCACGAGGTGGTCCTCGTTCCACGTCGAGCGTCCGCCCATCATCACGTCGTCGATCTGCGGGCCGATGATGGGCCAGATCTCCTGCCAGCAGTCCTGGCCGCGCTGGCCCATGGCAGAGGGATGCTTGCCGGTGCCGAAGCTCGGCAGATAGGCGTCGTTGTAGAACTGGATCAGGTCGGGCCCCCACCACAGGAACATCGGGTGGCGCGAGTGCAGCAGCGTCTCGACGGTGGTCCGCAACCCGGACGGCCACGAGTCGATCGGGCCGAGCGGCGTGGCGGCCCAGTCGATCGAGCGCACCAGCTCGCCGGTCACGCTGTCGCCGGTCTCGAGCATGGTAGGGTCGGTGGCGTCCGGGAGTCGTCGAGCCATGGGCTGATGTCAGCGGTCCGCGCGGGTGGTGTGGGCCGTGATGGCGTCGATCAGTCGCGGCCAGAGTGCCGCGGGTAGGTCGTGGCCCATGCCGTCGACGACGAGCAGCTCGGCGCCGGGAATGGCCGCCGCCGTGTCCTCGCCGCATCCGAGCGGAACGAGCGGGTCCTCGCGGCCATGGATGACGAGCGCCGGCGCCCGTACGCCCGCGAGCAGCTCGCGACGGCTGCCCGATGCGAGGACGGCGGCGAGCTGCCGTCCGACGCCGTCGGGATGGAAGGCGCGGTCGAAGGCCCGCGTCGCCATCGCGCGCAGCGCGGCCTCGTCGGTCGGATAGCCCGGACTGCCGATCACCTGGAACGTACGTACGGTGGCGGCGATGGCGCCGTCGCGGTCGCTCGGCGGTGGCGTCATCAGCACGGCCATGGCCTCGGGGGTGGGCGTCGGCAGGCCGGGCGCGCCGGTGGTCGACATGATCGACACCAGCGAGCGCACGCGGGCGGGGTGCGCGATGGCGAGCGTCTGCGCGATCATGCCCCCCATCGAGACGCCGACGACGTGCGCCGACGGCCAGCCGATCGCATCGAGCAGATCGGCGGCGTCCGTCGCCATGTGTGAAAGGGTGTAGGGCGCCACGCCCGTCATGGCGCTCGCGATGTCGGCGGGACCGAGGTGGTCGAGCCAGGTCGACAGCCCGATGTCGCGGTTGTCGAAGCGCGCGACGTGATGCCCGCGGTCGACGAGGGCGGCGACGAAGGCCTCCTCCCAGTGGACCATCTGCATGCCGAGGCCGTGGATCAGGAGAAGGGGGCGGCCGTCGGCCGGTCCGCTGACCTCGTACTCGAGCTCGACGGCGTCAGTGCACGCGCGGGGCATGCATGGCGAGATATCGTCCCGCAGGAGACAGCGCGAGTCCCCTCCTCGATGGGTCCTACCAGTGCCGGCGAAGGACCAGGGGCGGGGCGCACTCGACGACGGTACGAAGACCCGAGGCGGGATGGGGGAAGGCGAGCCGGACGGCGTGGAGATGATAGCCGCCGTCGCCGGGCAGGGCGGTGATGCCGGGCCGCGGCAGACCGCCGTGGCCGTAGAGCGGGTCGCCGACGAGCGCATGACCGGCGGCGGCGAGGTGGATACGGATCTGGTGGGGCTTGCCGGTGGCGATCACCACCTCGACCAGCGTCGCGTCGCCGCTCGTGTCGAGGACGTGGACGTCGGTGCGTGCCGGACGACCCCCGGCGCTGGCGCCGTGCACCGTGCCCAGGACCGGGTGCGGCACCGGGCCGATCGGCGTCTCGACGGTGAAGTCCGCGGCCGACGGGTGGCCCGTGACGAGCGCGCGGTACACGCGCTCGACGAGCCCCGCCCGCCACGACCGGGCCAGCGCGCGTCGTGCCCGCTCGGTGCGGGCGAACAGCACGATGCCCGACGTGCCGCGGCCGAGCCGATGCATGGGCGTCGCCTCCGGATGGCGGTCGCGCACGCAGCGCAGGAGGGTGTGGGCGAGGAAGCCCCCGGCCGGGGCCGTCGGCAGGCCCGCAGGCTTCGCCACGGCGAGGAGGTCGTCGTCCATGGCCAGCACCGCGTAGCCCAGGGGCACGGCCGGCTCGTGCCAGGGCGGACGATGCCACACCAGGCGTTGGCCGGCGCGCAGCCGCATCACGGCGACCGGCACGCGACCGTCGACGAGCACCTGGCCGGCCTCGATGCGCTCGGCCCAGACGGCGGCGCTCGAGTGGCGATGGCGGGTGGCCAGGTGGTGCAGGACGGTCGCCCCGGCGTCGCGCGGGCCGATCGTCTCGACGTAGGCGTGGCCCGCGTTCACGGCGCCATCTTAGCCGCGGTGCGTGTGGATTCGAATCGTCGACTCGTGCGAGAGGGAACCATGCGTGTCGGGATGATCGCCGCCGCGGTGCTCCTCGGCGGCACGGTCGCCGTCGCCGCCGATCCGATGTGCTCGGAGCTGGCGGGGCCGTGTGCCGCGCCGCCCTACGTCCTCGTCGTCACCGCATTCCCGGGCGAGACCACGCCCGTGCTGGCTCGGACGGAGCTGGTGGAGACGGTCACCGTCGACCGGCGCACGTTCTACGTCGGGCGGATGGCGGGTGTGCCGGTGGTGGTCGTGCGCGGCGGCATCGGGCTGCGCAACGCGGCGGCCACGACGCGCGCCGCGCTGGAGCGCTTCGAGCTGTCGGCGATCGTGTTCTCGGGGGTGGCCGGCAGCCGCTATGACATCGCCGACGTGGTGGTGCCCGCCGAGTGGACCGATGGCACCGACGTGTTCCCCGCCGATCCGACGCTGCTGGCTGCGATGCGCAGCATCGGCGCTCCGTCCGTCGAGCTGGCGAGCTGCACGCCGGTGCCGCCGGATCCGCCGGGTCCCGAGGTCTGCCTCGGCCGGACGCCGCGCATCCTCGTCGGCGGACGTGGCGAGAGCAGCGACCCGTACGGCGACGACCCGTTCGCGTGCGCGCCCGGCGCCGGGGCAGTGCTCGGCTGCGAGGAAGCCATCCACCCTGCCGCGATGGTGCGGGCGGCGGCCGACGAGGTCTATCCCGACGCCGTCGACATGGAGACGGCGGCGGTGGCGCGCGTCGCGGCCGAGGCCGGCGTGCCGTTCATCGGCGTTCGCGGCGTCTCCGACGGCAACGGCGATCCGCTCGACCTGGGCCCGTTCCCCGGCCAGTTCTTCGCCTACTACGCGATCGCCGCCGAGAACGCGGCGGTCGTCACCGAGGCACTGGTCGACGTGGCGGCCGGCGACGACGTGCCGGGCGCGTCCGGCCATCTCGGCACCGGTGCCGCCTGCGACTGGGTGCGGGCGGCCGACGCCGCCTGTGCCGGCGTGCAGGCGCCGCCCGGCGTCACCCGGCGCGTCGCCACCGCGTGCCGCATGCTGGACGACACGAGCGACCCGCGCGTCGCCAACCGCCTCCGGAAGACGTGGAAGCGCGCGGCCAGTACCGTCGGACGCACGAAGAAGATCGCGCGCGCCTGCCGGAGCGCGCTGGCGCAGGCGCTGCGGTCGCGCGCCGTCACCCCGTAGCTTCGACGAGTCCCCACACCCCGAGCCCGACGAAGATCAACGCCGCGCCGATCCGCACCCAGCGCAGCGGCACGACGCGGGTCGCGGCCTCGCCGAGATACACGGCGGGGACGTTGGCCAGCATCATGCCGAGCGTCGTCCCCACGGTGACGAGCGCGATCTGGTGGAAGCGGGCGGCGAGGGCGGCGGTGGCGATCTGCGTCTTGTCGCCGATCTCGACCAGGAAGAACGCCACCAGCGTGCTGAGGAAGACGTTGGCGCCGGTACCGGTTGCTGCGGGTTGCTCCTCGAGCGTGTCGGGCACCAGCGCCCACAGCCCCATCGCGATGAACGAGACGGCGACGGCGTAGCGGAACCACGTCCCCGTGAGGAGGTCCGACACCATCGCGCCCGCCGTCGCCGCCAGCGCATGGTTGGCGAGCGTGGCGACGAAGATGCCGAGGACGATGGGGAGCGGTCGCTTGAAGCGGGTCGCGAGGACGATGGCGAGGAGCTGCGTCTTGTCGCCGATCTCGGCGATGGCGACGACGAGCATGGAGACCAGGATCGTGTTCATCGGGACTTCTCGGTGGCTACGTGCCTTCGCATGCCGGGTCAATCTTCGGTCATTGCCAGATGTTGGGTGAGGGTCATGCTGCATGCATGACCATGATCAGGTTCGTCGTGTTCGTGCTGGTGCTTCTGGCGATCGCCGCGCCGGGGGTGGACGCCGCCACCATCGTCCATGAGCCCCTCCTCTCCAGTGGCGGCGCCGACCGGGAACGGGGCGATGCGAAGCTCGTCGTGCGCGGACGCGGCAACACCTTGCGCGCTGCGCTCCGGGTCCGGGCTCGCAAGCTGACCGACGACACGGTGTACGACGTCACCGTCGACGGCGTCCGCATCGGCTCGTTCACGACTTCACGTCGCGGGACCGGCAAGATTCGATTCCGCACCAAACCGTCGCCGAACAGCACGCTGCTCGGTGTGGATCCGCGCGGACGCGTGATCGCCGTGGTCTCGAGCCGCGGCAAGCTGGTGCTGAGCGCCGCGTTGCCGTTGACGGGCATCGATCCGGGCGACGTCCGCTGCTGCCTGCCCGACGACTCCGGGACCGAATGCGAGGACCGCACCGCCGCGGAATGCACCGCGCAGGGCGGAGTGAACCTGGGTGGCGGGTCGTGCCTGCCGAACCCCTGCGCCGGCGCCGTGGTGTCGCCGGGAGGTACGGACGTCCGCTGCTGCACGCCGGACGACTCGGGACCGCACTGCGAAGATCGCACCGTCAACGAATGTGCGGCCGAGGGTGGCATCAACGTCGGCACCGGCGTGTGTCTGCCCACCGACTGCGCGCTCACCGGCGGCGGCACCGGCCCCACCACGGGACGCATCGAGGTGACGTGCGACGCGCGCTCCGGCCGCTCGAAGGTCTCCGTCGACGCCCGCAATCTGGCGTCGGGCTCGTACGCTGCGCGGGTGACGTCGGGTGCGGCGGCGGTGACGTCACCGCTGCGGGCCACCGTCGGCGACGAGGTGGAGTTCGACTTCGACAGTCAGCCCGACGACATCGCCGCGGGCGCGGTCGCGCTCGCGCCGACGTTCATCACGGGCACGCCGCCGCAGGTGACGGGCGAGCTGCTGTCGGGCGCGGGTGTGGTCGCGTCATCCACGGTCGACTGCAGAATTGATGATTGACATACCGGGGGTCGGGACGGGACTCTGAGCCCATGCGGATCCTCGGGTCGTTCCTCGTCCTGCTCGCGCTCCTGTCGTCGCCCGCGGGCGCCGTGACCAAGTGCAAGGCCACGCCGGCGCGCGACGGCACCATCGAGGTGACCGCGATCGGCATCACCGGCACGCCACGCTGGGGCGTCCGCCATGGCGACGAGGACACTCCGCTCGACGGCATCGCGTCGTGCGTGCAGAGCGGTCGCGCTCGTCGCTGTGCGCTCGCCCCCGTCGGTGCCCCCGAACGGACGGCGCTCCCGGCCGGTTGCACCATCTATCTGCGCGACGACGGTCCCACCGACTGCAGCGTGTGGGTGAAGCGCTGCTTTCCGTCGTCGGAGCCGCTGCCGTGCCCCGTGCTGCCCGCCGACAACATCTGGAACCGCGACATTTCGACCATGCCCGTCCACGCCATGTCGGCGACCTGGATCGACAGCATCGGCGCCGGTGACCCGTTGCATCCCGATTTCGGTGCCGGGCCGTACCACGGCAAGACCCTCGGCATTCCGTACGTGGTGATCGGCGCCACCCAGCCGCTCGTCCCGATCACGTTCGAGTATTTCGACGAGAGCGAGCCTGGGCCGTATCCCATCCCGCCGAACGTGCCCGTCGAAGGCGGCGGCTCGAAGCCCAGCGTGGGACGCGGCGATGCGCACGTGCTCCTCGTGCAGGAGGGCACCTGCCAGCTCTGGGAGGTGTTCGCGGCGCGCACGAAGCGCAAGGGCGCGTCATGGACGGCCGGCAGCGGCGCGATCTACGACCTCGGCTCGAACGCGCTCCGTCCCGACGGCTGGACGTCGGCCGACGCCGCGGGCCTGCCGATCCTGCCGGGCCTGCTGCGCTACGACGAGATCGTCGCCGGCGAGGTGACGCACGCCATTCGCTTCACCACCGACCGCACGCAGCGTGCCTACGTGTGGCCGGCGCGGCACTACGCCAGCAGCTCCACCGACCCGGCGCTGCCGCCGATGGGCATCCGTGTCCGCCTCAAGGCGACCTTCGACGTCTCCACCTACTCGCCGACCAACCAGATCATCCTGAACGGCATGAAGCGCTACGGCATGTTGCTCGCCGACAACGGGGCACCGTGGTTCATCAGCGGCGCGCCCGACCGGCGCTGGGACGACGAGGATCTCCACGCGCTGACGACCCTGCACGGCAACGACTTCGAGGTCGTCGACACGTCGTCGCTCATGATCGACCCGGATTCGGGGCAGGCGCTACCCTAGTAGTTGCTCCGGCGCGTCGGTTCTCGTAATCGGCTTCGTCATGACGATGCGCCGCACGCTCCCCCTGCTCCTGCTGGTCTCGGTGCTGGGGGCGTGTCGGCCGCTGCCGATCGTGCCGGCTGGCCCGTCGGGCGTCGAGAACGTCGTCGTGGCGCCGCCGGCCAACAAGACCGGCGGTGATCTCGTCGTGTCGATGCCCGGCTTCGTGGAGAAGCTGCTCGATCGGAAGAAGGAGACCGTACCGCTGGTGCTGGCCGCGAGCCTCCGCCGGCAGCTCGAACGGCAGAGCTTCAACGTCGTGCCGTCGACCACCGCGCAGGTGCCCACGCTACGCACCGAGATCAGGCGCTGGGAGCTGTACGCCGCCGACTACTCGATGGTCACGGTCGACCTGACCGCGACGCTGGTGGCGCCCGACGGCCAAGAGCTCTGGACGTTCACCAAGGACGGCTGGCGCGTGCTCACGCCGCGCGTC
>DASYLJ010000032.1:0-14943 GCA_036009625.1 Binatia bacterium
AACTTCAGCCTGACGCCCGCGCAGATCGTAGCGGCTGCCCATGCCGACCCGGGCCAGAACACGGTGCAGCTGAACCACATCCACAGCCACTTCGGCATCGACGGCAACTCGGGTCTCGCCATCGACACCGGCGTGTCACCGCCGCAGTCGCCGTCGTCGGCCATCATGGGTCCGGCGCGTCGTCTCGACCCGTCGATCCCGAACTACTTCTCGTCCGACTTCGACGCGATGGAGATCTGGATCGGCGACAACCGCAGCCACATCTTCACCTACTTCCTCGGCCAGAACGCCGGTGACTGGTTCAACCTGCTGAACCAGGGCATCCTCCGCACCGGCGTGTCCGACTCCGACACGCACGACAAGATCGTCGTGCAGGTGGGCTCGCCGCGGAACTTCGTGGCGTCCCCCAGCGACGATCCGGCGACGCTGAGCGCGCTCGCCGAGACCATCTCGGCCAACGTCAACGACGGCCGCTCCGTCGGCTCGAACGCGCCGTTCGTCCGCATCACCGCGAACGCCACGTCCACCGGCGAGACCGCCGGCCTGGCCCTCGGCCTGCCGACGCTCATCGACACCACCGACGGCAACGTCGACGTCACCGTCCAGGTCCAGAGCCCGCTCTGGGCCGAGTTCGACAAGGTCGAGCTCTACGTGAACTCCACCACCACGCGTACCTCGAGCAACAAGCAGAGCGGCAACGGGCTCGTGTCGGTGAAGCGCTACAGCATCACGCCCGACTACACGCAGTCGGTGGCGCCGAGCGTGGTCGACGTGTTCCCGTCGATCACCGGGGCGAAGCGCCTCGAGGCCACGGCCACCTTCAACCTCACCGGCCTCACCGGGGACGTCTGGATCGTCGCCATGGTGAAGGGCACCGACGGCATCTCGCGTCCGCTCTTCCCGGTGTCGCCGAACAGCCTGCAGCAGGCGGGGAACTCCACGCTCGCGAACCTCACCGACGGCAACCTCGGTGAGCAGGGCATGACGACGATGGCCTTCACCAACCCGCTCTTCATCGACGTCGACGGTGGCGGGTGGACGCCGCCGGGGTTGCAGGTCAACCCCTGACGCGCGCCGTCCTCGCGACGCTCCTCCTGGCAGTCGGCTCCGTCGCCCTCGCGGCGACGGAGCGGCTGCCGGCGCTCGCGCAACAGATGGCCCGTGCCCGCCTCGTCGTCGAGGGCACGGTGGCGGGCGTCGAGACCTACGACGCGGGCCGGCTCGCACTGGCGCGCGTCACCGTCGGCCGCACCGTGAAAGGCACGGCCGACGGCGAGGTCACCGTCCTCGAGCGACGCGACCTCCCGTCTGCACCGGAGCTGCTGAAGCCCGGCGACACGGTGCTGCTGTTCGCAACGCCGGCACCGCGTCTCTCCTCGACGGCCGCGCTGCTGCCGGCCGGCGCGCACCTCGAACCGGTCGGCGGCCGCAACGGCGTCGTCGTCGGACCACCGGCCGACGTCCGCGAGGCCACCGACATCCTGCAGCGCCTCGCCGCCGCGAGCGCCACGCCGGAGCCCGACGCGGCCAAGCGGGCCGCGGCGCAACGCGCCGTCGTCTTCGACGAGATCGCCGCGCGCCATGCCCGACTCGTCGCCGATGGCGCCACGGCGCTCCCCAGCCTGGCCGATCTCGCCGCGACGCTGTCGCCAGTGGAGCGCGGGCGGCTCGAGGCCGCGCTCGCACGCACCGACCTGCCATCGTGGGTCCGCGTCACGCTCGTCCACGGCATCGGCGACGCCCATCTCACCGCGCTGGTACCCGCGCTGCGCGCGATCCCGTCGCCCGACGGCGCGCTGCAGGAGGTCGTGTGGGCGACACTACGTCAGCTCGGTTCGCCGGCGACGCCCGAGGAGATCGCCAAGGCGCTCGGTAGCGACGATCCGTCGACGCGGTCGGCGGCCGTGCGTGCGCTGGCGGCGACGAACGCGCCCGACGCCGCGGAGCGCATCGGCAAGGTGGCGGAGCACGATCCGAACGCGGACGTCCGCGTCGCCGCCACCGAGGCCCTGGGCTCACCCACCCTGCCCGGCGGCATGGCGATGCTGGAGCACCTCTTCACCGTCGGCGACTGGCCGTTGCGCCAGGCGGCCGGACGCGGCATCAACGCCATCGGTGGCCGGCCAGCGCAGGAAGCCTACGGCCGGCTTGCCTACTCCGATCGTCCCGAGGCCCAGCCGTACGCCGTCACGCTGCTCATGCTCACCGGCATCGACCACGACGACCCCCTGATGGTCCGCATCCGCACCAGCCACCCCGATCCCAGCGTGCGCGACATCGCCGCCAACGGGCTGCCCGTCCAGACCGAGCACTGATGCCGCGAGCGCTCGCCCTCGTCGCCGCGCTCGCGCTGCTGGCCGGATCGGCGCTCGCCCACCCCACCGAGAAGCCCGCGAGTCGCGAGCTGGTGCGCATCCAGGGACACCGCAGCGACGCCAAGGCGGGGACCGGCGTGACCTCGATGGTGATCGCGGCGCTCGGCGTCGACCATCCGTTCGCCGCCTCCGACGTGCGCACCTTCGGCTTCGGCGAGTCCACCGCCGACGTCCCGACGGTGGGTCCGCACATCGTGCTGCAGGGCGGGCGCGAGGTCCTCACGCGCTTCACCGGCGCGCGTCCGGACCAGCAGGTGACGATCCTCGCCGAGCGCCGCAGCGGCGCCAGCGACCTCTTCGTGTTGACGATCGACCTCTGTCCGCCACGATGAGCGCCCGGCGCGCGGGAAGCTGCCGTCCTGCGACGCTGCCGTCGTAGATCCGCCGCGATCTTGCCTGCGCGTCACGGAATCAACGGCGACCTCCTCATGCACCCGTGCGCGGCGAATTGAAGGTGCATGAGCACCTCTGGCGAGCAGGGCTTTTGCGAGCCCCATCGATCGGGCGCGGCGGCACATACCTTGCTGTTGCCAACCACACGTCATGCTGGAGGCCGCTTCCTCGATCACGCCGCGAATCCGTCGTTGGATCACGGCCTTCGGATTCATCGCGTGGTCATTCGCCGTCGGCCTCGGGCTGCTGACGCTGACGGCTTACGACACCGCGCCTGGCGCCGCGGCGCTGTCGCCGCACGCCTGGCCGACCGACAGTCGCCTCGCGCGCGCCGACGATCGCGCCACCCTGGTGCTCATGCTCCACCCCCACTGCCCGTGTTCGCGCGCGAGCGTGGACGAGCTGGCGAGCCTGCTTCCCGAGCTCGGCGACCACGTCACGACGCACGTGCTGCTCGTCGCCCCGCAGGGCACCTCCGCCGCATGGGCCGACACCGATCTGCGCGCCCGCGTCGAGGCACTCCCCGACGTGCAGGTCACCGTCGATACGGGAGCGAGCGAAGCGTCACGCTTCGGCGCCGTCACGTCCGGCCAGGCATACCTCTTCGATGCGGACGGCACCCTGCGCTTCAATGGCGGGCTGACCCCGGCGCGCGGCCACCGCGGTGACAGCCCGGCTCGCTCGGCACTGTTGGCGGCCGTAACTCCCGATCGCGGCGCACCCGAGGCCACGACGCCCGTCTACGGATGCGCGCTCACCGGAGCGACGGCGCCCCCCGGCATGCGCGACGCCTGGCGGAGCGCCATCGAGGCCGTTCGCCGGCGCTGGTACGGAGATCTCCACGCATGACCACGACGTCGCTCCCCGCGTCCTCCCGCGAGGACGTCCTGTTCGACACCGCGCGGCGGGCGCTGTTCGTCACCGCCGATCGCACGTTCGCCGTCCTGTTCGCCATCCAGTGGGCCGCCGCGATCGGCGCCGCCCAGTGGATCTCACCGACGGCGTGGGCAGGAACCGCCACCGCGACGCACCCGCATCTGTGGGCCGCCATCGTGCTCGGCGGCGCGATCTGCCTGCCGCCGATCATGCTCGCGTGGCTGCAACCGGGCACGGTGTTGAGCCGACACGTGATCGCCGTCGCACAGGCTCTCACGTCGTCGCTGCTGATCCACCTCACCGGCGGCCGCATCGAAACGCACTTCCACATCTTCGGCTCGCTGGCGTTTCTCGCCGTATACCAGGACTGGCGCGTCCTGATCTCGGCGTCGGCGGTGGTGGCCGCCGACCACGTTCTGCGCGGGCTCCTGTGGCCACAGTCGGTGTACGGCGTCGTCGCCACGACGCCGTGGCGCGCGCTCGAGCATGCGGGTTGGGTGGTGTTCGAGGACATGGTCCTCATCGTCTCGTGCCTGCGCGGCGTCCGCAGCACACACACCATCGCGGCACGCCAGGCCCATCTCGAGATCACCAACGAGCTCATCGAGGATACGGTGAACCGTCGTACGGCCGAGCTCGCGAACAGCGAGCGCCGCTACCGCGCGCTGGCCGAGGCCTCGCCCATCGGCATCTTCGAGGGCGACGGCGCCGGACGCTGGACGTACACCAACGGGCGCTGGGAAGAGATCACCGGGCTCGCATCCGGTACCGGCCTCGGCGACGGCTGGCTCGCCTGCGTGCCGCCCGACGAGCGACAGACCGTGCTCGACGCGTGGCAGCGCACCTGGGCCACGGGCGACGTCGCCCACGAGTTCAGGCTGCACGTCGCGACCGGCGAGCGCTGGGCGTATTCGCGGACGCGACCCGTGCTGGGCGAAGACGGGTCGCCGGTCGGCTTCGTCGGAACGCTCGAGGACGTCACCGACCGCAAGCGCGTCGAGTCGGATCTGCGCAACGCACGCGAGGACGCGTTGGCGGCGAGCTTCGCGAAGAGCGCCTTCCTCGCCAACATGAGTCACGAGATCCGAACCCCGATGAACGGCGTGATCGGCATGACCGGGCTGCTGCTCGACACCGAGCTCACAGTCGAGCAGCGCGAGTACGCCTCCACCGTCCGCTCCAGCGGCGAGGCGTTGCTCACCATCATCAACGACATCCTCGACTTCTCGAAGATCGAGGCCGGCAAGCTCGAGCTCGAGGCCATGGACTTCGATCTGCCGACGGGGATCGAAGAGGTCGTCGAGCTGCTGGCGGCGCCCGCGCTCGGCAAGGGGCTCGAGCTGAGCTGCTACATCGCGCCCGACCTTCCGGCCATCGTTCGCGGCGACCTCGGACGCCTGCGGCAGATCCTCACCAACCTGATCGGCAACGCCATCAAGTTCACGCCGAAGGGATCGGTGTCGGTCCACGTCGAGCGCGTCGACGAGGCGGGCTCGTCGGTGACGGTGCGGTTCGAGGTGCGCGACACCGGCGTCGGCATTGCCGACGAGGCGCGTGAGCGTCTGTTCCAGTCCTTCTCGCAGGCCGACAACTCGATGACGCGCCGGTTCGGCGGCACCGGGCTCGGGCTCGTCATCAGCCGGCGCCTCGCCGAGCTGATGGGCGGCGACATCACGTTCGAGAGTACGCCGGGCCAGGGCAGCGTGTTCGTCGCCACCGCGCGGCTCGAGCCACGGCCCGGCGTGGGCCAGATCGATCCCCGCACCATCCCCACGATCCGCGTCCTCTGCGTCGACGACGATGCCACCAACCGACTCGTGCTGCAGCGTCAGCTCGCAGGCTGGCGCGTCGAGGCCGACGTCGCATGCGGGGGGCACGAGGCGCTGGCGCAGCTGGAGGCGGCGCTCGAGGCGGACCGTCCGTACGATCTCGCGATCCTCGACATGGCCATGCCGGAAATGGACGGACTCGAGCTCGCGCGACGTATCAAGGCACTTCCCCGCATCGGGATGATGCGCCTCGCGATGTTCACGTCGCTGGGTCTCCGCGAGCAGGCGGCGGCGGCACGCGCGGCGGGCATCGAGTCGTGCCTGACGAAGCCGGTTCGTCCGTCGGCGCTGCTGCGCCTGCTGATGGGGCCGGTGGAGGCTCCGGTGGCATCGTTGACGACGGCGGTGCCCGCCTCCCATGTTCCCACCGAGCGCCGGCGGTTGCTCGTCGCCGAGGACAATCCGGTGAACCAGACCCTCGCGCGCCACCAGCTCCGCAAGCTCGGCTACGAGGTCGACGTCGCCGCCAACGGTCGCGAGGCCGTCGTCGCCGTAGCCCAGATCAACTATGACGCCGTGCTGATGGACTGTCAGATGCCCGAGATGGACGGCTTCGAGGCCACCGCGGCGATCCGGACCCGAGAAGCCGGCACGGGGCGACGTCTGCCCATCATCGCGATGACCGCCAACGCGATGCAGGGCGATCGCGAGCGCTGCCTGGCGTCGGGCATGGACGACTACGTCTCGAAACCGGTGACGGTCTCGCTCCTGCGCGCTGCGCTCGAACGGGCCCTCGGCAAGGACGAGGCGACGGCGTCGACCGACGTCACCGCAGTCGCCTGACCACGGTCGTTACCTCCGAGGTAATTGCGACGCGTACGTCGTCCCGGCGATCCTGCCGCCCATGGAGGATCGCATGCACACCGATTTCATCGACCGTTACATCGCCATCTGGCACGAGCCCGACGCCGCGCGGCGGCGGCAGCTCGTCGCCGCCCTCTGGACCGAGGACGCGGCGCATTTCACGCGCAACATCGCCGTCCACGGGCACGACGAGATCACCGCGCGCGTCGGCCGCGCCTACACCGAGTTCGTCGGCAGCGGCGGCTACCGGTTCCGACCCCGCGGCCCAGCCGAGGAGCATCACGCCGGCGTCCGCTTCGCGTGGGAGATGGTCCCCGCCGCCGGGGGCGCCGCGGCGGGCGCGGGCACCACGTTCCTGGCCCTCGCCGACGACGGCCGCATCCGGCTCGAGTACCAGTTCTCCGACCCGTCCCCTGCGTGATAGCGAACGCGTTCATGTCGCGACCCGCCGGCGTCGGCCCCCTGCTGCGACGCTGGCGGGAGTCGCGACACCTGAGCCAGCTGGCCCTCGGCCTCGAAGCCGACGTCTCGTCGCGCCACATCAGCTTCATCGAGACCGGCCGCGCCGCACCGAGTCGCGCCATGCTGCTCACGTTGTCGTCGGTGCTCGACGTCCCGCTGCGCGAGCGCAACGTCCTGCTGGAGGCCGCCGGCTTCGCCCCGTGCTTCCGCGAGACGCGGCTCGACGATCCGCGCCTGCGCCACGTCCTCACCGCCGTCGAGCTCATCCTGCGCCAGCACGAGCCGCGCAGCGCGATCGCGTTCGACCGGCACTGGGACCTCGTCATGGTGAACGCGGCGTTCGTGCACCTGCTCGGCCTGACCATGGACGAGCCTCCGGTGATGACGCCGTTCACCATCACCACCCCGCCGCGCCCGAACCTGCTCCACCTGCTCTTCCGACCCGATGGCATGCGCCGCTACCACGTCAACTGGGACACGATCGCGCGCTCGCTGCTGAACGACGTCCACCGCGCGCTCGGCCGCAGCCGTGACCCGGCGCTGGAGGCGCTCCTCGCAGACCTGCTCGCCTATCCCGGCGTGCCGGCAAGCTGGCGCGAGCCCGACCTCGACCTGCTACCCGCCGTCGCGTTGCCCTTCGAGATGAATCTCGGCGGCACGCTGGCACGGTTCTTCAGCACCATCACGACGCTCGGCAAGCCGCAGGACGTGACGCTCGAGGAGCTGCACATCGAGACCTTCTTCCCCGCCGACTGACCGCTTTTGGCTCTGCCCAGAGCCCGCGAATGGCTCTCGCGGTCGGCGACGACATCCATACACTGCGCGAATGGCCACACCCGTCCCGATCGTGCCCGCCGCCCGATTCGTGCAGGGCTTCCAGGACTACTGGCGGGCACCGTCGCTCGACGGGCTCGATGCCCTGCTCGCCCCCGACGTCGTGCTGATCCAGCCCTTGTCGCGGCCGATGCGAGGGCTCGCGGCGGCGAAGCAGGGATTCGCACGCATCTTCGCGCTCATCCCCGATCTGCACGCCGAGGTCGACGGCTGGGCCGCGGCGGGCGAGACGATCTACATCGACTTCCGGCTGATCGGCACGCTCGGCGAGCGCCGCATCGAGTGGCCTGCCGTCGATCGCTTCCGTCTGCCCGGCGCGCTCGCCACCGAGCGCGTCAGCTACTTCGATGCGCTGCCGTTGCTCGGCGCGATCGCGACGCGGCCGTCGTGCTGGGGACGGCTCGGGCGCGCCGGCATCTGGCGCAACATGCTGGGACGCTAGAACCGCTGCGTGGTGAACGTGCCCACGGCGACCGCGCCACCGGTGCAGCCGTCGTATGTGCAGTACCAGAAGCTGCGCGGACCCGGCGGACGTGGCACTGGCGGTCCCTGCGTGTAGACGTCGCACTGGACCTGACAGACGACGTTGCGGGACGGATACGACAGGGTGCCCTGCATGGTCTCGGCCCCGGGTCCGCCACCGAGGGTGCCGCGGACCTGCCCCACACGACCGACGCAGGCACCGCTCGCCGGCCGCCGGCAACGCAGGACACCGGTCACGCTGGTACCACTGACCCGTGGCCGCAGACGAATCTGTGATTCCGCCGCGGTGTACGCGTTGGTCGCGAAGCCGAACCAGTGCGCGTCGGCGTGGGACACGGAGAGCAGCACGACCGCGAGCAGTGCGAGGTGACGCATGCGCACTGGTTCGCACGACGACGCCCGCGGGCCCATCCCACGAACGGGGGATGGTCAGCGCGCGAGCGTTTCGACCATGCGCTGCGCCTCGGGATCACCCGTCACCGTGGCCAGCTTGCGCGCCCACTCGAGGGCGCCGGCGCGATCACCAGTCTCGGCAGAGTACTGCGCCAGCGCCATCAGGAGCTCGGGCGACGCCTGGTTGCGCGCCTGCGCCGCGCGCAGGGCGGCGATCGACCCGGGCACGTCGCCGCTGTCGTGGAGTGCGATGGCGTAGACGTAGGCGTGGCGCGACACGTCGGGCGCCAGCTCGGCGGCGGTGCGCAGCACCGTCACCGCCTCGCCGAGGCGACGCTGCCGCACCAGCGACAGGCCGAGCGCCGCCAACATGTCCGCGTCGCGCGGGGCAGCCGTCACCCCGCGTCGCAGGGTGACCTCGGCATCGGCCTCCTTGCCTTGTCGTCGCTGCATGTCGGCGAGCTGCACGTACGGCGCCGGCCACGTCGGCTGACGACGGATCGCCGTCTCGAGCGCCGACTTCGCGGCGTCGGCATTGCCGAGGCGCGCCTCCAGGCTGCCGAGGTTGAGCCACGACTCGGCGCGGTCGGCGTTGTACTCCTGCGACGTGCGATACTCGGCGATGACGCGCGCCATGTCCTCGCGCACCGTGCTGCCGGCCGCGGCAACGTCGAGCATGGAGCCCATGGCCTCGAAACGCACCGTCCGCATCGGATCACGCAGCAGCGGCGCGGCGACCGCCACGCGTTGTGGCACCGGCAGGCGCGACGACGTCTCGGCCGCGGCGCGACGCACCAGCGGATCGGCGTCGCCCGAGGCGCGCTCGACGGCGGCCGGCACCGCCGCGGTCGGGAAGTCGGACAGCATCTGCACCGCGGTCGCGCGCGCGATGCCGGGCACGGCGCGATCGTCGACGATGCGGAGCAGCTGCGGGGCGGCGTCGGCGCGACCGGTGCGGCCGGCGTGGATGCCCTCGGCCCAGTGCCAGCCGGGCACCCGCCCGGGACCGCGCCACGCGGCGACGGTCTCGGCGGCCCACGTCGCCGAACGGTCTCTGTGGCAGTCGGCGCACGCGTTCGGCGTTCCGATCGACACCGTCAGGTCCGGACGCGGTACGCGGAGCGAATGATCGCGCCGGCCGTCGACGACCATGTAGGTGTGCTCCGGCATGTGGCACGAGACGCAGCGCGCACCGGCGCTGCCGGCGGGGTGATGATGGTGCGCCGGAACGTCGAAGGTCGCCGGACGGTGGCACTGCGCGCACAGCGCGTTGCCCTCGGCGCGCAACGTGCCGGCGTGCGGCTCGTGACAGTCGGTACAGGCGACGCCGGCGGCATGCATGCGGCTCTGGACGAAGGAGCCGTACTCGTAGTCCTCGCCGTCGATCTGCCCGTCGGCGTGGTAGAGACCGGGGTCGAGCAGCGCCACGCGGTGGGTCTGCGCAAGCGGCAGACCGGGCGGATCGTCGGCCCACACCTGCGCGCCACGCGCGTGGCAGCGTCCGCACGTCTCCACCTGGACTTCGCTGCGCGGCGCGGTGCGACGCGCGATCGCCGCACCGTCGGCCAGCGCCCAGGTGCCCTGCGCGCCGAGCGTGACGGCGAGGCCACGCGTCGGGTTGGCGTCGGCAGTGCCGGCACGGACGCGCTCCGCCCAGGCGACGTGGTCCGAGCCCGCACCGTGACATGCCTCGCAGGCGACGTTCGGCTCCGTCCACGTGGTGTCGAAGCGGTCCTCGCCGATCCGATAGCCCTTCACCAGGTTCGTCGAGTGGCACTCCGCGCACATGAAGTTCCAGTTCTGCTGGACGCCGGTCCAGTGCAGCTGGTCGTGGTGGTCGATCTTCTCGTTCGGATAGAGATGGAACCAACGCTGGCCGCCGTCGGCCTTGGTGCGCGTGTCCCAGGCGACGCCGAGCGCCTGCAGGCGACCGCCGGGCAGCGCCAGCAGATACTGCTGCAGCGGCGCCCATCCGAACGTCCAGGCGACGGGGTAGTCGTGGAGCGCACCGTCGGGGCCATCGGTGCGCACGACGAACCGATCGCCGGCGCGGGAGAACGTCGACGTGACGCCATCCTTGGTGAAGGTCGCGCCGTCGAACTGGCCGCGCACCGTGTCGGGCGTGGGCGCCTCCATGGCGTGCGCATGGTGCGAGCCCTGCCACGCCTGCGACGCGGCCGCGTGGCACGGCGCGCAGGCCTTCGTGCCGACGAAGGTGGGCGATGCGTGCGCCGCGCCCACCAGCGCGAGCGCGAGAAGACCGACGACGAAGCGCTTCACCGCCCGGAGGCGTACTGGGACAACCGTCGGGACGCAAGGCGGGACGGGGGATTCAGGTCGGGAAGCGCCGCCACGCCGGCATGCCGCACGTGTGGACGGATGCGGTCGAGCGCGGACGCGAGCGCCCTGCCGTCCCACGAGCCCCGTGGCGCGATGATCGCCGTCTCGAGCGCGTCGACCGCGCGCCGCAGCTCCGGGTCGGGATGCGGCGCGAGCAGATCGTCGGCGAGGGTCGGGCAGCGCGGGCCTGGGTTCGCGGTCTCGAGCCAGCGCAGCAATGCGGCGTAGGCGACGCGGGGATCGCCGTCGTGACAGGCGTGCTGCAACTCGGCGAAGCGCCCTCGCTCGCTCGTCGCGCGGGCGACGCGCCGCCGTCGCCACCACGACGCCGCCGCCCGTCCACGCCACCAGGCGAGGGCGGCGAGCAGCACTGCCGCCAGGACGAGACGCCGCGTCCACGTTCCCCGCGACAGCGGCGCGGCACCGATCTCGAAGGTGACGGCCGGTAGCGTCTCCGTGACCAGCGCATGCTGCGACAGGTTCCACCAACGGAAGTGAACGGCGGGAAGCGTCACCGTTTCCGACTGCGTCGCGACGTAGGTGACGACGTCGGTGCGCACCCCGGTGAAGTCGCCGCGCTCGGTGCGATCGGTCACGAGCGGCGCTTTCGGGTAGACGGCGAGCGTGCCCGCCTCGCCGACGGGCAGCGGCGGCAGCAGCATGCCCGGCACGTCGACCACGATGCGCGTCACGGTGCGGGTGAAAGCGTCACCGACGCGGGCCTTGCCCGGCGCCGGTTCCCAGTGCTCCGTCATCGCGAACGACGTCGTCGTGACGAGCCCGAACGCGTCGTCCACACCCGCCGGCAGATCGGCCGTCACGGTGAACGCGGGCGTCGACAGACGCTGCCCCCCGGCGCGCACCACGAACGACGGGATCGTGAACGCTCCCGCACGCAGGGCGAAGAACGCCAGCTCGTGGCGCTGCGCGACCCAGGTCGTGCCGTCGATCGTCTCCGAGCCTAGCACCGGATGCACATCGGGCTGCATGAGGATCGCCCCCGGGATGCGCGGCAGGTCGAGGATGGGCGCATCCGTGAACGGCATCGGCGACGTCAGGGTGACGACGACCAGCGTCCGCTGTCCCACCCGTACCGGTGACGAGGAGCCCAGCTCGGCGCGGAGCCGCACTTCGGCCCCCGCCATGAGCGGCACGAGCACGAGGAGCATGGTGAGCAGGGCCCTCACGGCGTCCCCTGCCGGCGACTCGCCTGGTAGGCGAACTTGGCGCGCAGGAACTCGGCGGGAGTGGTCTGCACGCGACGCAACCACAGCGCCTGCAGGTCCGCGTCACCGGTGGCCTGCGTGGACGGCGCCTCGTCGTCGCCGGGCGATCCCTTGCCGTCGTCGACGACCTGATCCGGCGCCACCTGGCCCTCGGTCCCTTCGTCACCATCCGCGGGCGGTGCCTTCGCGTCTCGGCGAGCTTCGGCGAGCTCGCGATTCACGCGCGCCTCGCGCCAGTCTGGACGACGCGACAGGGCGCGGTCGTAGCTCGCGATGGCGTCGTCATACTTCCCCGCCATGAGGAGCGCGTTGCCGGCATCGAACGACGCCACCGCGCCGTCGACACGCGCGAACGTCGCGGCGGCATCGGCGAATGCCCCGTCGCGGTAGAGCGCCACGCCGCGCCACATCGGATCACGGAACGTCGTCGCCGCCGCACCGGCGTTCCCGCCGCGCAGCACCAGCGCTGCGTGCTGGTCCGGCGTCAGCCACATGCCGATGACGGAGCCGGCGCTCCACCACGCCCACACCAACCCGGTGCCGACGGCGGCGAGCGACGACGCCCACGCGCGCTTCGTCATCGCCACGGCACCACCCAGCCCGGCCGGAACCACACGAGCGCGATCGCGGCGACACCGAACCCGAGCCACCAGCCCTCGTCGCGCCATCGAGTGCCGGCCGCCGGTTCGCCGGCCGCGACCACATCGGTCGCCACGCGTCGGGCGAGCGCGCGGACGTCGGCATCGTCGGCGGTCACGACGGTCACCGAGGCGTCGAGCGCACCAGCCGCCGCGTCGAGCGTCTGCCGATCGAGCGCGGGCGCGGGCGGGCTTCCGGCCGGCACCGTGGCGTCGGCTCCTGCCGCCACCGCGAGTACCTGCACCGGCAGCGGGCTCTGCGCGCGCCATGCCGCGAGACGCGCGACGTCGTCGGCGCCGACACCGTCGGTGACGAGCAGGATCGACCCGAGGACGCCCGACGTGCGCAGCTGGTCCGCGGCCAGCGCCAGCGCCGGGCTCGGAACGTTGCCTGGAACGGGCATGACGTCGGGTACGAGCTCGTCGGCGAAGCGCGCCACCAGCGCAGCGTCGATGGTGAGCGGCAGAACCAGGTGCGCGCTGCCGGCGTACGCGATCAGCGCCGTCGGGGCGCCGGGACGTCGCGCGAGGAGGTCGCGCACCTTCTGCGCCGCGCGCGCGAGGCGCGACGGCTGCACGTCCTGCGCCAGCATCGTCGGCGTGACCTCGATGGCGATCACCAGCGCCGCCTGGTCGGCGCCGAACGGCGACGGCTCGCGCCGCCACGTCGGGCCCGCCACCGCGAGCGTCATCAGCACGCCCCCCGCCAGCAGCAGGTGCGGCGGCTGCAGGCCGCGATGCTCGTCGCGTCCGGTGAGCAGGAACGGCAGCAGATGGTCGGCGATGACACCACGCCACGCACGCGCATCGTCGAAGCGCGCGCGCAGGATGAGGAACAGCGCCGCCGTCGGCAGCAGCGCCAGCAGCCACCACGGCCGCAGGAGGTGCATGTCGCCGAACGCGAGCGGCAGCGCCAGCACCGCCGTGACGGGCACTCCACGTGCCACGCCCCGTCGCATGATCCACACGGCGTGGTAGCCCAGGACGAGCAGCAGCGCCGCAGCGAGCGGCAGGTGAAAGAGGTCGACGCGCGGCTGGTGGCTCATCGTCTCGACGGGACGGGTGCGCAACGCGTCCAGCTCGGCGTAAACGCGCGCCAGGGCGTCGCGATCGTTGGCGCGCGCGTAGCGGCCGCCCGTCGCCGTCGCCACCGCGCGCAGCGTCTCCTCGTCGAGCGCCTGCTCGCCGGCTGCGGTGGGGTCGCCGACGGCGATGGTGTGGATGACGACACCGCGATCGTGCGCGATCTCGGCGGCGCGAACGGGCGGCACCTGGCTGCCGGTGTCGTTGCCATCGGTGAGCGCGATCAGCACGCGATCGCGCGCGCCGCCGTCGGCCGCGAACACCGTCAGCGCCAGGCCGATGGCGTCGCCGAAGGCCGTCTGCGGGCCGGCCATCCGCACCTGCGTCTCGTCGAGCAGGGCGCGGCTCGCCTGCAGGTCGTCGGTGAATGGGACCTGCACGAACGCCGACGAGCCGAAGACGATGAGCCCGACGCGGTCGCCCTGGCGCTTGGTGAGGAAGTCGTCGAGCACCTGCTTCACGGCCGTCAGCCGATCGACGCGCGCCCCGGAGGCATCGGTGAAGTCCTGCGTCTCCATCGAGCCCGACAGGTCGACGGCGAGCAGCAGGTCGCGCGTCGGCACCGTCTTCGTGATCGGTGCCTCGAGATACTGCGGCCGGGCCAGCGCCAGCACGATGAGCGCCCACACCACCCAGGTCAGCAGGCGCTGCACGAGAGGCCCCTGCAGCACCACGGCTCCGGACCCTGGGGCACGGCCAGTGAGCGCGGCGAGGCGACCGAGGAACGGCACGGCGAGGGCGCGACGCACCTCGCGATGCGGTGGCAGCACGCGCTCGAGGACGAGCGGGAGCACGAGCAGGCCGAGGAGCCACGGATGCGCGAGCGTCAGCACGGCCGGTGCTCCGTGATCCATCGCTGCACGACGTCGAGCAGCGCCTCGGTCGCCGGACGATCGAGGGTCGCCCGCGGATCGTAGGCGAGCGGCACCAGCGCCCTGCCGGGGCCGTCGGCGAAGGCGTGCGTGCGACCGGTGGCGTCGAGGAACGCGAGCCACGCTGCGCCCGTGAGCCCCGCGACGGACTCGCGCGGGAACGCCGCCAGCGCCGTGCGCTTCACCAGGACGGGCAGCGCACGCGCCACGTCGGGGTCTCGCGAAACGGCCATCCGCAGGGTACGGCATTCGGCGAGCGCTGCACGACGATACGCATCGGCCTCCCACCGCCGCCACGCCGCGACGCCGAAGCGCAACGCCAGGCCGACGGCGAC
>DASYLJ010000033.1:0-4942 GCA_036009625.1 Binatia bacterium
AGACGGCACCGGCGAGCGAGACGCGCTCGCTCTCGTCGAGCGGTGCGCCCACGGCGACGAGTGCGCCGCCGATCGCGACGGCGCGACCGAAGTCGTCACCGAGCGCGGGCGGCGGGCTGACGAGCGTCCAGCGGTGCGCGCCGCTGGCGGCGTCGAAGACGTGGGCGGCGCCGGCATTCGCACCGGCACCGTCGTCGGCGGGTGATCCCACGACGACGTCGGTGGCGCCGATGGCGACGGCCTGTCCGAAGTCGGCGTAGGCAGTCGGCGTCGGCGCGAGGAGCGTGTGCTGCACGCCGCCGCCGGTGCCGAGCATCCACGCCGCGCCCGCATTCGCGAGGCCGGCGCCGTCGAGGCGCGCGCCGGCAACGATGTCACCACCGCTGATCGCCACCGCGCCGCCGAAGACGTCGTCGAAGCCAGGAGCCGGATTCGGGATGCTGCGCTGGTAGCCGCCGTTCAGGTCGAAGACGTGCACCGCGCCCGCATGCGGCTCGCCGGTGTTCTCGTGCGGCGCGCCGGCGGCAACGAGGTTGTCGACGGCAACGGCGGTACCGAGCCGCGCGTCGACCGCGGGGGTCGGCGCGAGCAACACCGTCACCAAGCCACCGCTGGCGACGTCGTGAAGGTAGACGGCGCCGGCATCGGAGGCGCCAGTGACGTCGTGACGGGGCGCGCCGACGGCGAGCCGTCCGCCCGCCAGCGCGACCGCGGCACCGAAGGAATCGCCGACGGCGGGAGCGGGATGCGGCAGCGTGTACGCCAGCTGGAACGGAATGGCCGCCGCGACGGCCGGCAGCGCCAGCACGAACAACACCACCGCCGCGGTCAACGTCGTGACTCCACGTCAGCCGGCCGACGCCTGTGCGCCGCCGATCGGGCGTTCCGCGACCGATGCATGTCCCAAAGCAACGGTCGTGCCGCCCGCGTTGCTCGCTCCAGCACATTCTGGTCTACGGGGCAGCGGAGGTGTGGTGATGCGGTGGAGGATGTTGCTCGGACTGATGGCGGTGAGCCTGGCGTCGACGCCGGTGCACGCCGAGGTGTTCTGCCGGAAGCACAACGGCACCGTGAAGGCGCGGCCCGGCACCGACTGCAAGAAGCGCGAGACGCCGATCGACCTGGCGGGCTACGGCGCCGTCGGGCCGACGGGACCCGCGGGACCGTCGGGTGGCCTGCAGCTGCCCGGCCCCGTCGGTGGTGACCTGACGGGCGTCTTCCCGAACCTGTACCTCGGGGCGGGTGTCGTCGGCACGCAGGCATTCGCCGTGCTCCCGGCCGCACGCGCGAAGGCGACGGTGGTGCAGACCGTCCCACACAACACGCAGGTGGCGATCATCCTCGACACCGAGGAGTTCGACTCGCCGGGCACGATCTTCGGCAGCAACGCGACGACGTTCGTCATCCCCACCGACGGCATCTACGCGCTCAGCGCGCAGCTCGGCTGGGAGGCCGACGCCGACGGCGCACGCCAGCTCGACATCGTGCGCAACGGCGAGGCCGTCGCCATCGAGCAGGTGGCGCCGGTGGCGAATGGCAGCGTCACGACGCAGCACCTGGCCACGGTGGCGCGGCTTACCGCGGGCGACGCCATCACGCTGGAGGCGTTCCAGACCAGCGGCGACCCGCTCGACACCTGGAGCAGCACCGCCGGCTACGCCCACCTCGCCCTGCACTGGCTCGGTCCGTGACGGTCGGCAGGGGCGTCGTCTCCGTGCTAGGAGCACCGCATGGCGGTGAACCGCACCGAGACGACGCCCCTGCTCTTCCTCGAACGCGCGCAGCACGTCTACGCCGAGCGCATCGGCGCGGTGTACGGCGCGCGTCGCTTCACCTACGCCGAGATCGGCGAACGCGCGCGCCGCTTGGCGGCGGCGCTGCAGCGCGCCGGCATCCAACGCGGCGATCGCGTGGCGGCGCTGTTGCCGAACGTACCTGCCATGCTCGAGGCGCACTTCGGCGTGGCGCTCATGGGCGGCGTGCTGGTCGCCATCAACACGCGGCTCAAGGGCGCCGAGGTAGCCTACATCCTCGAGCACTCGGGCGCGCGGCTGCTGCTCGCCGACGCCGAGCTGGCGCAGGGCCTGACGCTGCCGCCGAACGTGGAGACCGTTGTCACCGTCGACGACCCCGAGTTCGCGCCCGGCGTCGCGCACACGTTCGACGGCCCGGAGTACGAGGCGTTCATCGACGTGCCGCCGGCCGACCTGCCCTGGCGGGTGCCGAGCGAGGACGACATGTACTCCATCAACTACACGTCGGGCACGACGGGCCGGCCGAAGGGCGTCATGTTCACGCACCGCGGCGCCTACCTGAACGCGCTGGCGGAGATCATCGGCAACCGGCTGGAGACGTCGTCGGTGTTCCTGTGGACGCTCCCCATGTTCCACTGCAACGGCTGGTGCTTCCCGTGGGCGGTGACGGGCGCGGGCGCGCGGCACGCCCTGCTGCGGAAGGTCGACCCGTCGCTGGTGTGGCAGCTCGTGCGCGAGGAGGGCGTGACGCACCTGAACGGCGCGCCGACCGTGCTCATCATGCTCATCAACGACGCCGCCGCGCCGAAGGGGCGACTGGAACGGCCGCTGCGCGTCGCCACCGGCGGCGCGCCGCCGTCGCCGACGCTGCTGGGGCAGTGGGAGGCCGTCGGCGCCGAGCTGACGCACATCTACGGGCTCACCGAGACGTACGGCCCGCACACCTACTGCGACTGGCACCCGGAGTGGAACGCCGAGCCCGCCGAGCGTCGCGCCGTGCTGCGTGCGCGTCAGGGCGTGGCCAACCTGGTGGCGTGCGAGCTGCGCGTGGTGGACCAGGACATGCACGACGTGCCCACCGACGCCGCCACCATGGGCGAGGTGATCATGCGCGGCAACAACGTCATGGCCGGGTACTTCAACGACCCCGAGGCCACCGCCACGGCGTTCCGCGGCGGCTGGTTCCACTCGGGCGATGTCGCCGTCATGCACCCCGACGGCTACATCGAGCTGCGCGACCGCGCCAAGGACATCATCATCTCGGGCGGCGAGAACATCTCCACCATCGAAGTGGAGCAGGCCATCGCCTCGCACCCCGACGTGCTCGAGGTCGCGGTCATCGCCGTCCCCGACGAGAAGTGGGGCGAGGTGCCGAAGGCGTTCGTAGTGCCGAAGGTGGGGCACACGCTGACGGCGGCGCAGATCGTAGCGCACGTGCGCGAGCGGCTGGCGCACTTCAAGTGTCCGAAGACGGTGGAGTTCGGGGAGCTGCCGAAGACGAGCACGGGGAAGGTGCAGAAGTTCGTGCTGCGGGAGCGGGAGTGGGGTGGGAAGGTGAAGCGGGTGAATTGAAGTATTGGTCGACTACAGTGCTGGACCACCCGATTCTTCAGGCGGCGGGCGACGGCATGAGATCGGACCCGACTTGACCTTCTCCTCCGCCGAGGACTAGGTCCACCACATGCTGGATCATTCGATTCATCGTGCCGCGCTGGCGCACCCGCAATCGAATCTAGCCAGCGGCCGTCGGGAGACGCGTGCGCTGCATGGGCAAGCCTCAGCTGTACGTGCTCCTTCCGATCGTCGCCGGCACTCCGCGCTACATGAACATCGCCCTTCGCGCCCCATCCGTGGTGGCGCCCCTCCACGATGACGAGGAAGACCACGATGACGCCGGCGCGTGAAACCGCCCCGCCATCCCGACGCCGACGGTCGCAGCTACCCGACGATGCGTGCCCTACGTGCGGCACGATCATGAAACCACGAGTGGCAACGCTTCGACACGTGGTCAACGGGGAACGTATGGTCGTTCCCCACATCGCCCACCTTCACTGCGGCAAGTGCGGCGAAGACTTGCTCGACCTCGATGCGGTCGATCAGCTCCTGGATGGAGCCCGGGCCGCCTACCGTGTCCGCCATGGACTGCTGCCCGGCGCGGACATCCGGGCCCTGCGCGACCAACTCGGCCTCACCCAGGACGAGCTGGCCGCCCTCCTCCACCTCGGGCCGAACATGGTTGCTCGATGGGAAGTCGGCCGTAAGGTCCAGAGTGCAGCAACGGACCTACTGCTTCGCCTGCTCCGCGATTTGCCCGGCACGCTCGCCTATCTGCGGTGCCGCGCCACTTCTTAGCCCGGGGCTGCTCATCTAGAGCGTTCAGGTGCCTGCACCGAGCAAGCTTCAACCACCCGGCGCCCGCGATCCATCGCGACTTTAAGGCTGCGGCTATTCTTACTCCTCGTGCGGAGCTGGTGTCCCGACTGACATGCCAAATTCGTTCAGGGCCTTTTCGGCCCGCAAACATCGCCGATCCTCCGCACTCACAAGTCGCACGGTCGATCCATTGCGCAAAAGTGAGATGAGCACGCGACCATGGCGCTTCGTAAAGAGTGGTGGGACCGCCTCACCGATCATTTCGCGAACATTCGTATGTCCTAGCTTCACCAATGCGTCGCCCCACTCGAACCCCAGGGGAAATGTTTGGAGTCTCGCGCACTCAAGCGGACTGAACACCCTATTCTCGTAAGGATGCAGCGTGTAGTTTCCGCCTATTCGCCCCGTCGCTGTCGTTATGGTTCTGGCCGGCGAGTCCGGAGACATGCGGCGGTAGGTGGAGTTGTGAAAACCCCGGACAAGCCGCGCACGACCATTCACTTTCGTGACAGGCCGCGGCAGAATTGCCCCGCAGGAGCGGCAGTGGACGGCGGCTCGGCTCACCTTGACGGGGCCACACGCAGCGCACGTCGAGTTTTGCCACGCACTGGCCCCAGAGTTCCGGGGAATTGCGGCAACCATCGCATAGCGTTCGGGTGACCACACGGGCACACAGTGCAACGGTATTCGCGGGTCCGCAGCCTTCTCGGCACACGCCGCGTCTAGTGGAGAAAGTCCGAACGTCCGAAGCGCTTCCGCCAATGTCACCGGCGCGCCGCCATGATCGGGGGCATAGGTCGGTTTCGGATAGGGCG
>DASYLJ010000034.1:0-33743 GCA_036009625.1 Binatia bacterium
ATCCGCGACGCCGTCATGTGGCCGTTCCTCGGCTCCGACACCGTCGGGCTGCGCACGCCGACGACCGACGACGTCGCCTGGCTCTCGCACCTCTATCCCGCCGAGCCCGCGGCGTCGGCGGCGTTCGGACGGATCGCCGGCAAGGTGACGAACGGCGTGAACGGTCTCCCGGTGCTGGGCGCACACGTGTACGCCGTCGATCCCGCGACGCAGGCGCCCGTCGTCGGCGCCTACTCGAACGACGACGGCACGTTCGTGGTGCCGGGCCTCGCCCCGAAGTCGTATCTGCTCGCCATCGAGCCGCTCGACGGCGACCCGGTCGGTCTCGAGCCGTTCCGCGTGAACGAGGTCGTTGCGTCGACGAACGACACGTCGTTCCCCGACGAGTTCCGCGACCCGAACGAGGGCGCCGTCGAGGCCGACGCGACGGCGTTCGAGGTGATTCCGGTGACGGCCGGCGCGACGGCGGGCGGGCGCAACTTCGTCACCAACACGCTCACGCTGCCCGGCGCGAGCGCGCGGCTGCTGCCCGGGTACAACCAGTTCGCGTGGCCGCTCGGCGTGCCGGCAGGCGCGACCGCGTTCGAGCTGCTGTCCGTCCTCGGCGGTCCCGACGTCGTCGCGTCGATTGATCGCTACGTGCCGCGTACCGGCGCGTTCCAGCGTGCCGAGCACGTGAACGGCGTCGCGCGCGGCGCCGACTTCCCGCTCCGCAGCGGCGAGGGCTACGTCGTCCAGATGCTGCAGGAGCGGCTCGCTGGGTTTACCGGCGGATCCGACTGTCCGGCGCTCGACCTGGCGGTCGGGCTGAACCTGATCGGCGTGCCGTGCCGTCCACCGGGTTACACCGCGTTCGCGCTCTTGCAGGACCTGGGCGCCGCCTTCGAGGTCGACCGCATCATCCGCTGGGACGCGACGGCGGCGCAGTATCGCACCGCGCGCTACGCGGCCGACGGCACGCCGGCGGGCGACGACTTCCCGATCGAGCGCGGCGAAGCCTACTCGGTGATCATGCGCGCCGCGAAGGGCGGTGTCCGTCTGCCGCGTGCCGGACGCGCGATCACGCCGCAGCTGACCGGTCTCTCGCCTGGACGGGGCGTGCCCGGCACGGTGGTGGCGATCCTCGGCGAAGGCTTCGATCCCGATCCGGCGAAGAACCTCGTCACGTTCGGCGGCATTCCCGCGGCCGTGATCGTCGCGTCGACGACCACGCTCACCGCCGCCGTGCCCGGTGCCGCGTCGAGCGGTCCCGTGCAGGCGACGGTGGGGGGACGCGCCAGCAACACGCTCGCCTTCACGATCGAGCCTCCCGTCCTGCAGGTGCCGGCGGAGCAGACCGCCGAGCTCGTCTCCGGCCAGAGCGCCGAAGCGACGATCGATCAGGACGGCGAGCAGGACCGCTACACGTTCACGGCGCTCGTCGGCTCCGTCGTGACGATCACGGCCGAGTCGCTGGCGTCCGGCGTGCCCGATCTGGTCCTCGTCCTCGAAGACCCGTACGGCGCGATCGCCGCGAGCGACGACAACGGCGGTGGCGGCACGAATCCACGCATCAACAACTTCGTCCTCACCGCGACGGGCACGCATACGATCGTCGTCACGAACGTGCCGGGCAGCGGTACGGGCGGGTATCGCGTGAAGCTCGCGATCGCGACCAAGCCGGCCGAGACGCAGCTTTCGATCCTCGGCGGCGACAACCAGACGGGAGAGAAGGGCGCCGCGCTCGACGACCCGCTCACGATCTTCGCGACCGGGCCGACGGGCGCACCGCTCGCGGGCGTGCCCGTCTCCTACGTCGCGACGGAGGTCGAGGTCACCGGCCAGTCGGCGGGCCCGATCGAGGCGGCGTCCGTCACCGTCGCGACGAACGGATCGGGCATCGTGTCGATCCAGAGCGTCCTGCCGGACAAGAGCGGCGTGTTCGAGATCCAGGTCGCCGTTCCGGGCGCCAAGCCCGTCAAGTTCACCGTCGCTGCCGTCACGAAGGGGGTCACGAAGGTCACGACGTTCGGCCACGACCAGACCGGCGAGGCGGGTCTGCCGTTGAGCCCGTTCTCGGTCACGCTGCAGGACGCGAACGGCACGCCCGTGGCCGGCGCGCTCGTCTCGTTCCAGGTCGTCGTCGGCGGCGGCACGCTGGCGCCGAGCGGCACCCAGAAGAGCAACGCGCTGGGCACCGTCCAGACGATCTTCACGCTCGGGAAGCACACCTTCGAGCGACAGATCGTCGCCGCGTTCGTGCCCGGTCGCTCGAAGCCGATCCTCTTCGAGGCGACGGCGACGGCCGGCGATCCCAAGAAGATCGAGTCGAGCAAGTCGCCGTTCAGCCGTCTGACGCTCGGCGTGACGATCAAGAACGCGCTGTACGTCCGCGTGCTCGATGCGTTCGGGAATCCCGTGCCCTTCGCGACGATCGACTACGACACGCCGCCGGGCATCGAGGCCATGCCCGGTGTGGCGCCGGACGGCACGCCGTTCACCAACTACCGGACCAACGACGACGGCCTCCACGTGGCGGCGCTCGAGGTGCCGGTCTTCTCCAACCCGAGCTTCCCGAGCGATCTCGCGTCGGATGCGCAGCCGTCGATCGACGAGCTCGGGGCGCAGCGGCTGCCGCCGTACACGATCACCGCCCGGGTGCACGGCACGAACGTGCAGCAGACGTTCCGCGCGCACGTCGACATGGGGCCGCGGCTGGTGAACGACACGCAGGGTTCGCTCTCGGGGCCGATGGGCACGCAGCTCCCGCACACCGTCGACATGCGGCTCGTGCGGATGGAGCGCGTGGTGCGTGGCGGCGATGGCGACTTCCGGAACGACGACTTCTCGCGCATGCGGGAAGTGGCCGTTCCGGGCGGTGCCGTCCATGTGAGCGTCGCGCGGGTCGACGGGCACTACGAACCAGACGTCGGACTCCAGGCGATGGAGCCGAACGTGTTGGAGGCGATCACCGACGCCAGCGGGCTCGTGAAGTTCACGATGACCGCGGGCGACGTCTCGGGCCTCGTCGACGTCACGGGGGCGATCCGGAAGCTGCATGTCGTCTTCGCGAACGCGAAGAACGTGGCGGCGGACTTCGAAGACCCGTCGGCGCTCAGGCAGACGTCCATCGTGAACGTCACCGGGCCGAAGCTGCTCGTCAACCTCACGGACAGCGGCAGCGGCATCGACCTCGAGACGATCGTCGCGAAGCTGAACGGCGTGGCGTTCTTCGACGGGAAGGCGCCGCCGACACTGCTGCCGTTCTTCCCCGACCGCCTCGAGATCACGATCGGCGGTCGCGCGATCGAAACGCTCGGTCCCGATCTCGGTCCCGACATCATCAAGAACGGGGCGTTCGAGCACGTGATCCTCGAGTACTGGCCGAGTCGGCCGAAGCTCAAGCCGACGGGCAACAGGGTCGAGGTCGGTCCCTCCTTCGACCGTGCCGGCAATCCCGATCCGACGACCTTCGTGACGGAGTTCCCGTTCCCATGAGGACACGCATTGCAGCGCTGGTCCTCGTGCTGATCGCGTCGTGCGCGACGGCCGTGCGTGCCGCCGCGCCGCTGCCGCGCGACGTGGTGGTCACCGACGTCACGCCCGGCAGCTTCACGGTGACGTGGACGTCGGACCCCGGCACCGGCACGCTCGCGCTGTTCAGCGACGTGAAGGGGACGAAGCCGGCGCAGGCCGTGATGGAATCGGGTCCCCAACTCGGCGGCGACGCCGCGGCTGCGGCCGCGCTCGGCATCTACCGCGTGCGCGTCAGCGGGCTGTCGCTCCGCCAGCCGCTGTTCTTCCGGACGGTGACGACGCCGCAGGCCGGCGGCGCCGCGCTCGTGTATCCCATGCCGGGCAACACGCTGCTGTCCGCGGCCACCGGGCAGGAGCGGGTCGCCCAGGCGGCGAACGGGCTCGGCGCCGACGTCACGCGCAGCGGTCCGGGGACGCTCGTGCCGGGCGCGCTCGTTCGGATCACCGTCCCGAACGCCATGGCGCCACTCGCCGCGCTCGCCGGCGATGGTTACGGCGGCGCGCTCGGTGCGGTCGACCTCGCGAACCTCCAGCGGGCCGACGGCGTCGGCCTCATGCTGACGGGTGGCGAGCAGGCCCGCGTGGACGTGTTCGCGGGCGCGCTCGGCCGCGCGCACCTCGTCGTGCCGCTCGTGGCGAACGAGGGCTTCGGGACATTGCAGCGGGTCGCGCTCGCGGTGGCCCCCGTGCCCGACAGTGACGGCGACGGCATCCCGAACGACTGGGAGACCGAGCACGGCATGAATCCCAACGCCGCGGGCGATGCCAGCGTCGACACCGACGGTGACGGGCTGACGGCGCTGGAGGAGTACCGCCTCGGCACCGACCCGGACGACGGGGACAGCGACGACGACGGCTTCGGCGACGGCGCCGAGGTGAGCGCAGGCACGATCCCGACGATCGCCGACACCGACCGTGACGGGCGTCCCGATGGCGACGAGGTGTACAGCATCATCGTGACCGACCCGCTCAACCCCGACACCGACGGCGACGGCTTCGACGACGGGACGGAGGTCGACTACGGCAGCAGTCCGACCGATCGCGAACAGATCCCGCTCGTCGACGCCGACAACGACGGCGTGCCGGACAGCGCCGACAACTGTCCGACCGTGGCCTCGCCGGTGCAGACCGATCACGACGGCGACGGCCTCGGCGACCCGTGCGATCCCGACGACGACAACGACGGCGCGGGCGACGGCGCCGACGTCTGCCCGTTCGTGCCCGATCCCGCGCAGCTCGACGGCGACGGCGACGGCATCGGCGACGCCTGCGACAACTGCGTCGCGCTCGCGACCAACGACCTGACGAACACCGACGGCGACGCGCTCGGCGACATCTGCGATCCCGACGACGACAACGACTTCGTGCCCGACTTCGCGGAACCCGCGGCATCGAAGCATCCGTTCGTCTTCAAGAGCACCAGCGGCATCGTCGACACGTCGCTGCCCGCGGTGGCGGCGTCGAACGCGTTCGTCGGCATCGCCAAGCGTCTGCCCGGCGACCTGCGCATCGTCCCGCTCGGCTTCTTCGACCTGAAGAACCGCACGTTCCTGCCCGGGCCAGCGCTCGATCCGGCCGACGTGACCGCGCCCGGCTGGCTCGCGGTGCAGGTCGACACGAACGACTGCGACTGCTTCACGCTCACCGGCACCGAGACGATCACGATCGCGACCGACGCCGGCAACGTGACGGCGTTCCTGCCGCTCGGCGCCGAGACGCTCGGCCGCGTGATCTTCGTGTCCGACGACGGCTCGACGTACAACGCGACGAACGTCGGGCAGGGCATCCTGGTACAGCTCCTGCGCTCGTCGCAGCAGCCGGCGCCGCTCGACAATTGTCGTCGCGTCTTCAACCCGGATCAGAAGGACGTCGACGGCGACGGCATCGGCGACGCGTGCGACGGGTCGACGGGCACCACCACCGTCACCACCAGCACGACCACTTCCACGCGCGTCCCCGTGCCGACGACGACCACGACGCTGCCGGACGGGAAGTCGCTGTTCCTGTACGTGAGCAACTCGCTGGCGACCTTCGGTGTGGACCAGAATCTGGCACAGACGGTGATGCGCTACGACGGCGTGAGCGGCGCGCCGCGCGGCACCGTCGCCGGTGCCGGCAGCGCCGTGTTCGTGCCGTGGCAGCGGCCCGGGTCGAGGATCAGCCTCATGCAGAGCCTGAGCGGCGGCGCCAGCAACGACGTCTACGGCGTAGCCGAGGCGGTGGTTCGCCGATGGGATGCCACCACCGGCGCAAACAAGGGTGCGAAGGGCAACCCGCTGTCGTCGGTGATCCCGATACCGGGCAACTCGAACAGCTCGGTGGCGGCACAGCTCGGTCCCGACGGACTGCTCTGGGTGATGAGCAGCACGTCGCAGAACAACATCACCCGCGCGCATCCGGAGACCGGGCAGCTCGTCAGCACGTTCGTGCAGTATCCGTGTTGCACAGCGTACGTCCTGTCGGCGTTCCTCGTGACCCCGGACGTGGTGTACGTCGCCCGGTATCAGGGGTCGGGATCGGGCGAGCGCGGCGAGGTGCTCCGGTACGACACCGCGACCGGCGCACCGCGGCCAGGGCCGGGACAGATCGGCGCGAGTTTCGTGCTCGACGGATTCTTCAAGCACGCCAACGCGCTCGCGATCGGACCCGAGGGCGACCTCTACGTCGCGGACTTCACGGGCAACGAGATCCGCGCCTTCGACGGTACGAGCGGCGCTCCCCGCGGGGTGTTCGTCGGATCGAACCTCGCGACCAACGGGGGCATGTCGAAGCCGGACGGCATGGCGTTCGGTCCCGACGGCCACCTCTACGTCGCGAGCAGCGGCAGCGGCGCGGTCCTCCGCTATCACGGCTTCAGCGGCGCGTTCCTCGACGCGTTCATCCCGAAGGGGACGGGCGGGCTCCTCGTGCCGCACGCGATCGGCTTCTACGCCGCCGACACGCCGCCGGTGCCGACGACCACCACCACGACGCCGCCGGCGTCGACGACGACGACCTCGACGTCGACGATCGTCACGACGACGACCACCACCAGCACGACGCTGCCGCTCTGCGGGAACGGCAAGCTCGACGACGGCGAGTCGTGCGACGGCGGGCTCGGTGCGTGTGCCGCCGGCAGCGCCTGCGGTGCGCCCGGCAGCGCGGGCGCGTGCGTGTGCGTCGCGACCGGGGCGCACACGCTGATCGTCAACTCGCAGCTCGGTGACGCCGACGCGACGCCGGGGAACGGCGTCTGCGAGACGGCCGCCGGGAACGGCGTGTGCACGCTTCGCGCCGCCGTCGAAGAGGCGAACGCGCTCGCGGGCGCGGATCTGATCCGTGTGCCGGCCGGACGGTATCTGGTGCCGCAGGCGATCACGGCGAACCCTGGGCTCACCGTATCCGGAGACCTCGTCGTCACCGGCGCGGGCGCGGCGACGACGATCGTCGACGGCGGCGGCGTGACCCGCATCTTCACCGTGCAGCCGGGCGTCAAAGTCATGCTCCGTGACCTGACGCTCACGAACGCGAGGTCGGTCGGCCAAGGTCTCGAGAACACGGGCGCCGTGCTCAACAAGGGCACGCTCACGCTCGTCGACGTGTCGGTGCGCGACAACCGCAGTACGGGCGACGGCGCCGCGGGGATCGCCAACCTCGCGGGTGCGACCCTCACCATGGTGCGCGGCGACGTCGTCTTCAATCGCGAGTCCGGGAGCTTCGGCTCCGCCGGCATCACCAACCTTGCGACGGCGACGCTCCGCGACGTGTTCCTGCACCACAACGTGGGCTCGACGATCGTGACCTCCGGGACCGGCGCCACGCTGTCGGTCGAGCGGTCCACGTTCTGGCGCAACCGCGGCAACCCCTCGGGGGTGAGCCTTGGGGCCATCAGGCATTTCGCGGACACCAACAGCACGGTGATCGGCTGCACGTTCAGCGAGAACGTCGGCCCGGCCGTCCTCGGCAACGGCAACGTGCTGATCGTCGGGTCGACGATCTACGGCAGCAGTCTCAACGCCGGCACGGACGGCGGCGGTGGCATCAACACGGATGCGCCTGGCGTGGTGCGGCTCCGCAACAGCATCCTCGCCGAGGACGAGCCCATCGGGCGCGACACGAATTGCTTCTTCTGGAGCAGAGACTTCACGTCCGAAGGCTACAACCTCATCGAGCGCTCGGAGTGCGACGTCACGGGCGACACGACGGGGAACATCAGGGGGCAGAAGCCGCTCCTCGGGCCGCTCGTCCGCCAGGGTGGACGCACGCCGACGCACGCGCTCCTACCCGGGAGCCCGGCGCGGAATGCGGCGAACCCGGCCGTGCCCGGCAGTGGCGGCACCGCGTGCGAAGCCAAGGATCAGCGCGGCGTGGCGCGCCCGCAGGGCGGCCGCTGCGACATCGGCGCGTTCGAAGACGACGGTACGCCGGCGCCGCCGCCGCCCGCGGCGCTGCATTTCGTCGTGAACGACACGGGAACCGCGCGGGATGCGATGCTGGGCGACGGACTGTGCGCGACGCCGACCAGGACGTGCACGCTCGTGGCTGCCATCGAGGAAGCGAATCAGCACATGGCGCCGGCCGTCGCGCACGTGCCTGCTGCGACGTTCACGTTCACGACGGGTCCGTTCGACGATCCCGAAGAGGGGGCGAGCGCGCTCCCGACCGTGCTCGGCGATCTCAGCATCGTCGGGCAGGGCAGCGACGCGACGATCTTCCAGCTCGCCCAGGCCGGCGGTCAGGCCTTCCGCCTGTTCCTCGCCTTCTCGGGCCGCCTCGCCTTCGAGCGACTCACGATGCGAGGTGGCGGATTCACCGGGCTCTATGGGCAGTCGGCACGTGTGCTCAGCGGCCGGCTCGAGCTGCGGGACGCGGTCGTCCGTGACGTGCGTCCCGGCGGCTCCTCGTACGCCGCACTCGCGGTGCAGAACGGCGCCGCGCTGCTGCGGCGCGTATCGCTGCTCGACAACTACTCGTCCGAACCCGCGCTCTTCGTCTGGTACGGCACGGTCGACCTCGAGGACGTGGTGGCGTCGGGAAATGAGGGCGGCGGTAACGGCGGGGCGGTGTTGGTGACCTCGACAGGCGCCAGCCGCATCGTGCGATCGACCTTCACCTGCAACCAGGGCCAGGTCGGCGGTGGAGTGAACCACCGCAACGCCGAGACAGGCCGTCGGTTCCACCCCAACCTGCTGGTGGAAGACTCGACGTTCGAATCGAATCTCATGCCGTTCGGCGCCGGGGCGCTGTACACGCCGGATGGCGCATCCGTCGAGATCCGTCGCTCGCGATTCATCGCCAACCAGGCCGAGAGCGGCGGCGGCGCCCTCGTGGCCGGCGGCCCGCTGCTCATCAGCGACAGCACGTTCGTCGCGAACAGCGGGTCGAACGGCGGCGCGATCGAGACGAGCTTCAACGCGGGCCTGCGGCGGATCGTCGACTCCACCTTCGTCTGCAATCAATCCATCAACGACGGCGGTGCGGTCTATGCCAGGGCGACGGACTTCGACGGCCGTGACCTCGAGATCGAGCGCTCGACGTTCGCCGGCAACGTCTCGTATTTCGGCTCCGGAGGGGCCCTGTCGTTGGTCGCCGCGGAGGCCGAGATCACGAACTCGACCTTCATGGGCAATGCCGCCGCGCTCGACGGCGGTGGCGTGTACAGCGACCGCTCGGTCGTGGACCTCGCCAACGTGACCGTCGCCCAGAACACCGCGGGCCGCATCGGCGGGGGACTCCAGAACATGTCCGGCCGCGTGAACGGATCGACCGTCGGCATGAGTCGGCTGCGAAACACGATCGTCGCCGGCAACGTCGACGGTGGGCAGGCGCCGGATTGTGGGAGCGGGGAGACGGTCACGCTCGGGAACAACCTGGTCGGCACGACACGCGGCTGCTTGCTGCGCGCGTCGAGCGGCAATCCGCCGGCGCCCGGCGACAAGCTCGGTCCGGCGACCGGTCCGCCGCTCGACGCGCGCATCGAGCCGATCGACCTCACGTGTCCGGTCGTGAATGTCGGCAACTGCGTGGACGTGCAGGACGTGCCGGCGGAGAACCTCTGCGCGCTGGCGCCCGACAGCCCGGCCGTGGATGCGGGCGACGCGGGCGGCTGCAAGGACTTCGACGGCGATCCGCTGCCGACCGACTCGCGCGGGCTCGCGCGCGGTGACGACGACGGCAACGGCACCGTCCGCTGCGAGATCGGCGCCTGCGAAGGGACGGACGGCATCGTGCCGACGACGATGCCCACCACCTCGACGACGTCGACGACGCTGTTCCACTTCCCGGTGAGCCCGACCGTGCCGCCGTTCGGGGCCACGACGACGACGCTCGTCCCGCCGACGACGAGCACGACGGTACCGCCGACCACGACGACGTCGCTCCCGCCGGCGACGACCAGCACCACCTCGTCGACGACGAGCACGACGTCGACCACGACCACCGTGACGACCACGACCAGCACGAGCGTCACGACGACGGTGACCACCACCACCGCCACCACGTCGAGCGTCACGACGACGTCCACCAGCGTCTCCACGCCGACGACGCTGCCGGTGGGGACGTGCGACGGCCCGCCGGCACCGACCTACGAGTCGATCGGCTGCCGGCTCGACGAGCTGATCGCGATCGTCCAGTCGTCGAACGACCTGGGAAAGACGAAGACGGCGCTGCTGAAGCTGGCGCTGAAGGCGCGCGAGCGGAAGATCGCGTCCGAGCAGCTCTTCTACGCCAGCGGCACGAGCCGCAAGGTGCGGAGCCTGCTGCACAAGTCCAGCCGCAAGATGGTGCAGTTCAACTACCGCGTGCGGTCGCTGGTCGGGGGCCGGCAGATCGGCGCGGAGACGGCGGCGCGGCTGCGTGGGCTCGGCGAGCCCATCCTCGTCGACATGCGGACGCTGCTGAAGGCGCTCAAGTGAGCCGCCGGCAGCGGCCGGTCGTCACATCCGGAAGACGCCGTAGGTCGTCGCGGGCACCGGCGCGTTGAGCGACGCCGCCAGCCCGAGCCCCAGCGCGTTGCGCGTCTCGAGCGGGTCGAGGATGCCGTCGTCCCAGAGTCGCGCCGTGGCGTAGTACGGGTTGCCCTCGGTCTCGTACTTGGCGCGGATGGGCGACGTCAGCGCCTCTTCGTCGGCGTTCGAGAGCGACTGCCCGCGCCCCTCGAGCTGCTGGCGCTTCACCGTCAGCAGCACCTGCGCCGCCTGCTCGCCGCCCATCACCGAGATGCGGTTGTTGGGCCACGAGAACAGGAGCCGCGGCGAGTAGGCGCGCCCGCACATGCCGTAGTTGCCGGCACCGTGCGACGCCCCGATCAGCACCGTGAACTTCGGCACCGCGGCGTTCGCCACCGCGTTCACCATCTTGGCGCCGTCCTTCGCGATGCCGCCCTGCTCGTAGCGCTTGCCGACGATGAAACCGGTGATGTTCTGCAGGAAGACGAGGGGCACGCCGCGCGCGCAGGCGAGCTCGATGAAGTGCGTCGCCTTGAGCGCCGACTCGCTGAACAGCACGCCCTGGTTGGCGAGGATGGCGACGGGATAGCCGTGGATGTGGGCGAAGCCCGTCACCAGCGTCGGCCCGTAGAGCGCCTTGAACTCGTGGAAGCGGCTGCCGTCGACGAGGCGGGCGATGAGCTCGCGGGCGTCGGTCATCTTGCGCGGGTCGCGCGCGACGATGCCGTAGATCTCCTTCGGATCGAACGCGGGCGCTTCCGGCGTCTCGCGCGCAAGCGTCGGCGTCGGCGGTTTCGGGATGGCGCCCATGATCTCGCGCGCGATCCGCAGCGCGTCGGCGTCGTCGGCGGCGAGGTGATCGGCCACGCCAGAGATGCGTGTGTGGGTGTCGCCGCCGCCGAGCTCCTCGGCGGTGACGTCTTCGCCGGTGGCGGCTTTCACCAGCGGCGGGCCGGCCAGGAAGATCGTGCCCTGGTTCCGCACGATGATCGCCTCGTCGCACATGGCCGGCACGTAGGCGCCGCCCGCGGTGCACGAGCCCAGCACGACGGCCACCTGCGGGATGCCGCGCGACGACATCTGCGCCTGGTTGTAGAAGATGCGGCCGAAGTGCTCGCGGTCGGGAAAGACGTCGGCCTGCATGGGCAGGAACGCGCCGCCCGAGTCGACGAGGTAGATGCACGCGAGACGATTCTCGAGGGCGATCTCCTGTGCGCGGAGGTGCTTCTTCACCGTCAGCGGGTAGTAGGTGCCGCCCTTCACGGTGGCGTCGTTGGCGACGATGACGGCCTGGCGTCCGGCGACGGTGCCGATGCCCGTCACCATGCCGGCGCCCGGCGCGTCGCCGTCGTAGCAGCCGTGCGCGGCGAGCGGGGACAACTCGAGGAACGCCGTGCCCGGATCGAGCAGGCGCTCGACGCGCTCGTGCGCCAGCAGCTTGCCGCGTGCGGTGTGTCGCTCGCGCGATTCCGTCGGACCGCCCAGCGCTGCCTCCGCACGCGCGGCGCGCAGCTCGGCGACGAGCGTCTCCATGTGCGCGGCGTTCTCGCGGAACTCGGGGTCGCTCGGACGGACCCGACTCTCGAGACGCATTACCAGAACACCGAGCGGCGCGATGCGAGCCCGTCGGCGAGCATGGTGGCGATGCGGGCCTTCACCTGCTCGACCTTCTCGGCGATGACGTCGTCGTCGTCGTTCGGATTGCCGCTGAACTCCATCGGCTCACCGAAGTAGATGCGGTACTTCGTCGGCAGCGGCAGCATGCCGAGCAGCCCGAGCCACGGGAACGTCAACGTGATGGGGAACGCGGGCATGCCGAGCAGACGGCCGAGGCCGCGCAGGTTCGCGATGGCGGGCGCCTGCTCCTCCGAGCCCACCACCGCGATCGGCACGATGGGCGTGCGGCTCTCGAGCGCCAGCCGCATGAAGCCCATGCCGAACTCCTGCAGCTGGTAGCGTTCCCAGATGAGCTTGTTCATGCCGCGCACGCCTTCGGGAAACGCGATGACGAGCTCGCCGCGCTCGAGGAGGTCGAGGCAGTTCTTGCGCGTGCCGACGACCGACCCGGTGCGCACCATCATGATGTTCACCCACGGCACCGTGGGCAGCCAGTACTCGCCCATGCCGCGGATGATGCGGGGCGGCTCGGCGTCGAGCACCATGCCGGTGCCGATCATGGCCGCGTCGAGCGCGATCTGGCCGGCGTGGTTCGAGATCAGCAGCGCGCGGCCGGCGGGGATGTTCTCGATGCCGTGCACCTCGGCGCGGAACCAGTAGCGGTACATCAGACCCGTCACCATCAGCACGGTTTCGAGCGTGCCGGGATGGAAGCCGTAGGGATCGTAGCCGTACGAGTTCAGACGGGTCGGGATGCGGGCCAGGCGATCGCGGATGTCGCGCTGGAGCTCGAACCAGCCTTCCCCGACGGAAGCGGTGGTACCCCGGTACGCACCGAGGACGTCCTGCAGCAACGACTCAGCGGCGGACACTGGCGAAGATGTCCTCGAGGGAAAAGAGCGGCGTGAAGCCGGTGGCGGCAGCGAAGCGGCGGCCGTCGAGCGTCAGCGGGTACTTGAGGAAATCGATGGCGCCGACGGGCGTGTGGTAGAGGCCGAGCTCGAAGAGACCGCCGAAGATGGTGCGCGCGACGATTTCGGGGAAGGGGATGGCCGTACCGCCCGTCTCCTGCACCGCGAGCTTGAGCGGCACCGCACCCGGGCCGACGACGTTGTAGATGCCATGCGTGCCCGACTGCAGCGCCATCGCCACCGCTTCGGCGACGTCCTCCTCGTGGATGAACTGCATCATCGGGTTGAAGCCGAGCATCGTCGGCACGTAGCCCTGACGGAGATAGCGACCGATGGCGCTCGACACGTAGTAGCCGAGCGTGTTCACCGGGCGCAGGATCGTGGTGGCGATCTCCGGATGGCGCCAGAGGAACGTGCTGCAGAGCGTGTCCGCCTCGACCAGGTCGCGCACTTCGGGGTAGGTGCGGCTGACGTTGAGCGGGTACTCCTCGTCGACGTAGTTCGGCGTGTCGGGGAGTGCGCCGTAGACGTAGCTGCTCGAGAGCACGACGACGCGCTTCACGCCGTACTGTGCGCAGTACTCGAGCAGCATCTTCGTGCCAAGGACGTTGACCTCGTGACGCACGCGCGGCTCGGCACGGAAGTGCCGTATGAAGGCGTGGTGCACGACGGCGTCGGGGCGCTCGGTGCGGAAGATGTCCTCCATCTTGCGCTTGCGGAGATCGAGCACGTGCACGCTGAGGCCGGGCGGGTGGCCCTCCCAGGGGGTGCGGTCGACGCCGGTGAGCGCGAAGGTGCCGGCGAGACGTCGCGCGATCAGGCGGCCCTGGCCACCGGCGATGCCGGTGATGAGGACCTTTTCCCCGGGGCGGGCGCCGCCCTGCGGATGCGTGATGCGCTGATCCGTGGGCTGCGGCGGCACCACCACGGTGGCGGGCGCGGTATCCCCGCCGAAATGGAAGAGCTGCTCCGGAGTGTCGAGCGGCGCGCGGGCCATGCGGACGAGGGCTCCCTCTAGACGAGACGTGATGGAGCCCCGGACGAGGGCCCCGGCGCCGACTATGCCGGGGCCCGTCGCACGGCTCAAGCCGAAACGGGCGATTTCACGGTCAATTCGTGTAGAACTCGCCGTTGAGGGTGCACATCTCGTCCTCGGTCGTCACCCCGAAGCGGAGCGTCGTGGGGTTCCCGGACGCGTCCTTCCGGACCGGCTTGGTGACGCCGTTGTCGTGCAGGCACTCGTAGTCGATCCAGTCGCCCGGATTGAGGACGATCGGTGGCACGAACTCGCGGAAGATCGGGTGCGCGTAGTCGAAGTTCTCGTAGATGACGCTGCCGTCGGATTTCTTCGCCGTGAAGCGGATGCCGCGCTGATGCATGTGGCCCGTCACCGAGTACAGGTAACGGACCTGGCTGGAGTCGTTGACCCACCGGCCGGGCTGGATCTTCTGCGTGTTCGGCGGCACGCTGATGCTGAACATGTCGGTGTAGTCGACGACCGTCTGGCCGAAGTGCACGGGCGTGCCGGCGTACGGATGGATGTTGGTCCAGATCTTGATCTGGATCGGGACCTGCCAGTAGTTCCGGTAGTGCGCGTTGAGGCCGATGTACGTGCCGGCCTCGACGACGCGACCGATGCCCGCGGGATAGGTGGCGACGAAGTAGGGCGCCTGCGGTGCACCCGACAGCGTGTTGCCGAAATCCGAGCCCGAGATGCAGCCGATGTCGGTGGCGTTCCAGACCCCGGTCGTGGGCGTGCCCGGCTTCGTCCACGGGAAGATCGCGAAGTGGTGCGTGCCGGGGTTGAGGGCGAACTCCCACTTGCCGGCGGTGAAGTCGACGTTGTTCGGGACCTTCATCCACAGGCAGCCTTCCTGCTCCTGACCCGGCTGCAGCCACGGGCCCTCGAGCAGGATCTGATGGCCGCCCGGCGGCACCGGTGGTGCGGCCGTCGGGACGTAGTCGTTCGGCGGCAGGCAGGGGGCATCCGCGACGCGACCCGTCTGCGGCGCACCGGCGTTGATCCAGGCGTCGATCAGGGCGCGCTCGTCGGTGGGTAGCTGCGGGCCGATGAGCGGCATGCGCGACCCCTCGCCGGCGAGCTGCGTGCCGTGCAGCTTCTGCGACAGGAAGCTCGTGAGCGCATCGCCCGGGGCGACGCGGAGCTTGCCGGCGGCGTGTGCCGTCGCGTTGTTCGCCGCCACACCGACCAGCTCGAGGTACGCCGACTCCTGCGACAGGTCGAGATCGGCCTGCGCGTACGGCCCGTGACACGTGCTGACGTTGCAGCCGCGGGCGTAGAAGATCCGACGCTGGATCAAGGCGAAGGTGTCGATGCCGCCGTCCTGGCAGGTGCCGTCGACCTCGCGCACGGCGGTGAAGACGCGCGTCACCTTCCGGCCGTCGCTGCTGCGAGGATACTTGAAGGTGCCCGTCATGGTGCGGCACTCGCCGTTCTCGATCATCGCCGTGAGCTTGATCGGGCCGTTCCAGATGCCGCAGCCGGTCGTCCAGGTGACGACGACCTTGGTGCCCTTGCGCGTGCCCTTGAGACGGCGCGCCTTCACCTGGGCGCAGCCGGTTGCGGTGCTCACCTGGGTGTCACCGACGACGACGGCGTCACTGTCGGCGGCGCCGAAGCCGAGGAGCGGGTTCCCCTGGACGACGAAGCGTCCCGTTGGGCAGCGTGGCGGCGGTGTGCCGGCCAGACTGGTCGTACCGGCGACCAGTCCGGCGACCAGGACGACGGCGATGATTGGCGCGCGCATGGGCAACCTCCCCCCGGAGTTGGCTGCGAATCTGCGCCCGCATACAGCGGGTGCGGGGGGCGGTCAAGAAAAATGTCGGCGCGAGAAGATTACTGCTGCTGCTGCTGCTGTTGCTGCTGCGGCAGCTCCTCGGGCGGCGGCTCGGGGGTGGCGGCGGAGCTCTCGCGCAGCTGCTCGCAGCCGTCGTCGTCGAGCGCGGGTCGGACCCGGACGTCGACCGACAGGCGCTGCCCGGCGTGGCCCTTGTAGACGCCGCGCACCGGCGCGACGTCGCCGTAGTCGCGCCCGTAGGCGATGCGGATGTGCTGGTGGTCGACGGCCTGCCCGAGCGTGGGGTCGAGGCCGAGCCAGCCGACACTGGGCACGAACAGCTCGGCCCATGCATGCGACGCCTGGCCGCCGATCACCTCTTCGACCGAGGCGCCGGTGCCATCGCGCGGCGGCACCAGGTACCCCGAGACGTAGCGGGCCGGGAGGCCGCGGTGCCGCGCCATCGCGATCAGGATGTGCGCGAAGTCCTGGCAGACGCCCGTGCCGGCCTCGAGCACGTCGGCGACCGACGAGTGCACGTGCGTCGAGCCCTTCGTGTACTGGAAGCGCTGGTGCACCAGCGTGGCCGCGGCGTGCGCGAAGCCCACCGCCGAGCCGTCGCTCTGCTGCTCGGCCAGCTGCACGAGCGGGGCGAGCGCGGGCGGCGTGGGCGCATACACCGACGGCGTCATGAAGTCGTAGTGGTCGTCCATCAGCGACGCGCGCAGGTCGTCGAGATCGCCGAGCATGGGGCCGCCGCTGGTGGCGACGGGGATCTGCTGCACCATCACCACCGACTCGGCCTCGACGCGCAGGCGGCGATGCTTCGGCATGATGTTGAAGCGGTGCACCCAGTTGCCGAAGTAGTCGCGCGACGCCGATGCCGCCGTCTGCGGCTGCGTGCGCAGGCGGAAGGCGACGCAGTTCTGCCACTCGTCGTCGGTGGGCTGGAGGTGCACCTCGTTGTAACTCTCCGATACGGGTCCGTCGTACTGGAACTCGGTGAGATGGATCAGACGGAAACGGTTCATGTGCGGACCTCGTAGTAGAAGTAGGTGCGGGCCATCTCCTGGCCGATGAGGCGGCAGGTCTTCTGCACCTCTTCCAGGAAGGGATGCAGCCCACGCGCGAAGATGTCCTCGATGCGATCGTACTTGAGCGTGTCGTGGAGACGGCCGGTGAGGCGCTCCGCCTCGTTGGAGTAGCTCTCCGGGCCGGTCCCACTGATCGAGCGCAACGCCTGCTGCAGGATGGCGACGCTGAAGCGCACCGAGCGCGGGTGCTGCGGATGCAGCACGAGCAGCTCGGCGACGCGCTCGGGCTGGATGCGGGTGTTGTAGGTGCGACGATAGAACTCGTACGCCGCGACCGACTTGAGCACCGCCATCCACTGATGGTTGTCGGGCTCGCCGAGCGCCGGCATGCCCTCGACCAGCGTGTGGTACTGGACGTCGACGATGCGCGCCGTCATCTCGGCGCGCTCGAGCGCCTGGCCGCCGTGCAGGAAGAACCAGCCCTCGTCGCGCGGGAACGTGGCGTGGCTGACGCCCTGGAAGCGGTGGCTGCCCGACTTGATCAGATTGCAGAAGTCGTGCGGCCCCGCGGTCAGCAGCTCGTCGACGTCGAAGCGGCTCACCTCGAGATAGAGACTGTTGATCTCCTCCCACATCTCGCGGGAGATGCGGTCGCGGATGGTGCGCGCGTTCTCGCGCGCCTTGGCCACGCATTGCACGATGGAATCGGGGTTGAGCTCGCTGAAGCCGAGGAACTCGAACACCGCCCGCGGATCGGCCTCGGCGTAGTGCGCGAAGAAGCGCTCGTGCTCGCCGGTGATGATGACGAGCGGCTCCCAGCGCAGCCGGTACGGCTGCGTCGAGCCCTCGAGCATCATGTAGTAGTTGACGTCGAGGATGCGCGCCGTGTCCTCGGCGCGCTCCATGTAGCGCGCGATCCAGTAGAGCGAGTCGGCGATGCGCGACAGCATCAGTGTCCCGTCCTGGACGTAGGGCCGACGATCTCAGGCGGTCTCGTGCCGGCTGGCATCGTTGCTCCTCCTCGCAATAGCGCTGCTATTCCTCGTCGTCGCGCCTCCCCAGTCGGCGCGATCCCACCTGATCTCGCCGACCCTACGTCCAGGACGGGACACTAGCGGTCGCCTCGCAGCACCCAGGTGTCTTTGCTGCCGCCGCCCTGCGACGAGTTGACGACCATGGAGCCCTCGCGCAGCGCGACGCGCGTCAGACCGCCGGGCACGATCGTGACCTTGTCGCCGTCGTAGAGGCAGTATGGTCGCAGGTCGACGTGACGCCCGACGAGGTTGCCGCGTGCGGCGTCGTAGCAGGGGACGCGCGAGAGGCCGACGACGGGCTGCGCGATGTAGTTGCGCGGGTCGGCCTTCAGGCGGGCGCGGAAGGCGTCGATGGTGGCCTTGTCGGACATCGGCCCCATGAGCAGCCCGTAGCCACCCGACTCGCCCACCGGCTTCACCACCAGCTCCTCCAGGTGCTCGAGCACGTACGCGAGCTGCTCGGGCTTCGAGCACAGGTAGGTCTCGACGTTGCGGAGGATGGGCTCCTCGCCGAGGTAGTAGCGGATGAAGGTGGGCACGTAGGCGTACACCGCCTTGTCGTCGGCGACGCCGTTGCCGACGGCATTGACGAGCGCGACGTTGCGGGCGCGGTACGCGCTGATCAGCCCCGGCACGCCCAGCAGGGAGTCGGGCCGGAAGGTCATGGGGTCGAGGAACTCGTCGTCGATGCGCCGGTAGACGACGTCGACCCGCCGCAGCCCGCGGATCGTCTTCATGTAGACGATGTCGGAGTCGACGACGAGGTCGCGGCCCTCGACCAGCTCGATGCCCATCTGCTGCGCCAGGAAGCTGTGCTCGAAGTAGGCGCTGTTGTAGATGCCGGGGGTCAGCAGGACGATGTTCGGCCGGTCGCCGCCGCGCGGGGAGACGCTGCGGAGGATCTGCAGCAGCTCGGTCGGGTAGTGGTCGACCGGCATCACCTCGTACTGCTGGAAGACGATCGGGAACGTCCGGATCATGATGAGCCGGTTCTCGAGCACGTACGATACGCCGCTCGGGGTGCGCGCGTTGTCCTCGAGGACGACGTAGTCGCCGGTGGCGGAGTCGCGCACGAGGTCGATGCCGGCGATGTGGACGTGGATGCCTTTCGGCACCTCGACCCCCACCACCTCGCGACGGAACTGCCCGCACGAGAGCACCAGCGAGCGCGGAATCTTGCCATCGCGTAGGATGCGCTGCGGGCCGTAGACGTCCTGCAGGAAGAGGTTCAGCGCCACCACGCGCTGGGCGAGGCCGCGCTCGACGCGATCCCACTCCGGACGCGGGATGATGCGGGGGACGAGGTCGAACGGGAACAGCCGTTCGGTGCCGCGGCCGTCGCTGTAGACGGCGAAGGTGATCCCCTGGAGGAGGAACGAGAGGTCGGCGAGCCGGCAACGTTCGTCGAGGTCGGCCGCGGTCAGCTCCGAGAAGCGGCTGAACACCTTCTCGTAGTGCGCCCGCGGCACGCCGGCCGCTTCGAACATCTCGTCGTAGTACCGGCCCGGATCGTACCCGGATAATAGCGGAGACACTGTCACCCCCGATTGCATGTCAGCAATGTGCATGCCCGCAAAGTCCCATGCGAGAGCGCCGGGAATTCGCGGGTTTCTTCGGGCCACGCTCGTTTGGCGGGCTGTTGACTGCCTATCCTACGAGCAGGGACCCAGGGAATGGGCATTCGCCGTAGACCCTGCCTCAAGTTTTCCGCCCATCCGCTCGATACTGCTGCCAGGGGATGGGGTCGAGGGCATGATGGACCAGGATAGTCTGCAGCAGTTCCGCGCCGAGGTGATCGCGCGGAAGAATCTTCCGACGATCCCTCCGGTGCTCGCCGGCATCGTCGCACTCATCGACAGCGACACCGCCGGCGCCCGGCGCCTGGTCGAGCTGATCGAGCGCGACCAGTCGCTGACGGCGAAGCTGTTGCGGCTGGCCAACAGCGCCTTCTTCGGCCAGTCGCGCCGGGTATCGACCGTGCCGCGGGCCATCCTGCTGCTCGGCTTCTCGACGGTGAGAAACCTGGCGCTCGGCGTGAAGGTGTGGGAGGCGCTCGCCGGCGACGTCACGCGCAAGCGGCTCGAGGAGCTGTGGGCGCACGCCGTCACCGTCGCGGTGTGTGCGAAGGCCCTGGCCGGACGACTGCGTGCGTGCGATCCCGACGAGGCCTTCACGGCCGGGCTGCTGCACGACGTCGGCCGCCTCGTCATCGCCGTCCGCTTCCGGGACATGTACTGGGACACCGTCGGCGGCGCCGCCGAGTCGGAGCCGATCGAGCAACTCGAGCGCGCGACGTTCGGCGTCGACCACGCCGAGGTCGGCGGCTGGCTCCTCGAGGCCTGGGCTCTGCCGCCCATCATCGTCGAGGCCGTGCGCCAGCATCACGAGGCGCAGCCCCGTGCCGGGCTCCCCCACGTCCTCGCGGTCACGAACCGTCTGGTGGCCTGGACCGACATCGCCGCCGGCACGGCGCGTCCGGAGGCGGAGCCGTACCTCGAGCCGCTGGCCGAGACGGGCCTCACGGTGGAGGCGTGGCTGCGGATGGTGGGCGAGCTGCGCGACGCCGGCACCCTCGGCGCGATCCCGATCGAATGAAGGTCTCCATGATCGACGAGCGGACGCGCCTGGCGCTGGCCGAGCTGGAGTCGCAGCGCGACGACGCCGTCGTCTACCTGTCGAGCGCGCGCAGCCTGCTCGAGGTCCTGGCCCGCGGCCACGGGGTGCGCGCCTGCGGTCACGAGGTGGCGCAGGTGCTGGTGCGCGAGCTCGGCGTCGAGGCCTGCGCGGTGACGCTGCGGGACGGCGACCAGGGAGCGCTCTGGCTCGGCGGGCTGGCGACCCAGTCCGATCGGCTCGGCGGTCCCGGCACGTCGGTCACGGAGGCCGGTTGGCTGGCGCTGGCGCGACTGGTCGGGCCGCAGCGCGAGCCCACCTGCTTCCGGCGCGACAGCGACGGCGGCTTCACGGCAATGCCTATCGCCGAGCTCGCGGGCGAGGGCTTCCTGGTCCTGCCGTTCCGCGTCAGCGACGAGATGGGCGGTGCGCTCGTCCTCCACACCCTGGTGGCCCCGGCGCAGGTCTTCGGTCGGGCGCCGGCCCTCGGTCTGCTGGCCGACATCGTCGGTCAGGTGATCACGGTGGCGCGGGCGCGCGACGCCAGTGGCCGTCTGTGCGACCGGCTGTCGCAGGAGCTGGGTGCCACGCGGCGCGTGCTGAGCGCGCACGAGCAGAGCCTGCGTGCACGCGAGGAGAGCATCGGGGCACTCACGCAGGAGCTCCTGCGCTCGAATCGCGTCAAGACCGAGTTCCTCGGTACGGTGTCGCACGAGCTGCGCACGCCGCTCAACGCCATCCTCGGTTATGCTTCACTGCTCCGCGAAGGCGTGGTGGGCTCGCTCAGTGACGAGCAGAGCCGCCTCCTCGACCGGGCGCTCGGCAGCACGCGCAACCTGAGCCTGCTGATCGACGACATCCTCTTCTTCGTCCAGGTCGAGAGCGACAGCGTGCTGGTGCGTCCCGACCTGCTCACGATCCGCGAGGTGGTGGAGGACGTCCTGTGCGCCCTCTGCGAGCGGCCCGATCCGGCCGACGTCGCGCTCGAGATCGTCATCGCGCCATCCGCAGCCGTGGCGCGGGTGGACGCAGCGCTGCTGCGCCGGGTCCTGTTCCATCTCCTGAGCAACGCCTTCAAGTTCACGTCGACGGGCACCGTCAGCGTCGAGGTCCAGCCCGGTCCCGACACGTCGGATGCCGTGGTGGTGGTGCGCGACACGGGCGTAGGCATCCCGCCCGAGCGCCAGCGCGACGTCTTCGAGGCGTTCGCGCAGGTCGACGGCTCGGACACGCGACGCTACGGCGGGCTCGGTATGGGCCTCGCCCTCGTGCAGCGCGCCGTCCGACTCCTGCGCGGGCAGCTCAGCCTGCGCAGCGCCCTCGGCGTCGGGAGCGAGTTCCGGGTGACGCTGCCCGGTGCCCTCGACGCCGTCGTCCCCAGCGACGAACTCGTCGATCAGCGCGCGCTGCACTGACCGTCGCTGCTGTATCGGTTCGCACGCCGGGCACACGTCTGCTCAGTTGATGGGCAGGCTCGCGCGATTCGCCTGAAAGATCGCCAGCGGACACGCCTCGGGCGGTGGCCGGTGATTTGCTTCCAGGAGGTTCGCATGAAGCGGATCGATGCGATCATCAAGCCGTTCAAGCTCGACGAAGTGAAGCAGCGACTCGAAGCCGTCGGCGTGCGAGGGGTCACGGTCAGCGAGGTGAAAGGATTCGGGCGCCAGAAGGGGCACACCGAGCTCTATCGCGGCGCCGAGTACGTGGTCGACTTTCTTCCGAAGGTCCAGGTGTCCGTCCTCGTGCCCGACGACCGCATCGCCGAAACCGTCGAGGCGATCGTCGAGGGCGCGCGCACGGGTCGCATCGGAGACGGGAAGATCTTCATCACACCCGTCGAAGAGGTCATCCGTATCCGCACCGGCGAACGTGGGGCCGCGGCAGTGTGACGAGCGCCCATTCCGATGGCGCCTCTGCTCGTGCGCCATCGGAATGAGGCTCCGGTCGCGGGCGATGGCCGCGACGGTGATGTCATGAGCAGAACCGCATCGAGAAGCGGCGTTTCGACGATGGACTACAGATGGCCTCTCCACCAGGTCCCGGATCCACGGACCCTCGCATCTCATGGACGTCGGTCCCGACGGACGGACGCGCACCGGGGTTGGCGATGGGCATGAACGGCAAACAGACCGACCTGTCGGCGGTCAACGCGCGTCTGGCCGAGGCGGCCGAGACGGGCCAGACCGTCGAAGTGATCCTCGTGGTGCGCGGGAAGATACGTCCCGTGCGCGGTGCGGATCGCCGGCGATGGCGGATGCGGGTCGACAGTGATCACGTCCTCACCTTCCGCTCGGACACCGTCGTCGCAGCGACGCCCGTCGTCCGGCCGAAGGGCTCGGCGCCGCGCTGAGCCGCATGGAACCTGCCGTCGCCGCGAGCAGGCCGTGCCTCTCGAACGAGCGATGCGGTGCGGCACGCGACAGAAAGCCCGTAACGGCGCAGGGTGGGGTTCGGCACCACACTTGCTTTCGTTGTCCTGCGTAGTCTTCGGCTGGCCCGGCGAAAAACACACCAGTCCCCCCCTGGTGGTCGGTGCGCGGCAGGCAAGTAGCACGGCGAGTAGGCAAACGGGTCCGCATAACCTGTTGGGTCGATGGGCAACCTGGCCGCCGCCAGCCGAGGACTACTCTAACTCCGGTCGCGCACCGCAGGACCGGTTGAACGGTGGACGCGAATCGCCGATGGTAGGCCGCGATGGCGAATCCCACCGACCCCGCTGATCTCGGCCGCTGGCTCGATCTGGCCCGCAAGGAGCGCAAGGGAGCCGACCCCGACGGCATGATCTGGCGCACCCCCGAGGGCATCGACGTCAAGCCGCTGTGGACGCGGAGCGACGTCGCGGCCCTCGACTTCGCGGACTCCATCCCCGGGGACTTCCCGTACATCCGCGGCCCCCGCGCCACCATGTACGCCGGGCAGCCGTGGACCATCCGGCAGTATGCCGGGTTCTCCACCGCCGAGGAGTCGAACGCCTTCTACCGCGCCAATTTGGCGGCAGGGCAGATGGGGCTCTCAGTGGCCTTCGATCTCGCCACCCATCGCGGCTACGACAGCGACCACCCGCGCGTCGTCGGTGACGTCGGCAAGGCGGGCGTCGCCATCGATTCCGTCGAGGACATGAAGATCCTCTTCGACGGCGTCCCGCTCGAGAAGATGTCGGTGTCGATGACCATGAACGGCGCCGTCCTGCCGGTGCTGGCGAGCTTCATCGTGGCGGGCGAGGAGCAGGGCGTGCCGCGCGCCCAGCTCACCGGGACCATCCAGAACGACATCCTGAAGGAGTTCATGGTCCGCAACACGTACATCTACCCGCCCACGCCCTCGATGCGGATCGTCGCCGACATCATCGAGTACACCAGCAAGGAGATGCCGAAGTTCAACTCGATTTCGATCTCCGGCTACCACATGCAGGAGGCGGGGGCGACGTGCGATCTCGAGCTGGCATTCACCATCGCCGACGGGCTCGACTACGTGCGCGCCGCGCTCTCGAAGGGCCTCGACATCGACGCCTTCGCCGGTCGCCTGTCGTTCTTCTTCGCCATCGGGATGAGCTTCTACATGGAGGTCGCGAAGCTGCGCGCGGCGCGGCTGCTGTGGGCCACGCTGGTGCAGAAGCACTTCGCGCCGACGAAGGCCACGTCCCTCATGCTGCGCACGCACTGCCAGACGTCGGGAGCGAGCCTCACCGAGCAGGACCCGTACAACAACATCATCCGCACCACGGTCGAGGCCATGGCGGCGGTCATGGGTGGGACGCAGAGCCTGCACACGAACTCGTTCGACGAGGCCATCGCACTCCCCACCGACGCGTCGGCGCGCGTGGCGCGCAACACGCAGCTCATCCTGCAGCTCGAGACCGGCATCCCGAAGGTGATCGACCCGTGGGCCGGCTCGTACTTCATGGAGTCGCTGACGCACGCGCTGGCGCAGAAGGCGCTCGGCATCGTCGAAGAGGTCGAGGCCATGGGCGGCATGACGAAGGCCATCGAGGCCGGCATGCCGAAGCTGCGCATCGAGGAGACGGCGGCGCGCCGTCAGGCCCGCATCGACCGCGGCGAGGACGTCATCGTCGGCGTGAACAAGTTCCAGCTCGCCGAGGAGCCGTCCATCGACACGCGCGAGATCGACAACACCGCGGTGCGCGTCTCGCAGGTCGCCCGCCTCGAGAAGATCCGCGCGACGCGCGACGCCGCCAAGTGCGAGGCGGCGCTGAACGCGCTCACCAAGGCGGCCGGGGACGGCAGCGGCAACCTCCTGGCGCTCGCGGTCGAGGCAGCGCGCGCGCGCGCGTCGGTGGGCGAGATTTCCGACGCCATGGAGAAGGTCTTCGGTCGCTACCAGGCCCAGGTGCGCTCCATCTCCGGCGTGTACGGTCAGGCCTACGAGGAGGACGCCGACTGGAAGGCGCTCCAGATCGAGATCGATCGGTTCTCCACCGACCATGGACGTCGCCCGCGCATGCTCGTCGCCAAGGTCGGGCAGGACGGGCACGACCGCGGTGCCAAGGTCATCGCCACCGCGTTCGCCGACCTCGGCTTCGACGTCGACGTCGGCACGCTGTTCCAGACGCCCGAAGAGGTTGCGCGACAGGCGGTGGAGAACGACGTGCACGTAGTCGGCATCTCGACGCAGTCCGGTGGCCACAAGACGCTGGTGCCGCAGATCATCGCCGAGCTCGAGCGCCTCGGCGCGCGCGACATCGTGGTCACCGTCGGCGGCATCATCCCGGCGAAGGACTACGGCTTCCTCGAGACGGCGGGCGTGAAGGCCATCTTCGGGCCGGGCACGCAGATTCCCAAGGCGGCGCGCCGCGTCCTCGCGCTGATCAACGAGGCGGCGGGGCTGAGCGGCGGGAAGTCCGCGGATGCCGCCTCCGCCTGACGGCACGGTGACTCCCGTCCAGGCGCTCGCGGCCGACGTCCGCGCCGGCAGCCGTCGCGCCCTGGCCAAGGCGATCACCCTCGTCGAGAGCACGCGGCCCGATCACCAGGAACAGGCGCAGCGGCTGCTGGAAGCGCTGCTGCCGCACACCGGCACCGCGGCCCGCGTCGGCATCAGCGGCGTGCCGGGGGCGGGCAAGAGCACGTTCATCGAGGCCTTCGGCCTGCATCTCATCGCACAGGGCAAGCGGGTGGCCGTCCTCGCCGTCGATCCGTCGAGCGCGCGCTCCGGGGGTAGCATCCTCGGCGACAAGACGCGCATGCACCGGCTGTCGGCGGCTTCGGAGGCGTTCATCCGTCCGAGTCCGTCGGCGGGTTCGCTCGGCGGCGTCGCACGTCGCACGCGCGAAGCCATGCTGGTGTGCGAGGCGGCCGGCTACGACGTCGTGCTGGTCGAGACGGTCGGCGTCGGGCAGTCGGAGGTGGCGGTCTCGGCCATGGTCGACTTCTTCCTCGTGCTGATGATCTCCGGGGCCGGTGACGAGCTCCAGGGGATCAAGAAGGGCATCATCGAGCTCGCCGACGCGCTCGCCGTCAACAAGGCCGACGGCGACAACGTGCGCCGTGCCGAGCAGGCGGCCACCGAGTACCGCAGCGCGCTGCGGCTCTTCCGTCACACGACGACGACGTGGGACCCGCCGGTGACGGTGGTGAGCGCGCTCGAGGGCCGCGGCATGGACGCCGTCTGGGCGATCATCCAGGACCATCGGTCGCGGCTGGAGGCGACGGGTGAGCTCGCGGCCAAGCGACGCACGCAGCAGCGGTCGTGGATGTGGGCGATGCTCGACGAGGGGCTCAAGCGGCACTTCGTCCAGCGCGCCGACGTCCGTGGGCTGCTGCCCGAGATGGAAGCGGCCGTCGCCGAGGCCCGCCTCACGCCCACCGAGGCCGCACGCCGGTTGCTGGCACTGCTCGAGCCCGGCGGTGATGCGCCGCCGTCGCGTCGGACGCGGTCGGCGTAAGGCGTCGTCGCCAAAATGCGACGGGGCGGGACGGCATGTGCCGTCCCGCCCCGGTGTTGCCGGTGAAACCGCGACTCAGCGCGACGCGTGCGAGCCGGTCGCCGCCGTCGGAGCGAGCGCCGCGGCGACGCCGTGGACGTGCTGCTCGCCCTGGAAGTCGGGGTAGCCGAGCGCGCCCATCTCGGGAATGTCGAGACCCTCGAGCTCCACCGCGCGGGAGACGCGGATCGGGGTGATCTTGTCGCTGAGCTTGAACCACACCCACGCCATCGAGAAGCCGAAGCTGATGACGACGACGCAGGTCAGGATCTGTGCGTACAGCTGCGACGGATCCCCGTAGAAGAGACCACGGACACCGTCGAAGCCGTACTTGGCGACCATGTCTTCGCGCACGACGCCGTTCCAGCCGGCGCCGTACTTGCCGTTCGCGAACAGGCCGAGGGACAGCACGCCCCACAGACCGTTCATGCCATGGACGGAGATGGCGCCGACCGGATCATCCACGCCGACGTTGTCCCAGAAGAAGACGCTGACGACCACGAGCACACCGGCGACGACGCCGATGAGACCCGCGGCCCAGGCGTCGACGAAGGCGCAAGGGCAGGTGATGGCGACGAGGCCGGCGAGCATGCCGTTGCACATCATCGACGGGTCGGGCTTCAGGCCGGTTGCCATCATGTACACCATGCAGGAGAGCGCGGCCGTGATGCTGGCGAGCATCGTGTTCACGACCACGTGCGCGATGCGGAGGTCGGTGCCGGCGAGGGTGGAGCCCGGGTTGAAGCCGAACCAGCCGAACGCGAGGATGAAGGTGCCGAGGATCACGAGCGGGATGTTGTGCCCCGGGATGGCCTGCGGCTTACCATCGATGTACTTGCCGATGCGCGGGCCTATGATGATGCCACCGGCGAGCGCGATCGCGCCGCCCATCGCGTGTACGACCGACGATCCCGCGAAGTCGACGCCACCGTGGCCGAAGCCCCAGTTCTTGCCAGACTGCGCCAGCCAGCCGCCGCCCCAGATCCAGTTTGCAAAGAGGCAGTACGGCAGGGCCACCCACAGACCGTACAGGCAGAAGTTCTTCCACGACCAGCGCTCCGCCATGGTGCCCGTGGGGATCGTGGCGGTCGTGTCCATGAAGACCATCATGAAGAAGAAGAGGGCCATGACGCTGACGTCATCGACGCCGGCCAGGAAGAAACCCTTGGTCCCCATGAGTCCGTAGGTGGGAACGTTCGGATCGCCACCGATGCCGATGCCGGAGTTCAGCAGCGAGAGACCCGGGCCCAGTGACGGGTACCACCCGGGTGGCACCGGGCCGTTCCACCAGTTGCCCCACCCGATCGCGAAGCCGTAGGCCCAGAAGGCGAGACAGCCGAGCGGGTAGATCATCATGTTCATGGAGAACGTGTGCGACGAGTTCTTCGCACGGCAGAGACCGCCCTCCACGAGCGCGAACCCGGCCTGCATGAACATGACGAGGAAGCCCGCAACCAGGACCCACACCATGTTGATGGAGTAGAGGTTGTGGGTGATGCGATCGTAGAGCTGCGCCGGCCCGAGCTTGGAAGGGTCGTCGTCACCCACCGGACCCGGTGACGGCGTCGTCCAGTAGCCTGCGTTCGCACCCGTAGGATCGGGCCACAGAGGTTTGTCGGCGTCAGGGCTCGTCGCCGTGATGTAGGGGGGCAACGGTGCTGCCTCGTCCGCCGACGCCAGGCGTACCGCGCCTGTCAGGCTCACGCCGATCAGGCATGCGAGTACCGCGGATCGATATCCAAGCAGGGGTGTCCTCATCGTCTCTCCAGATGCGTCTCCACCCTAGGGTGGGGTTGGCCGCGCGCGCGGGGTCAGTTGCGTCGTTGCGAATTGCAAACAGCAACGTTCGTGCCGCCTCGCGTCGCTCGGTGACGCGCTCTACGAGTGCAACGGACCGGGGATTGCGGCTCGATCGATGGATGGAGAGAGCGCAGATCGCCGCTGACGAATCAGGCATGGCGCCAAAATGGGCAGGTTCGAGGGGATGTCGCCGAAACGAAACGGGGCCGGCATGGCGCTTGCGCACCATGCCGGCCCCGCGATCGCCATCCGCGCTCAGGCCGCGTGATGATGGTGCGAGCCGCCGGCCATGCTGGCCGACTCGGCGGCCGAGCTGTAGGCGCTCTCGCTGTGCTCGGAGAGGTCGAGGCCGATGACCTCGTCCTCGTCGCTGACGCGCAGCGAGCCGAAGACGGCCTTCAGCACGAGGAGGATCACGACCGTCGCGGCCGGGGCGAAGACGGCCACGAAGCCCATGCCCGTGAGCTGGACCATGATCTGCTGGGCGTTGCTCTCGATCCCGGCCCCGAGGGTCACGGCGAAGATGCCGGAGGCGAGAGCGCCCCAGGCGCCCCCGAGGGCGTGGACGCCGAAGACGTCCAGAGAGTCGTCGTAGCCGAAGGCCGGCTTCAGGAACGTGCAGGCGGCGTAGGAGATGATCGCCACGCCGAAGCCGATGGCGATCGATCCCATCGGTGTCACCGCGCCGCAGGCGGGCGTGATGGCGACCAGGCCGGCGACGGCGGCCGTCGCGCCGCCGAGGGCGGTGGGCTTGCCGCGATGGATCAACTCGATGAGGGCCCAGAGGACGACGGCGGCGGATGCGGCCGTGGTCGTGTTGACGAAGGCCATGGCCGCCAGCGGGCTGGCGCTCAGCGCGCTGCCGGCATTGAAGCCGAACCATCCCGTCCACAGCAGGCCGGCGCCGATCAGGCACAGCGGCAGGCTGTGCGGCACCATCGGCTCCTTGCCGAAGCCGCGGCGCTTGCCGAGCATGATGGACGCGACCAGGGCGGAGAACCCGCTCGACATGTGGACGACCAGGCCGCCGGCGAAGTCGATTGCGCCCGACTTGAAAATCCATCCTTCCGACGCCCACACCATGTGCGCGATCGGGCAGTAGACGACGAGGAACCAGATCGTGATGAAGACCGTCCACACACTGAACTTCATGCGCTCTGCGATCGCGCCCAGCATGAGGGCCGGCGTGATGATGGCGAACATGGCCTGGAAGACGGCGAAGGCCAGCTCGGGGATGTTGCGCGGCGGGCTCGCAAAGTTCGCGGTCACGGCGTCGAGCGTGACGCCGGCGAAGCCCACCTTCGAGAAGTCCCCGATCCAGGCGTTGCCCGTTCCGAACGCCAGGCTGTAGCCGACGAGCACCCAGAGCACGCCGACGATGCCGGCGGAGATGAAGCACTGCATGAGGACGTTGAGCACGTTCTTCGAGCGAACGAGACCGCCGTAGAAGAGGGCCAGACCAGGGAGCGTCATCATGAGGACGAGCGCCGACGAGGCGAGCACCCAGGCGGTGTCCCCGCTGTCGATCACTGCCGGGGCGGCGTCCTCCGCCCACGCGGTTGCGCTCCACAACGCCGACGACGCTGCGGTCGCAACGGCGAGACGATGTCGTCTGGGAAGTCCAATGATGGTCTGGTTGGTCATTCTCGATTCCCTCCTTTGGGATCTGGCGCGTGAGCGATCGTGGGCAAAAAGCAAAGCGCGAGCCACGATCGCGTCGTGGCGGGTTCGAAGGGCGTCTCTCCAACCCATTGGAAACATTGCCATCGTAGATGCGGTTGCCTGAGTAATGGGCACCGCGATCGGGCCGACTCCAATCTGCTGCCTAAACGGCACGCACGATGCCCGGAAAGCATGCATCGCGGAGGTGGTAGACGGCGTGGCGACGTCGTACGCGCGGGGCTTGGATGCGGCCACGACGCAGGGCTACACTGCGGGGATGACTCGCGACGACGCGCACGTGCTCCACGCCAAGGACGGTTCGCCCACCCGGGACGCGCCGTGGATCTTCCGCACCTACGCCGGTCACACCAACGTGCGCGCGTCGAACGCCCTCTACCGGGCGAACCTGTCGCGGGGGCAGACGGGCCTCTCCATCGCCTTCGACCTGCCGACGCAGTGCGGCTACAGCTCCGACCACCCGCTGGCAGGGCCCGAGATCGGCAAGGTCGGCGTGCCGATCAACACGCTCGACGACTTCGCCATCCTCTTCCAGGACATCCCCATCGACGAGATCAACACGTCGATGACGATCAACGCGACGTCGATGTGGTTGCTGTCGCTCTACGTCGCGCTCGCGGAGCAGCGGGGCATCGACGCGAGCAAGCTGCAGGGCACGACGCAGAACGACATCATCAAGGAGTACCTGGCGCGCGGCACGTACATCTTCCCGCCGCGGCAGTCGATGCGACTCATCGTCGACATGTACGAGTACTGCCTACGGGGCATTCCGCGCTGGAACGCGTCGAACATCTGCTCGTACCACCTGCAGGAAGCGGGGGCGACGCCGACGCAGGAGCTGGCATTCGCGCTGGCGACGGCGATGGCCGTGCTCGACGCCATCAAGGAGCGCGGCGGCATCAGCCACGACGACTTCGAGCGCTGCGTCGGCCGCGTCTCGTTCTTCGTCAACGCCGGCATCCGCTTCGTCGAAGAGATGTGCAAGATGCGCGCGTTCGGCGAGATGTGGGACGAGATCACGCGCGATCGCTACGGCGTGACGAACCCGAAGTACCGGCTCTTCCGCTACGGCGTGCAGGTGAACTCGCTCGGCCTCACCGAGGAGCAGCCCGAGAACAATGCGTGGCGCATCCTGATCGAGACCCTCGGCGTCACGCTGAGCCGTGACGCCCGCTGTCGCGCGCTGCAGCTGCCGACGTGGAACGAGGCGCTCAGCCTGCCGCGACCGTGGGACCAGCAGTGGTCGCTCCGCCTGCAGCAGATTCTCGCCTTCGAGACCGATCTCCTCGAGTACCCCGACCTCTTCGCCGGCTCGCCGGTGGTGGCGTCGAAGGTGAAAGCGCTCAAAGAGGACGCCTACACCGAGATCGCGCGCATGCACGAGGCGGGTGGCGCCCTCGAGGCGATCGAATCCGGCTACATGAAGGCGGCGCTCGTGCGCAGCCAGGCCGAGCGCATGGCGCGCATCAACGAGGGCGACATCGTCGTCGTCGGCCGCAACAAGTGGACCGAGGGCCTGCCGTCGCCGCTGCTGGGCGGAGAAGACGGTGGCCTCTTCAAGGTCGATCCTGCGTCGGCGGCGGAGACGCTCGAGATGCTGACCGCGTCGAAGAGCCGGCGCAGTCAGGCCGAGGTCGATGCCAGCCTGCGAGCGTTGAAGGATGCTGCGGTCGCGGGCACCAACCTGATGCCGCTGTCGATCCGCTGCGCGAAGGCGGGCGTCACCACCGGCGAGTGGTCGAATACGCTGCGCGAGGTCTTCGGCGAGTTCCGACCGGCCACGGGCGTCGAGGGCCAGCAGCTCCGCATCGAGGGCGCGCGCGTCGACGCCGTCCGGCGCCGGGCCGATGGCTGGGCGGCCGAGCACGGCATGCGTCCGCGGCTCGTGGTCGGCAAGCCCGGTCTCGACGGCCACTCGAACGGCTCCGAGATGATCGCGGTGGCGGCGAAGCATGCGGGCTTCGACGTCGTCTACGGCGGCATCCGCATGACGGCGGCCGAGATCGTGCAATCGGCGGTCGAGGAGGACGCGGCGGTGCTCGGCCTGTCGGTGCTCTCCGGGTCGCACTTGGAGATCGCCGGCCTCGTCCTCGACGAGCTCGAGCGCCACGGTGCGCGCGACGCCATCCCCGTGGTGCTCGGTGGCATCGTCCCCGACAGCGACATCCCGGCGCTGAAGGCGCTCGGCATCCGCGCCATCTTCACGCCGCGCGACTTCGATCTCATGGACGTGATGGACCGCATCCTCGACGTGATCGGTGCCCCGCACGATGCCCCCGAGCCCCGCGTCGCCAGCGCGTGAGGTCGCGGCCGTGGGCCTCGACGCCGAGCTCGAACGCCTCCTCGCCGGGGCGTCGCGGCTCGAGAAGCATCCGCTCGCGCGCCTGATCTCGCTCGTCGAGCAGGAGCGCGACGAGACGCGGCCGCGCAAGGCGGCGCTGTTCCGTCACCTGGCGGCCCATCCCGAGACGTTCCCGCGCCGCGCGGCCGTGATCGGCGTCACCGGAACGCCGGGCTCGGGCAAGTCGTCGCTCATCGGACGTCTCGCGCTCGAGCTGCTCGGGTCCGACGCGGCGCTGCGCGTGGCCGTGCTCGCGATCGATCCGAGCAGCGCGGTATCGGGCGGGGCGCTGCTGGGCGATCGACTGCGGACGCACTTCCCGGTCGGCGAGCGTCGCATCTTCTTCCGCTCACAGGCGACGCAGGGCGATCTCGGTGGCGTCGGGCGTCGCACGTTCGCGGCGACGCGCCTGCTGCGCCATCTCTTCGATCTCGTCTTCATCGAGACCGTCGGCATCGGGCAGAGCGAGATCGAGGTGACGCAGCTCTCGGATACCGTGGTGCTCGTCATGCAGCCGCTCGCCGGCGATCACGTGCAGTTCCTGAAGGCCGGGGTCATGGAGATTCCCGACGTCTTCGTGGTCAACAAGTGCGACGAGGCGGCGCTGGCGCGTCGCGCCGCCCACGAGCTGCGCTCGGCCCTGGCCTACGCCAAGATCGGTGGACCCGGCGACGACAGCGAGCATCGGGTGTTCCTGACCAGCGCCGTCACCGGACGGGGCGTGCCCGAGCTGGCCGCGTTCCTGCGCACGTCGACGCAGCCCGAGGACCCCGACACGCAGCGCCGCCACGAGCTCCACTTCCTCCGCAAAGCCGTCGCCGAGCGCTACGGCCGCTTCGGGCTCGACGAGGTCGAGCGCGCCGCGTCGAGCTGGCCGGCCGGCGATGCGACCGTCTACGAGGAGCGCGAGGCCGCGGTGCTCGAGGCCATTCGGGCGCGCGTGCGCTGAGCCCGCGCACGTACAGAAGTGTTCCGGATGGCGGGTGCGGTGTCGGAAATCCGACAGGGCCGCCACGCTGACGTCGGCGCTCAGGCGGCGCGGATCGGGGCCAGCCTGACGGGACCGCGCTGCTCGCCGTTGCCGAGCGGGAGCCGTCCACCGTGGCGGGAGCGATACGATTCGACCCGCGTCTCGAGGGCGGCCTCTTCGGTGGGCGTGAGCTCGAAGCGGAAGTAATACCCGCCGATACTGGCCGGAAGCGTCTGCGGGAGATGGCTGAGCGACCCGATCCGCTGGCGCAGGCTGCCGTCGCCGCGACCGATGTACATGATGTTCCGGACCAGGTTGGCGATCTCGAAAACCCCGGCGGCCTCCGGCAGGCCCGCGATGTTGTCGGGGTTGAGCCGCAGCCAGCGGCCGGGTTCAATGTCCATGCGCGTGCAATCGAGCAACGGGCATGCCAGTCGGGGTCGAGGGCTGGCGTGGGGGGCGGGGTCCGAGCTCGTCGAGGGGGTGACGGTCCCTCGCGGTCGGGGTGCGGGCGGCGGCGCGTTGGCGAGGGCCTCCGGCTGCGCGCGGCACTCGCACGGCA
>DASYLJ010000035.1:0-13651 GCA_036009625.1 Binatia bacterium
TTGAAGACGATGTCGGCGTCGAAGATGCTGCCCGCCGGATACGTGCCGGTCGCCAGGTCGGCGACGCCGTCGCCATCGAGGTCCGCGTTGGCGGCGGTGACGACGGTGGGATCGGTGAAGTACGTCGTCAGCGTCACGGCGAGCTCACCGTTGAACAGGAAGTCGGGGTCGGTGAACGTGACGAGGTTGCGGCCGTCGACGCCGGCGGCGAACGCGCCGGAGTTGCGACCGTCGCGCAGGTCGACCTGACCGCCGTAGGTGAACGCGACGTTCGCGGTCGCGAGTGCGTCCCACGACGCGAAGGCGGCCTGGAGCTGCATCTCGAGCTGGGCGTTCGTGATGCCCGAGCCCGGCAGGCCGTCCTTGCTCATCACCCAGTGGATCGGCAGCCGCCGCGGGTCCCAGTGGGCCGAGACGATCTGCGATGGATCCTCCGGTTTGCGCACCTGGATGTTGCCACCCGCGTGCGCGACGCTCGCCCAGCCCAGCAGCACGGCCAGCGCGAGCAGTGGGAGCCGTCGCGTCACCGCGGCCCTCCCTGCTTGACGGACTGGCGCAACGACTCGACGGCGGCGGCGCGCTCCGGCAGCGACTTCACGCGTGGCGACGTGCGGTCGGTGACGTCGCGGAACAGGAAGCGCGGCGTCGCGTTCTCGGGCGGCGGTGCATCGGCGCCGACGTCCACCGTCTGGCTGCTCGGTCCCGCGACCGGCGGCGGTGCGACCGGCGCCGGCGGGGGCGGCTCGAGACGCTCGGCGTCGCTCTGGCGAACGGCCATCGGCGGCGCCGGCGGCGCCTCCGCGTCGATCGCCGCCGCCGGCGCCTGCGGCATCGCCGCGCCCATCTGCTGCGCCGCGGCTGGCGCGACGACGAGCAGCACGAACGGCAGCCAGGCGACGCGCCTCACGGCTTCGCTCCCTTGCGCGCGTCGACTCGCGCGCGCAACTCGTCGAGCGTCATGCCACGCGTGCCGACGTAGCCGCTCGCGCTCGGCTCGAGCCGCTTCGGTCCGACGGCGACGGCCGCGTCGCGCCTGGCGCTCCGAGCGCCCGCCGGCGCCGTCGGCTGGGGCGCGACGACGAGCTTGCCCTGCGCGCCGCCGACGAGCCGCCGCGTGCCTTGCCGCTGCGCGACGAACAGCACGACGTGCTCGCCGACGCCGAACGGCGTCGCGCTCGACGCCTGCGTCGTCACGCGAGCGCCGAGCCGCGGATGCATCGCGGTGCCGCCGGGCTGCGTCAGCGTGACCTCGCGCGGCGGCGTGCCCTTCAACGAATCGTCGACGCGCACGCGCACGTCGGTGACGACCATCGAGCCGTCCCAGCGGCCCTCCGACGACAGCACCTCGCCAACGACGATCTCCTCGGCGCCGTCGATGAGCGCGTCGAGCGGCACCGGCGGCGCGGAGTCCGCCCGCGCCAGGGCGGCGAGCGACAGGAGCAGGACGAGCGTCGCGGCGAGCGTCCTCATTTGATCACCGTCACCGTCTTCTTCATGGGCGAGAGGTCGATCTTCACGAGGTGGTTGATGTCGCCCGACGCGTCGTTGACGCCGTCGCCGTCGGCGTCGAGCGCGCGCACGGCGTTGCCGGCATCGCGGCGGTCGTGGGCCGTCACGCGGACCGCGACGTCCTTCTGGTCCGTGGCGAGGTCGGAATCGGAATTGCCGGACGGGTCGGCGGCCAGCGTGACCTTGCCGACCCACGTGTCCTTGTCCTGGAAGGCCTTCGTCGGCGTGAGGGTGGCCGTGGCCAACGTCGACCCGGCGCCGCGTACGCGGACCAGGTCGACCACCGCATCGTTCATCGGCTCGGAGAACCGGATGCGAACGCAGACCGGCACGCTGGCCCGAATCGGCACGGCTCCGGCGGCCGAGCGGGCGACGGCCAGCGTGAACGGATCGGGATACGGCTTCCGCGCCGGATGACGGTAGCTGTAGATCTCGTCCTCGCAGCCCGGCGTGTCGGCGCGCCCGCTCGACGGATTGCCGTCGGTGTCGACGGTCACGAGGATCTCGCGGACGAACGGCGCGAAGTTCTCGAGCCGCGTCGGCAGCAGACGGAGGTCGACGTCCTGGTGCACGAGATCGGACGCGAGCACGTGGACCGTGTAATCGCCATCGGGGAAGCGCGCCTCCCACGCCTTCGCCGTCGCCGGCTCGCCGGCGTAGTTCGCGTGGAGCGAGACGACGGCGGCCCCGTCGTCTTTGGCGGCCGTGCGCCAGAACTGGGTGTTGGAGAGACCTGTGCGCTCGGCGCCCTCGCCACCAGCGTGCGTCACCACGAAGTGATGAAGGATCGGCCACATCCACCCGATGCCGGTGCCGGGCTCCTTGAACGGCGACGTGTTGGGAGACCCCGTGCAGGCCGGCACGTCGCCCAGACAACCCGCCGCCTTGACGCCGAGGCAGCCGTAGTTCGCCGCATCCTCGATCGCCGAGATCACGTTGCACGGAGTTTTGGGCTCGAGCCCCCAGTACTCCGTGCGGAAGTCGTAGAGGCGATACGGGTGCTCGGCGCTCTTCACGTCGTCGAGCTGCTCGGCGGCGGGCAGCGGCCCCTCGATCCAGTAGCCGAGCCGGACCGGCGCCTCCTCGGGCTTGGTCCCCTGCCGGTCGGTCACCTCCACGGCGACGTCGAGGTCGCCATGCAGGGGCTTGGTGGCGAGATCGTAGTCGACGATGTTGCCGCTCGTGTGGTCGCGGTACAGCACGGCCTTGCCGTCGCCGTTCTCGTCGTTCAGGCCCGGCAGGTTGCCGAGCGGATCGCGGTCGGCGTCGTCCATGAAGACCGACAACGGATGGCGTATCGTCGTCCGGGCCGAGCCGACCGCGCCCAGCTGATAGTGGACGTGGTCGTCGAAGGCGGTCTGCACCGTCGGCGATCGGTCGAAGTTGCGCGTCCCGATCGCGGCGATGCGCTGGCCGGGCGCGACGGCGTCACCGATCATCAGCGTCGGCGGCATGGCCGTGGAGATGTGGTTGAACCCGTCGAGCTCGACCTTCCCGCCGCCGACGGATACGGCGATCTCGATGAAGCCGTCGTCCTGGCTCGGCGGCGGCGGGATGACGACCTGCGTGACGACGCCGCCGCGCGGCGCCAGTACGTCGTCGGCCGGCGTCGTGCCCGTGGTCGTGCGGCCGAGATCGACGCCGTCGTGGAACGCGGCGCTCATGCCGTCATCGCCGCGGATCCCGGCCCACGCAAGGTTCTCGTTGAAGCCCTGAATGACGCGACGTCCGCCCGAGATCGGCCACACCGTGCTCACCGCGGTGGCGAACGACGGTGCGCTCGCGCACCCCGTCGAGTCGCACGCTTCGATCCGGTACGTGTACGTGGTGCGCGGGGCGACGGCGCTGTCGACGAACGTGGTGCGTTGACCCGGCGTGGTGGCCGCGAGCGCGTACAGGACGAGCTCGGGGTCCGTTCCGTTCTTCCGGTACAGCGTGAAGTACGTGGCGCCGGTCGGCTCCCGCCAGACGATGGTGATGGCCGGTGGCGTGACGTAGACGGGGATCGCGTAGAACGTCGGCGGCGCCGGCGGCACGGCGATCGCACTGCCGGCGCCGATCAGCAGCGCCCCGAGGGCGATCGCCAGGCGCATCACTCCGGCGTTCCGGGCGCGGTCGTGATGGCGCGATCGGGGAGGACGACGCGACGTTCGCCTCCCGGCAGGACTTCGAGGTCGACGATGGGGGGCGTCTCGTCGAGCGGCATCTCGACGACGGCGGCGCGTTCGGCGCTGCCGTCGGTGAGCTTGTATGTGCGCACAGCGAGCCGCGCCTTGTTCTTCTCGCGGTCGCGATCGGCGGTGACGACGAGCAGCCGCGGCGAGCGGCGGTCGAAGCGCACGCCACCCTGGGGGATCAGGTCCAGCGGCTCGTTCCGGCGCCACGACAGCTTGCCGCTCTCGGCATCGACCAGGGCCACGGCGTCGCGACCGAAGGCGGCCACCTTGGACGACGTCGGATCGGCCACGAGCTGCGACACCCCGTCGACGTCGTGGCGATGCAGGCGCCGGTCGGGCGCGAACACGCTGACGCTCGCCGCGCCGTCGAGGGTGCGTTCGACCACCACCAGCCGGCGGCCGTTCGCGCTCAGCACCGCGTCGGGGGTCACGGCCGACGTCGCCGTCTGCCGCCAGAGTCGCGTGCCCTTCGCGTCGTAGACGATGACGACCCAGCCCGAGCCGTCGCCCACGGCGTTCACCGTGACGAACCGCCCGTTCGGGGACGGCTGGAAGCGGGCCAGCCGCAGGTTCGCCTCCTCGACCTCGCGCCGGATCTTGCCGTCGTAGGCGACGAACTTCAGCCGGTGCGGCCGTAGCGGGCCGTGCGGCGCCGCGGGGACCAAGACGACGCCGTCCGTCGTCGGCACCGGATCCCAGCCCGGCGGCGCGGTGACCGTGCCGCGCACGCGGCCGCGGCGGTCGAGGACGCGCATGGTCTGCCCGTTCTCGTCCCGCCGGGACAGGATCAGCAGCCCCGAGTCGTCGTCGGTGAACGCCTCCCAGCCCGGCTCGACCGCGACCTTCACCTTGCCGGTCGGTTCCTCGACGGTCAGCGTGTCGCCGTCGCGCTCGACGCCGCGGCCGACGTTCCTTCGCGGGCCGGCGGCGGCGGGTCCCGCAACGATGACCGTCACGAACGCGGCCGCCAGCAGGAGGGTCATCGGCACACGGACGTCACGGGAATCGGACATCGGACTGCGGGCACCATCCGACATGCGCCCCGTGGGGGTCAATAGATTTCCCGCGCCACGTCGCGATCAAGGGGCGTGCCGCGATGGGGCATCGTTTTCTCCCTGCTGCCGCTGGCAACGCAGCATGCTCCCCTGCCTCGCACGGCGCGAAGCTTTACCGCCGCGTTTTGGCGCCCTACAAGGAGCCACTTTTGCGCGCTGTAAAAGGAACCACATGTACGTACGCCGCAGCCGAGCCACGCTTCCCGGAGTCCAACTGTATCGGGGCATTCGCGACGCCATCGTGAGCGGCACGCTCGCGCCCCACTCCCGCCTGCCCTCGACCCGCGATCTGGCGACCAGCGAAGGGGTCGCACGCAACACGGCGTTGCGGGTCTACGAGCAGCTGTTCGTGGACGGCTATCTGGTTCGACGGCGGGGGGCCGGGAACTTCGTCGCCGGCGAGCTTCCGGGAAACGCCGCCACCCGGCTCCGCGCCGACACCGATCCCGCGACCACGCCGGTCCTCCCGCCGCGTCTCTCGCGTCGTGGACAGCGCCTCGCCCCGTTGGCGTTGGTCTCCTGGGCGCCGGTCACCCCGAAGGTGGACGTGGATTTCCGCTACGGGCCCACCGCCTTCACCGACGTTCCGCACCAGGTCTGGCGGCGGCACCTCGCCCGCGCCGCACGCGAGACCACGCCCGCGCATCTCGACTACGGCGCGCCGGCCGGCCTCCCGGAGCTGCGCGCCGCGGTCGCCGAGTACCTGACGCATGCCCGCGCCGTCGCGTGCCAGCCCGAGCAGATCATCATCGTGCACGGATCGCAGCAGGCGCTGGCCCTGGCAGGTGAGGTCCTGCTCGACCCCGGCGATCGCGTGCTGATCGAAGAACCGGGGTATCCGGGTGCGGCCCTGAGCTTCTGGGCCGCCGGCGCGACGGTGATCCCTGGGAGCGTCGGGTTGGACGGGTTGGACGTTCGCACGCTGGGGAAGAGCATTCGCCGGGTGCACCTGGCGTACGTCACGCCGTCGCACCAGTTCCCGACCGGCGTGATCATGCCCCTCGCGCAGCGCCTGGCGCTGCTGGCCTGGGCCGAGCGCACCGGGGCGTTCATCTTCGAAGACGACTACGACAGCGAGTTCCGCTTCGGGGTCCGCCCGGTGGAGTCATTGCAGGGACTCGATCCCCGCGCGCGCGTGATCTACGCCGGCACCTTCTCGAAGGTGCTGTTCCCGTCGTTGCGCCTTGGATATCTCGTGGTGCCGGAGGCGCTCGTCGATCCCTTCCGTGCCGCCAAGGCGCTGGCCGATACGGGGACCGGTGATCTGGAACAACGGGCGATGGCCCGCTTCATTCGCGACGGGCACTTCGATCGCCACCTGCGTCGCAGCCGCACGCACAATGCCGAGCGCCGCGCCGCCCTGGTGGAGGCGCTCGACGAATCCGTCGGCGAGCAGGTGGAAGTCCTCGGGGCGAACGCCGGCCTGCACGTCATGCTGCGACTCCGCGACGTGCCGCTCGTGCGCGAGGCCGAGCTGATCGCGGCGGTGGAGCAGGAGGGCGTTCGCGTCTACTCCCCGGTGCGTTTCTACCTGGCGCCCCGGCAACGGCCCGAGGCCGAGCTCATCCTCGGCTACGCGTCCCTCAGCCCGCAGCAGATTCGCCGGGGGATCGAGCGACTCGCGCACGTGCTGGGCGATTTCGTGCGGCCGCCCCGCGTGCGACGCAGCATGCGAACGTGAGTCGACCCGGGGCAATCGGGTTGCCCCGCGGCACGTGCTCGGTTACACCGCGCCCCGTGCGCAGCGTCCTCATCGCCAACCGCGGCGAGATCGCCGTCCGTGTGGCGCGGGCCTGCCGCGAGCAGGGTCTGACCACGGTCGCCGTCTACTCCGAGGTCGATCGCGACGCGCCGCACGTGCGCGCCGCGGATCGCGCCGTCTGCATCGGTCCGGCGCCGGCGCGCGAGTCGTATCTCCGCACCGAGGCGCTGCTCGATGCCGCGCGCACGGCCGGCGCCGACGCCGTCCATCCCGGCTACGGCTTCTTCTCCGAGAACGCCGCCTTCGCGCGCGCCGTGCAGGAGGCCGGGCTCACGTGGATCGGCCCGCCGCCCGACGCGATCGCGATCATGGGCGACAAGCTCGCCGCCCGCGAGACCGCCGGCCGCGCCGGCGTGCCGCTGGTCCCGGGTGCCGAGATCGACGCCGGCAACGCCAAGGCCGTCGCGGCGAAGATCGGCTATCCCATCCTCGTCAAGGCCGCTGCCGGTGGCGGCGGCAAGGGCATGCGGACGGTCGCGAGCGAGGCCGAGCTCGACGAGGCGCTCGCCGCCGCCGGACGCGAGGCCGCGTCGGCATTCGCCGACGGCCGCGTCTACCTCGAGAAGCTGCTGCTCCGGCCCCGTCACGTCGAGGTGCAGGTGCTCGGCGACACGCACGGCACGCTGGTGCATCTCGGCGAGCGCGAGTGCTCGGTGCAGCGCCGTCACCAGAAGGTCGTCGAGGAGACGCCCTGCCCCGTCATGACCGACGCGCTGCGGACGCGCATGACCGATGCGGCGTTGGCGGCGGCGCGGGCGGTGAACTACGTCAGCACCGGCACCGTCGAGTTCCTGCTCGACGAGCGCGGCGAGTTCTACTTCCTCGAGATGAACACGCGCCTCCAGGTGGAGCATCCCGTCACCGAGTGGGTGACCGGCATCGACCTGGTGCACGCGCAGCTCCGCGTCGCGCGCGGCGAGCCGTTGGGCTTCACGCAGAAGGACGTGCGCTTCCGCGGTCACGCCATCGAGGTGCGGCTCTGCGCGGAGGATCCGGCCGCGAGCTTCTTCCCGAGCGCGGGGCCCATCGTGGCGCTGCGCGAGCCGCAGGGGCCGTGGGTGCGCGTCGACTCCGGCATCGCGCAGGGCTTCACGGTACCCGTCGAATACGATCCGCTGCTCTCGAAGCTGTCGGCGTGGGGCGAGGATCGCGCGACGGCGGCGCGACGACTGTGGCACGCGCTGCGCGACACGGCCGTGCTGGGGCCGACGACGAACCTCGCCTTCCTGCAGGACGTCATCGCGCACGAGGCGTTCCTGCGCGGCGAGACGCACACCGGCTTCCTCGGCGAGCACTTCCCCGCGTGGCGATCGGGCGACGACGACGCTGCCGCCGTTGCCGCGGCGATCGCGCTCACGCGGCCGGCGGCATCGACCGGCGCCACGACCACCGCAGCGCCGTCCCCGTTCGAGACGCTCGGCCGCTGGCGGTTGGCGTGATGGAGACGCGGCTCCGCATCGGCGACCGCACGCTCGTCGTCACGCTCGATGCGGACACGGCGCGCGTCGACGACCGCACGCTCGCCGTCGTGCGTCCCGAACCGGGACCGGTGACGACGACCGGCGGATGGACGGTGGAAGACATGACCGTCACCGTCGACGGCCGCCCGCGACGCGCCGTCGTCGCGCGGCGCAGCGATCGCGTGCTGGTGTCGCTCGACGGTCGCGTGCATGCCTTCGCGCTCGGCGACGCGGAACGCCGCGCCGCGGGCGGTGGTGCAGGATCGGGATCGGTGACCGCGCCCATGCCCGGCAAGGTCGTGCGCGTGCTGGTCGCCGTCGGTGACGTCGTCGAGACCGGCCAGGCGCTCGTCGTGCTCGAGGCGATGAAGATGGAGACGACGCTCGCCGCCGAGGTCGCCGGCACGGTGAAGGCCGTGCACGCCGAGGCCGGCGGCATGGTCGACGCCGGCGCCGTCATCGTCGAGATCGCCTGACGTATTCCGCTCGCATTTCTTGCGAGGCCACCGCCGGCGAGCGTACCGTCCCGCGCCTTGGAGGGTGGGACGATGCGGATACTGCTGCTCGACGACGAGGGCTCGCGCGAGCTCCAGCTCACGATCGACCGGACGCTGCCCGGCGCCGAGGTCCGTCGGCTGACCCCGGACGACGACGTCGTCGGCGTGGCCACGCAGACCGAGCCGGCGCTGATCGTGCTCGCATCCGGCGCCGTCACCGTCGACATCGTCCGCCGGCTCCGCCAGCGCCTGCCCGCGGCCGCCATCGTCGTCGTCAGCGACCGGGATCATGCCGCCGCCGCGGTGGCGCTCATGAAAGCGGGTGCGTCCGACTGGATGCTCCGCACCGAATGCACCGACCGTCTGCCGACGCTCGTCGAACGACGCCCCGTGGAACGCGCCCCGGCGAAAGCACCCGATGCGCTCGCCGGCCTCGTCGGCACCAGCGCCAGCATGGAGCAGGTGCGGCAGCTCGTCCGCACCGCCGCACGCACCGAGGCGCACGTCCTGATCGAAGGCGAGACCGGCACCGGCAAGGAAGTGGTGGCGCGCGCGGTACACGGGCTGGGCCGTCGCGCGACGAAACCGTTCGTGCCGGTCAACTGCGCCGCGATTCCAGAGACGCTCGCGGAGAGCGAGTTCTTCGGCCATGCGCGCGGCGCGTTCACCGGCGCCATGGAGGCGCGGCCCGGGGCGCTGCGGCTGGCCGACGGCGGTACGCTCTTCCTCGACGAGATCGAAGATCTGCCGCTGTCGCTGCAAGCCAAGCTGTTGCGTGTGGTGCAGGACCGCGAGGTGCGTCCCCTCGGCGGCAGCACGTCGCGACGGGTCGACGTGCGCATCGTTGCTGCGTCCAACCGCGAGCTCTGGCGCATGGTCGAGAGCGGCGCCTTCCGGCGCGATCTGTTCTACCGGCTCCGCGTCCTCACCATCGCGCTGCCGCCGCTGCGCGAGCGTCGCGCCGACCTGCCGCAGCTGATCGCCCACTTCGTCGATGCCTTCAATCGCCGCCAGTCGACGGCGTTCCGCGTCCCACCGATGGCAGCGCTGCGTCCGCTCCTCGAGCATCCCTGGCCCGGCAACGTGCGCGAGCTCGAGAACGCGCTCGAGTCGCTCTGCATCATGGCGGGCGCGACCGGCGACGATCTGACGCAGCTGCTCCGTCGCACGCAGAGCCCCGTTGGCACGCTCTGGGCCGACGAGCGCACGCGCATCCTGCGCGTCCTCGACGACAACCGTTGGAACCGCCAGCGCGCCGCCACGGCGCTCGGCATCTCGCGCGTCACCCTGTGGCGTCGCATGGAGCGCCACGGCATTCGCGATCCGCTCGGCACGTCGTCGCGTGAAACGGCGTGAGCGGCATGGATTCAGGACGCGCGTGCACGAGCGGCCGGCACGGGCCGCAATGGCGGCATGCCGCGTGCAGTATGGCGCAGGCCCGCCCTCCCGCCCGGAGGAGGAGACATGTCGAAACGGTCCAGCGTCCTCACCATCACCGCCGCAGCCCTGGTGCTCACGGGGCTCGTCCTGCGCGCGGTCACCGTCCACTCGGTCGGCGCCGTGCCGACCATCTACCGCGTCACGTCGAACAACAACGACCTGGAGGGCGTGGAGGGTCTGGCGCCGCCGGGACGCCTCGTCGAGCTGTGGTACAAGCAGCGCTCCTTCAAGGAAGGCTCACTCGAGGGCGACGATCTCTTCCAGCTCTGCGGCTGGAAGAACGGCGGCAACGCCGTCTACCTCGGCGCGGCCTATGCCGACGGCACCGGCACGTTCCGCTTCGAGAACCTGCGGCGTCAGTTCACGGTGATGCTCTTCCCGTCGGCCGCGGCGTCCGGCACGTGCCAGGGCGGCGTCTTCACGCAGCTGCTGCCGCGCGCGTGCGATTCGCCCGGCGTCAACTGCACGGCCTGGAACGTGCCCACGCTCCACTGGCTCAACGTGAAGAAGCCGAACGAGATCACCGGCACTGCGGCGGGCTCGATCTCGAACGCCGAGACGGCGGCCATCGCCGTGGCCGACGGTCCGAACGATGGTCCGGAGCCGAGCAGCGTGAACGACGTCGACCAGAACGGTCTCGACACGCGGCGACCTGGCATGACGTGGGGCCAGCGCGTGACGTGGAAGTGCGGCGCCGGCGGGACGTCCGTCTGCCCGAGTGTCACCATCCACGACGCCTCGACGGTGATCGAGGCCGATCCGGAGTATCCCTACCTGCTCGGCACGATCCAGGGGCATCGACCCGGCGGCAGCATCTTCGCCGCCGCCGCCGTCGGTCGCGGTCAGGACCTCGGCTTCACAGCCAACGTCAACGTCAAGTTCCGCGGCCTCCTCGACATCAACCTCGGCTGCGACCAGCAGAAGTTCTTCGACTTCTCGGTACCCTTCAACTACTGACCGAGCGTGGCGCCGGTCGTGAGACCGAGCGCCTGTGCCACCTCTGCGGCGGCGGCCTTCGCGCCGTCGCCGCGGAGACGCGCGCAGCGCACCGCGCCGCCGGTCGTCGCGATGGTGATGCCGTCGGCGTCGATAGCGAGCACCTGCCCCGGCGTGCCGCGGCCGTCCACGCGACGCGGGTCGAAGCAGCGCAGCTTCGCGCCCTTCCAGGTGGAGTATGCCCCGGGCTGCGGATCACAGCCGCGGATGAGATCGTGCACCCGCTGCTGCGGCTGCGTCCAGTCGATCTGCGCATGGGCGTCGGTGAGGAGCGGATCATACGTGCCCTGCGCGTCGTCCTGCGGCACCCGCGGCGCCTTGAAGTCGCGGATGAGCTTGATCGACTCGAGCACCACCTCGACCCCGAGCGGGAAGAGCGTCTGGTAGTAGAGCGTCCCCGCCGTGTCGTCGGGACCGACGGGCGCCTCGCGCTGCAGCAGGATGGGGCCGGTGTCGATGCCGGCGTCGGTCCAGAAGACGGTGACGCCGGTCTTCGTCTCGCCCTTGATCAACTGCCACGGGATGGCGCCGCCGCCGCGATACTTCGGCAGCAGCGACGGGTGGAAGCAGATGGTGCCGTGCGGCGGGACGCCGAGCAGCGACTCGGGCACGATCTGGGTGACGTACGCCAGCACCGCGACGTCGGCCGCCGCGCCCACGAACACCTCGCGCGCCTCCGGCACCTTCAACGACGGGAACTGGTAGAGCGGAATCCCGTGCGTGATCGCCGCCGTCTTCACCGGATCCGGCTTCGGACCACGATCGGGCGGGCACACCACCGCCACGACCTCGTCGCCGCCAACGATGATTCCCTCGAGCACCTTCGCGGCGAAGGCCGCCTGTCCCACGAGCAGTACGCGCATGTCAGGCCTTCAGGTGCTTCGCGAAGAAGGCCTTCAGCTTCTCCCACGAATCCTTCGCCGCCTCGGGACGGTACGAGTCGCGCTCGTTGCAGAAGAAGCCGTGCGGCGCCTTCGGATAGACGACGACCTCGACGTTCTTGCCATAGCGCTTCGCCTCGGCCTCGAGCGCATGCACATGGTCCATCGGGATGAAGGGATCCTCGTCGCCGAAGAACGCGAGCACCGGCGCCTTCAGGTTGGCCGTGCGATCGATCGGGATGCCGCCGCCGTAGAACGGTGCCGCCGCCGCGATCTTGTCCGGCAGCGCGCTCGCCGCCAGATACGAGACGCGACCACCCATGCAGAAGCCGGTGATGCCGATGCGATCGGCGCGTACCGACGAATCCTGCGTGAGCGTCTGGATCGCGGAGCGCACGTCGGTGACGATGCCTTCGTCGGTGAGCGCGCCCATCAGTTTCAGCGCCGCCGGCAGATCGTCGTAGCCGGCGGTGCAGAGCTCGCCGCTGCGATGGAAGATGTCCGGCGCCAGCGTGACGTAGCCCTCGGCGGCGATGCGCTGCGCCACGTCCTTGATGTGACCGTTCAAGCCGAACGCTTCCATGATCACGAGCACCGCCGGGAACGGGCCGGCGCCCTCCGGCTTCGCGAGCTGCGCCTTCATGGCCCCGTTCGAGGTCTGGATCTCGATCATCGACGTCTGCACACCCATCGTGGAACTCCTTTCGGCGGCAGGCTTCCCCACGCAGCCTCCGCTGTCAAGACACCGTTCGGCCTCGACACGCAGCGGCTTGAAACACCAGAAGCACATGATTTCATTAGTGAATATGTGCACCCATGGGGACCCTCCCCTAGCGTTGACACCCCGCAGGCACAGACGTAGCCTAAAACGCGTTTTCACAGAGCGAGCCAATGCGGCGGGAGAAATCCAACTACATCATCCAGTCCGTGTCCCACGCGTTGGACGTGTTGGAACAGTTCTGCGAGCAGGCCGACGAGCTCGGCGTCACCGAGCTCTCGAAGCGCCTCAAGCTGCACAAGAACAACGTCTTCCGCCTGCTCGCCACGCTCGAGAGCCGCGGCTACATCGAGCAGAACCGCGCCACCGAGAACTACCGTCTCGGCATCCGGTGTCTCCAGCTCGGTCAGAGCTACGTGCAGCACATGGGTCTGCTGCGTCAGGCCGGTCCGATCATGGCCGACGTCGTGCGCCAGGCGCGCGAGACGACCTACGTCGCCATCCTCCGTCGCGGCGGCATCGTCCCCGTCGAGGTGCTCGAGGCCGACCGTCCGGTGCGCATCGTGTCGCAGCTCGGCGAGACGCTGCCCCTGCATTGCACCGCGGCTGGCAAAGCCATCCTGGCCTACGAGTCCGACGACGACTTGAAGGCAATGCTTCCAGAGACACTGCAGAAGTTCACCGAGCGCACGCCAACCGACCGCGCCGTGCTCCAGCAGCAGTTGAAGAGCATCGCCAGCAGCGGCTACGCCATCGACATGGGCGAGTACGCCGAAGACCTGCGTGCCGTCGCCGTCCCGATCCGCGACTACACCCGATCGGTGGTAGCGACGCTCGCCGTCGCCGGCCCCGCCTACCGCTTCCAAGCCGAGCGCATCGACAAAGAGCTGGCCCCCCTGGCCCAAAAAGCCGGCCGCGAGCTCTCCAGCCGCCTCGGCTTCGACCTCGGCAAACAAGCCCAGGCCTGATCGCACCCAAAGGTCGAGTCGCGCGGCGGGATGCCGACGCAGACCGGAGTGGGAATGCGGCGGTGGGTGCACGGTCGAGAGCGTGCCGTCCAGAGCGGGGCTGGGTGGTGGCGCGGGTGCCGTCGAGCGAGCGCGTCATGAGCACGCGGGAGGAGGGCGTGGGGCGTGGGGTGCCGTGCGAGTGCCGC
>DASYLJ010000036.1:0-29562 GCA_036009625.1 Binatia bacterium
GCCCTCGAGCTCGCCGAGCGCATGCGGACGATTGCCGAGACGAGCGGAGCCCGTCTCCTGCGCCTCCAGGCGCACCACGCGCTCTGGACCATCCACTACTTCCGCGGCGAGCTCGCCGCCGCCCTGCAGCATCTCGACGACGGCGAGCCGCTCTATGATCCCAGCGAGGATCGCGCCTCCGCGCTGGTCTACACGCACGACGCGAAGGCATCCGCGCTGTCGGACCGGTCGATGCTGCTGTGGCACTTCGGTCGCGTCGATCAGGCGCTCGACGTGAGCCAGCAGTCCGTCGAGTACGCCCGCGAGCTCGGCCATCCCATCACTCTTGGCTACATCCTGGCCAATGCGGCCTGGCTCCGATTCCTCCGCCGCGAACCCGAGGCATGCCGCACGCAGGCCGAGTCGGTGATCGCCCACACGACCGAGCACGGTGTGACGTACTGGATGCCACACGGCGTCCTCCTCCGTGGCTGGGCACTCGCCGAGCAGGGCGAGGTCGAGCGAGGGATCGTGGACATCGAGCACGGTCTGGCGTCGATGGCGGCGATGGGAACGACGCTGGCGCAAACCGTCCACTTCGCGAATCTCGCCGCGGCGATGACGCGCGCCGGCCGCGTCGTCGAGGGACGCGCGCTGATGGAGCGAGCGAAGGCGTCGATCGTCCTCACCGGCGAGCGCTACCACGCAGCCGAGATCCATCGGCTCGATGCCGAGATGACGCTCGCCGAGACCGGTGACGACGCGTGCGAACGAGCGGAAGCTCAGCTCCGTACGGCCATCGAGTGCGCCATTCGCCAGGGAGCCCGCACGCTGGAGCTGCGCGCCACGACGTCGCTCGCGCGCATCCGCGACGACATGCGTCCCCCGCTGGCCAACCTCCTCGCGTCGTTCGCCGAAGGCTTCGCGACCGCGGACCTTCAGGAACCCGAAGCCCTCCTCAGGGGGCCGACTGGGGAACGGCTCTCAAGATGACCGTCGCGTCCGACTGCGTCGCGATCGTCACCACGAACGTCGCCCCCGACTGCGCCGGGATGACCCACGACTGCGCCGCCCGCGTCGCCGACGCATTGAACGCCGACGCCGGCACCTTGGCGAAATCGTCGTAGCGATAGAGGTTGTACGCCACGCGCTGGTCGGGGATCTGCACCGTCGCCGTGAGCGTCATCGGCACCGGCGCCGGTGGGACGTCCGAGCCGTTGACGATGTCGGGCTCGCCATCGCGGTCGGAGGTCAGGCGCACCGGGATGGTCACCCCGTCGAGATCGACGATCCCCGTGATGGCGACGCCGTAGTTCTCGGGTCGGTTCCGCAGCGCATAGACCGGCCCGTTGCGACGGTTCGCCGCGGCGCGCGTCTTCGGGAAGTCGCGCAGCCGGTAGCTGTACAACATCGGATACACCGGGGGCTCGCCGACCGGTCCGTAGAGCCCGTTGTCGCTCAGCGTGATCACGTCCGACGGCCGCGACCGGTCGGCACCGTCCTCGAGATCCGTGTTCGACCCGAACGACAGGATCGGCACGATGTGGTCGTAGGTGGAGAAGCCCGGGGGGGATTCCTCGAGCGCCCGGACGTTGTTGTAGACGCCGATGATCACGACGTGGCCGCGCACGAAGTTGCTCTTCACCCACGACAGGAACTCGGGAACGGCTCGCTGCGTGTCCCGATAGAACGGGACGGCCTCGAGTCGCATCCGGTCGGCCGCGGCGATCTCGTTGACGCCGAGGAGGAGCTGGCTGTCCTCGTTCGACTGCGGCACCCCCGGCGACGCGATGCTGCGCGCGGTGAACTGCGAGCAGTACTGGCCGAAGTACATGCCCGCGCTGATGAAGCTCGTCTCGCCGCAGTAGCCGTCGTTCCCGTTCCACTGCCGCCGCGGCGCGATGTCGATCGTCTGCGCGAACCGCGTCGGGATCGGCGACCCCTCGCGTGCCTGCGCGACCGCTGCAGACACGAGGAGACACGTCAGAATCCACCGGCCAAGACCCGTCATCCACCGACCTCCACGGGGACCAATGTCGCCCGCAGAGCCGTCAGACAAAAGCGTCAGGGCACCCCGGCGGGATGGGCCAAGAACAGCCGGATGGCCGTCACGAGCCCCCCCACCACGAACAGGGCCGAGAACCACACCGCGCCGTACTGGGACCACGAGATGGAGGTGTCGACGACGGCGTCGCTCGGGTTCGACGGAGCGTAGCGCACGACGAGCGCGCTTCCGGGCTTGTACCGCCGGCGGTTGGCCATGCTGAAGTCGAAGAACGTCATGCGACTGGCGACGTACCTCGTCCCGTCGACCGTGTAGGCATACTCGACGTGGACGCGGGGTTTCGTGCCATCGGAAACCCCCTCCTGCTTCTCGACCTCCGCGCGGATGACGGTGCCCTGCACCTGCGGCCACGATCGCGCCTGCAACGCCCGGAGCACCGGCCATCCGAAGAGGGCCAGACCGGCGAGGCCGGCCCCCGTCACGGCCAGCACGTCCTTCGGCGTGTTCATGCCCTCTCGGAATCACACGCGCACGCGATGCACCATCGCTGGTGGCTACCACTCCAGCGTGGGCAGCTCCCGGAACACCTTCCGCACGCCGTCGCGCCACTCGTCGCTCAGGGCCGTGAAGTACGCGTCGCCCTGATCGAAGCGACGTCGCATGCGGATCGAGAAGCTGTCGCGCTCGTAGCACACCAGGTCGATCGGCATGCCCACCGACAGGTTGCTGCGCATGGTCGAGTCGAACGACACGAGTATGCATTTGGTGGCATCGGCGAGCGTCGTGGTGGGCGAGATGACGCGGTCGATGATCGGCTTGCCGTACTTCGCCTCGCCGGTCTGCAGGAACGGCGTGTCGACTCCGGCTTCGATGAAGTTGCCCTCGGCGTAGACGCGGAACAGCCGTGGCGGTTCGCCCTTGATCTGACCTCCGATGATGAACGAGGCGTTGAACGCGATCGGACCGCCGTCGAGGAATGGCGCGTCACGCCGCTCGATGTCGCGCACGGCGTCCGACACGAGCACCGCGACGTCGAACATCGTGCGCGCCGTCCGCAGGTTGGGCGGTCCGTCGAGGGTCGCGCTGCGCTGCTTCAGCACGTTGATGACCGCCTGCGTGCCGGCCAGATTGCCCGAGCTCAGCAGGACGAGGACGCGATCGTCGGCCTGCTCGAACACGGTCATCTTGCAGAACTTGGCGAAGTTATCGATGCCGGCGTTGGTCCGCGAGTCCGACGCCATGACGATGCCATCCTGAAGCAGGACCCCGACACAGTACGTCATCGGTTCGCGGTGACCTGATCGGTCCAGACCTTGAAGCTCTGCAACTTCGAAGGTCCGAAGGTGGTCGTCAGGGCGACGTCCGATGCGTCCCGCCCGCGCGCGATCAGCACGCGTCCGATGCGCGGCGTGTTGTTGCGCGGATCGAAGGTGTACCAGCCATCGCCGAGATAGGCCTCGAACCAGGCCGCGAAGTCCATGGGGGAGTACGGCGGAGGCAGCCCCATGTCGCCGAGGTATCCGGTGCAGTAGCGCGCCGGGATGTTCAGGCAGCGGCACAGGGTGACCGCGAGATGCGCAAAGTCGCGACAGACGCCCTGTCGGTCCTGATACACCTGGAATGCGGTCTTGGTGGAGCTCGACAGCCCGTAGCCGAACGTGATGTGGCGATGGACGAAGTCGCAGACCGCCTGGACGCGATTCCAGCCCGTCGGCCCCGCACCGAAGAGACTCCACGCGGTCTCGGACAGGAGGTCGGTCTCGCAGTATCGACTGCCGAGCAGGAAGCGCAGCGCTTCTGCTGGCAGGGCGTCCACGGGCCGCTGCTCGAGCCAGGGAAGCGCCTGGTCCGGGGCACCGCTGTCGGCGACGATGCCCGTGCTGCTCATGCGGAGCTGTCCCTCCGGCGCCACCAGGCGGCTGCACCAATTGCCGAACGAATCCCGATAGGCGCGGACCGGCACGGAAGGGCTGAGCCGGAGGTGATCGGGCTGGATGATGTCCGACGCGCGACTGTAGTGGATGCTCAGGGTCACGATCATCGGCGTCGGCTGGGGGCACTCATAGACGAGATCGTAACCGACCTGGATCTGCAGGGGGCCCTGGCATTGCTGCGTTATCGGCGTGCTCATACCTCACCCTAGCACGCCCGTCGTACCCGTCTGTCCCTCACCCCGGCGACACGCGGGGCACGGCCGCCTCCAGGGCGCTGCCGAGGCGCTCGGCCCAGCCATCCACCTCCGCATCGCTCGCGAGCAGGTCCTGTCGGATCTCGAGCTCGACGTGGGGAATCCCGCGCTGCTCGCCGTGGACGACGATCGAATAGTCGGTGGCGTCGCTCACGGCGTACGGCTCGTTGTCGCCGACGACGAGCGCACCGTCGCGCCGCAGATCGTCGAGCAGCAGCCGGGCGAGTCGTGGGTCCCGTCCGTACAGCACGCCGGCGTGCCAGCGTCGCGCGCCGTCCATGAAGACCGGCGTGAAGGAGTGCAGCGCGACCAGGACGCTGGGACGCCCCGCCGCACGGCGTGCATCGAGCTCGTCGCGGATGCGCTGGTGGTACGGCAGGAACACCTCGTCCACGCGTTGGCGCGCATCGTCTGCCGACAGCCCCTCGTTCGCGGCGATGGTGGTGCGTTCGGAGCGTGTCGCGATCGAGTCGGGCACCCCCGGCGGACGGTTCGCGTCGATCACGAGCCGCGAGTAGCTCTGCGCGATCGCGACCGCGTCGAGGCGCGCGGCGAGCCGCCGGCCGAGCGCCGCCACGCCGATGTCCCAGGCGATGTGCGTCGAGAGTGCCTGCGGCGAGAGACCCAGGTTGGCCAGCCGTCGCGGGATCGCCCGTCCGGCGTGATCGCAGGTGAGCACGCACGACGAGCTGCCGGTCGGATTCTCGACGTGGAAGACGGGCGGGTCGCCGGCATCGAGGAGCATGCCCACTCACACCACCGCGACGTGCACCAGGTTCGTGATCCCCGGCGCCCCGAACGGCCATCCGGCGGTGATCACGACACGTGACCCCGGCGCGACGAGCCCCGTCGCCAGCACCGGCTCGCGGAACCGCTCCAGCATCGCATCGGTGTCGTGCAGCCACGCCGCCGTCAACGCCGTCACGCCCCACACCAGCGACAGCCGGCGCCGTACGTTCTCCGTCGCCGTGACGGCGATGATCGGCACGCGCGGGCGATGCCGCGCCACCTGCTGCGCCGTGAACCCGGAGCGCGTCGCGACGACGATGGCCGCCGCATCGATGCGACACGCGACGTCGACCGCCGCGTGCGCGATCAGCTCCGCGGTCACCGCCGCCGGCTCGATGGTGCGATCACCGAGCGCCGTCTCGGCCTCCGCCACGATGCGCCGCATGACCGCCACTGCCTGCACCGGATAGGCGCCCATTGCCGACTCCTCGCTCAGCATCACGCAGTCGGTGCCGTCGAGGACGGCATTCGCGACGTCGGTGGCCTCGGCACGCGTCGGCAGCGGGCTGTCCACCATGGAGCGCAGCATCTGCGTTGCGGTGATGACGGGCTTCGCCTCGCGATTGGCGAGCGCGATGATGCGCTTCTGCGTCAGCGGCACGCGCTCGATCGGAATCTCGACGCCGAGGTCACCGCGCGCGACCAGCACACCGTCGGCGGCGTGCACGATCTCGTCGAGATGCTCCACCGCCTCCGCGCGCTCGATCTTCGCGATGACGGGGAGGCCGCTCGCGCGCGCCTCGTCGAGGTCACTGGCGCATCGCACGAACGACAGCGCCACGACGTCGGCGCCCTGCTCCACGGCGAAGCGCAGGTCGACGCGGTCCTTCGGCGTGAGCGACGGCATGTCGAGACGCGACGACGGCAGGTTGATGCCCTTCCCCACCGCGATGTCGCCACCGACGAGGATGCGGCTGCGCTCTGCGCTGACGACCTCGAGCTGCATCATGCCGTCGGCCAACAGCACCGGATCGCCGGCACGGACCGTCGACGGCAACGGCAGCTCGACGACGTCCCCCGGCTTGCCGACGATGCGTCGATCGGTGCGGAGCTTCGGCCCACCGAGATCGACGAGCACCGCCACCGGTCGCGCTCCTGCCAGACGACGCACCAGCGCGATGCGCCGCGCGTGTTCGGCATGCGTGCCGTGCGACAGGTTGCAGCGCACGACGTCCACCCCGGCGTCGAGCAGCGCCGCGATGCGTTCCTCGCTGTCCGACGCGGGCCCCAAGGTTGCAACGATGCGCGTACGTGCCATGCCTCAGTCCCCTTCCTTCACCAGGTGTACGCCGGGCGGCAGCGTGCCGCGGACGAACGCCGCCAGCGCATGCACGGCATCGACCCCGGGGAAGCTCCGCCGCCACGCCAACCCGATACGACGGTGCGGCGACGGCGCCTTGAAGGGGCGCGTCACCATGCCCTTCGGCACCCCGCGCAGCGCCAGCGCCGGCAGCAGCGTGCAGCCGAGACCCGCCGCCACCATGTGGCGCAGCGTCTCCAGACTGGTGGCGCGATAGTCGTCGTCGTCGCGACCGCTGCGACCGTCACCGCAGATGGCGAGCGCCTGGTCGCGAAGACAGTGGCCCTCCGTCAGCAGGAGGACGCGATGGCCGTCGAGATCGCCCTCACGGAGCTGGGTACGTTTCGCGAGCACGTGCTTCGCCGGTACCGCCACCCAGAACGGCTCGTCGAAGAGCGGCTCGACCGCGATGCCCGGCGTGCCGACCGGCAGCGCCACGATCGCCACGTCGAGACGGTGCGCCACCAGATCGTCGAGCAGCGTCGCGGTGAGACCCTCGCGCAGGACGAGACGCAGCCGCGGATACGCCTTCTGCAGCGGCGGCACCAACCATGGCAGCAGGTACGGGCCGAGCGTGGGGATGACACCGAGGCGGAGCGGACCGGCCAGGGGCTCGTGCTGCCCGCGCGCGAGGTCGCCGATGCCCTGCAGCTCGTCGAGCATGACGCGGGCACGCTCCACCACCTGCTCGCCCACGGCCGTGACCTGCACACGCTTCGGGGTGCGCTCGAAGAGCTGGACCCCCAGCGTCTCCTCGAGCTTCTTGATCTGCGCGCTCAGCGTCGGCTGGCTCACGTGGCAGCGGGACGCGGCGCGACCGAAGTGACCGGTGTCGGCCGCGGCCACGACGTAGCGCAGCTCGGTCAGCGTGATCGCGGTCAGGTCCATGGGCCCCGTCTATCAGCTTCATCCAAAGATACGATTTCCCCCAGCACGACGACTCCACCAGCGGGCACCAGGTGCGACAGGTCCCCCACGTTCGCGCCGCCGATCCCGAGTACGGCGTCCGGGTCGCCAAGGCCCTGGGCCTGGAGTAGTTGACTCCCACCCCAGGTCTGCAAGACATGACCAGCCACAGGAGGCCATTGCATGTCGACGAGTGTGGGACTGCACGAAGATCCATCGAAGCTGAGCCAGGAGGTCACCGACCGGCACCGTGCGCTCGCGTCGCTGGGTGAGGAGCTGGAGGCGGTCGACTGGTACGACCAGCGCGTCCAGGTCACGAAGGATGCCGAGCTGAAGGCGATCCTCGGCCACAACCGTGACGAGGAGAAGGAGCACGCCGCCATGGTCACGGAGTGGCTGCGGCGCAACGATGCCAAGTGGAACGAGCATCTGCGCGAGTACCTGTTCAGCACGGGCTCGATCGTGGGTCGCGAGAAGGCCGCCACCGGGAGCGGGGGCGACAGCGCAGCGGGCGGAACGGCGTCGAGCGACGGATCGCTCGGCATCGGTAGCTTGAAGAAGGACAAGGCCTGATCCATGGACGATCTTTTCCGACGACACGCGCCCATCTCCGGCGCCGCCTGGAAGCTCATCGACGAGTACGCCACCCAGGTCCTGAAGCTCAACCTGGCCGCACGACAGCTCGTCGACTTCATCGGCCCGAAGGGCTGGCGCAAGGCCGCCATCAACCTCGGGCGCGTCAAGCCGGTCGACAAGGCCCCCGTCGACGGTGTGCAAGCGGCGCTCCGTCAGGTGCAGCCGCTCGTCGAGCTGCGCTCCCCGTTCGAGCTCCAGCGCGGCGAGCTCGAGAACGTCGAGCGCGGCGCGGCCGATCCCGACCTCGATCCCCTCGTGAAGGCGGCCATCGCCATCTCGCGCGCCGAGGACAAGGCCGTCTTCCATGGCTGGAAGGCAGCCGGCATCGGCGGCATCTGCGAGCGCGTGCCGCACGCCCCGCTCCACATCCAGGACAACTACGAGGCCTACCCGGGGCTCGTCGCCGACGCCACGCGCATCCTGCGCATGGCCGGAGTCGACGGTCCCTACGCCATCGCCCTCGGTCCGCGCTGCTACACCGGCCTCATGCAGGCCGTCGGGCGCGGCGGGTTCCCGGTGCTCGAGGTGGTCCGCCAGGTCGTCGGCGGCCCTGTCGTGTGGGCCCCGGCCGTCGACGGCGCCGTCGTGCTCAGCACGCGCGGCGGCGACTTCGAGCTCACCGTCGGCCAGGATCTGTCGATCGGCTACACCAGCCACACCGACACCAGCGTCAGCCTCTACCTGCTCGAGAGCCTCACCTTCCGCGTCCTCACTCCCGAGGCCGCGGTGTGGCTCAAGTACCAGAGCTGAGCGTCACACGGGACGGCGGCGCCGCGCGCGCCGCCGTCACCGCGTCCTGAGCTCGTCGTAGGCGCGCTGGATCTCCACCGTCTTCAGGTGTGCCAGCTCCTGCAGCTCGACGCCCAGACCGGCGACGCGATCGGGATGGTACTCCTTCATCCGCTCGCGGTAGGCGTGCGTGATGGCCTCGGCCGGCGCACCCCGCGTGACGCCGAGCACGGCCCAGGGATTCCATCCGGGGGGCGCACCCCGCGGCGGCGCCGGCTGCGGTAGCAGCGAGCGCACGACCCGCCACACCGCCAGCGCGAATGCCAGCAGGATGACGAGACGGATCACTTCGGCGGGCTTTCCGTTCCCGGCGTGACGCGTTTCAGCAGGCGGAAGAAGTCGGAGTCGGGTGACAGGATGGCGGTGGTGCCCTCGCCGAGGGTGTTGCGGTAGGCCTCGAGTGTCCGGACGAACTGGTAGAACTCGGCGTCACGACCGTACGCATCGGCGAAGATGGCGACCGCCTGTGCGTCGCCTTCGCCGCGGATGACCTCGGACTTCTGGCGCGCGTCGGCCATCAGGATCTGCACTTCCTTGTCGGAGCCGGAGCGGATCTTGCGCGCCTCCTCGTCGCCCTCGGCACGGAACTTCTTCGCCAGTCGCTCGCGCTCGGTGCGCATCCGGTTGAAGACGTTGAGCTCGTTCTTCTCCGGCAGGTCGACGCGCTTGACGCGCACGTCGACCACTTCGATACCGTACTCGCGCGCCTTCTCGTCGCTGCGCTTGGTGACCTGGTCGAGCAGCTCCTGACGCTTCTCGCTGACGATCTCGCGCAGCGTGTGACGGCCGAGCGTTTCACGCAGGTTCGAGTACACGATGTCGTCGAGCCTCGACTGGGCGCCGTTCTCGTCGCGCACGGTGCGCACGAACTGCAGCGGGTCGATGATGCGCCAGCGCGTGTAGTTGTCGACCACCAGCTGCTGCTTGTCGCGCGTCAGGATCTCCTTCGGCTGCGTATCCTGATCGAGCAGTCGGCGGTCGAAGTAGACGACGTTCTGGATGAAGGGAATCTTCCAGTAGAGCCCCGGCTCCTGGACGATGCGCACCGGCTCGCCGAGCTGCACCACCATGGCCTGCATCCACTGCGGCACGGTGAAGAGCGCCAGGTTCCAGACGGCGAGGAAGCCGCCCACGAGAGCGATGACGACGATCCAGCGACGGTCCATCAGCGTCGCCCCGCCGGCGCGTCGACCGGGATGTCCACCGGTTTCCGTAGCAGCGGCTCGAGTGGCAGATAGGGCACCGTCTGCTTGGCCGAGAGATCGTCGAGGATGATCTTGTTCATGCCGGGCAGGATGGCCTCCATCGTCTCGAGGTAGAGGCGCTGACGCGTGACGTCTTTCGCCTTCTCGTACTCCGTCTGCAGCGCGACGAAGCGCTGCGCCACGCCGGTGGCGTCGCGCACCTTGGCCTCGCGATATCCCTCGGCCTCGTTGACGAGCTGCGCCGCCTCGCCGCGCGCGCGCGGCACGACGTCGTTGGCGTAGCCGACGGACTCGTTGATGAGCCGCTCCTTGTCCTGCTGCGAGCTGATGACGTCCTTGAAGGCGTCGGACACCTGATCCGGCGGGTCGACGTCCTGCAGCTTCACGGTCTCGATGTCGAGGCCGACGCCGTAGCGATCGAGGATCTGCTGGAGGACCTTCTGGGTGTCCTCCTGGATCTGCTCCTTGCCCTCGGTGAGGGCCTGGTCGATGTTGCTGCGCCCGATGACCTCGCGCATGGCAGCCTCGGCCGACGCCCGCACGGCATCCTGCGGGTTGCGCACGTTGAAGAGGAAATCGGTGGGACCGGACGCGTCGGCGCGCACCTTGTACTGCACGATGAACTCGAGCGACACGATGTTCTCGTCGCCCGTCAACATCAGTGCCTCGACGGGGACGTCCTGGTACTGCGCCGGCGGTCCCTGCGTGACGGTGCGATAGCCGATCTCCTCCTTGCGGATGGCGGTGACGCTCGGACGGACGACCGTCTCGAACGGCCATGGCAGGCGATAGTGCGGCCCGCTGTCCGTCTCGCGCACGACCTTGCCGAAGCGCAGCACGATGCCGCGTTCGTCGGGCGCGACGATGTAGACGCCGCTCGCGAGCCAGACGAGGATCCCGACGACGAGGATCAGGTAGGGATTGATGCTGAAGCCTCCACTGCTCGGCACGCTCGCGCCGGTTCCACTGCCGCCGCCGCTCCCACCCCCGGGGAAGCTCGAGCGGATGCGCGTCCACAGATCACGCAAATCGGCGAGGGGGTCCTGCTGGTTCGGACGGCGAGGGGGCCACTCGTATCGATCCGGCATCGGCGCGCGCATCGTGCGGGCGCGCGGTCTAACTGTCAACTCGACGCCGGTGCCACCCGCTCAGCCGTAACGCCCACCGGACACGTGGATCGTCTCGCCGGTGATGTACGCCGCATCGTCGCTGGCGAGGAACGCCGCCACGCCCGCGACGTCCTCCGGCGTGCCGAGGCGCGGAATCGGCAGCGTCGGTGCGACGCGATCGACGAGCGTCTGGTAGTGCGGCAGCGACGTCACCCCGGGCGTGGCGATGATGCCGGGGGCGATGCAGTTCGCGGTGATGCCGAACTTGCCGAGCTCGAGCGACAGCGAGCGCGTGAAGCCGATGACACCCGCCTTCGAGGCGGCGTAGTTCGTCTGCCCCTTGTTCCCGTAGTGCGCGCGCGAGCTCATGTTGATGACGCGGCCCCAGCGCGCCGCCACCATCACCGGCGTCGCATACTTGCTGACCAGAAACGTGCCGCGCAGGTTGAGGTTCAGCACCGCGTCCCAGTCGGCCGCGGTGAGGTCCTTCAGCAGCTTGTCGCGCGTGATGCCGGCGTTGTTGACGAGGATGTCGACCGTGCCGAGCTCCTTCACGGTGCGCTCGACCAGCGCCTCGACGACGGCCTCGTCCATGACGCTGCCCGCGAACACCGCGGCCTTGCCGCCGGCGGCGCGAATCGCCTCGGCGGTGACGGCCGCCGTCTCTTCGCGAAGATCGTTCACCATCACCGCGGCGCCCTCGTGCGCGAAGCGCAGCGCCATGGCCTCACCGAGGCCCTGCCCTGCGCCCGTCACCAGCGCCACCTTGCCTGCAAGTCGCATCGAGACTCCTCCTACCGGATCGCGTCCAGGCCGAGCAGCTCGCGGCCGATGACCAACTGCTGGATCTGCGACGTGCCCTCGGCGAGGGTCAGGTGTCGCAGGTCCCGGTAGAAGCGCTCGGCGGGGAACTCGCGCGTGTAGCCGTAGCCGCCGTGCACCTGGATGGCGAGGTGCGCGACGCGCAGCCCCGACTCGGTGGCGAAGAGCTTCGCCTGCGACGACTCGAGGATGCCTTTGCCGCCGGCTTCGAGCGCGGCCGCGGCGCGATAGCTCATGAGCCGCGCGGCGTCGGTGAGGTTCGCCATCTCGGCGATCATCTCCTGCACGAGCTGGAACGCGCCGATCTGCTTGCCGAACTGCTTGCGCTCTTTGGCGTAGCGCACCGCCGAATCGAGCGCCGCGCGCGCCAGACCCACCGCCGCGAACGCCACCGAGCAGCGTCCGCCCGCGAGCCCCTTGAGCGCCAGGCGCAGGCCCTTGCCGGGCTCGCCGAGCAGGTTCGCGCGCGGCACGCGCACCTCCTCGAACGACAGCTCGGCGAGCGGCGTCGCGAGGTTGCCCATCTTCTCCAGCGCGCGCGCCTCGAACGGCGACTCGTCGCGATCGACGATGAACGCCGTCGGACCGACGTCCTTCAGGCGCGCGATGACGATGCCGGTGCGCGCGATGGTGCCGTTGGTGATGAGCGTCTTCGTACCGGTGAGGCGCACGTGGTCGCCGTCCTCGCGCGCCGCCAGCTCGACCCCGGCAGCATCCGAGCCGACGTTCGGCTCCGTCAGCCCGAAGAAGCCGATGCGGGTGCCGGCGAGCAACGGGCCGAGATACCGTTCGCGCTGCGCCGCCGTGGCGGCGTCGGCGATGATGCCGGCCACCATGTTGTGCGTCGTCACCGAGCTGCGCAGCGATCCCCAGCAGTAGGCCAGCTCCTCGACGAGGACGAGGTAGGACGTGAGGTCGAGCCCGTGGCCGCCCAGCTCCTGCGGCGCGGTGGCGCCCACGAACCCGGGATCGACCAGCCGCGGATAGAGCTCGAGGGGGAGCTCGCCGCGGGCCTCGTGGGCCGCGACCAGAGGCGCCACCTCGCGGTCGAGGAACCGGCGGGCGTTGTCTCGCAGCAGCTTCTGCTCGTCGCTCAGATCGAGGTCCATCGTGGTGCCCGGGGCTTCTAGAACCCGCCGCCTCGACGGGTCAAGGCATGGTGGACGGCGACGCTCGCAGGTCGCGCGGCCGCAGGGGCGTCAGACGACGGCGCGGTCGACCCAGGCGCGCGCGTCGGGGGGAAGCGCCGCCGTCGCGCGCGCCACGTAGGCACGCAGCTCGTCTGCCGTCAGGACGTCGCGCCAGCGGCCGTTCCTCCCCTTGAAGAAGAAGGCCTTGCCGCCGCCGACGAACTGGGCGTCGAACGTCCCGATCTTCTCGCTGTTGTTCCGCATGTACTCGAATCCGCAGCGCGCCTTCGCCTCCGGCCACGTCGTCTCGCCGACGCCGATACCGAGAAACCCGGCGATCCGACGCATCTCGGCATCCAGGTCGGCCGTCAGGTCGTCGTAGTGGACGAAGAGGACGTTCGGCTCGTCGCGGTACTGCCAGTAGGTCGTGATGAAGTTGAAGAACTGGCCGTCCGCGAGCCAGTGCGCGAAGAATTCGTGGATGTCGGCGGACGGCGGCCCGCCACCGACGTCGATCCCCTCCTCGAGGGCGCTGGCGATCAGTGTGGCGATCCGCTCCGGTCGCAGGTTGGCGATGTGGTTCGTGAACGACATGAAGGCGTCGCGCCCGTCGCGGCCGACGACGATGTACGACGCATCGGCGAACCACGGGATGCCGTCTGCCGGCGTGTGCGTCTTGATCGACCGCCGGTGCGTCTGCGCCGCCAGGCGGGCGAGCGTCTCGTCGAGCGGGTTGAACCGCGCGTCGAGCCACGGTGCCATCACGGTCACCGGCTCCGGCATGTCGCCGGCCGGGAAGAGGAGGTTGGCGACGATCGTCTGCACCCACGTCGTGCCGCACTTCGGTGGCGTGCACACGAAGATGTCGCCGGCGCGTGGCGCGAAATGCCCCCAGCGGCAGCTGTCGGAGATGAAGTGTCGATACTCGGCGGTCGGCCGTCGTATGCAGGCAGGCGAGGTCATCCACCGGTACGTACTGAACCAGGGCCAGAGGTGCCACTGGTCGCCGCCACGGTGCCGCCTCGTCCTCCCTGCGGATTTTTCTGGCGTGTGCCCCCGCCTCGGAGTAATGTCCCGCGCGATCCCGGGGGGGCCGGGAGGGTCGTTGCGACTACATCGGTTCGTTGGCTGTCTCGCGGTGTTCGTTGGCTCGCTCGCGCTGGCGGGCTCCGCATCGCACCCCACGCCGCCCCGCAGCGCCGAAGGCTGCCGCACCACGGTGGATTCGGCGGTGCAGGACTACATGGCGGCGCGCCGTATGGCCCTGCTCCAGTGTCACAGCGACACCAACGAGGGCCGCCTCCCGCCCCGCGACTGCGAGACCGAGCCCCATACCGCAGCGGCCATCGCCACGGCACAGGACTCGGCGGTCGCGCGCCTGAACGGCGCCTGCACCGACGCCACGGTCACCGAGCCCCCGCCGGCCGGCATCGGCGCCCAGATCTGCGGTGACGACGGCGTCTGCGGCTTCGCCTTCGCGCACCTCGACGACGGCACGCGCGGCGACGCCAACGACTACGCCGACTGTCTCCTCTGCCTGGCCAACGACGCCGTCGACAGCCAGATCGACCTCGCCTACGACGGCCTCACCACCCCCGACCCCCCAGGCGACGTCCGCCGCTGCCGCCTCCGCCTGGCCCAGGCCACGGTAGCCTTCGACCACCGCCGCCACAGCCTGGAACACCGCCACCCCACGGTGAGCCCAACCCGCCTCACCACCGCCCAGATGAAGATCGCCTCCCGCCTACTGACGAGCTGCCGCCCGACCCCGACGACGATCGTCGCAAACCCCACCCCACCAACGAGTCCATCGAGTCCTCCAACCGCACCAGCCCGCACCGCCCGCACGCCGTAAGGTGGGGCCGCAAGACGTGCCGTCACATGGGGGGCGCGGCGGGTGGTCGGCGTGGGGTCGCGTCGAGCGAGCGCGTCGTGAGCACGCGCGGAGGGGAAAAGGGGCGGCTGGGTGCCGTGCGAGCGCCGCGCGCAGCCGGCGCGACCCCACGTCGGCCGACCGCCGCACCCCCCGACACGACCCGTCCCCACGCCCCCGCCTTGCGCCGACCGACGACCCGACAGATGATGCCGGCCCGGAGGACGACGATGGAACGAGTTGAGCTCACTCGCGACTGCGACGCGGTGCAAATTCCCGCCGGCCACACGGTCACCCTCGAGAAGGGCACCGAGGCCATGATCACCCAGTCGCTCGGCGGCTCGTATACCCTGCAGGTTCCCGCCTACGGCGGGCTCTATCGCATCGCGGGCCGCGACGGCGACGCCATCGGCAAGGAGCCGATGGCAGAGGCCGAGGTGGCTGCCGAGGGTGATCTCGAAGCGCAGGTCTGGACCGCGCTGCGCACCTGCTACGACCCCGAGATCCCCGTCAACATCGTCGACCTCGGCCTGGTGTACGACATGCGGATCACGCCCGGCGACGAGGGCAACGCCATCGACGTCAAGATGACGCTCACCGCGCAGGGCTGCGGCATGGGCGGCGCCATCGCCGCCGACGCCCGTAGCAAGCTGCAGGTGCTGCCGGGCGTGGACAGCGCCAACGTCGAGATCGTCTGGGATCCACCGTGGACGCCCCAGATGATCTCGCCGGAAGGACGCGAGCGCCTCGGCATGGCCTGAACCGCCACGCCGCGGCGCTCGCAGCGTCGTCAGACGCCTTCGACGGGTGCCGTGGCGACGGCCGACGCGCCTCCGCGTCGGCCGCGACGGCGACGTCCACCACGGCGGCGGCGGCGCCGGGCACCGCCCTCGCCGGCGGCACCTTCGGCGGTCGTCCCCTCGGGTGAACCATCGTCGGGGCCACCGTCGCCCTCACCCTCGCCCTCGTCGTCGAAGTCGCCGGTGTCGGTGGCGACCAGCTCGGCGTCGACCTCGATCGGCTCCGGATCGGGCTCGGCCACGCCGTGGGCATTGAGCTCGAGCGGATGTGCCAGGTCGCCGATCTCGTCCTCGTCCATCGGCTGGACGTCGCGCACCGGGGCCGGTGCGCGGTTCTCGTGCGGCAGCGGTGCCGCGTCCGGATCGACGATGCGGATCATGCCCTGGCGGCCGATGTCGAGCTGCTTGATGCGACGCAGACGGGTGATCAGCCGCGGCGATCCCGGGGGACGGCTGAAGCCGCGCTCGCGCAGCGAGTTCGCGAGCGCATCGAGGCTGACGCCACCCGGCGTCTTCTCGAGCAGGTCGCGGACGACGCCGACGATCTCGTCGTGCGGCGCCGTCTGCATCGGCTCGGAATCGTCCGGCGGCGGCGGTGCGGGCCGAGGGGCCGGCGCCACGGCCACGGCCGGACGGCTCGGGCGGCGCTCGTCGCGTCCACCGCTGCGGCGGCTGCGACCGCGTCCACCGCGCCCGCGCGCGCGATTGTCGCTGGCCGGTGCCGGCGTGACCTCGCGCTCGACGACGGCTTCGTGGCGCATGCCCGCCAGCGCCCGGTAGGACGTGCGGCGGAAGAGCACGCCGAGGCTGGCGGCGACGTCGCCGACGGCATCGAAGGCCTGGTCGTCGGAGACGATCTCGACGACGTCACCAGGGCGCGCGCCCGCGAGCCAGACACCGGCGGCGACGGCGATGCGGAGATCGCTCCAGTCGCGCACGCCGACCGACGGGGCGCTGTGCACCAGGGCCGCACCCTTGCGCGCCAGGAGCCGAGCCGTGTCGTGGCCGATGACGCGCCAGTTGCCGACCGCCATGAACTCGGTGGCGTGGCCGACCCAGTCGATGTCGAGGTGCTCGAGGACGCGGGAGATGTCCGCGGAGCGGCTCGTATTCTCGACGTCGAAGAAGATGCCGCGACGGACCGACGGTCGGACGCGCGGCGGCTCCGGCGGAGGCACGCGGGCGACGAAGCCCGGCTCGGGGTTGGAGGTGATGATGACGGCGTTCTCCGCCGGCGCCTCCTCGAGGGGTGCCTCGTCGACGAGTGCTTCTTCGATCGCGAGCAGGGGTGCTTCGGGCTCCGGCTCGGGGGCTGCGGCGACGACCTCCAACGGGTCATCGGCAACGGCAGCGGCGGTCTTGGTCTTACGGGTCCGGGGGCGCGCCTTGGTGGGGGCGCGACGGGGTTTCTTGGTCGTCGTGGCCGCTTTGCGCGGCCGTTTCGGTGTTGTCACGCCAGGAGCCATATCACGGCCCGTTCAGGAGTTCAGCCAACCCCGCATGGCGACTTCCACGGCGCCGCTGGCGCTTCCGTGGCGCCTTCCCCGTCAGCTTTCCGTCGAATGACGACGACCGGCGATGCCGTTCGGTCCGGTCGAGCCGTGGCACCGCCATTGCTGGCTGAGGACCCGATGTCGCATGCCCCATCCAATGGCGATTCCCGGCGCCACGGCACCCGGGATCTGGCGACGTTCAACCATTGGCTGAACGTCAGCCGGCTGCGGGCGGTCACGTCGGTGGCGCTCTTCGTCGTCGGGCTGCACCTGTTCGGAGCCGATCAGATCCGTCCGCTGCCCGTGCTGGCGCTCTGCGCCACCCTGTTCGTGATCTCGGCGATCGCACTGCGGCTCGGCGAGCACACCGAGACCTCGCTCACCTACTTCACCCTGCAGACGTTCCTCGACCTGGTGGCCATCACCGTCGGCCTCGCGGTGGCGACGCCCGCCCCCACTGCGATGTTGTTCCGACCGCTCTACGTCATGGTCATCGTGCCCGCGAGCCTGGTCTCGGTGCCGATCGGGCTCGCCGTCGCCGCCGGGGCCTCGGCCGCCCACCTGCTCCTCGTGTTCCTGCAGCAGGGCGACGCCGCGACCGGCGCCGAGCTGCTGACGCCACCGTTCCTCTTCTTCCTCGTGGCGCAGCAGTCATTCTTCTACGGCAGCCACATCGCGCAGAAGAACGAGGATCTGCACGCGCTCGCGACCCGTCTCGAAGAGCACCAGCAGAGCCTGCAGATGGAGGCGCGCACGTCGGCGGCACTGGCCGCGGTGGCGCGTACGCTGGGCTCGAACCTGGATGCCCCCGAGCTGCTGGCGCGGGTGAACCGCACCGCCCTGGAATATCTTGCCGCCGACTGGGCAACGACGTTCGTGGTGGACGCCGCGCGGGGTACCTTCCGGATCGGCGCCGTCAGCGATCCCGACATCCCGGCAAGCGCCCTCGGCCGCATCCCGCTCCCGCTGACGGGGTGGCGGGCGCTCGCGCGTCTCGCTCCCGGCCGCGTCATCCAGCTCGAGGGATTCGAGGCGGCGCAGACCCCTGCCGTGTTCACCGGCGGCGTGACGCCGCGCACCCTGCTGCTCACCGGGCTCTATCGCGACGACGTCATGGTTGGCCTGCTCGCCATCGGCCATGATCGCGCGTCCGCCCCGGAGTGGTCGCCCCACCTGCTGGTCGGTATCGCCGAGCATGCCGCCATCGTGCTGCGCAACGCCGCCCTGCTCGACGAGGTGCGCGAAGCGAGCCAGCTCAAGTCGGAGTTCGTCGGTGCCGTGTCGCACGAGCTGCGCTCACCGCTCAACGTCATCCTCGGCTACCTCGAGATGCTGTACGACGGCGGCCTCGGTCCCGTCACCACCGAGCAGGCGCGAGCGCTCGACCGCACGCGCCGGCATGCGCTGGCACTCCTCGAGATGATCACCGCCCTGCTCGACATGAACCGGCTCGAGGCCGGCCGGCTGCCCATCCACAGCGAATCCACCTCGGTCGAAGCACTCCTCGACGAGCTGCGCGACCAGCTGCCGGAGAGCTGGCGCCGTCCGGACGTGGAGCTGCGCTTCGAGGCGCCCATCGCGGCCGCGACCCTCGAGACCGACCGCGGCAAGCTCAAGACAGTGCTCCGCAACCTGGTCCACAACGCCCTCAAGTTCACCGAGCGCGGTCACGTGACGGTGAGTGCCGCGATGACTCCGCACGGCGAGCTGACCTTCACGGTCGCCGACTCGGGATGCGGCATTCCGGCCGACGCGTTGCCCTACGTCTTCGACATGTTCCGCCAGGTCCCCGGCGCCGGCGGGGGCGGCGTCGGGCTCGGGCTCCACATCGTCCGGCGCTTCGTCGAGGCCCTCGGCGGCCGCGTCCAGGTGCTGAGCGACGTGGGGATCGGCTCGCGCTTCCTGGTGACGTTGCCCGTGGCCGCCGACCGCGCCCGCGCCGCCTGACGCTCGCCGCGTTGACTCGCGCCCAAGGCTCTGCGAATGCCTCCGTCATCGATGTCGTCGAGGAGGCGCCGCCCGATGTGGATGCTGCTCGCGCTCGCCGCGCTCGTGCTCGGCGCCGCGGTGGCGACCGCCGGCTTCGCACCCAACGTCACGGAGGCGCTTCGCACCGAGAAGAACCTCTACGTCGCCACGCAGCGCGCCGACGGCTCGCACAGCAAGGTGTCGCCGATCTGGTTCATGTTCGACGGTGACGCCGTCTACTTCACCACCGTCCCCACCAGCTACAAGGCGAAGCGCCTGCAGAAGGGCAGCCCGCTCTTCATCTCCGTCGGCAGCGAGAGCGGCCCATCGTTCGTCGGCAAGGGCGAGATCATCCGTGACCCGGCGATCGCCGAGAAGATGGCTCCCGTCTACGACCAGAAGTACTGGATCTCGTGGATGGGGTTCTTCCGTCCGCGCGCGGATCGTATCCGCGAGGGCAAGACGGTGATCGTCCGCGTCACTCCGGCGTCGTAGCCGGAACCGACTCCCGCACCACCTCGCGGCGCGCCGGGTCGTAGCGCATCGAGATCTCGCCGCGCGCGATCGCGAGCAGCGTCTCGCCCACCAGCTCACGACGCCATCCCTGGAGCAGCGACGGCTCCTCCTGGTCGGGGTCGGGCTTGCGGCTGGTGGCGATGGCGACGAGCGCGTCGAGGTCGCGCGAGCTCGCGATGACCTCGGGCGCCAGGTCGTCGCGATCGGCGACGGCCTGCACGGCGGCCCGCAGCAGCGCAGTCAGCCCGCTCGGCGGCGACTGGCGACGGATGCGATCGGGCAGCTGCGGCCAGTCGGCCTCGGGACAGGCGACGCCCTCGGCAATCGCCGCCAGCAGCGCCCGCCCGTGCCGATCGACCGTCCCCGGCGACAGCCCGCGCACGCCGCGCAGCTCCTCGATGGTCGACACCGGGCGCGCCGCCACCGTGGTCAGGACGACGTCGTTGGCGATGAAGTTCGGACGGATGTTCGCCCGGCGCGCCGCACGCTCGCGCCAGCCGGCGATCGTCCGCAGGACAGCCAGCTCCTTCGGATCGAGACGCTGCCAGCTCTTGACGGTGCGGAAGCGCTCCTCGTCGGGCATGGCCTGGTAGCGCGCCACGTCCTCGAGCCGGCGCAGCTCCTCCTCGACCCAGCCCCAGCGCTGGCGGCGATCGAGATCGGCGCGCAGTCGATCGTGCATCGCGAGGAGATGAAGGACGTCGGCGCGTGCATAGGTGATCTGCTCGGGGCGCAGCGGACGACGCGTCCAGTCGGTGTAGGTCTGGTCCTTGCGGATGCGGACCTTCAGCACGCGCTCGAGCAGGACGCCGAGCCCGACCTGCAGGCCGTAGCCGAGGAACGCCGCCTCGACCTGCGTGTCGACGACGCCACGCATGGGCTCGCCCATCAGGAGCGCCATGATCTCGAGGTCCTGGCCACCACCGTGCAGCACCACCGGGATGGCCGGGTCGCGCAGCACCGGGAACAGCGGCGACAGATCGTTCAGGACCACCGTGTCGACCACCGCGCAGACGTCGTCGGTCGCGATCTGCACGACGCCGAGCACCGGGCGATACGTGCGCTCCCAGACGAACTCGGTGTCGAGCGCCAGCCGGCCGGCGCGACGAACGTCCTCGACGAGCGCCGTCAGGCCCTCGGTGGTGGTGATCAACGGCGGAGAGTCGGCCACGGTGCGGCCCTGGTATCCGGAACCGCGGTCGGCTGGCAAACGGGACGAGATGTCGCCCTACGGCGCGCCGCCACCCAACGATAGCGCGCGTGCGTGCGCCACCAGCCGCCATCGCTGCGCGTCCGTCAGGCCGGTCGTCGCGTCGAGGTGGGGGGCGCGCGAGAGGCGGACGAACAGGGTGCGATCGTCGCGATCCGCGAGCCGGCCGGGGGTCGCCAGATCGTGCGCGTGACAGGCGGCGCAGCGCTCGGTCCACAGCGTCGTGCCCTCGGTCCGATCGGCGTCGCCGTAGGCCAGCGTCCAGACGTACGCGATCAGGTCCCATCGCTGCTGCACGCTCAGGCTCGACCAGTCGGGCATGCCGCGTTTGCGGCGGCCCATCGTGATCATCGTGAAGAAGTCCGCCGGTGTCTCGCGGCGCATGAACTCGACGCTGGTGAAGTCGGCCGGCGTCAGGTGGAGGCGCTTCGTGTCCGGACCGTCGCCCGCACCGGTCGCGCCATGGCAGAGCGCGCAGTTCTCCTGGAAGAGCACGCGCCCACGCGCCGCCGAGGGCGGTGCCTGCGGCAGCGTCGCGGGAACGATGCCGGTGCGCGCAGTGATCGTCGTCCTGAACGCGTCGAGACGCTCGGCCACGGTCGCGACGCCGGTGCGTACATCGAGGTCGCGCAGCAGCGCGTCGAGCTGAGCGGTGGGCACGATCGCCAGACGCCGGTTCAGGTCGCACGCATCCGTCATCAGGAGACGGGCCTCCTCGAGATCCACCTCGGACGAGAGCTCGTCGCCGCCGTCCTCGAACGCCTCGCGGTAGTGCGCCTGCGTGCCGGCCAGCAGGTCGAGCAGGCGCTGGACGTCGGCGGTACGATCGTCCGCCCGGACGACGGCGACGAGCGCCAGCACGACGAGCGCGACGAAGCGGATCACGCGCGGTGCCCCGCGATGGCCGCCACCCGGTTACGGTCACACTCGATGTAGTCGACCAATTCACGCGCGAACGGCGTCGCCACCGCCAGCGCCGCCGCGTCGACGGGCTCGGCGATCCACTGCAGCACCAGCGTGTCGCCGTCCTCTGCGAACGCCGGCCCGACGCCACCGAAGAAGAAGCCCCACGATGCCGCCTCCTCGCAGAGCGCGGCGGCCCCCGGCTGCACCAGCGGCACGTAGAGGTGCACCACCTGCGCTTCGACCACGCGCGCCAGGTCGCGGGCACTCTGACGGACCTCGGCGACGGTCGTCGGCCCGATGCGACGCACGTGGATCGTGCCGCCGTCGAGCGTGTGGCTGTAGCGCACGTCGACGACGCTCGGCCCGTCCGCCGGCGCGCGGGACGGCGCGAACGTCAGCGGCACGCCGAGCCCGTGGTAGATGCGCTCGACCATCGGTCGATGGCGCTCGGGCACCTCCAGCGCACCACACGCCGCCGGCGTGCCGACGTGGGAGAAGTAGAGGAGGAAGCTCAACCGATCGACGGGCGTCCCGGTGCCGATGCCCTTGAAGCGCATCTCGCTCGGCCCCGCGCCCAGCAGCACGCCGCACGCGTCCGAGCCGAAGCTCTCGTTGACGCGCTGACTGTACGCGTGACGCATGACCGCGTGGCTGTAGACGCCGGCGAGGCCGATCCGTCGCGCCTCCTCCTCGAGCAGCGCGCGCATGCGCCCCATCAAGTCGCGGCCGCGATGCGCCGGATGGACGACCGCCATGCCGCGCTCGGCGACGCGACCACCGTCGAAGCGCTCGAGCGCATAGTGACCGACCACCTCGCCCGACGCGTCGACCGCGACGATCGACGCCAGCGCCCCGCTGGCGTTCAGGTGGACGAGCCGCTCCGGCACGTAGCAGTCATCGTGGAGATAGGTGTCTCCGTAGGCGCGGTAGATGCAGCGCGCGATCCCGACCGCGTCCGCCGCCGCGAAACAGCGGATGGCGTATTCCTGCTCGGGCGCCAGCGGCTCGTCCTCGACGAAGCGCGCCAGCGCCTCGGGCGGCAGGCATGCGGTGACGGCGGGCTGCGGGCGGCGCCGCGTCAGGCGCAGGGCCTTGCCGGCGCGCCCGCGCGGAATCCAGGTGACACGATCGGCGGCGTCGCGGATGAGCCGCATGCCGCCTGGCCGGCTGACGCGCGGGCGCCGCACCTCGAGCCCTTCGTCCTCAGCCTCGTTCGGATCGACGGGCAGGCCGTTGTCCTGCACCTCGAGCACCAGGTCGGCGGGCGTGAGCAGTGCCACGACCGCGTAGCGCCCGACCTCGTCGGGCGCGAAGGCGTGGTCGACGACGTTCGCACAGGCCTCTTCGGCGGCGGTGGCGAGGCGCGCGGCGTCGGCGTCGCGGAAGCCCGCGAGCGCGATCACGTCGTCCAGGAATCGACGTGCCAGGGGGAGCAGCTCTGCCGAAGCCGGGACCGCAAGCTCGACGCGGACGGGATCGCTCGACGCGGACATCCGCGGCTCCTACTGCCCCCGCCGGTGGGAGTAAAGCAGCGGTCTGTGCTACGGAGACGCGCCCATGCGGTACTTTCGCGGCTCCATCATCGTCACCGTCGCAGGCCTCGCCCTCGGCGCGTTCGTCGGGTGGGAGATGACCGGCACCGCGCAGGGCATGCTGTCGTCGGTGTTCATCGTGGCGGTGCTCGGCATCCTCGAAGTGTCGCTGTCGTTCGACAACGCGGTCGTGAACGCCACCGTCCTCCGCCAGATGGATCCGGTGTGGCGGCGACGGTTCATCACCTGGGGCATCGCGATCGCCGTCTTCGGCATGCGCATCGTCTTCCCGCTCGTGATCGTCGCCGTGATCGCCGGCATCAGCCCATGGGCCGCGCTCGTCCTCGCCGCCACCGACCCGGACGGCTACTCGCGCACGCTGACCAGCGCCCACGTCTCGGTGGCCGCGTTCGGTGGCGCCTTCCTCGCCATGGTGGGCCTGACGCACTTCTTCGACCAGGAGAAGGACGTGCACTGGATCCGCGTCATCGAGGCACCGCTGGCAAAGCTCGGTCGCATCGAGGCGGTCGAGATCGGCATCGTGCTGATCCTGCTCTATGCGGTGTCGCGCTGGTTGCCCGACCACGAGCAGCTGACGTTCATCCTGGCCGGCATCGCTGGGCTCGTCACGTACATCGCGGTCGACGGCGTCGCCGCACTGCTCGACGCCGGCTCGGCGGGCACGACGGAGATGGCGCGCTCGGGCGCCGCGGCGTTCCTCTATCTCGAGGTGCTCGACGCCAGCTTCAGCTTCGACGGCGTCATCGGTGCGTTCGCGCTCTCGAACAACCTCTTCATCATCGCCATCGGGCTCGGGGTCGGCGCCATGTTCGTGCGCAGCCTCACCATCATGCTGGTCGAGGAGGGCACGCTCGCCGAGTACAAGTATCTCGAGCACGGCGCGTTCTGGGCGATCATCGCGCTCGGCGCGATCATGTTCCTGCAGACCATCCTCGAGATCCCCGAGGTGGTGACCGGCCTCATCGGGGCAGGCTTCATCGTGCTCGCCTTCATTTCGTCGGTGCGGCACAACCGTCGTCGGGCGGCCTGACTCGACGCCGCCCGCGCATCCTTGCTAAGCCCCTGCCCCATGGCAGAGCAGAACGTCGACGCGTTCCGGGCCGAGCTGCGCACGTGGCTCGAGGCCACCCTTCCCGACGACCTGCGGCGCGGGAACGCCCTCGCGCTGCCGGAGAGCGAGCGCGTCCGCCGCCTGCGCGCCTGGCAGCACCAGCTCGCCGACGCGCGCTGGGTCGGCATCACGTGGCCCAGCGCGTACGGCGGTCGCGACGCCGGCATCGCCGAGCAGGTGGCCTACGTCGAGGAGATGGCCCGTGCCGGCGCCCCCGAGGTCATCGGCAACCTCGGCCTCGGCATTCTCGGTCCGCCGCTCATCGCGTACGGCACCGACGAGCAGAAGGACCGCTTCCTGCGTCGCATCCTGACCGCGGAAGATCTCTGGTGCTTCGGTTTCTCCGAGCCCGGCGCCGGCTCCGACCTGGCGTCGTTGCGCACCCAGGCCGTCATCGACGGCGACGACTTCGTGCTCACCGGCCAGAAGGTGTGGACCACCATCGCGCACCACGCCGACTGGTGCATGGTGCTGTGCCGCACCGACGCCACCACGAAGCGCGCCAAGGGCATCTCCTGCCTGCTCGTCGACATGAAGAGCCCGGGCGTCGAGGTGCGGCCGCTGCGCCAGATCACCGGCGAAGCCGACTTCAACGAGGTCTTCTTCGAGAACGTGCGCGTGCCGCGGCGGAACCTGCTCGGCGGGCTCGACGAGGGCTGGCAGATCGCGATCTCGGCCCTGCAGAACGAGCGTGGCATCCTCTACGTCGTCGGCATGCAGATCCTGCTGAAGGAGCAGCGCGACAAGCTGATGGAGCTGGCCCGCGCACGCGGCGCGGGACGCGATCCGATCCTCCGCCAGGAGCTGGCGCGCGTGTACCTCGGCACCGAGGTGTTCCGGTTCACCTGCCAGCGCACGCTCGACAAGCTGCTGCGGTTCGGCTCCCCCGGTCCCGAGTCCGCCATCATCAAGATGCACTGGACGGAATTGACGCAGGCCATGCCCCAGCTCGGCATGGACATCCTCGGTCCCGAGGGTCTCCTCTACGACACGCCCGAGCCGCGCGTCAGCGAAGGGTTGGCGGAGCAGCTGGTGCAGAAGTCGTATCTCGCGGCGCGCGCGGCGAGCATCGCGTCGGGCACGTCGGAGATCATGAAGGGCATCATCGCCATGCAGTTCCTCGGTCTGCCGCGGGGGTGAGCCATCGCGCGGGTCCGCGACTTGTTCCTGCGGTGCCTCGGCGCCGTCGTCGTCGCGGCCTTCCTGTCTCTGCTGGTCCAGCACGACGTGCTGTTCGGCGTGCGCGGCCTGCTGCCGGCGTGTCCCGTACCGGAGGGAGCCGGGCCGACGCTGCTGCAGCTCCGCTGCACCGACGGCATGCTGCGCCTGGCGGCGCTGGCCGGCATCGCGAGCGGCCTCGGGCTCATGGCGGGATTGGCACCGCGCTGGTGCCTCGTCGCGGCATGGACGCTCTACCTCTCGCTGGTGAACGTCGGCGGCGCGTTCCTCGGCTTCCAGTGGGACAACCTGCTGCTCGAGACGTTGCTGCTGTCGCTGTTCGTCGCGCCCGGCGGCTGGCGGCCGCGCGGCCGACCGTCACCGCACCCCGCGGCGGTGTTCCTGCTGCAGTGGCTGCTCTTCCGCCTGCACGCCGAGTCGGGAGCCGCGAAGCTGCTGCTCGGCGATCCGACGTGGTGGGACCTCACCGCGATGGCCGGCTACTACGAGACCGCGCCGCTGCCGACGTGGGTGGGCTGGTGGGCACACCAGATGCCGGGCTGGGCGCACCGCGCCACCAGCGCGCTCACGCTCGTGGTCGAGTTGATCGTGCCATTCGGCATCTGGGGACCGCGTCGCATCCGCCGCGTGGCGGTGGCGATCATGGCCGTGCTGCAGGTGGGCGTCATCCTCACGGCCAACTACGGCTTCTTCAACTACCTGACACTGGCGCTCTGCCTGTGGGCGCTCGACGACCAGGACCTCGGCGCGTCCCCCGCTCCGCCGCGCGTGGTGCACCGACGGACGACGTGGACGATGGGTGCCGTCGCCGTCGTGCTGGTCGCGCTGTCGATCGTGCCGTTCCTGCGCCTCGTACCGCCGCTGCGGTCCGTCGCCGTGGCCCTGTCGCCGTTCGCGCAGACGCTCGACGACGTGCGCTCGTTCAACGCCTACCACCTGTTCGCGCAGATGACGCACGTACGCGACGAGATCGTCATCGAGGGGTCCGACGACGGCGGTACCACCTGGCGGGAGTACGACTTCCGTTGGAAGCCCGGCCCCGTCGACCGCGCGCCCACGTTCGTGGCGCCGCACCAGCCACGCGCCGACTTCCAGGCGTGGTTCCTGCCCCTCGGCGGCGACTCGCTCTGGTTCGACACGCTGCTGCGACGCCTGCTCGAGGAGCCGTCGGCGGTGGCGTCGCTGTGGGCGCACGATCCGTTCGACGGCCGCGCGCCGGGCGCCGTCCGCGTCGCCGTCTACCGCTATCGGTTCACGGACCGCGCCACGCGAACGGCGACCGGGGCCTGGTGGACGCGATCGCTCACGCGGACGTCGCGCGTCATGCGCGCGAGCGGCGCTCGCCCATGACGCCGCAGAGCACCGCGACCAGCCGATCGAGCAGGAACGGCTTGGCGACGTGCGCCTGGAATCCCGCCAACAGCGCCCGCACCTGGTGGTCGCGGCCGGCGTACGCCGTCAGTGCCACCGCCGGCACGTAGCCGCCACGGGAAGCCGGTCGCTCGCGAACGCGACGGATGAGACTGTAGCCATCCTCGCCCGGCATCGCGATGTCGCTCACCATGGCATCGGGGCAGACGTGATCGAGAGCATCGAGCGCAGCGCTCGCCGACGACGCCAGCAGCGTGGTGGCCCCGTACTGCTCGAGCGCCGCGGCGAGCGACTCGCGCGCGAGCGGGTCGTCGTCGACGACCAGCACGGTGGCGCCCCGGAGCAGCGACTCCGCGATCGGCGCGCCCCCCGCACCGTCGGCGGCCGCGGTCGAAATCGCATGGCGGGAGAGCGGTAGGCTGATCGTGAAGGACGCGCCGCGTCCCTCCCCCTCACTGTCGGCCCGCACGCGACCACCATGGCGCTCCACCAGGTGGCGCACGATGGCGAGCCCGAGGCCGAGACCGCCATGCGCGCGCGTGATGGCGCTGTCCCCCTGCCGGAAGCGCTCGAAGACGAGCGGCAGCACGTCGGGATGGATGCCCTTCCCGGTGTCGGTCACGGTGACGTGCGCGTCCGTTTCGTCGGTCGCGAGCCGCACCGACACGCGGCCGCCGTCCGGCGTGAACTTGACCGCGTTCGACAGCAGGTTGTTGACGACCTGCTCCAGGCGATCGGGATCGCCGTCGACCGCCGTCGCGCCGTGGTCGACGTCGGCCACCAGCTCGACGCCCTTCGCCTCGGCCTGCGGACGCACGGTGTCGAGCGCGCCTTCGATGAGCGTCGCCATCTGCACGGCCTGCAGGTCGAGTCGGAGCTTGCCGGTGACGATGCGCGACACGTCGAGGAGATCCTCGACGATCTGAGCCTGCGCGCGCGCGCTGCGCTCGATGGCCTCGAGGGCGCGCGTCGTCTTGGCGGCGTCGAGCCGTCCCGTGCGCAGCAGGTGCGCCCACGTGTTGATGGCGCCGAGCGGCGAGCGCAGCTCGTGTGACAGCATGGCGAGGAACTCGTCCTTGGCGCGATTCGCGGCCTCGGCGTCGGCACGGGCGCGCTGCAGCATACCCTCACTGCGTTCCACCTCGGCGATGTGGTCGCGCAGCTCGTACTGGCGCGCGCGTACACGGAGTGCGGTGCGAATCGCGGTGAGGAGCACTGGCACCGCGACCGGCTGCTCGAGCAGCACGACGTTGCCCAGACGGTGAACCAGATCGAGTGCGCTCGCCGCATCGGCGATGCGACTGCCGCTCCGCGCCAGCAGCACCAGTGGAACGTCCGACCACCGTGGTTGACGAGCGAGCGCCGCGCACAGGTGCCGCGTCGCCGTGTCGTCCAGCGCCTCTTCAGCGATGAGGATCGCGCCCGCGCCGACGTCGAGTTGCGCGCAGAGCACGTCGGCGTCGTCGCAGATCGCGGTGTAGACACCGGCCTGAACGAGGACGTCCGACGCCAGCTCCCCATCATGAGTGGTGGGGGCGCGAATGAGGACCCGCTGGTCGTGCGTCTCACGGCCACCATCGGCGGTGGCTCCGGTGGACACACGGGGGGTCGTCGTCACACGTCGATCGTGGCGCGACTGCAATCCGCGTCAAGACCTCGTGCGACTATGCGGGGCGCCAGCGTCCGTCACGAAGGACCAGGCGCCGCGGCGCCTGATCAGGATTTCCCGTGTTGTCGGGATAGCTCAGCGTGGGTAGCCCGCCGTCGGACCCGACTTCCGGACGCACCGCGCGTACGACACGGCGTCGCGCATCGTCGAGCACCGCGTCGATCGAGGTGAAGCCGGACAGCTCGTCGAGCGTGCGCACCGTCGGCGGCAGCAGGACGATGCCGCCGTCCTCGTACACCGACAGCGCTTCGCGCGGCGTGTACCAGCGGCAGCTGACGCACTCGGTGCCGTCGATGACGGCGTCCTGCCCTTGCGGTACGCGTCCGACCAAAAAGCGGGTGTCGAAACGACGCGGGTTCTGCGGCGGTGTGATCCAGCGCGCGAAGTACCAGAGCTGGTCGGTGGCGGGCACGAGACCATGCTGCGCGAGCAGCTTCGGGAACGGCTCACCGCCATGCGAGCGCGTGCGCAACGTCATGAGGTCGTCGCCGAGCGGACCCTCGAGCGGATGGCCCGCGCGCGTCGCGAGCAGGATGCCGACCTCCTCGAACATCTCGCGCACCGCCGCCACCCAGTAGGGCAGCGCCTCACCGGGCCCGTCACCCTCGCCCGGCGGTGCCCACGTCTGGTCGACGGGCAGCGCCGTGCCGGGGGCATCGTGGTCACCGGGATCGACCACGCCACCCGGAAAGGCGTGGGCACCAGGAAACGCCACGCTGCCATGGCGTTCGAGGAGCAGCACGGAGAACGGTTCCCCGCCCGCCGCCTCCTCGCGCAGCAGGATCACGGTGCTCGACGGCAGCGGTTCGCTCGCGGACACGGGCGCATATGAGCACCCTGCCCCCGCCGCGTAAAGGGAACCCGACCCAAGACCCTGTCTTGGGTCGCTCTCCTACGCGTTGCGGTCGACGTTCCGGCCCTTGGCGTGACGATCGGCGGCGTCGGACGCCGGCGCCGACACGTCGGCGGCCTTGATGAGCTGCACGGCCGCGCGGCCCTGGAGCTCCTGATTGTCGAGGGCTTTCTTGGTGGCCGCGACGCCGATCTCGCTCGGA
>DASYLJ010000037.1:0-30536 GCA_036009625.1 Binatia bacterium
CGCGACCGCGTGCTCGCGGCGGCCGTCGTCGTGGCCGCGATCGTCGGGCTGCGCGGGCCGTACGTCGCCAACGGATGGGACGCGGGCAGCGACCGCATGTCGCCGTGGGATGCGCGGCTCGCGGCGTGGCTCGCGGCCAACGCTACGCCCGGCGAGCCGCTGCTGACGCCGGTCTGGCCGCCGACGGCGCTGCAGGCGAAGACCGGTCATCCGGTGCTGATCGACAGCCTGACGCTGCTCACGATGACGTACATGCCGCCTCTGGCGCCGCCGATCGGGACGATGGTGCGCGAGCTCTTCGGCATCGACTACGCCGATGCCGCACAGATGCGCCGCATCGTCGACGCCGAAGGATTTCTCCGTCCCGCCAATCCGGCATGGCTCGCGGCGTGGACGGCGCGTGACTGCCCCGAGTGGGTGAGCCTCGGCGCGCGCTACGGCGTGCGCCTCGTGCTGTCGCCGCACGCGGCCGCACTCCACCTGCCGCCGCGTCTCGCGAGCGATGCCTGGACGCTCTACGCCATTCCCACGACGAGCGACGCCTGTCCGGCGTCGGGGACCGCATCGTGATGCCCTGGGTCCTCGCCGCGGCCCTGCTCGGGGGCACCCTGGCGTGGCTGGCACCGGCGAGCGGTCGCGTCGCGCGCCTCCTGGTCGCCCTGTTGCCGCTCGCGACGCTGGTGCTGGCGGCGCAGATGGCCGTCCAGCTCGCGGCCATTCCCGACAGCGACATGAATGCCTCCCGCACCACACCCGCGGTGGCGCTCGCGCGCGGCTTCCCGATCTACGCCGGCCCCGACGGCGGGCCGATCATCGACTTCATGTACGGTCCGCTCGCGGCGGTGGCGTTCCTGCCCGTCGCCGTGGCCACCACGCCCTCGGGGGCGCTGCTCATCGCGGCGGTGGTGAACGTCCTGGCGTTCTTCCTGCCCATGCTGTGGCTGCACGCGCTCGTCCTCGGCGCGTCGCGCATCGCGGTGGCGGCGATGCTCTGCTTCGGCCTGCTGGTGCTGCACGATCTCGGGCTGCGCTTCTCGGCGATGAGCATCCACGCCGACGCCCCGTCGCTCGGTCTCGCCGCCGTCGCCTGCCTGGCGCTCATGGGCAGCCGCCCGCGGCTCGCCATGTCGGCGCTGTTCGCGGCGCTCGCGGTGTGGACGAAGCAGACGACGGTGCCGCTGCTGGTGGCACTGCCGCTGTGGGTCGCGGCGACGTGGGGCCTGCGGCGCGCGCTGGTCTACGTCGTATGGCTCGCGCTGGCACTCGCGCTGGTGTCGGCGGTGCTCCTCGCCGTCTTCGGCATCGACGACGTCGTCTTCAACATGGTGACCCTGCCGGGACACATGCCGTGGTACGACGAGACGACGCAGGGCCGGTGGCCCGCCGCGATGCGCTCCCTCGGCTGGCTGCTCTATGCGAACGCGCTCCCCGCGGCGATCGTCGTCGGTGTCCTGGTGCTCGACGTCCGTCGTGGTGACGGCGTGCGCGGCACGTTGCAGCGTCGTCCGTGGTTGCTGCTGGTGCTGGTCGCGGTCGCGATGGCACCGCTCGCCGTCGTCGGCGGCGCCAAGATCGGCGGCTACCTGAACACGCACAGCGTGACGAGCTATTTCCTGCTCGCGGCGGCCACGTGTGCGCTCGGCGCGTTCGCGAGCGCCGGCAGCCGTCGCCGAACGGTCGGCGAGTGGGTGCTGGTGGGGCTGCTCGCCGTGCTCGTGCTGCCGGTCGTGCTCGACCCCCGCACGCCGGCGGCCACCGCAGCCGCCGTGACCCGGCTGGCGCACTGGTCCGACAATCAGCAGGAGCAGGCGTTCGTCTGGGCGCGGCGGCACCCGGGGACGGTCTATCTGCCGTGGAATCCGCTCGTCACGCTGCTCGCCGAGGGACGCCTCGACCACAGCGAAATCGGTGCCTGGAACCGCGACCTCGCCGGCGTTCCCATCGGTGACGCGCAGCTGCGCCGCTTCGTGCCGCGGGGCGCGCGGCTGCTCGCCGTCCGTCCACGCCACGATGCGACGACCTGGCTGCCCGACCCGACGGCGCGCCTTCCGGAGTTCCACGAACGCACGACCGAGCCGGGGCTGCCGGGCTGGGACGTCTTCGCGCGCGACGCGGCGGAGGCGCCGTGACGTCGCGGCGCTGGGACCTGCCGATCGCGCTCGTGGTGGCGGTCGCCGTCTTCTTCCTGCAGCTGCCGTTCCGGCTCCATGCCGTGAACCTCGTCGACGAGGGCGCGATCTACCAGTTCGCCGACGAGCTGCTGCGCGGCAAGCTGCCGTACACCGACGTCGTGCATCCGGCGTTTCCGGTCGTGCACTACGTCATCGCCGCGACCTTCGCGCTGTTCGGGTCGTCGTGGGACACCGGGCGTACGTTCGGCGCCGCGCTGTTCGCGGTGACGACGGCGATCGTCTTCCTGATCGCGCGCTGGTGGCTCGGGTTGCGCGGCTTGCTCGCGGTCGTCCTGCTGTTCCTCTGCTACCGCGTGTGGGCGTACCCGCACTGGCACATGGTGAGCTACTCGTCGCTCGCCGTCACGTTCCTCCTGCTCGAGGCGTGGATCGTCGGCGAGACGCTGGTGCGGCCGCGGCGGTGGCCGCTGGTCGCGGCGGGACTGGTCGCCGGCATCGCGATGCTGACCAAGCAGGACTCCGGCGTGCTCGGCTCCGGCGCGATCGGCCTAGCGATCCTGCTCGGCATGCCGCACGGCACGCGCTGGCGGAGCGCGTTCACCTTCGGGCTCACCGCCGCGGGGGTAGTGCTCGTGGCCGCGGCCGTCGCCGTCGCCACCGGCATCGCGCCGGACCTGGTGCGCGCCACCATCGAGGCGCCGCTCGCCGGTTTCGGCTACGCCGGCTACCAGAATCGTCCGGCGCTGTGGCCGTTCTGGCACCAGGACGCGGCGCTGCGCGAGCGGGCGTGGGCCTACTTCCCCACCATCATCATCGACGCCGCGCCCACGGCGGTGTTCGGCAGCGCCATCTATCGCGAGACGGCGATCGTCGATGCACTCCTGAAGCTCGTCTACCACCTGCCGTGGATGGTGTTCGTGCTCGCCGTGCTCGATGCGGCGCGCCGTCGTGTCCGCGGCGTCGTCGACCCGCGCGAGCTGCTGCTCCTGCTGCTGTCCGGCGCGTTCCTGCTGGCGTTCAACCGGCCGCAGGACTGGGTGCATCTCCTCGTGCTCTATCCCACCACGCTGCTGCTCGGGTCCCTGCTGGTGGTGCGCGCGGTCTGGGCGACGGGGCGACTGCGCCGGATGCTGACGGGTGTCGCATGGCTCGGGCTCGCCGGCCTGCTCGTCATCGCCGGGCTGCTGGCGGTCGGCATGCGGCGCTCGAATGCGGCGCCGGTCCACGGGCCGCGCGGAACGATCTACGTCAATCCGGTGCAGGCGCAGGGCCTGCAGGCGTTCGTCGACATGGTGGCCGATGCCCCGCCCGACGTGCCGATGCTGGCGCTGCCGTATCACCCGGGTCTGAACTACCTGACCGGTCGCTCGAACCTGAGCCGCTACTACGTCACCTGGCCGGCGGAGCCCGATCTCGGCCGGACCGCCGACTTCATCCGCGATCTGGAGCGCCATCCCGACGGGCTGGTGGTCTACACGCCGTCGCAGGTGCCGCACTTCCCGCGTATGGCGCAGTACGACCTGCCGTTCTTCGGCTATCTCGCCGATCACTACCAGATCGCCCGCGTCGTCGGCGGCGAGCCGTGGGGGTTCGAGTTCTTCCTGCTCGAGCGCAAGACGCCGCCGGCGGGAGAGCCCCTGCGTGGCGCCGCGCTCGCCGCGGCAGAGGTCACCGTCGCCACTGCCGGCGCGCCACCACGCGTCGTCACCGGCGACGAGCGCGCCGCGCTGGTGCGCGAGACGATGTGGCCCTTCTGCCGCGTGATCGCGATCGCCGCGCCAGCGCGCGCCACGGTGGCGCTGCGCTACCGCGTCACGCCCGGTGCGACGACGCGGTTCCAGGGCAGCTTCGGGATCAACCCGGATCTGTGGATGATGCCGCGCACCGCCACGACCTTCACGGTGCGCGTCGAGCCGCTTGGTGGAGCGGCCGAGGTCGTGCGCACCACCGCGCTCGACCCCTTCGCGGATCAGGCGCAGCGCCACTGGCATGCGCTCGACGTCGACCTCGCGCCGTGGAGCGGCCGCCCGGTGGACGTCGTCCTCGCCGTCGACGGTCCGCTGCCGCCGGACTACGCCGGCTGGTGCGATCTCCGCGTGCTACGACCGTAGGCGCATCGAGAGCACGGCGAACATCGTGCGCATCACGGTCTGCAGGCCGTTCTTGGACACGCCCTCGCGCCGCTCGACGAAGATGATGGGCACCTCGGCGAGCCGGAAGCCGCGGCGGAAGGCGCGGTACTTGAATTCGATCAGGAAGGCGTAGTCGCGCAGCCGCAGGTGCTCGACGCCGATCGCCTCCAGCACCTCGCGCCGGAAGCACTGGAAGCCGCTGGTGCAGTCGTGCACCGGCATGCCGGTGATGGTGCGGGCGTACGCGTTCGCGCCGACGCTGAGTGCCAGTCGCAGCAGCGTCCAGTTGACGACGCTGACGCCCTGCAGATAGCGCGAGCCGATGGCGACGTCGGCGTCGTCGGTGGCGGCGAGCAGTGCGGGCAGGTAGCGCGGCTCGTGCGAGAGGTCGGCGTCCATCGACACCAGACGGCGATAGCCGCGTGCCATGCCGAGGCGGAAGCCGTCGCGATAGGCGCTGCCGATGCCGCCGCGCCCGGGGCGATCGAGCACGTCGATGCGGCCCATGGTCTCGCCGAGCGAGCGCACCAGCGCCGCCGTCCCGTCGGGCGAGCCGTCGTCGACGACGAGGACGTCGGCGTCGGGTGCATGGGTCCGGATGCCTTCGAGCAGCTCGGCGATGTTCGAGCGCTCGTTGTACGTCGGGACGACGATCAGGACGTCGCGGCTCATCGGGCTAGCGACCATACACCGCGACGTCGCCGACGAGCCAATCCAACGACTGTCCCGAAAGGCGCAGCCAGCGCGTGTGGACGCCGGGTGCCGTCGCGCCGAAGACGGCGGCGCGTGCGTCGTGCACCAGGGCGCGCACGTCCGGCACCGGGCCGAAGCGGCCGGGGAACGGCTTCCAGCGCTTGCCGTCGGCCGACCACTCGAGGCCGATCGTCGGTACCGCCATCGGATCGGAGCCGCCGAGGTGCGCCGTCAACGCGGTGACCGTCCGCTCGCGGCCGAGGTCGAGGGTCAGGCGCGCCGGCTGGTGGTCGAGGTAGTCCTTCCAACGCGCGAGGACGGATGAGGGATCGTACCAGCGCTCGCGGAGCCCGCGGTCGAGGTCGCCCCAGCTCGACCACGTGCTGTCGGGGTCGTCGTCGATCGCGCGCGCCGCCGTGTCCGCCGCCGCGCTGGCGGTGATGGTCCAGCCCTGATGCGGCAGGGGCTCGCCGTTGGGCACGATCGCGGGCGCGCGCAGCGACGGACGCAGCGCGTAGACGACGGTCCGTGGCGACGTCCAGCGCGCCTTCAGGACGTGACGACGCGTCGCCGCGGCGTCGAGTCGTGCGGCGTCGGCGGGCGCCAGCCGCTCCGTGTGGACGACGGCGTGGGTGATGCCGAGCGCCACCAGCTCGGCTATGACGTCGTCCTCTGGAAAGCGCTCGAGGCGCTTCTGCATGTACGGTCCGATCGGCGGCAGGATGCCGCTGGTGCCGTTCAGTGCCGGCTTCCAATGTGCGGTGCTGGCGTACTGGTAATACGCCATGCCGACACCGTACGGATCGATCGGCAGCTCGACGATGCGCATCGTCGCCGGCTGCGTCGCGAGCCACGGGTAGACGGTGTCCATGCGCGCCGGGCGCGGCGCCGGCAGGAGCTGGAAGCGTGGGATGCGTCCTTCGACGAGGACGGCAGCGGCAGCGCTGCACATCGCCAGCACGAGCAGCAGCCCGCGTCGGTGGACGGTGGCGGCGGCGAAGCCGCCGCCGGCGAGCACGGCCGCACCGAAGATCGTCACGTGCACCATGCGTGCCGGCACGCGCAGCGCGCTGAAGCCGGGGAGGTTCGCGAGCAGCGCGTACGGCCCCCACACCGTGCCGCGATCACCGGGGAGCATCATCGCCGGACCCAGCGCCAGCACGATGCCGCCGACGACCATCGTCAGGTAGATCGCGCGTTGGCCGCGCAGCGGAGCTGGGAGACGGCGGCCGAGGATGATCGCTGCGGCGCCGAGCACGAGGAGCGTGGCGAGCGGCATGATCTCGGGCAGCGTGTTCAGCTGCAACGACAGCAGCGCATTCAGGAGCGCGGGCCGGTGCGCGCCGAGGTCGGACTGCACGCCACGGTAGGCGACCAGGAAGGGCAGCTGGACGGCGACGGCGGCGGCCTCGGCGGCGAGCAGACGCCACCAACCCGGATGGCTGCGCAGCGGCCACTGCTGCAGCCAGACGAGGTGGGCCACGACGAGGAACGGCGTGAAGAACGCCGTCATGTAGATGCCGGTGAGCGCCTGGAAAGCGAGCGCCGTGCCCGCGAGCAGGGCCCAGCCCCAGCGGTCGCGACGGATCGCGCGCTGGGCCGCGTACATGGCGAGCGGGATCCACCACGCCGCCAGCATCTGGATCTGGCAGCGGTCCATGGTGAGCCGGATCGGTGCGAAGCCGAAGGCGAGGGCGCCCACGAAGGCCGCCGTATGGCGTCCGGTGAGATCGCGAAGGAGGAGGTGGAAGGCGAAGGCGTTCAGGGCCGGCGCCGCGATCGTCACGACGTTGTGGATCAGGACGGTGTTGTCGGTGACGAGGCGCAGCGGCGACAGCAGCAGCGCCAGCCCGAGCAGGTGGTCGGAGTAGAGCAGGGTGTGCAGCTGCGGGAAGAAGATGTTGGCGTCGAGCAGACGGCAGGGCTCGGTGGCGAGCGCATGCTGGCCCCAGGCGATGGTCCACACGTGCAGCAGGCAATCCTGGCCCACCATGGCCTGGTGATAGACGCCGTTGGCGAGGTGCATCGCCAGATCGCGCTGCACGTACAGGGCGAGGGCGGTGTAGGCGACGGCTGCTGCCGCGAAGGCGAGCCGATCTCGCGCCGGACTCACTCGGTGGGCACCGCGGGACGGCGCGTCCGCGGCGCGGTCGCGCCATGTGCCTGTCGCCGCATCGGGTGGCGGGAACGTACCAGCGCCCCCGCCGGCTCGCCAGCGAGACGGGGGTCCGCGGTTTGACCTGGCCGGGGGCGCGAGCGTAGCAGGCGTGCCGGGCATGCCCGTCACCTCTGCCGACCTGCTCGCGCGTCTCGCGCACCTGGCCTCGATCGTCTTCACCGAGGTGCTGCTCGTCGGCGTCGTCGTCGCGCTCGTGAGCTGGGCCGTCGCCCGCCGCGTCGCGCGCGACGCGGATCGCGCCCGCGTCCTCTTGGGCGCCAGCCTGGTGGTGCTGGCGTGGCTCGTGACCCCGGCGCTCGCCGCGGCGTGGCTGGTCTACGCCGTCGTCTTCCATGCGCTGGTCGAGCGCTGCCCGCGCGGGCCGGGCATCGCCGGCGCGGCGGTGCTGCTGCTCGCGATGATCGTGATGCCGGTGCACTGGATCGGTGCGCTCGGCGACCTGGGAGGTCCGCGCGTTCGCGAGCTCACCGCGTTCGGCACCAACATGGCGCTGCTCCGCTGCATCGCGTACGCCGCCGATCGCTGGTGGCGCGACGCGCCGGCGCTCGACCTCGAGCGCTTCCTCCTCGGCAGCTTCTTCTTCCCGACCTTCGTCAACGGTCCCGTCGAGCCTCCGCATCGGCTGGGCGGTCCGTGGCCGCGTCCGTCGCGCGACGACCTGCTCGCCGGCCTGCGTCGCATCGGCATCGGTGCGGGCAAGATGCTGCTCGTGGCCCTGCTGTTCCCGCCCGCATGGACCGGCGGCCTCGGTGCCGAGGCCGAGGCGCCGGCCTGGCGGCTCTGGGTGTGGAGCCTGCTGCTGTACGGCTGGTTCTACCTGAGCTTCTCGGCCTGGTCCGACACCGCCATCGGGCTCGGGCGCGTCTGCGGACGGGTCGTCGTCGAGAACTTCGATCGGCCGTGGATGGCGCGCGACCCGGCCGACTTCTGGCGGCGCTGGCACGTGTCGCTCGGGCTCTGGCTGCGCGACTACGTGTACGTGCCGCTCGGTGGCAACCGGCGGCATCGCGTCGCGAACGTCGCCGTCGTCTTCCTGGTGAGCGCGCTGTGGCACGTCTGGGGCACGCTCAAGCTGCTCGGCTTCGGCTACTTCCCGGTGCGCGCGTGGTGGGGGTTCCTGGTCTGGGGCGCGGTGCACGCGGTCGCCGTCGTCTTGGCGTCGCACATGCGACGCGCGACGCTCGACACGCCGGGGCTCGCCCGCGTGCTCACGCTGCTGTTCGCGGCGTGGGCCTGGCTGCCGTTCTTCACCCCGGCCGGCATCGATCTCGCCGCCGGCATCCGCATGATGCTGCGGATGCTCGTGCCCGGCCTGTTCTAGGAGCGACCCAAGACCATGTCTTGGGTCGGGAGGCACCCGAGCGTGGCGCCATTCGTCCCGCGCGACCTGGGTGTCGCGGCCGGCAAAGCCGGCGCTCCAAGGGAAGCACGCATGGGTCCGGACCGCAGAACCCCGCGGCGCACACACCCCCGGCGCGTCGGCGTCAGACGATCGGAGCAGTATGGCGCGCCGGCTTCGCCGGCCGGGCCAGAGTGTTCGCAGGCGACGTGTCGCCACACGCTCGGGTGCCTACCGACCCAAGACATGGTCTTGGGTCGCGCTTAACGCACGGTTTCCGGACGGAACGTTCGCAGCTGCCAGACGCGCACCGGGCCGTCGGTGACGAGCGGAATGCCTTGCGTCGCGAGCGCCGCTTCCGTCTGCGCGATTTGCGTCTGCATGGACGGATAGGAGCGCTCGGCGAGGTCGCGGTGCACGACGACGTACTTCACGTACGGCACCGTCGTGAAGTCGGTGAACGATCGCGCCAGCACCCAGGTGAGGCCGGGCGGGAGCCGCGACACCGTGCCCTCGAGCAGGAACTTCCGGTGCACGGTCTGGTAGAACATGTAGTAGCTCGACCAGAAGCCGAAGGCGTCGAGCTCGGGTCCCGACGGCAGCTCGAGGATGGCCGACGGCTCGGGGTCGCGCCGGATGACGTCGTAGGCGGCAGGCACCGCGGCGGGAACGACGGGGGCGCGGAGCCCGCGCACGTCGAGCGCGCCGAGCGCCAGGATCAGCGCCAGCGCGCCCACCGTCACGACGGTGCGCGTCGCGGCGCTGCCGGCGCGCTGGCGCAGTCCCGCGATGCCGAAGGCCGTTACGACCGCGAGCAGGATCTGCGCGATGGCCACCCAGCGGTAGGGCGCGCGGAAGAAGCGCAGCAGCGGGAAGAGCGCCATGGCGAGCGCATACGGACCGGGTGGTCCGGTGGGCTTGAAGCCGCCCGGCGGCATGCGCAGCTCGGGCAGCGGATGGTGCAGATGGACGAACGGGCCGAGCGCCATCGCGAGCGTGACGCCGATGCCGAGGAGCCAGAAGGCCGCGCGTCGTCCGCCCAGCCAGACGGCGATCGGGAGGACGACGAGCGGTGCGGTGCCGAGGTAGAGGACCGTCCAGAAGGGTGCTGGTGGCGCCGACAGCCAGGGCGGCGTGACGAAGCCTGCCAGGTATCCCGACGCCAGCAGCAGCTGGATGACCGGCGGCGTCTGCGCGGGCTCGGCGAGGGCCACCGACGCGAGGCCGCCCATCCCGATCGCACAGCCGATCCAGAAGGCGATCACGCCGCCGGCCCACAGCGGCGGCATCGCGAGGCGGCGCGCGGCGGCGGCGCGGACGACGGTATCGAGGAGGAGCAGGCCGAGCGCGATCATCGCGTACTCCTGCGACGCGAAGACGAGTGCGGCGACCACGCCCAGCGCGACCATCACCAGGACGCCGCGGCGGCGCGCGTGCAGCTCCCACCAGACCCAAAGCAGGAGGGCCACCAGCCAGAGGCAGCTCAGATAGATGATGGGCAGGAACCAGACCGCGATCGGATTCAGCACGGCGACCGTGGCCCCGACGAGCGCCGCGGCGGCGTCGCCGGTGACGGCGCGCGCCAGGAGCGCCGTGGCGACGAGACAGAGGGCGGGCGCGGTGACGACGAGGACGTTGTGCGCCGACACCACGCCGTCGGGCAGCAGGAGCTGCAGCGGCAGGCTCAGCAGGCCGAGCGAGAAGGAATAGGTGTGGAAGAGGAGCGAGATGCCGTCGGGATAGAAGAGGTAGCGCGTGAAGAATGGGCGCCCGAGGCCGTCGACCAGGCTCGCCCGCACCCACCACAGGTTCCACATGAACTGGAACGGGTCGTGGGTGCCGTCGTCCAGCACCGTGGTGGCGGGGGCCCAGGGCAGGGGATGGGTCAGGACGAGCGCCAGGACGATGCCCAGGCCGCTCGCCGCGAGCACGAAGCGCCCCATCCGCACGGCGTGGGCTGATAGCACAGTGCCGCGGAGGCGGCACACGCCGCGCGGGGTTGCGCGCTGGGGGTCGCGCCGCGTATCTCCCCCTTCCCGTGAGTGCGCCGCGCATTGCAGTCGTCGCCGCCGCCGGCAAGGGCCGCCGCATCCACCCGAAGGGCGTCAACGTCCCGAAGGTGATGCTCGAGGTGGCCGGACGGCCGTTGCTGCTCCGCAACCTCGAGCTGCTCCGGGATGCGCTCGGCATCCGCGAGGTGTGGGTGGTGGTAGGCCACCTGTCGGGCTACGTCCGCAGCGCGCTCGGGGACGGCAGCCAGCTCGGCATGACGCTGCACTTCGTCGAGAACCACGATGTCGACGGCGGCCTCGGCACCATCTTCTCCGTCGTCGAGCCGCACGTGCACGAGCCGTTCGTCACCATCCTGGGCGACGAGCTCTACCTCGAGACCAACCACGCCGCGCTCGCCGAGGTGGCCGGGCCGTACACCGCGGTGTGCGCCATCCATCCCACCGACGACGCGGAGGTGATCGCCAAGAACTACTCGGTGACGCTCGCCGACGGCCGCATCACCTCGCTGGTCGAGAAGCCGACCACGCCGCCCACGCCCTACGTGGGCTGCGGCACCTACCTCTTCGACCCGGCCATCTTCCGGCATGCACGCGAGACGCCGAAGTCGGCGCGCACCGGGCGGCTCGAGCTGACGGACATCATCGACCACGCCGCGCGCGCGGGCGAGCCCGTCCTGCCCTTCGAGCTCCACGGCCACTATCTCAACGTCAACTCGGTCGAGGACCTGAACGCGGCCAACTACCTCTGCCGCGCGCTGCACTTCGCGCAGCATCGCGTCAGCATCGTGATCCCGGCTTACAACGAGGCGGCGTCGATCGGCCGCGTGGTGCGCGACTTCCGCGACCACGCCGACGAGATCGTCGTCATGGACAACGCCTCGCCGGACGGCACCGGCGAGATCGCGCGCAGCCTCGGTGCGGTGGTGCACTCGCGGCCGCTCGCCGGCTACGGCGACGCGCTCCGCCAGGGCATGGACGCCGCCACCGGCGACATCTTCGTGCTGGTCGAGGCCGACGGCACGTTCAAGGCGAAGGACCTCGGCAAGCTCCTCGAGTTCCTGAAGGACGCCGACATGGTCATCGGCACCCGCACCACGCGACAGATGGTGGAGCAGGGTGCCAACATGGACGGCATCCTGCGCTGGGGGAACGTCGTCGTCGGCAAGCTCATCGAGGCGCTGTGGTGGAACCGCGAGCCGCGCTTCACCGACGTCGGCTGCACCTATCGCGCCATCTGGCGCGATGCCTACGAGAAGATCCGTCCCTACCTGACGCGTGAGGACGCCGCGTTCTCGCCCGAGATGATGATCGAGATGCTGCGCATCGAGGGACGCGTGATCGAGATCCCGGTCAGCTACTACCGTCGTCTCGGCGGTGCCTCGAAGCACTCGTCGAGCCGGTGGCACAGCGTGCGGACGGGGCTCCGCATGCTGCGGCTCATCCTGCAGAAGCGCTTCAACCTGGCCTGACCCGGGGCTACCGTGGCCGAGCGTCCCTGGTCGCACGGAGCGCAGGGGCGTCGCCGCGTTCCGCACGGCATGCGCGCAGCAGGTGGCGGGTTCCGGCGCTGCGCGCGCGCGTTTGGGGCGAAAGCGCGGAAAACCCTTGCAAATCGCTATTGACAAGCAGGGTCATACGGACTGAAGGTAGGCCTCGCATGCGGGTTCTCTTCTACTATCGTGGCATCGAGAACATGGGCGTCGGCTACCTGATGTCCATGCTGACGCACCACGGGCACGAGATCGATCTGATCTTCGACCCGGGGCTCGATGACAACCTGTTCCTGAAGGCTCCGCATCTGGCGTGGATGAACCGCCACGAAGAGCTCCTCGAGCGCGCGCGCGCGTTCAAGCCCGACCTGATCGCCATGGGATCGCTGACGAATCTGTGGCCCTTCACGCGCAAGATGGCCGAGAAGCTGAAGCAGCAGGTCGGCGCGCCGATCCTGGTCGGTGGGCATCATGCGCAGGCGCTGCCGGACTACGTGCTCCAGAACCCGCACGTCGACATGGTGTGCCCGGGCGAGGGCGAGATCGCCATCCTCGAGCTGGTGACGCGCATGGAGCAGGGGCGGGACATCACCGACATCCCCAGCCTCTGGGTGAAGAAGGACGGCATCATCTACCGGAACGAGCTCGGGCCGCTCGAGAACGAGCTCGACAACTTCCCGTTCCCCCACAAGCAGCTCTGGCACGACTACGGCTGCTTCCACGACAACCTCGAGGTCTTCACGGGCCGCGGCTGCCCGTTCAAGTGCACGTTCTGCAACATCCACTACCAGCGCGAGATCTTCGAGGGGAAGGGCGACTTCCTCCGCAAGCGCTCGATCCCGAACGTCATGGCCGAGCTGAAGGAGAACGTCGCCAAGTACGACATTCGCTTCGTCTCCATCCACGACGACAACTTCACGACCAATCCGCACTGGGTCTACGAGTTCTGCGAGGCGTACCGGAAGGAAGTGAATCTTCCCTGGTACTGCTTCGGCTATCCGACGACGATCAAGCCGAAGCTCGTGAAGGCGATGAAGGACGCCAACTGCGCCACCGTCTTCATGGGCGTGGACGCCGGCGACCCCGACGTCCGCCGCTTCTACATGGAGCGGCCGATGTCCGACGAGCTGATCTTCAAGTCGGCGCAGCTCATCAAGGACGCGGGCATCGGGCTGCAGGTGTCGTGCATCTACGGCTCGCCGGGCGAGACGCCGGAGCAGATGTTCAAGACGCTCAGCATGGTCGACAAGATCAAGCCCACGCAGAGCTCCGCCTACATCTTCTATCCGTTCCCGAAGACGAAGCTGTACCAGCGCGCCGTCGAGATGGGCTACCTCGACGCCGAGGGTGAGGAGAAGGTCCGCCAGGGCATCTCGGGCTACCACCACGAGTCGATCCTGAAGCACCCGCACAAGGAGCTCGCGGAGACGCTGGCGAAGATCACGCCCGTCTACGCGCGCACGCCAGACATTCTGAAGCCCGCCGTCCGCTGGATCATCAATCGGCGCATGAAGCGTCTCGCACTGTTCCTCTACATCTGCCTGATCCCCATCACGTTCCCGTTCCTCGGCGTGGAGGGCATCAAGGTGACGTTGCGGATGGCGTGGCGCGCGCTGCGCGGCGGCGGCTCGCCGCAGACGCTGCCGGCGCCGGTGGTGCAGACCGGCAAAGCCGCCTAGCGGCGCGGGGCACCGCGTGCTGGGCCGGGTGGCTCGAACGGCCGGGGGTCTCCTCGTCGCCACGACGATCTTCCTCGTCGTGGGGGAGGGGCTGACGCGTGCGCTCGGCATCGTCGATCGGCTGAACGGCTACATGCGGCAGATGTTCGTCGCAGGGCCGAACGCGGACCTGCCGTACCGCCTGCGTCCCGGCCTCGAGACGACGGTCTTCGGCGCGCACGCGACAGTGAACGCGCTCGGGCTGCGTGGCCGCGAGACGACGGTCGTCGCGCCCCCGGGGACGTTCCGGGTGCTCGTGCTCGGCGACTCGGTGGTCTTCGGGCACCGGGTCGAGGACGACGAGACGTTTCCGGAGGTGCTGGCGCGACGCCTAGCGGCGGCGCGCGGGACGCCCGTCGAGGCGCTCAATGCCGGCGTGCAGGGCTACGACTCGGTAGCGGAGGCGGCGTTTCTCGAGGGGCCTGGGCGCGAGCTCGCGCCGCAGGCCGTCGTCGTCGGCACCAGCCTCAACGACTACGACGGCGCGCTCACCTACGACCCCACCGGCGTGCTCACGCGCCGCGTCCCCGGCGACACGGCGCCGGGCCTGCTGGCCCGGTCCGAGTTCGTCCTGCTGCTGCGCTGGATCGGGTCGTGGAGCCGTGGCGAGCTCCTGACCCAGGCCCTCGACCGCATGGAGGGGGCGACGCCGCCGGCGAACGAGGCCGACGCGGCGGCCGCCGTCGATCGTGCCGTCGGAGCGGAGCACCTACGCTTCTATCACGCGCCCGACGCGGCTCGTCTGGCACGTCTGCGGAGCGGCTACGTGCGCCTGCGCGACGCGGCCGCGGCGAGCGGCGTGCCGCTGGTCATCGCGATCTTCCCCGAGGCGTATCAGGTGGGTGTCGCCGAGCCCGATCGTACGCCGCAGACGGTCCTGCTCGCGATGTGCGTCGAGGTGGGGGTGCGCTGCATCGACCTGCTGCCGGCGTTCGAGGCCGCGCGCGGCGACCTCTTCCGCGACGTCCAGCACCCGAACGCGCGCGGCCTCGCGATCGCCGCCGACGTCGTCGCGGCTAGTCTCGTCCCAGCACCCGGCGCATGAGCGCCGCGGTCTCGGCGCCGCAGCGCTCCCACGTCAGGCCGTCGGCCCACGCCAGGGCGTCGCGTTCGAGCCGCGCGCGCAGCGCAGCGTCGCCGAGCAGACGGACGGTTTGTCGTGCGAGTGCCGCGATGTCGCCGTACTGGTAGAGCAGGCCCGTCCTGCCGTCGAGGACGCTGTCGCGCAGCCCCGGCGAGTCGGCGGCGACGCACACGGTGCCGCATGCGTTCGCCTCGACGTTGGTGAGGCCCCAGCCCTCGCGGATCGACGGGTTCTGCATCACGTGCGTCGACTGCATGAGCCGCACCTTCTCGGCCGACGTCACGAAGCCGGTGAATCGCACGGCGTCGCCGAGCCCGAGCTCGGTCGCGAGGGCGCGCAATGCATCGAGGCCGTCGCCGTCGCCGACGACCGTCAGCGTCGCATCGGGGATCTCGCGACGGACGAGCGGCAGCGCGCGCAGCAGGTGATCGACCGATTTGTAGCGCTTGATGCGGCCGACGTAGAGCAGGCTCGGCGCCGCCGTCTTCGGCACCGTGGGGTCGACGTGGTACGTCGCGCGGTCGATGCCGCACAGCGCCACCGTGATGCGGTCGGCGGCGTAGCCGCGCGCGATCAGGTCCTGGCGCGTCGACTCCGAGATCACCTCGAAGTGGCAGGCGCGGTAGAGCGGCTTCACCAGCAGCTCGACGGCATAGATGGCCGCCGCCACCGGCGCCGCCACCTCCTGGAACACCGAGCGCCCCATCAGGTGCGGGATGACTCCCAGGACCGGGACGCCGCGCACGAACAGCGGGCTCAGGAACGGGATCTTGTTGATGTCGTCGAGGACGATGTCGGGCGGGTCGGCTGCCGCCACCCGCCGGTACAGGCCGGGGACGGCGAGGTTGAAGGTGTACTCGCCGCCGGCGCGCACGATGCGGTAGCCGTCGGCCTGCTCGTCGCGTGCACCGCCCGGAAAGTGCGACGTCAGCAGGGTGCAGCGCCAGCCGTTGTGGCCCAGCCAGCGCAGGATCTCCTCGAGATGCACCTCGGCACCCCCCGCACGCGGGTTCGCGAGATCGCGCCAGTTGAGGGCGATGACGTGCACGGCCGCCCTCTTTAGCGTTCCGCGGCGCCGCCGGCCAACGCCGTGCGCCTTGCGGCTTCCGCTGCGTCGGCGACCTGTGATAGCGAAACCCACCCCGATGGGGCCGGAGCCTGCGTGCCGAAGAAGATCGTCGTCATCCCGACCTACAACGAGCGACAGAACGTCGGCACCCTGATTCCCGAGGTCCTCGCACAGGACCCCGAAATCGAGGTCCTGATCGTCGACGACAACTCGCCCGACGGTACCGGGGCGCTGGTCACCACCATGGCGGCGACCGAGCCGCGCATCCACCTGCTGTCGCGCGCGGGGCGCGAGGGCCTCGGCCCCGCCTACAAGGCCGGCTTCCAGTGGGCGCTCGCCAACGGTGCCGACATCGTCGTGCAGATGGACGCCGACTTCTCGCACGCGCCCACCATGCTGCCGAAGTTCTTCGCCGCGCTCGTCGACGTCGATCTCGTCCTCGGCTCGCGCTACGTGAAGGGCATCACGGTGGTGAACTGGCCGATCGAGCGCCTGCTGCTCAGCTACTTCGGCAACGCCTACGTGCGCCAGGTGCTCGGGCTCAAGGTCCGCGACGCCACCGGCGGCTTCAAGTGCTGGCGCCGCTCGGCGCTCGAGGCGGTCGACATCGCCGGCGTGCGCTCGAACGGCTACGCCTTCCAGATCGAGATGACCTATCGCGCCTGGCGGCGCGGCGTCCGCATCTGCGAGCTGCCCATCATCTTCATGGATCGCACCGAGGGGGAGTCGAAGATGACCAAGCGCATCAGCCTCGAAGCGCTCTGGATCGTCTGGTGGCTGCGGTTCGCGGCACGTTCCGGACGTCTGTGAAGGCGACGATCCGCCTGCTGGTGGGCGTCGCCGTCTCGGCCGCCTGCCTCTGGTTCGCGACCCGCGGCGTCGACTGGGCGAGCGTCGGGCGCGTCCTCGGCGAGGCCCGGCTCGGCTGGATGGTCGTTGCCGCCGCGTTCGCCGTCAGCGCCATCGCGATCCGTTCGCAACGCTGGCGGGTGCTCCTGCAGCCGGTGGCGACGGTGCCGTTCGGCGCCGCGTTCTCGGCGACGGCCATCGGCTTCGGCGCCACCGCGGTGCTGCCGCTGCGGCTCGGCGAGATCGTGCGACCCGCGCTGCTCGCGCGTCGCGTCGGCATCGGGCTCAGCCCGGCGCTGTCGAGCGTCGTGCTGGAGCGCATCTTCGACCTGCTGTTCGTGATCGTCTGCTTCCTCGCCCTGTCGATGGTGCGCACGCTCGACGCGAACGTGCACCGCGCCGCGATGCTGCTCGGTGCCGGTGCCGCCGCCGGGTTCGCGGCGCTGCTCGTCGCGCAGTGGCGACGGGCGCAGGCGGAACGGCTCGTCGGCGCCGTCATCGGGATGCTGCCGGCGCGCGCGCGCGACGCGCTGCTCCCCGTCGTCGCCGGCTTCTTCGACGGCCTGAGCGGGCTCGGCGACGTGCGCACGGTCCTGAAGGTGCTGGCCTACTCGGCGGTGATCTGGGCCATCAACGGGCTGCCGTTCCTGTTCTCGCTCCTGGCCCTCGGCATCGACGTGCCGCTGGTGCCGGCGGCGCTCGCCTGCGTCGTCGTGGTGGCCGCGTTCGTCCTGCTGCCGCAGGCGCCGGGATTCCTCGGCACCTGGCAGGCGGGCTGCGTGGTGGCGCTCCGCATCTTCAACGTCGACGAGAACCTGGCGGTGAGCTTCTCGCTCCTCACCTGGATCATGACGATGCTGGTCACCGTCACCCTCGGTGGCATCTGTCTGGCGCGCGAGGACCTGTCGGTGCGTCAGCTCCTCGACACCAGCGGAGCCGACGACGCGCGTCAGTGAGGGGCGCGGGCGACGGCCAGCAACGAGAGACCGACGGGCGGCCCGAACAACCGCTCGAAGCGCAACCACGGCACCAACCAGTCGTTGATGCGTGCCTGGAAGCCGGGCACGGTGCGCCGGCGCAGCAGCACCGCGTTCAGGTACCAGCCCGGCACGCCCAGCATGTTGAAGTAGCTGACGTGCTCGACGGTGAGGCCGGCGCCCTCGAGCCGGGCCACCAGCTCCTCGCGTGAGTAGCGCCGGAAGTGGTGGATGGCGCGGTCGATCTCGCCGTAGAGGCTCTTCACGGCGGGCACCACCAGCACGACGCGACCGTCCGGCAGGAGGACCTCGCGCATGGCGGCGAGCGCACCGGCGTCGTCCTCGATGTGCTCGAGGACGTTCGAGCACACGACGGTGTCGAAGTGATGCTTCGGAATGCCGTCCTCGGCGAGCCTGGAGAGGTCGAGCGAGCGCACCTGCACGTTGGGATGATCGGCATACGTGCGCTGCAGCATCTCGACGTACTCGGGGTCGAGCTCGGTGGCCATGACCTCCTCGCGGCTGGCGAGGAACTTGGTGAGCAGGCCGGTGCCGGAGCCGACTTCGAGCACGCGACGACCGATGAACGGCCGCAGCAGATCCCACATGAAGCCGTTGTAGCGCTTGAGGCCCTCGACCCGGCTGAGCGTGGTGTAACCGGCATCGTCGCGGCCGATGTCGCGCACGAAGGTGAAGCGCAGGATCGTCCAGACCGCCGACAGGGCGTCCTTCCAGCCGATCTTCTTGCCCTCGCCGTAGCTCCGCCCGTGGTACGAGATCGGCACCTCGTAGATGCGGCAGCGCAGCTGCGAGACCTTCGCCGTCAGCTCGGGCTCGAGGCCGAACCGGTTCGAGCGCAGCGGGATGCGCTTCAGGATGTCGGCGCGGAAGACCTTGTAGCAGGTCTCCATGTCCGTGAGGTTCAGGTTGGTGCACATGTTGGACAGCATCGTCAGGAGCTTGTTCCCGACCATGTGCCAGAACAGCAGCACGCGCCGCGGGCTGCCCGAGAAGCGCGAGCCGAAGACGACGTCGGCGTGATCGTCGAGGATCGGCTGGATGAGGCGGTGGTACTCCCGCGGGTCGTACTCGAGGTCGGCATCCTGGATGACGGCGATGTCGCCCGTGATGTGCCCGACGGCGGTACGGACGGCGGCGCCCTTGCCCTGGTTCACCGTGTGCCGGTCGAGGATGAGGCGGAAGTCGTCGGTGTCGGGCGTCTCGGCGCGATACGCCTCCAGCGCCGCCGCGGTGCCGTCGGTGGAGCAGTCGTCGACGACGATGACCTCCTTCGGGAGGGGGACGGCGCGCACGCGCTCGAGCAGCGCCCGCACGGTACCGGCCTCGTTGAAGACGGGGATGAGGACGGACAGACAGCGCATGGAGCCCATGGAGGGCGGGATAATCGCAAGCGGCCGGGCGGGACTCAAGCGAAACCTGCGTCGCCTTGAAGCGCGCCGGCCGCGGCTCTAGAACGACCCGCGTGCCGACGACGGTGGTCGTGATCGGAAGTACGGGGCAGCTCGGGAGCGACGTCGTGGAGGCGTTCGCCGACCAGGCCGTCACGGGGTTGTCCCACGACCAGATCGACATCGGCGACGCCGAGGGGGTCCGCACGGCGCTTGCGGCCCTGGCGCCCGCCGTCGTGGTGAACACGGCCGCCTTCCACAACGTGCCGCGCTGCGAGACCGAGGAGACGAGCGCGTTCGCCCTGAACGCCGTGGCGCCGCGCCATCTGGCGCGCATCTGCCGCGAGCTCGGCGCGCGGCTGGTGCACGTCAGCACGGACTACGTCTTCGACGGCGCGCAGCAGGTGCCGTACGTCGAGACCGACCGCCCGATGCCGCTGAGCGTCTACGGTGTCTCGAAGCTCGCCGGCGAGTACGCCGTCCTGAACGACGGCGGCGACCACCAGGTCGTGCGCTCGTCGGGCCTCTACGGCCTCCGACCGTGCCGCGCCAAGGGTGGCAACTTCGTCGACGCCATGTACGCCGCGGCCGCGAGCCGGCCCGAGGTCCGGGTCGTCACCGACGAGATCTGCACCCCGACGTACACCGCCGACCTCGCCGCCCAGCTCCGCACGTTGGCGCTCGACGGGGCGCCGGGCCTGTATCACGCCACCAACCAGGGCAGTTGCTCGTGGTACGAGTTCGCCAGCGCCATCTTCGCGTTCGGCGGCCTCGAGACGCCGCTCCGGCCCGCGTCGGTGCGCGACTTCCCCGTGACGGTGCGCCGGCCGTCGTACTCGGTGCTGGAGAACGCCGCACTGGCGCGTGCGGGCCTCGATCGCATGCGACCGTGGCGCGAGGCGATCGCCGCCTACATGGCGCGCCGGGTCACGCCTTCTTGACCTCGTAGGTGACGGTCATCTCCGTCGACGGGTTGGCGAGGAAGTCGCCGACGGGGATCGTCCACGTCACCGTGGCGCCGTCGGTCGCGGCCTTGGCATTGGCCTCGCGCACGGTGCCGGGCAGCGTCACCTTGATCTTCAGCGGCGGCTCGTCCTTCACCTGTTCGGGCGTCAGCTTCACGACCAGGTCCGGCTTGATCACGATGGTCACCTTCTCGGTGCCGTCGCCGGGCGTGCGGGTGATGCTGAGGTTCCGCAGCGCCTTGGCACTGACGAGCTTGGTGGCGTCGGTGAACTTGAGCTTCACCGTGGCGGTCTTGCCGTCCGCGGCCATGGTGAGCGACTCGACGGTGACCGCGTCCGACGTGAAGCGCTTGGTCTCCGACGCCTTGCTGGCGCCGCCCGGCGGCGGGTACGTCAGCGTCATGGTGCCGGAGCCGTCGGCCTGCATCGTGGAGTCGGCGGTGAGGCATCCGCTCAGGACGAGGAGGCCTGTGATCGCCAACGCGGCGGCCATGTGGGAGCGACGGGCGGGGGTGACTACCATGCCCGGACTCTAAGCGGGCGTGCGCGCAGGTTGTCAACCGCGCGCGCCTTCGGCTACAAGCTCGATCCCGTTTTGGCGCGTCCACCCGTCACGCTCGCGGTGCTCGGCGCCGCGGCGCTGCTGCTCCTCGGTGAGGGCATCGCACGGCTCGCCGGTGACCGTGTCTGCTCCGGTGCTCCCGGGCAGGTCTACCAGGCGGATCCGGCCGTCGGCTGGACCTATGTGCCGAACCTGCGGGCGCGTGTCGGCCGCTGCGACAATGCGCCCCTGCCGCCGACGCGCCTCGAAACCGATGCGCGCGGGCTGCCGCTCCCCGGAGCCGTGATGCCGAAGCCCCCCGACACCGTGCGGGTGCTCCTCCTCGGCGGCATGTCGGCCGACGGGATCGGCGTGCGCCCCGCCCATACGCTGGCACGTCGCCTGGCCGACCTCGCCGACACGCGTCGCGGCCCCCGGCTCGACGTCGTGAACCTGTCGATGGCGGGCTACACGCTCGACAACGATCTGCTGCTCTGGCGCGACGCGGGGGCGGCGATGGATCCGGACGTGGTCCTCGTCATGCTCGATCCCGCCGGCGAGCTCGTCAGCATCTCGCCGCCGCTCCTCGGCGCGCAGGGGCGGAACGCGCCGGCGAAGCCATGGATCACGTTGCAGAACGACCGCCTCGTCGTGTCGCCCGCCCCGCCGTTGCTGCCGGCCACGCCCGCCGCCACGGGGCTGGCGGCGCATCTCCAGCTGCTGCGCCTGTTCCAGGGGGTACCCCTGCGCACCGGGCCGCCCCTGGGGTTCGCGCCAACGCCGGCACCGACCGACGACCAGCTCCCGCAGGAGCACACGCGCGCGCGGGCGCTGGTCCGCGCACTGCTGGAGGCGTTGCGCGACGAGACGGCAGCGCGCGGCGCCAAGCTCGGCATCCTGCTGGCACCGATCCCTGGCGAGTGGCAGTCCGGGACGCGCGCGCCCGCACGCGATTGGCTGGCGACGACGACGAGTGAGCTCGGCATCCCGCTGCTCGATCTGCGCGACACCATCGGCTACGCCGACGTCAACGAGCGTCCGATGTTCGCCCCCGGCTCGATGCGCTGGTCGGCGGCGGGGCACATGACGGCGGCGCTGACGATGTTCCAGTTCCTGCGCGAGAAGCATCTCGTGCCGGACACGATGACCTTCACCACCGGCGCGTTTGCGCTGCCCACCATGGCCGAGGTGCCCGATCGTCTGTGGGCGGTGCGCGACGGGCCGCTCGGCCGCCTGATCGTGTGGGGTCTCGTGGCCGTCGCCCTGGTCTGGGCGTCGGCAGCGTTCTCGGCGACCGTACGCGACTGGGTGCTCGTGGTGGCGAGCCTCGGCATGGTGGCCATGGTGGCGGAGCCGGCGATGGCCCTCGCCGCGCTCACCGTCGTGCTCGCGCACTACATCGCCGTCGAGCTGCTGCCGCGGTGGCTCGGGCGACCGCTGTCGTGGCTCGTCATGATGGCACCGATCGCGGCCATCCTCGCGCCCGATCCGATGCCGCAGACGGGTGTCTACTTCGACGAGCGGCTGTTCCCGACGATGGCGACCATGCTCCTCATCCTGCGCCTCGCCAGCTACGGCGCCGACCGGCGCGCCGGCGCGCCCGCCTGCTCGCTACGGCACTACCTCGCCGCGACGCTGTTCTTCCCGACCGTCGGCATCACGCCCGTGCTGTCGCCGAGCGAGTGGGTGCGACGGCGTGGGGCGGGACTCGTGGCGGTACCGACGCGGGACGCGCTGCGTCTCCATCTGCGGCGCAGCGCGGTGGCGCTGGCGCGTCTCGTCGTCGGGTCGCTGAAGGTGACGCTCGCACCGCTGCTGCTCGGGCTGATCACCCCCGACGTGTTCCTCGGCGCCGCCGGCGGCGTGTCGTTCCCGCGGTTGTGGCTCTGGGTCCTCGAGCTGCCGTTGCTGCTCTACCTGGTGCTCTCCGGCATGGCCGACCTCGGCATCGGGTTGGCGGCGTTGGTCGGCATGGTGCTGCCCGAGGAGTTCGACGCGCCGTGGCGCATCACCGGTCCGATCACCCTCTGGCGGCGGGCGAATGCCTCGCTCGCGGCGATGTGCCGGCGCCTCGTCTACCTGCCGCTGGGCGGGCACGAGCGCCATGCGGCGCGCAACCTCGTGCTGGCATTCGTGGCCGGCGGCATCTGGTGGCTCGTCGGGATGGTGCTGTTCTCGGGCGCGTACTTCTATCCGCCACGGCTCTGGCCGATGCCGGTGGCGACCGCGCTCGTCTTCGCGCTCGGCGTCCTGGTGGCGCGTTCGCGCGCGACGCCGCCGCCGAGCGGCGCCGGTACGCAGGCGCTGCGCGTCGCCGCGACGTACGTGTTCGTCGGCGTGGCGTCGATTCCGCTCTTCGTGCCGGCGTGGCAGGGACCGGCCGCGCTCGGCCGCGTCCTGCTGCGGCTCGTGTTCCCGTTCGTGCATTGAGCATCCGGCCGTTGCGTCGGCAGCGTGCGCATCGCTACAGTCGTCCGGATGTCGAGGCTCTGGGGCTACGTGGCCCGCTACCGCCTGCGCCTCGCGGGCGGCATCGCCTGCCTGATCGGCGCCACGAGCCTCACCATGAGCGTGCCGCTGCTGTTCAAGCGCGTCGTCAACGAGATCGGCGCGGGGCAGGGTATGGCGGGCGTCGCCCCGATCCTGGGTCTGATCGCCCTGATCGCCGTCGCGCAGGGCGTGGTGCGTACCTTCTCGCGGTTCATGATCTTCAACGTCGGCCGCGACATCGAGTACGACCTGCGGAACGATCTGTTCGCGCACCTCGAGCGGCTACCGGTCGCCTTCTACCAGGAACGTCGGACGGGCGATCTGATGTCGCGCCTCGTGAACGACGTCACGGCGGTTCGCATGCTGCTCGGACCGGGCATCCTCAACTTCATCAACACGCCGATCTACTACGCCTACGGGCTCAGCATCATGCTCTCGATCGACGCACGGCTGACGGTGGGCGCGCTCGCTGGCTATCCGCTTGCGCTCTACGTCGTGAAGCGGACCAGCGCCATGCTGATGGAGCGGTCGACCCACGTGCAGGAAGGGCTCGCCGAGCTCTCGAGCCGCGTCCAGGAGAACCTGTCCGGCATTCACGTGGTGAAGGCCTATGCGAGCGAGGACCACGAGATACGCGACTTCGCCGCGCTGAACGCCACCTTCCGCGAGGCGAGCCTGCGGCTCGCACGCGTGCGCGGCTTCGTCGGACCGGTGATGAGCGTCGTCGGCGGCATCGGGACCCTGGTGGTTCTCTGGTACGGTGGCTGGCACGTGATCCAGGGGCGGCTGTCCGTCGGCGACATGGTGGCCTTCATCGGCTATCTGAACCTGCTCGCATGGCCGACCATGGCGCTCGGCTGGATGCTGTCGGTGCTGCAGCGTGGCCGCGCGTCGATGAATCGTCTGAACGAGCTGTTCGCGATCGAGCCCGCGATCACGAGCCCGCACGATGCCACCGCGCCGGCGACGTGTCGGGGCGAGATCGAGCTGCGTGGCGTCACCTTCCGGCACGGCGGCCCCCTGGGCACGGCGGCGGCGCTCGAGAACGTCGATCTGGTGATCCCGGCGGGCCGTACGGTCGCCATCGTCGGCCGGACCGGCTCCGGCAAGACGAGCCTGGTGCACCTGCTGCCGCGACTCTTCGATGTCGACGCCGGCACCGTGCTGCTCGACGGCCGCGACGTGCGGACCTTGCCGCTCGGGTGGCTGCGGAAGAATGTCGGCCTGGTGCCGCAGGATCCCTTCCTGTTCTCGCGCACGATTCGCGAGAACGTCGGCTTCGCGGCCACGCCGAACGGCGTCGATCCGGTGGGCTGGGCGGTCACCGCGGCGGGGCTCGATCGTGATCTCGCGGACATGCCCCGTGGCCTCGAGACCGTCGTCGGCGAGCGTGGCATCACGCTGTCGGGCGGACAGAAGCAGCGCGTGACGCTGGCGCGCGTGCTGGCGTCGGCGCCCCGCGTGCTGATTCTCGACGACGCGCTGTCGAGCGTCGACGCGTCCACCGAGCGCGAGATACTCGATCGCCTGCGCGACTTCTTCGATCAGCGCACCACCATCCTCGTGGCGCACCGGATCACCACCGTGAAAGAGGCCGACCTCATCGTCGTCCTCGAGCAGGGACGCGTCGCGGAGGTCGGTGATCACGGCACGTTGCTGGCCAAGGGTGGCCTCTACGCCGACCTGTTCCGGGAGCAGTCGCTCGAAGTCGAGCTGGAGGCGGTGTGAGCGACGAGGCGCAGGTCGAAGGCAAAGCCTACGATGCGCGGCTGCTGGCGCGGCTGTGGACGTTCGTGCTGCCGTACCGCCGTGGCTTCTGGATGGCGTTCCTGCTGGCGGTGGTGAACCTGGCCTTCGCGCTGGCGCAGCCGTTGCTGCTCGGCAGAGCGGTCAACGTCGCCGTCGGTGGTGACTTCGCGCGACTCTCGTTCTGGGGGTTCACCTTTCTGGCGATCGTCGTCGGCGAATTCGTCTCGAATTACTGGCAGCAGTACCTGACCATGGTGGTGGCGCAGGAGAGCCTGGCCGATCTGCGCGTCGCCGTGTTCGCGCGCCTGCAACGGTTCCCGATGCGCTTCTTCGACGAAAATCCCGTCGGCAAGGTGGTGTCGCGGGTCACGACCGACGTCGACGTGCTGACCGAGATGTTCTCCGCCGGGGCCATGACGATCGCGCTCGACGTCATGAAGCTCGCCGGCACCGTGGGCGCGATGCTGTGGCTCGACTGGCAGCTGGCGCTGGTGAGCCTCGTGATGATGCCGGTGCTGGTGTTCGCGATCGACTATTTCCGCCGCATGGCGCGACACACCTATCGCGCGATCCGCGAGCGCATCGGACGCATCAACGGCTACCTCCAGGAATCGATCTCGGGGATGAGCGTGATCGCGCTGTCGGCGTACGAGGCGCGGGCGTTCGAGGAGTTCCGTGCGCTCAACGCGGATCATCGCGACGCGAACCACCTGTCCAACAAGCTCGAGGCGGCCCTGTTCGCCATGGTGGAGGCGGTGAGCACCGTCTCGGTGGCGGCGATGCTCCTGTGGGCTGCACGTCAGCACGCGGCCGATGCCCTCACCCTCGGCGTCGTGGTGACGTTCATCTCGTACCTCCAGCAGTTCTTCGTGCCGATTCGCGACTTCAGCGCCAAGTACGCGGTGATGCAGTCATCGATGACCGCGGCCGAGCGGATCTTCGGCCTGCTCGACCTCGAGCTCGAGCCGCAGCCGACCACGCCCCACGTGCCCGCCGTCGTGCGCGGCGAGATCGTCTTCGAGCACGTCTGGTTCGCCTATCGCGGTGAGGACTGGGTGTTGCGCGACATGTCGTTCCACATCGCCGCGGGCGAACGCGTCGCCGTCGTCGGCGCCACCGGCTCCGGCAAGACGACGCTCATCAAGCTGCTCGATCGGCTCTACGAGGTGCAGCGCGGCCGCATCCTCGTCGACGGGGTGGACGTACGCGAATGGGACGTCGCCGCGCTGCGCCGCCGCATCGCCGTCGTGCTGCAGGACGTCTTCCTCTTCAGCGGCCCGGTGATCGACAACATCACCATGGGGCATCCCGACATCACGCGGGAACAGGTCGAGGCGGCGGCGCGGCACGTCAACGCCGAGACGTTCATCCGGCGCGTCGGCGGGCTCGATGCGCATCTCCGCGAGCGTGGCAGCAACCTCTCGGGTGGGCAGCGTCAGCTGCTCGCGTTCGCGCGCGCGCTGGTGCACCAGCCTGCCGTGCTCGTGCTCGACGAGGCCACGTCGAGCGTCGATCCGGAGACGGAGTGGCTGGTGCAGGACGCGCTCGAGAAGCTGATGGCCGGACGGACGTCGGTCATCATCGCGCACCGGCTGTCCACCATCGAGAACGCCGATCGCATCCTGGTGATGCACAAGGGCGAGCTCCGCGAGCAGGGCACGCACCGGGCGCTGCTGGCGCAGAACGGCATCTACGCCAAGCTCTATCGCCTGCAGTACGCGGCCGGCGAAGGGCCGGCGGCACGGGTGGCGGCGCCGACGTGAGGCGCGCTGCCGCCGCCGTGCTGCTGGTGCTGGGGCTCGGCGTCAGCGCGTGCAACCCGCTCTACGTCGCACGGCTCGGCTGGACCCAGGCGCGCATCCTGCTGCGGCGCGAGCCGATCCCCGAGGTCCTGGCGCGGCCCGACGTCGATCCCGCGCTGCGCGAGCGGCTGCAGCTGGTGCTGGCGACGCGCGAGTTCGCGCGCGACCGACTCGGCATGACCGTGGGCGACAGCTACACCACGTTCGCGGAGATCGACGGCGACGCCACGGTGCACGTGCTGTCGGCAGCGCACCGCGACCGGCTCGAGGCGTACACGTGGTGGTATCCGATCGCCGGCCGGGTGCCGTACCGGGGCTACTTCGACTCCGACGACGCCCAGCATGAGGCCGATCGTCTGTCGGCGCGGTCGCTCGACGTCGACGTCCGTCCGGCGCTGGCGTTCAGCACCCTCGGATGGTTCGCCGATCCGCTCCTGTCCACCACCGCGGCGGAGGCGCCGGACGACCTGGTCGAGACCGTCATCCACGAGCTGTTCCACGCCACGCTCTACGTGCCGGGCTCACCGGCGTTCAACGAGTCGGCGGCAACGTTTGCCGGGCACCGGGGCGCCATTGCCTTCTTCTGCGGCGGTCCCGGCGACGACGCCGTGCGCTGCGCCCGCACGCGAGCACGGTGGCAGGCCGTGCGTGAGCGCTCTCGCGTCCTGCTCCGCCTCGAGCGCCGGCTGAAGGCGCTCTACGCCGAGCATCGTCCGGTGGAAGAGCGGGAGGCGCGTCGCGCGCAGCTGGCCGAGGCGGCGGCACGGACCCTGGAGCGTCGCGGTTTCGCCGGCCGGGCGGAGCTGGTGCCGCCCAACAACGCTCGCCTGCTCGGCGCCCTGCTGTACGCCACCAGCCTCGACGACTTCGAGGCCCTGGCGCCGGGGGACACCGACCCCGGGCCGGCCCTGCGGGCGCTGGTCCAGGCGGCCCGGGGGTCCGACGACCCCTTCGCCGCGGTCCAGGCGGCGGCCGTGGTCCGCCCCGATCCGTCGGCCTGATCCGTCGCGTGAAATTGCAAATCAGCGGTCCCGCGCACTAGAGTGGCTCGCATGGCCAGCCCGGTTCCTCCCAGCGGGACGGTCACGGCGTTTGCCGTGGACACCATGCTGGGTCGGCTGGCGCGGTGGTTGCGGATCCTCGGTCACGACGTGGCCTATGGTCCGCATCTCCGTCGCCGCACGCTGCAACGCTGCGCGCGCCGCGAGGGGCGGCTGCTGCTCACCCGTGACACCCGCCTGGTGCGCGATCCGGAGATGCCGCCGTACTGCCTGATCCGCAGTGATGGCTTCCGCGATCAGCTGCGTGAGGTGGCGGCGGTGGTGCCGCTGGGCGGGGCGCTGCTCCGGCGCTGCCTCGACTGCAACCGGCCGCTCGTCCCGGTTGCAGCGTCGGCGCGCACCCGGGTGCCGGATTTCGTCGCGTCGACGCAGCCCGAGCTGCTCCACTGCACCGGCTGCGATCGGCTGTACTGGCCCGCCACGCACGCGCAGCACATGCGCACCGAGCTGTCGGGGCTGGGGCTCGCATGACGGCGACGCGTCTCGACGGCGGATTTCCCGTCGGACACTGCGCGCGCTGCGCGAAGGACGTGCTCGCGTGGGTGCGGCTCGACGAGCGCGACGAGGAGCGCCGGCTGTGCGTCCATTGTGATGCCGAGCTCGATCCGCTGGAGCTGCGCGTGGTGATGGAGGACGAGCTCACCACCGTGGGATATGCGACCCACGCCGAGACCGAGAACTGTGGACGACCCGACTGCGGCGGAGGGCGCTGCGGCAAAGGGTAGAGGGCAGGGCTGCAGCGCGTCGCGCTGCGAGGGCATCGTGCCGCGGGACGGGATGCGCCATCCCTGGCACCGCTATTGCTCCACGGCCCGAGGCGATTCACGAACCGATCATTGATCAGAGGGAGAGCGGCATGCAGGAGCGAGTTCGGGAGATTCTGAGCTGGTACGGGAGTGACAACCCCGGCACCCTGTCCAACCTGGCCCGGATGCTGAACCACGGCCGGCTCGGCGGCTCGGGCAAGATGGTCATCCTACCCGTCGACCAGGGATTCGAGCACGGGCCGGCGCGGTCCTTCGCGCAGAATCCGGCGGGATACGATCCGCGCTACCACTTCCAGCTCGGCATCGAGGCCGGCTGCAATGCCTACGCGGCGCCGCTCGGCTTCCTCGAGGCCGGAGCGGCCGAGTTCGCCGGCGACATCCCGCTCATCCTGAAGCTCAACAACTCCGACAGCCTCTACGGCGGCAAGGACCCGTGTCCGGCGCTGACCGGCAGCGTCGACGAGGCGCTGCGTCTCGGCTGCGCCGCCATCGGCTTCACGATCTATCCGGGCTCGTCGCTGCGCAATCAGATGTACGGCGAGCTGCGCGAGCTGGCGGAGGAAGCCAAGCGCAAGGGCCTCGCGGTCGTGGTGTGGTCCTACCCGCGCGGCTCCGGCCTCTCGAAGGACGGCGAGACCGGCATCGACGTCTGCGCCTATGCGGTGCAGATCGCGGCCCAGCTCGGTGCCCATGTGCTCAAGGTGAAGCCGCCGACGGCGTTCATCGAGCAGGACGCCGCGCGCAAGGTGTACGAGGGTCAGAAGATTCCGATCGGGACGCTGGCCGAGCGCGTGAAGCACGTCGTGCAGAGCGCCTTCGGTGGCCGTCGCATCGTCATCTTCTCGGGCGGTGAGGCCAAGGGCACCGACGCCATCATGGAAGAGATCCGCGGCATCAACGCTGGTGGCGGTTTCGGATCGATCATTGGACGCAATTCGTTCCAGCGTCCGCGCGCCGAGGCACTCACGTTCCTGCGTGGTGTCATGGACGTCTACGCCGGCAAGTGACGCCGCACATCGAACGGGGGACAACGGCATGAGACTCGAAGAGCTATCACGCGACTTCCTTCAGGTGGCCGAGGAAGCCGCCGTGGAGGCCGCACGCACCATGGGCCAGGGCAAGCGTCGGCATTCCGACCACGTCGCCGTCGAGGCGATGCGGAAGGCGATGGACCGGCTGCCCATGCGCGGCACCATCGTCATCGGCGAGGGTGAGCGCGACGAGGCGCCGATGCTCTACATCGGCGAGAAGGTCGGCCGCGGGAACGATGGCGACCTCGAGGTGGACATCGCCGTCGATCCACTCGAGGGAACGAATCTCTGTGCCACCGGCGCGCCCGGCGCCATCGCCGTCCTTGCGGCGGCGAACAAGGGCGGCCTGCTCAATGCGCCCGACTGCTACATGGAGAAGATCTGCGTCGGGCCGGCGGCGAAGCACGTCATCGACATCGACGCCCCCGTCGCGACGAACCTGAAGGCGATCGCGAAAGCGCTCAACCGCGACGTCGACGACCTGGTCGTCATCGTGCTCGATCGCGAACGCCACGAGCAACTCATCTCGGACATCCGCAGTGCCGGCGCGCGCATCAAGCTCATCGGTGACGGCGATCTTTCGGCGGGCATCTCGGCGGCGGTACGCGGCACCAACGTCCACGCCGTGATGGGGATCGGTGGCGCGCCGGAAGGCGTGCTCGCGGCGGCGGCGCTGCGCTGTCTCAACGGTGGCATGCAGGGCCGGCTCGTGCCCACCAAGCCCGGGCAGGAAGAGCGCATGCGCAAGATGGGGATCACCGACCCGAAGCGCATCTACACCGAGAAGGACCTGGCGCCGGGCCCGGACATCCTGTTCGTCGCCTCGGGCGTCACCGACGGGGCGTTCATGCGCGGCGTGCGCTTCTTCGGCGGCGGGCTGCGGACGTCGTCCATCATCATGTCGATGGGCGAGCGGCTCATTCGTTTCGCCGACTCCGTGCGGCTCGAGGACAACGAGAGCACCGTCGTCGAGTTCTGATGGTGCCGGGGCGGCGGGGTGCCGCGTGCGGGCGAGGGACAGCGGTCTTCGCTCGACGCTCGCGCGGC
>DASYLJ010000038.1:0-27107 GCA_036009625.1 Binatia bacterium
ACGCGCGCAGCCTGGCTGAAGTCGGGGTTCTTGACGAGCGGCGTGGACGTTGCCGGCGTCGCGGTCAGCGCCACGACGACGTCGCGTACCGACGCCAGCTCGTAGCGCGGCGGCGCGGCCTCGGGGTCGCCGAGCAGCAGCGCGTACTGTCCGGGCGGTGCGGCGAGGAGCAGGGCGACCGTCGGCATGTCGGCCCAGGCGCGCTGCAGCGGCAGCGGCGCATCGTCGCCGTCGTCGACGACGAGGGTCATGGTGCTCACCGCCACCGGCGCGACGTCGATCACGGTTGGCCGCGGGCGGCGCACATCGCGCACCAGCTCGCCGCTGGCGAGAACGATCTCGTGGCCGTTCGCGTCGGCGGTGACGAGCCGGAACGGCCGGTGAAAGAACGGCGCGCCGATGCCGAGCTCGATTCGCTGCAGGACGAGCGGCGCCTCGTGCGGCCGCAGCGTCCAGTGCGACGCGCGATCGCGTTGGTCCGGACCCTCGAAGAAGATGCCGAGACGCGTCGGCGGAACGTCGCGGTCGATGAGGAACGGCCACTGATGCCCCTCGGCGTCGACGACGCGGATGTCCGCGAGGTCGGGGCGCGCATGGGCCAGGTCGCCGGCGCTGAGCAGCAGGCGGGACAGACCGTTCGGCGACGCTGCGACCGTGATGGGATGCCGCCACTCGAGGCGTTGCGTGTCGACGGGTGCCCCCGCGCGCATCGCGAAGGCGAGCGCCGGGCTCGCGTCGAACCGCGGGTTCGCGCGGATCGGGCCCAGCGTCGCGGTGGCGAGGCGCTCGGGATCCCACAGACGGGTCGCCACCTCGGCGTCGGCGCCGCGCACGGGCGTCGTGATCATCAGCGCGGTGAGGTCGTAGCGCGGCCGATACGCGCGGCCGCCACCGAAGCGCAGGGTGCCGGTGCCGTCGCCGAGGGCGAAGATGAGCGCGGGCTGGCGCACGACGGCCTCGAGCCGCAGCTCGCCGAGTGACGGGCTGTCGCCGTCGATGATCTCGACGCGCAGTCGCCCGCCGCGGGCCGGCCCGAGCGGGACGTCGAGCGCGTCGATGGTGTCGGCGGTCGTCACGCGTCGCACGCGGCCGTCGCCGACCGCGACGTCGGCGCCGCTCGCGAGCACGTCCCACACCTGCACGCGACGGTCGAAGGCGGGGGTCGCGGTGGCGATGCGCAGCAGGCCGGGGACGACGCCCGATGGACGCTCGACCTCGACCACCGTGCGATCGCCGACCCGGCTCGACGTCACCACTGGCAGCGGCACCGTGACCTGCGCGGTCTCGGCGAGCGTGCGCGTCGTCTGGAAACGGAACGTCGGCTGCAGGAAGTAGCCCTCGTCGCCCTCGATGGTGACGACGAGCTCGGGCGCCGTCAGCGCCGGCAGCGAGACCTGCATGCGGTCGGCGGCGGGGTCGCCGAGACGCACGATCGAGGCGTTCTCGACCAGCGGGCCACTCTCGGTCGCGACGTCGACGCGACGGACGAAGCCGGTCTGCGCGGTGTCGATGCGCAGCGTCCACGGGCCGGCGCCGGCCGGTGCGGCGAGACGGTACGTCTCGCGGGCACGCGGCGGCTGATCCTGGCGCGGCGTCTTGGTGCGCTCGACGTGCAGCACCTGCGCGTCGACGACGGTGGCCTCCTGGCGCACGTCGCCCGGCGGCGGACCGGCGTCGACGACGTAGGGCACCTCGTGGCCGGCGCCGTCGAACACGCGCACGTCGGACAGGTCGGGACGACATGCGGCGAGCACCTCGGGTGGGAGGACGAGGCGGGCGAGCCCGCCGCTCGCGACGGTGATCGATGCCTCGTCCGGGAACAGCTGCGCCAGATCGACCGGGGGCGGTTCGGCGCGCGCGACCGCGACGGCGAGCAGCACGAGGACGAGGGCCCGCCTCATGGCTCGGACGGCTCGCGACGCAGGACGAATCGCTGGTAGGCGAGCGACACGCCGATCAGCGACAGCGCCAGGCCGAGCAGCGAGGCCACGCGGTAGAGGTCGGTGAGCTCGCCGACGTCGTACAGGAACACCTTCGCGATGGTGATCATCATGAGCACCAGGCTCACCCAACGCAGCCCGACGCTGGTGAGCCGCACGCCGAGCGCCAGCAGCCCGAGCGCGTACAGCGCCCAGACGATCGACGTCGTGAGATCGCGTGCCGGCATGCGCGCGAAGTCGAGCGTGAGGTCGGGCCCCTGCGCGAACCATTCCACGATGGCGATGTTGAGCCATGCGAAGACGATCACCAGGCCGGCGAGCCCCGCCGCCATCGAGCCGACGGCGCGCTCGCCCGGATAGACCGGCCGCTCCCAGTCGCGGAGCCGTGGCACCTCGATCGGGGCCAGAATCGCCGCCGCCCGGAACATCGCCGCCGCCGGCACGAGGTAGGTGTAGAGCAGCCAGTTGACGATCCGCCATGCCGGTCGCGCATGGTACGTGAGCACGGCCTCGTTCGCGACGAGCCGGACGGCAACCGTGCCGAGCAACGCCAGCCCGACGTACTTGAGCCCCGGGTGATCGAGCCGCTGCCAGAGCGTGACGAGGGCGACGCCTTCGAGCGCCCAGCCGATGGTGATCCACTCGCGGTCGAGCTGCAGCGGGATGGCTACGGTGACGAAGGCCGTCGTGATGCCGAGGAACCAGGCGAGGTTGCTGACCCGCGCCGGATCGCCCTCCGCGAACACGGCGCGCGCGCGCTGTGCCGCGGCCAGCGTCACCGCGCCGAGGCCGAGCGGCAGGATGCCGATGGCGGAGTCGCCGAACAGCGCCGTGAACTGCTGGCCGAGGGACACGAACCACGCCGGACCTGCTAGCGCCGCCGTCCACCACGCCCAGCGGTTGCCTCGCAGCCGATCGACGGCCAGGAACGGCCACAGCGTCAGCACGACGACGGTCATAGCCTGCATCACGAAGCCCGTCGTCGACGGCTCGACGCGATCCATGGCCCAGCTGGTGTGGACGAACGCGGTCGCGAGCATGGCGACGAGGCCCCACCAGCTGCCGCCGAGCCGGGTCGCGGCGAGCGTCGCGAGCAAGCCGAGCGCCGTGGCGGCGCCGAGCGCCACCATCGTCGCGTCGCTCATCGGCGTGATGACCAGCAGCATGGACGCCACCGCCACCAGCGCAGCGGCCTGCTCGCCGAACTCGCGTGGTCGGCCCGGCGCGCGCAGCATCGCCGTTACCTGGAAGGCGACGGCCACCGTCAGCGTGATGGCGAGATAGGCCGCCTGGGACGGGAAGCCGTCGGCGAAGCGATGCACGGCACGGAACGACCCAAGGCCGATGGCGATACCCATGGCGGCGACGAGCTGCAGCCGCTCGCGATCGGGCAGGCCGCCATGTCGCAGCAGGATGGCGGCCAGCGCCGACCAACCCGCGAGCCACGGCCAGAGGCCGACGTCACCCGGTCCGGCCACGGCGCTGACGACGAGCAGTACGAAGAAGCCGGTGGCCGACAGCAGGCCGGTGGTGGCCGGGCCCTGCCATCCCGAGGCGTCGGGGTCGCGCTCGACGAAGAGGTGGAAGATGCCGGCCAGCACCGTCACGGCGATCGACGCCTGCCATGCCACAGCCGGCGTGGTGGCGTGCTCCGACATCCACACCGAGAGCACGGCGACGGTCGCCGATGCGGCGCCGACCCCGAGGAGCGGCTCGCGATGCTGGCGCGACAGCCACGCCGCGGCGAACGACAACACGGCCAGCAGCAGCGACAGCGGCACCAGTCGATCGCCGAGATCGGCGTTGAAGGCGAACTGCAGTGCGCACGCGAACGGCAGCAGCACGCCCGCCGCCTGCGTCACCACCCAGGTGCGGGTGCTGCCCTCGCGCCGCGGACCGCCGAGCGCGAACACGCCGGCGAAGGCACCGAGAATGACGAGCCCGAGGATCGAGCGCTCGGGGCCCATGCCGAACGTCACCCAGAAGAACTGGTAGGCGGTGGTGGCGGCGAGCGCGAGCAGCCCGAGCACGGGCCATTGTCGCTTCCGCGCGAGCGTGAGCAGCGCCACGTCGAGGAGCAGCAGATACGAGAACAGGCCGATCGGATTGTCGCTGTTGCGTGACGCGAAGATGGGGGTGAGGAAGCCGCCGATCAGCCCGAGCACCGCGATCAGCAGCGAGCCGTGACGCCACGACAGCGTGCCGCCGGTGGCGGTGACGGCGACCAGCAGCACGAAGAGCGTGCCGGTGCCGATGAGGTCGTAGAGGTTCGCCGCCGCCCAGAAGGCTGCGTACAGGATGACGATGCCGGCGCCGGCGACCGCGTCCGCGGTCCCCGCGTAGCGCCGCCGCATCACGAGCTCGGAACCGACGAGACAGGCGATGCCGGCGAGCGTGCCGAGGACGACGCGCAGCCACGGCGGGAACAGCCCGTGCTCGATCGAGTAGCGGAAGAAGAACAGGCCGGCCATGGCGAGCACGATGCCGCCGAGGACGGCCGCGCCGCGGACGCCGATCCAGCGCTCCCAGTCGATCTTGACGGGTGGGGCGGCGGGCTCGGGCTCCGGGAGCGGGGGTGGTGGCTCGGATGCGACCCACGCCCCGGGGGCCGGCGGTGGCTCGACGGGTGTCACCGGCGCCTTCGGGGCGACGGTCGCCTCCGGTTCGAGCGCGGGCTCGGCGACCTGGAGGCCCGCCACGACCGCCTCGATCGGTGACCGTCCACGCAGCGCCTGCAGCTCGGCCTCGAGCCGGGTCACGCGCTCCTCGAGTGCCGCATCGCGACCCGAGCGCCGAAGCGCGATGATCGCGAGCACGATGGCTATGAGGCCGATGAGGCTCAGCGCATGCTCCCGTACCATATCGTCAGGCCCGGCGCCCATCTTCAAGCAGCCCGCCGGCGCGAGGCATTCGGGGACGCCCGATCGGGCGGCAACCGTTGCCCACCCGGAGTCGACGCCTTTCACCGTGAGCCCGCGGGTGCCGACAAGGAATCGAACTGGCTGCCTGCGCCGAGGGGTCCGTTCATCGGGATGCTGCGCATGTACGGGCCGCACGAGACATCGCCGTCGATCCTGAACGGCACGTGGAAGCCGCCGGTGGTGAAGCGCGTCGACTAGGACGCGACCGATGCCCCAGCGCGGTCGCGGCGCGCGGCGGCGCTGGGGCGCGTGCGTGCGACTACGGTCGCGCGGTGTCCGACGACAGCGAGTGCGCGACGATCATCGCGGTGCCGTCGACGCGCGCGATCTCCCACGCCGCCGAGCCGCGCAGCTCGACTGCCCGTCCGTGCTCGTTGCGGTACGTGATGACGAATGGTGCCCGCACCGCGACCCGCTCGCCGCGCGGCTCGACGTCGGCGCGCGGCTGCATCCAGGCCAGGTCGCCGCTGTGGGCGAAGCGCTGCTCGTAGTCGGCGGTGACGGCGTCCGCCGGGGCATCCGGCGCGAGCAGGGCGCGCAGGCCGGCGAGATCGTGGGTCTCGGCGGCACGGCGGAACGCGTCGACCAGGCGGAGGGCCTCGGCGGGTGACGGCGGAGGATCGACGGGCTCGGCCAGCTCCGGCGCCGCCACTGGCTCCGGCTCGGGCTCAGGCACGGGCGCGGGCACGGCGACCGGCTCCTGGACGGCAGGGGGGACTGGTCCCACCACCCGCAGCGGCAGCGCCCGAGCCCGGACGGGCGGCGATTCGGGCGGCGGCGTCGTTCGCCACGCCAGCACGCCGGCGGTTCCGGCCGCGATGATGGCCATGCTGGCGGCGATCGGAAGGAGACGACGGCGTGGCGGCGCCGGCGGACGCTCCACCGGCGCCTCGACCACCGCCACCGGTGGCGGCGCAGGCAGCGCCGGGTACGCCGGCCGTGACGGCATCGGCATCGCTTCCCCGCCGTGGAGCGGCGCATAGTCGGCCCAGGCCTCGTCGACGATCTCCAGCGTCACACGCCGGCTCTCGACGGCATACGCGCCCACCAGCGCCGCATCACAGAGGACGTTGACGAGACGCGGGATGCCGCCGCTCAGCTCGGCGATGCGCGCGATGGCGATCGGCGTGAAGATGTCGGGATCGAGCGCGCCGGCGTGCTCGAGGCGCGTTCGGATGTACGACGTCACCTCGTCGACGGCGAGCGGAAACAGGCGCACGTGCACCGCGATGCGATCGCGGACCGCGGCGTTCTCCGGCAGCTCCAACCGCGCCTCCAGCTCGGGCTGGCCGGCGAGCAGGATCTGCAGGCTCGGGCGGTCGTCGTCGGTGCGCAGATCGGCGAGCATGCAGAGCTCGTCGAGTGCCGCCGGCTCGAGCGCCTGCGCCTCGTCGAACAGCAGGGCGACGTTGCCGCCCGCGTTGGTGTGCTCGATCAGGTACTCGTTCAGGCGCTGCAGCAGGATGAGCTTGCTCGCCCCCTCGACGGGAATGCCGAGCTCGAGCAGCACGTGGTCGAGCGTCTCGTCGAACGTGACCGTGGGATGGAGCAGGAGCACGGTGCGGACGTTCGATGGCAGCGCCTCGAGCAGGTGGCGCTGGATCGTGGTCTTGCCGGTGCCGACCTCGCCGACCAGCGCCAGGAAGCCGTCGCGTTCCAGGATGCCGTCGGCGAGGGCGGCGATGGCCTCGTCGTAGACCGGGTTGCGATAGAGGAAGCGCGGGTCCGGTGTGATCTGGAACGGCGGCTCGCGCAGGCCGAAGAAGGCCCGATACATCAGGTCACCGTCAGAACGTCCCCTCGACGCCCACCGTCGGGATGACGGAGTTGTTGCGCAGGCCGGCGTCGTTCAGCGCGTAGAGGATGTTCGCGAACAGCATGATCTGGCGCCAGACGACGACGCGCGTGCCGAACGAGGCGTCGAAGAAGTCGTTGCGGGCGAAGTCGAGGCCGAGGAGCGGGCGCTGCTGCGGGCCCTGCGGCGTGAGGTAGAGGAAGTCGGTCGAGCCGGCCTTGGCGCTGCGCTGGAACTCGCTGCGACCGAGGAACGCGAACGACAGGTTCCAGCGCGGGAAGACGTCGACGTCGAAGCCGACGCTGTAGCGCGCTTCGCTGTTGGCGACGTCGTCGGTGCGCAGATCGATGGCGGCGTTGGCGTATGGCGTGACGCGCTTCCACAGCACCGTCGAGACGTAGAACGACGGCGAGACCTCGAACGAACCGGTGCCCTGGAAGTTGTCCTCGTCGCCCGTCGGCATGCGGAACACGAGGCCGGCGGCCGAGCGCATCTCGCTCAGACGCGGCAGCTGGTACTTGAAGCGCAGCAGCATGTCGCCGACGCCGAACTTGTTCTGCGTGCTGCGACCAGTGATCGGCGACCCGGTGAGCGGCGTGAAGATGCCGTCGGTGCCGGCGACGAACTCCTGCTGCGTCGTGACGCCGACCTTGAAGTTGGTGGCGATCAACGGCAGCGTCAGGTTGACGTCGAGGTCGTCGAGGATGCCGTAGGTGGCGCTGAAGGCGACGATCTGGTTCTGCAGGCCGAGCCGGTACTGCAGCCGGTTCGCGGTGAAGCCGACGGGGTTCCCCGAGCCGTCGACGACGCGGGTGACGATCGGGTCCTCGCGCTGGAGGTTGTCGAGGTTCTGGCCGTCGTACTCGTCGAACTCGACGTACTGCCAGCTGACGTTGACGTTGAACTTCGAGCGCCCGATCGTGTCGGGGCGTTCCATGAAGATGGGTCCGAGCGTGTCCGACGATCGCTCGAAGACGTCGAGCTCGGTGTTGTAGCGGTAGGTGATGCCGGCCGACGCCGACACGACGGGCAGTGCGCGTGCCGCCGTGTTGGCGAGGGTGTCGGCGAGCGCATCGAAGGCATCGCCTCCCTGGAGGCCGACCGATTCCGACGCGGTGCCGAGCTGATCGCGCAGCGAGCGCGCCTCGGCGGGCACGACGGTGGCGACGGCGGCGATGAGGCACAGGACGCGGATGATCGTGCGCACGGGCGAACCTCCTGGGACCGCCGCGCCGCGCGTGGCGACCCGACGGGCTATCGAGCGAAAACCTGGTTGAGGCGCTGGAGCCGTTTGAGGTCGCGTTTAAGGGCTTTCGTCCCGGTGAGCAAGCTTCGGCCCCGCTGCCGGAGATCGCGGGCGACGGGCCCCGAGAGCTCGGCGCGACGCTTGGCGAGGGCCAGCAGGTTGAGGAACGTCCGCACCTTGGCGGGGGTGTCCTTCACCTGCGTGAAGGCGATCCGACCGCGCTGTTGGGCGATGGTGCCGTCCAGCAGGGACGGTGCCGGCCGCGCCGCCCGCGTGACGAGGGGACGGGTGGCCGGCAGGGCCACCTTGCCCGACAGCATGCGGACGGCCAGCTCGAGGTCGACTTCGACCTCGTCGAGGCGCTCGAGGAGGGCGGTCCGGCTGCTCGTGTCCCCGGTCTGATCGGGGGTCACCGACGCGCTCACCAGTGCCCGCAGCCCCTGGACGGCCTGGAGCAGCGCCAGGGCGCGACGGTACGGTCCCTCGACCGGCCGGCACGAGGTCAGCTCGCCGGCCAGGGCATGGGTGCAATCGGCCGTGGTGCACACGTCGTTGGTGCAGGGATCGCCGTCCTCGGTGCATTCGGTGCCGTCCGGCTGGCCGGGGACGTCGACGCACCCGGCGCTGTCGGCACTGCCGAGGGCCGGCCGACAGGCGGCGTTGGCGCACTCGCCGCTCGGTACGCAGCGATCGTCGACGGGACGATGCTCGCATCCGTTCGGGGTGCAGACGTCCTCCGTGCATGAGACGGCGTCGTCGGTGCAGGCCGTGCCGTCGGGCACCGGATCGGCAACGCAGCCGCTGGTGTTCGCACTGGGAGCCGTCGGATCGCAGCGCCCGCTCAGACAGTCGCCGGGGATGCAGCGCGTGTCGATCGGCGTGTTGACGCAGTCACCGGCACTGCAGCCGTCGTTGGTGCAGGGAATGCCGTCGTTGCAGTCGCGCGTGGTGCCGGGTGCGCAGGTGCCGGCAGCGCACGCGTCCGCGAGGGTGCAGGCGTCGCCGTCGGTGCAGGGCGTGCCATCGGTGCGGGGCGAGCCGAGCGTGCACAGCCCCGTCGCGCGCACGCAGGTTCCGGCCTCGTGGCACTGGTCGTTGGGCTCGCAGACGAGATTGGCGGTGCCGACGCAGTTCCCACCCTGGCAGGCGCTCGCCGTCGTGCACGGATTGGCGTCGTCGCAGACGAGCGTGTTGTTGGTGAACTGGCACTTGCTGGCGACGCAGGTGTCGGTGGTGCAGACGATGGCGTCGTCGCAGGTGGGCAGCCCGGTGCCGCACGCGATGCATCCCGAGAGCGGCCGGTTGACGCATTCGCCCTCGCTGCAGCTGTCGGCGGTGCAGTCATCAGTGTCGTTGCACGACCGCAGCGGTCCCGCCGTGCAGGTGCCGGCCTGGCAGGTGTCGCTCTCGGTGCAGCCATCGCCGTCGTTGCAGGGCGTGGTGTTCGGTGCGGTGGGATTGGAGCAGACGCCGGTGCCGGTGTCGCAGGTGCCGGCGGCGTGGCACTGGTCGAGCGCGGTGCAGCTTTTCGGCGAGCCCGGTGTGCACGTCCCCGCCTGGCAGCTGTCGGTCAGCGTGCAGGCGTTGCCGTCGCTGCAGGGCGTGGTGTTGGGCTTCGTCGGGTTCGAGCAGACGCCGGTGCCGACGTCGCAGGTGCCGGCGTCGTGACACTGGTCGAGCGCGGTGCAGGTCTTGCCCGCGCCGGGCACGCACGCCCCGGCCTGACACATGTCACCCTGCGTGCAGGCGTTGGCGTCGTTGCACGTGGTGGTGTTGGGGGCCGTGGGGTTCGAGCAGGCGCCGTTCTGCGGATCACAGGTGCCGGCGGTGTGGCACTGGTCGAGTGCCGTGCACGTCTTCGGGGTGCCGGACGTGCAGGTGCCGGCCTGGCAGGTGTCGGTGAGCGTACAGGCGTTGCCGTCGTCGCACGGACTGGTGTTGGCTTTCGTCGGGTTCGAGCAGGTGCCGTTCACGGGATTGCAGCTGCCGGCGTCGTGACACTGGTCGAGGGCCGCGCAGACCGTCGCCGCGCCCGGCGTACAGGTACCGGCCTGGCAGGTGTCCCCATCCGTGCACTGGCTGCCGTCGTCGCACCCGCTGTCGTTGGCCTTGGGTGGATTGGAGCAGACGCCGTCGGCGGGGTTGCAGCTGCCGGCGTCGTGGCACTGATCGAGCGCTGCACACGCCTTTGGTGTGCCGGGCGTGCAGACACCGGCCTGACAGATGTCGGTGGTCGTACAGGCGTTGCCGTCCTCGCACTCGCCGCCGGACGTGTTCGTGAAGATACAGACGCCGTCGCTGCACGCGTCGGCGGTGCAGGCGTTGCCGTCGTTACAGGAGGGAAGCCCCGGCCCACAGGAGACGCATCCCGACTTGGGACCGTTCGTGCATGCTCCGCCGTTGCAGGCGTCGACCGTGCACGCGTCGTCGTCGTTGCAGGTCTTGGGCATCCCGGGTGTGCAGACGGCGGCCTGGCACTTGTCGTTCTCGGTGCAGCCGTTGCCGTCGGTGCAGGGCGTGTTGTTCGGCGCGCTCGGGTTCGTGCAGTTGCCGGTCGCGGTGTTGCAGATGCCGACGGCGTGGCACTGGTCGAATGCCGTACACGTCTTCGGCGTGCCGGACGTGCAGCTGCCGGCCTGACAGGTGTCGCCCTGGGTGCAGGCGTTGCCGTCGCTGCAGGTCGCGGTGTCGGGCTTGGTGGGGTTGGAGCAGGCGCCGGTGCCGGTGTCGCACGTTCCGGCGGTGTGGCACTGGTCGAGCGCGGCGCACGTCTTCGGCGTCCCAGGGGCGCAGCTACCGGCCTGACAGGTGTCGGTGAGGGTGCAGGCGTTGCCGTCGTCGCACGGGCTGGTGTTCGGCTTCGTCGGGTTCGAGCAGACGCCCGTTCCGGAGTCACACGTGCCGGCTGCGTGGCACTGATCGGACGCCGCACAGACCTTCGGCGAGGCGCCGGTGCAGGTTCCCCCCTGGCACGTGTCGGTCTGCGTGCACGCGTCGCCGTCGTTGCACGACGTGTTGTTGTTCTTCGGCGGGTTGGAGCAGACGCCGGTGCCGGCGTCGCACGTGCCGACGTCGTGACACTGGTCCGACGCCGTACAGGTCTTCGGCGACGCGCCGGTGCAGGCCCCTCCCTGGCACGTGTCGGTCTGCGTGCACGCGTCGCCGTCGTTGCATGACGCGTTGTTGTTCTTCGGCGGGTTGGAGCACAGGCCGGTGCCGGAATCGCACGTGCCGGCGGTGTGGCACTGATCGAGCGCCGTACAGGTCTTCGGGGAGGCTCCCGTGCAGGTTCCCCCCTGGCAGGTATCGGTCTGCGTGCAGGCATCGCCGTCGTTGCAGGACGCGTTGTTGTTCTTCGGCGGGTTGGAGCAGAGACCCGTGCCGAAATCGCACGTGCCGGCGGCGTGGCACTGGTCCGATGCCGTGCAGGTCTTCGGGGAGGCGCCGGTGCAGACGCCGGCCTGGCAGGTGTCGGTCTGCGTGCAGGCGTCGCCGTCGTTGCACGACGCGTTGTCGTTCTTCGGCGGATTGGAGCAGACGCCGGTGGCCGCATCGCAGGTGCCCGCGGTGTGACACTGATCCGACGCCGCGCAGGTCTTCGGCGTGCCCGCCGTGCAGACGCCGTCGTGGCAGACGTCGCCCGTCGTGCAGGCATCGCCGTCGCTGCACGAGGCGGTGTTGTTGGTGAAGACGCACACGCCGGCGGAGCAGGTGTCGGTGGTGCAGACGTCGCCGTCGCTGCACGCGGGAAGCCCGGGGCCGCACGACGTGCACCCCGGCTTGGGTGCGTTCACGCACGAGCCGGCGCTGCAGCTGTCCGTGGTGCAGGCGTCGCTGTCGTTGCAGCTTCTGGCGGTCCCGGCTGTGCAGACGGCGGCCTGGCAGGTGTCGTTCTCGGTGCAGCCGTTGCCGTCGTTGCAGGGGGTGTTGTTCGGCGCGCCCGGATTCGAGCAGTTGCCGGTGGTCGTGTTGCAGACGCCGACGCCGTGGCACTGATCGAACGGGGTGCACGTCTTCGGCGTGCCGGCGCTGCAGGAGCCGCCCTGACACGTGTCGCCCTGGGTGCAGGCGTTGCCGTCGGAGCAGGCGCTGTCGTCGGCCTTGTTCGGGTTCGAGCAGGTGCCGTTCGACGGATTGCAGGTGCCGGCCGTGTGACACTGATCGAGCGCGCCGCAGGTTTTCGGTGCGCCGCCCGTGCAGGTGCCGCCCACGCATTTGTCGCTCAGGGTGCAGGCGTTGCCGTCGCTGCAGATCGAATCGTCGGGGCGTGTCTCGTTGGGGCAGAGACCATTTGCGGGGTTGCACGTACCGGCGATGTGGCACTGATCGAGCGCGGTGCAGGTCGTCGATGTCTCCGGCGTGCAGACGCCGGCCTGACAGCTGTCGCCGTGTGTGCAGGCGTTGCCGTCGGAGCAGGCGCTGTCGTCGGCCTTGTTCGGGTTCGAGCAGACGCCGTTGGCAGGGTTGCAGGTGCCGGCCACGTGGCACTGATCGGACGCGGTGCAGGCCTTCGGCGTGCCGGACGTGCAGACGCCGTCGTGGCAGACGTCCGACGCGGTGCAGGCGTCGCCGTCGCTGCACGACGCGGTGTTGTTCGTGAACTGGCACACGCCGGCGACGCAGGTGTCGGTGGTACAGACCTCGCCGTCGTTGCACGTGGGACGGCCGCCGCCACAGGCGATGCAGCCGGGCTTGGCCGTGTGCGTGCACCCGCTCGGCGTGCAGGCGTCGTCGGTGCAGGCGTCGCCGTCGTCGCACCCCGTTCCGCCGCACGTGCCGCCGGTGCATTCGTCGTTCGTCGTGCACGGATTGCCGTCGTCGCAGTCGGTGCCGTTGCCCAGCGGCACCGCGACGCAGTTCTCGCCGTCGAGGCAGATGCCGGGGCCATGGCACTGGTCTGCTTCGCAGAAGAGCCCCAGGATGCCGCCGCAGGCGCTGTCGTGGCAGACGTCGTTGCGGGTGCACGGGTTGCCGTCGGTGCACTCCATGCCCTCGAGCGCAAGGGTACAGTCGGTGGGTTGTGCCAATGCAGGTGCCGCGACCGAGGACACGGCGACCAGCACGAGAAGCGCCGTGCAGAGCCGAAACACCCCCGGACCATACACGCGGGGACGCCATGCGCGGAAGGCCCTTCTCGTTGCGGCACCGCACCGCACCTGCGCCATCCAGCGCAGCATGCATGGCACTCGACGTTGCGGACCTCGCGACGGACGGGTTAAGGATTTTCGTCCATCACGGACGTGGACCGGCACATCATGCAGCTCGCGCGCCCGGGAGCCTTTCTGCTCGTCATGGGCGGGCTCGTCGTGCTCGCGGCCCCAGCGGCCCGAGCGCAGCGTCCGACGGTGGGCGACGTCGAGCGCCCGCTCGGCGTGACGGCGAGCCCCGAGGTCGCGAAGCTCCGCCTCCGCGTCGGCGAGGTGCGCCGTTTCCGCGTCGAGAGCATCGGCAGCGACGTCACCTACCGCTGGACGCTCGACGGGCGGCCCTCGGGCTCGGCGATGCAGTGGACGTTCGCGCCGACGGCGGCGCAGCTCGGTGGGCATCGCATCGAGGTCGTCGTCACCGGCGGCGCAGTGGTCGTGCGGCGTGTCTGGAACGTGCGCGTCGAGCCGCCGCGTCCGCCGCGCGTGCTGGAAGCGTCGCCGCGCACCGACACCGTCGAGACGCCCGTCCATCGCAGCGTGCGGCTCCGGCTGCGCGTCGAGCCGACCGCGCCGGACGAGACGGTGCGCGTCGAGTGGACCGTCGACGGTGAGCCGGCCGGCGACGGCGACATGCTGCGCTTGCGGCCGGAGAAGATCGGTACGCAGCGGGTGCGCGCGCTCGCCACCAGCAGCCTCGGCTCGGCGGTCGCGCGCGAGTGGCGGCTCGAGGTGACGGAGGCGACCACCACCACGACCGAGCCGGTGGAGATGGCGGCGATCCCGGAGCCGCCGCCGGTGGAGCCGCCATCGACCGCGCCGGTCCCCACCGCGCCGGTCGTCGAGACCACGACGAGCACGCTGCCGGCGCCGACGACGAGCACGCTGCCCGTCCCCGTGCCGACGACGAGCACGACGACGTCGTTGCCCGCCGCGCGCGAGGAGCCGCCGGTGGTCGCGAGCCGCACCACCGTGCCACCGCCGCCGGCGCCGCCCGACGCCGAGGTGCGCGGGCTCCTCGATCGCTATGCCGCCGCCATGAAGGCGCACGATGTCGGAGCGCTCCGTCGCCTCGGCCAGATCACCAGCGACCGCCAGGCCGAAGCCATGGAAGGCTACTTCGCCGGCGTGCGCGATCTCGACGTGCAGGTGAAGGTGCTCGAGGTGAAGGGGGACGGCGAGCGCACCACGGTGCGCTTCACCCGTCGCGACAGCTTCCGCGATCCGACGGGACGGCTCGTCACGCAGGAGTCGCCGCCGATCGAGAAGCGCGTCGAACGCACGGCCGACGGGCTGCGCTTCGCGCCCACGCAATAGCGCGGCTCGTCAGCGCATCTCGTCGGGGGTCTGTCGCGCGATCACGCGGTGCGCGATCTGGGTCACGGTGGTGCGCGGCAGGAAGCCGATCAGCGTCGCGCGGGCCCAGTTGAACCAGCCCGAGATCACCGACGGCTGCTTGCCGAGCGCGGCCATGGCCACGGCCACGACGTCGGCCGGCGACTCGCCGTGGTGCGCGATCTCGCCCGCGACCGCCTGGAACTCGGTCTCCGTCGAGCCGGGCTCGAGGACGAGCACGTCGATGCCACTGCCGCGCAGCTCGCTCCAGAGCGCCTCGCCGAAGACGAGATCGAACGCCTTGGTGGCGCTGTAGAGCCCGTGCAGCGGCAGCGCCTGCCGGCCCGCCACCGAGCCGGTGATGATGACGGCGCCGCGTCCGCGTGTGCGCATGCCGGGCAACAGCCGGCTGGTCAGCACGACGACCGCCGTGCAGTTCACCTGCACCATGGCGCGCAGGCGCTCGGTGTCGAGCTTGTCGAAGCGGCCGGCGTAGCCGAAGCCGGCATTGTTGACGAGGATGCCGATGGGCAGATCGGCCACCGCCGCGGCGACGCGATCGGCGCCGTCGGGCGCCGCCAGGTCGGCCGCGACGACGCGGATGGGAACTCCGTGTGCCTGCTGCAGCTCGGTCGCCAACGCCTGCAGTCGATCCTCACGTCGTGCCGTCAGCACGCAGGCGACGCCGTCGCGAGCGAGCGCGCGTGCGAACTCGACGCCGAGCCCGGCCGACGCGCCGGTGACGAGGGCCCACTCGCCGTAGCGCTCCCGCAGCGTGCTCATGCGACCGCGGGGCGCGCCCGCTCGATGATGGCCGTGCATGCGATGCCGGCCGGCAGCGTGCCGAACGCCAGCCCGCGATCGCCTTCGAGCCGCGTCGTGCAGAAGGCGTCGGCCACGGCGCGATCGGCGTGGCGCACCAGCAGCGAGCCCTGGAATGCCAGCGCCATGCGCTCGACGATGCGTCGCGCGCGGTGCTCGATGTCGGCGAAGTCGGTGAGCTCGACTCGCAGGCCCTCGACGAAGCCGTCGAGCCGATCGTCGCGCCCCGCGGCCTCTCCGACCTCGGCGAAGAACGCCTCGACCGACTCCGGGCTGCGGCTCATGGCGCGCAGCACGTCGAGGCAGATGACGTTGCCCGAGCCTTCCCAGATGGAGTTGAGCGGCGCCTCGCGCAGCAGCCGCGGCATCATCGACTCCTCGACGTAGCCGTTGCCGCCGAGACACTCGAGCGCCTCGGCCACCATCACCGGCTGGCGCTTGCACACCCAGTACTTGCTGACGGCGGTGGCGAGCCGCGCCAGCTCGCGCGTGCCTTCGTCGTATGCGCGCGCCAGCCGCATCATCGTCAGCGTCGCCGCCTCGGACTCGATGCACAGATCGGCGAGGACGTTCTGCATCAGGGGATGGTCGGCGAGCCGCTTGCCGAAGGTGCGACGGTGATCGGTGTGGTGGAGTGCCTGCACGAGCGCCTGGCGCATGCCGGCGGACGAGCCGATGACGCAGTCGAGCCGGGTGTGCGTCACCATCTCGATGATGGTGGGCACGCCGCGTCCGTCCTCGCCCACCATGCGACCCCAGGTGCCGTCGAACTCGACCTCGCTCGACGCGTTCGAGCGGTTGCCGAGCTTGTCCTTGAGCCGTTGCAGCAGGAAGCGGTTGCGCGTGCCGTCGGGCCGGAAGCGCGGCACGAAGAAGCACGACACGCCGCGCTCGGTCTGCGCCAGCACCAGGAAAGCGTCGCACATGGGCGCGGAGCAGAACCACTTGTGGCCGGTGAGCTCGTACTCGCCGCCGGGACCGCCCGTGCCGAGCGCGCGCGCGACGGTGGTGTTGGCGCGCACGTCCGAGCCGCCCTGTTTCTCGGTCATGGCCATGCCCATCAGCACGCCGGTCTTCTCGGCGGCGGGGCGCAGCACCGGATCGTAGACGTTCGAGACGATGCGCGGCTCCCAGTCGGCGGCGATCTCGGGCTGCGCGCGCAGCGCGGGAACGACCGAGTACGTCATCGAGATGGGGCAGCCGTGGCCAGCCTCGATCTGCGACAGCGTGAAGAACATCGCGGCGCGGGCGACGTGCGCGCCAGGCCGCGGGTCGCGCCAGGGCAGGCCGTGCAGCTCGTGGCCGACGGCGAGCCGCATGAGCTCGTGCCACGCCGGATGGAACTCGACCTCGTCGATGCGGTTGCCGAAGCGGTCGTGCGTGCGCAGCACCGGCGGGTTGACGTTGGCGAGCCGGCCCCAGGCGATGGCGTCGCCGCCCGCCGCTTCGCCGAGCGCCGTCGCCCGCTCCGTCGCCCAGCCCGCGCCCTCGCGGCCGAGCGCGTCGACGAGGATGCGGTCGGAGGTGAAGACGTTGTAGCCCTCGAGCGGAGGCGGCTGGTTCAGGACGTCGTGGGTCGCCGGCATGCGGATCGTCCTACCAGCCCGCGTCCGGATCTGGAACGTCCCCTCCATGGCGGTCGCTTTGTGCTGGTCGCCCGCGGCGACCGTCTGCTACTCAGGTAGCACATGCCGACATCGACCGTCCGTCCCGCCTGGGCACTGCTCTGCCTCCTCGCCGTGGCGTCGCCCGCCCTCGCCGCCGACTACTGGGTGAAGAACGGTGGCATCGACGCCGCCAATGGCCTATCCGTCGCCACCGCCTGGGCCACGCTCCCGCACGCGGCGAACGAGGTCGGGCCCGGCGACACCGTCCACGTGCTCGACGGCAACTACCAGGGCTTCTACCAGGAGACGTCGGGCACCGCCGGCAATCCGATCACCTGGAAGGCCGAGGGGTCGGCGGTCGCGATCACGTCGGACAATGCGACGACGCCCGACGGCATCAACCTCGAGGGCGCGTCGTACGTCGTCATCGACGGCTTCATCGTGAACGACCGCACGCGCACCGGCATTCGCGCCGTGCTGGCGTCGCACGTCACCGTCCGCAATTGCCACCTCGGCCACAACGGCCGATGGGGCATCCTGACGGGATTCGTCGACGACTTCATCGCCGAATTCAACGAGGCGCATCACTCCCAGATCGAGCACGGCATCTACGTGTCGAACTCGGCCGACCGCCCGATCGTGCGCAACAACTGGGTGCACGACAACAACGGCAACGGCCTGCACTTCAACGGCGACGCCAGCCTCGGCGGCGACGGCCTGATCGAGGACGCGCTGGTCGAGAACAACGTCATCCATGGCAACGGCATCGCGGGTGGCTCCGGCATCAACATGGACGGCGGCACGGGCGGCGTCATCCGCAACAACCTGCTGTTCGACAACCACGCCAGCGGCATCAGCCTCTACCGCATCGACGCCAGCGCCGGCGCGCGCAACAACCTGGTGGTGAACAACACCATCCTGAGCGCCAGCGACGGCCGCTGGTGCATCAACATCAGCGACGGCTCGACGGGCAACACGCTGCGCAACAACATCCTCTACAGCGCGCACTCGTTTCGCGGTGTCATCTCGATCGACTCGTCGAGCGTCGCCGGCTTCTCGTCCGACTACAACAGCCTGATGAACCGCTTCAGCCTGAACGGCGGCGGCTCGGTCGTACCGCTGACGACGTGGCAGGCGCAGGGCTATGACACGCACTCGTTCCTGGCCGTGCCCGGCGACCACTTCCTGGCGCCGGGAAGCGACTTCCACCTGAAGGCGACGAGCCCCGCGCTCGACACGGGGACCGCGACGAATGCACCGTCGAGCGACCTCGAGGGCAATCCGCGTCCCGTCGGCAGCGGCGTCGACATGGGCGCGTACGAGCTGCAGCTCCTCGAGTGCGGCGACGGCGGCATCGACCCGGGCGAGCAGTGCGGCGAGCCCGGCCTGTCGTGCAGCGATCCATGCACGAGCTGCGCCGGCTGCACCTGTGCGCAGCAGACACCGGTGTGCGGCGACGCGCTCGTCTGCGGCGACGAGACCTGCGAGAGCGACGGCGACTGCGGGGGTGGGCTCGTCTGCCAGGGCTGCCAGTGCATGAATCCATCGCCGTGCACGAGCGGCATCGACCTGCGGAAGCCGAAGCAGACGCTGCGCGCGTCGACCGGACAGCTCTCGCTCAAAGCGGAGGCGGTGATTCCGCAGCCGTGGAGCGCCGTGAACCCGCCGGTGAACGGTCTGCGTGTGCTGATCGACTCGGTGTCGGCTCCGGGGAGCGTCGACGTGACGCTGCCGGGAGGCGCGGCGTGGTCGACGAACGGCGCGGGCAATCGTTGGATGTATCGCGACCCGGCGGGCAGCATCGCCGGCGTCACCAAGGTCGTCGTGCAGAACCGCTCCAACAAGGAGCCGGGGCTGCTGAAGCTGACGATGAAGGGGAAGGGCGGCAGCTTCGTCCTGCCCGACGCGTCGTCGGTGCGCACGACCGTGGTGTTCGGTGCGGCGCTCGAATGCGCGCAGCACCTGTGGAACGGACCGGCCGCGCCGCGGCCCCGCTGCGACGGCGATGCGTCGCGTCTCACCTGCAAGTAGAGGGAGCTTCCGACATGGACGTCCAACCCTTCCGCATCGCCGTCGCCGACGAGGTGCTCGCCGACCTGCGCGACCGGCTCGCGCGCACGCGCTTCCCCGACGAGATCGCGGGTGGCGGATGGACCTACGGCACCGACCTCGCCTACCTGAAGGAGCTGGTCGCCTACTGGCGCGAACGCTACGACTGGCGCGCGGCGGAGGCGCGGCTGAACGCGTTCCCGCAGTTCCGCGCGCAGGTCGGCGACCTCGGCATCCACTTCATCCACGTTCGCGGCAAGGGGCCGAAGCCGTTCCCACTCGTCATCACGCACGGCTGGCCGGGCTCCGTCGCCGAGTTCACGAAGATCATCGGGCCGCTCACCGACCCGGCGAGCCACGGCGGCGATCCGGCCGATGCGTTCGACGTCGTCGCGCCGTCGATGCCGGGCTACGGCTTCTCCGACCACGCGCGCACGGCGGGGATGGACGCGGAGCGCATCGCGGCGGTGTGGGCGGAGCTCATGCGCGGGCTCGGCTACACGCGCTTCGGCGCGCAGGGCGGCGACTGGGGCTCGATGGTGAGCACCTACCTCGGCGCCAACCACGCCGACGTCGTGGCCGCGATCCATCTCAACATGCTGGTGGCGTTCCCGCCCGATCCGGCGAATCCGCTCGACGGCCTCACGCAGGAGGAGGTGATGGAGCTGATCCCGATGGACGAGTGGCTCAAGGAGGAGACCGGCTACCAGCGCATCCAGGGCACCAAGCCGCAGACGCTGGGCTACGCGCTGAACGACTCGCCGGCGGGGCTGTGCGCGTGGATCGTGGAGAAGTTCCGCACCTGGAGCGACTGCGACGGTGACGTCGAGCGTCGCTTCTCGAAGGACGAGCTGCTCACCAACGTCATGCTCTACTGGGCGCCGGAGACGGCGACGTCGTCGGCGCGGCTGTACTACGAGATGATCCACGCCGGGAAGTTCCCGCCGCAGGGCTTCCGCGTGAACGTGCCGACCGGGTGCGCGATCTTCCCGAAGGAGCTGTTCAAGCCGCCGCGCGGGTGGGTGGAGAAGCTGTACGACGTCGCGCGCTGGACGCGGTTCGAATCGGGGGGACACTTCGCCGCCCTCGAAGAGCCGGCGGCGCTCGTCGGCGACATCCGGGCGTTCTTCCGGTCGGTGCGGTAGGGCTCTCCGGTCGGGGCGTCGGGTTGGTGGGGCGCGCGTGGGATGCCCCGGCTTGCTCGGAGCTCGCGCGGCACCCATCCCCCCGCCCATCAGCCCCGCGCGTCTCGCAACTCGCCGCTCGGGGCAACCCACGCACGCCGCGCCCCACCACGCGACGTCGGGGGAGCGCTACCGAACCTTCGTCTTGCCGCCGTGGGTAGGCTGCGTTGCCACCGGTGTGCGTGGCGGGTAGTGCCGTTCCTCAACTTTGGAGGTGTCGTTTATGGGTCATCCGGTGCGGTTTGGTGTGCAGACGGGGCAGCAGGGTGTGGAGTGGGCGACCATGCTCGAGGTGTGGCGGAAGGCGGACGAGTGGGGGTACGACTCGTTGTGGAACTTCGACCACTTCTATCCGATCTTCGTGGCGCCGGAGGGGCCGTGCCTCGAAGGGTGGACGACGCTGGCGGCGCTGGCGCAGGCGACGAAGCGGGCGCGGGTCGGGACGCTGGTGAACGGGAATACGTACCGGCATCCCGCCGTCACCGCGAAGATGGCGGCGTCGCTCGACCACATCAGCGGTGGACGCTTCAACCTCGGCATCGGTGCCGGCTGGTTCGAGCGCGAGCATCGCGACTTCGGCATCGACTTCAAGGATGTGCCGCGTCGGCTGCAGGCGCTCGACGAGGCATGCCGCATCATCCGCGGCATGTTCACGCAGGAGACGACCACCGTCCACGGCAAGCACTACACCGTCACCGACGCGCTCGGGCTGCCGAAGCCGCTGCAGACGCCGCACCCGCCCATTCTGATCGGCGGCACCGGTGAGAAGGTGCTGCTCAAGCTGGTGGCGCGCCATGCCGACATGTGGAACGCCAGCGCCGGCGCCGAGCGCATGGCGCATCTGATCGAGATCATCCGTCGTCACGCCGACGCCGAGAAGCGCGACGCCGATGCGATCGAGAAGACGGTGATGATGCCGCTCTGCTACCGCGCCACGCCCGACCGTGAGGCGTTCGTGTGCAACCTGATCGCGTCGATGCGGCAGACGACGCCCGAGGAGGCGCGCCAGGGCATCATGATCGGCGACCGCCAGGAGTGCCTCGACACCGTCGCCCGCTTCACCAAGGTCGGCGTGACGCACTTCATCTTCATGACGTTCGCACCGTACTTCGAGAACGAGATCCAGGCGTTCGCCGAAGAGGTGATGCCGGCTGCACGGCGCTGAGCGTGTGGGGGGCGGGACGGTGCGTCCCGTCCCTCCGGTGCTCAGGAGGTGCGCACGGCGGTCGGGGACACGGCGGCTCCGGCGCCTTCGAGCCCGTCGTCGACGGGTGGCGTGGCCAGCACGAGGCGCACCAGGGCGGACTGGCGTCGCATGCCGGTGCGGGCGAGGGCGTGCTTCAGTTGGGTTCGCGCCGTGTGCTGGGATATCCCGAGCAGGCCGGCGGCTTCATCGACGCGGTAGCCCTGCGCGATCAGGAGCGCGACGTCGGCCTCGGCCGTCGTGAGCCCGAGATGACGCCGCAGCCGCGCGCGCGCCGGGACCGGATGCTGGTCCGGGTCGGTGACGAAGACGATCGCGGTCGCCGAGTGCGCCAGCCCCGTGAGCAGTGGCGAGCGAAGCGGCGTCACGAGGACGTGGAACGGTTCCCGCCCCGACGGACGCGTGATGGCGAGGGCGCCGCCCGACGGCGTGCCGCGCGCCGTGGCGGCGACGAGCGCGCGCAACGCCGTCGACTCGGTGGCCGCGGCGGCGCGCAATCCGTCGCGATCGGCGCGCAGGCCGTCCTGCAGCGCCAGCAGCTGCTCCGCCCGACGATTCGCCGCGCGCACGCGGCCGCGACCGTCGAGGAGCAGCACGCCGACGAGGAAGCGGTCGAGCACGTCGGTGGCGTCGTCGTGCCGCACCTGCGCGACGGTGAGGTGGTGATGGACGGCGAGACTGCGGCGCAGGTGCGGGACGAGTCGCGCGAGCAGCTCGCGGTGCTCCGCATCGAAGGACGGCTCGTTGCGCGACCGGATGACGCGCACGATGCCGATGGTGTCGTCGGTTCGCAGCGCCACGGCCCCCAGAATCTGGAAGAAGCCCTGCGGACGCAGGAAGTCGGCGTAGAACTCCGACCGTAGCAGGCTCCGATCGGGCACCAGCTCGGGACCGACGAAGACGTGGCCTTCCGGCAGGGTCCGCATCTGTCGTCGTCGCAGATCGAGACGCGCGAAGTGACGCTCGTAGTCGCGGCCGGCTCGCGACTCGACGTCGCGGACGGCCGTCATGAGCGGGGCGTCGGTGGTCGGGTCGTAGAGATAGAGGCCGGGGGCGGTGGCGCCGATCGTCTCGCCGATGCGGTGGAGGAAGGCATCCCACCCGTCGGGACGGCCGGGCGACTCGTAGGCGAGGCCGGCGAGCTCGAGCGCGTCTCCGGCGATGTCCCTCATCAACACGCGCCAATACACCAAATGGATGACGACGGGCCAGTGCTTCCTGTCGTAGCTGCACGGTGTCTACGACCTTGGGGAAGCTCAACGGGCCAGGGAGGGTTGACTGATGCATTCAGAGACCAGAGGCGTCGTCGTTCCGTTTCGCGCGACCCGCCAGACCGTCGCCCGACGCCGCGCGATCGCCGCTCGCGCGGTTCAGACCGCCCCCGTCCTGCCGTGTCTCGATCCCGAGCTGGAAGCGCAGCGCAACGCCGCCTGGGACGAGCTGCTGCGGCTGACCATCCAGGCCTGGTCGTGGCGCGATCCCGACAGCGTGCGGGTGCTCGAGGGCGCGCTCGACGACGTCAAGGTGGAGACGGCGCGGGACTGGCGGTCCTGAACGGTCGCCGGCCCCATCGGTCGAGGTGCACCACCTCGCCGACGGGGACGCGCGTCGTCGGCCCGTAGCGTCCGCGCGGCCAGCCGAGCGGGATCACCGCGCACGGCGTCACGTTCCACGGCAGGCCGAGCGCGCGCCGGGCCAGGAACGTGCTCCAGAGCGGCAGCGTCAGCAGGGCTGCACCCAGGTTGGCCGCGCGTGCGGCCAGGAGCAGGTTCTGCACGGACGGGAAGATCGACCCGTACATGCTCGAGACCGCGATGCGCGGCAGCAGCGGGATCATGCTGCGCAGACACGGGACGACGATCACCGGCACTTCCTCGAAGTGATCGGCCTGCCACTGCACCGCCTTCAAGATGCCGCTCATGGCGGGATTGTCCCGATACATCCGCTTGCCGATGCCGCCGTAGATGTTCCACGCGCGTCGATTGAGCGTGGCGAGCCGTGCCTTCACGGCGGGGTCGCGCACCACGATGAACTCCCAGTTCTGCGCGTTGCTGCCCGTCGGCGCGCGGAGCGCCAGCTCGATCAGGTGCAGCACCAGCGCGTCGTCCACCGGATCGGGCTTCAGACGGCGGATCGCGCGCTGCGTGCGCATCGCCTCCTCGAGCGGCATCGTCAACTCCATGGTCGCGTTGAAGCACAGGCGCATGCGGCCTGCCAGGTTGCGGCACGGAAGCCTTGACAGCCAACCGAGGCGCCGTAGAGAGTCGGGGCAATGGCCGTCCCCAATCGTCCCGCGCGCCAGTCGTTCGTCTCGGAGCTGTGGGACTTCATGCGCGCCCGCAAGAAGTGGTGGCTCGGGCCGATCGTGCTCGTGCTCGTCCTGTTCGGCGCGCTCATCGTGTTCACGCACGGGTCCGCCGTCGCGCCGTTCATCTACACGATCTTCTGATGCCGAAGACGCCGCGCGAGCTGCGCCGCTTCGGCTTGACGGTCGGCGGGGTGTTCCTTCTCCTCGCCACCATCAGCTGGTGGCGGGGCCATGTGTGGGCCCCGTCCGTGATGGCGGTGGTGGGTACGGCGCTGGTCGTGTCCGGCCTCGTGATGCCGCGCGTGCTCGGGCCGGTCGAGCGACGCTGGATGCAGTTCGCCGAGGTGCTCGGGCGCTTCAACGCCCGCGTCATCCTCACCGTGTTCTGGTACCTCGTGATGACGCCGATCGGCTTCGTGCGCCGGACCATCGAGGACCCGTTGTCGCGCAAGATGCACGACGGCTCGCCGTCGACCTGGGTCCGTCGCACGCCCGAGCCGGTGGCGCTCGAGCGCTACCGCCAGCAGTTCTGAGCGCGGCCCATGGCCACCATTCTCGGCCTGTCGGCCTACTATCACGATTCCGCCGCCTGCCTGGTGCGCGACGGCGTCATCGTGGCGGCGGCGCAGGAGGAGCGCTTCACGCGCAAGAAGCACGACGCCGATTTCCCGTCGCAGGCGACGTCCTGGTGTCTCCGTCACGCCGGCATCACGCTTGCCGACGTCGACTACGTCGGCTTCTACGACAAGCCGCTGCTCAAGTTCGAGCGACTGCTCGAGCAGTACCTCGGCGTCGCGCCGCGGGGGCTCCGGCAGTTCGTCACCGCCATGCCGGTGTGGCTCAAGGAGAAGCTCTTCACGCGACGGATGATCCTGAAGGCGCTCCCCGAGTTCGAGGGCGAGGTGCTCTTCACCGAGCACCACGAGTCGCACGCCGCGAGCGCGTTCTACCCGTCGCCGTTCCTAGAGGCGGCGGTGCTGACACTCGATGGCGTGGGCGAGTGGGCGACGTCGTCCTATGGCGTGGGCCGCGAGAACTCGCTCGAGCTGCTCGCCGAGCTGCACTACCCGCACTCGCTCGGCATGCTCTACTCGGCGTTCACCTACTACACCGGGTTCAAGGTGAACTCGGGCGAGTACAAGGTGATGGGGCTCGCGCCGTACGGCGAGCCGCGCTTCGTCGAGCGCATCTTCGATCAGGTGGTCGAGCTGCGCGAGGACGGCTCGTTCAAGCTCGACATGCGGTACTTCGACTACCTGCACGGGCTGACGATGACGAGCCGCACCTTCGACGAGCTGTTCGAGGGACCGCCGCGGAAGCCCGAGTCGCCGCTCACGCAGCGCGAGATGGACATCGCGGCGTCGGTGCAGAAGGTCACCGAGGAGATCATGCTGCGCATGGCGCGGCACGTGCATCGCGAGACCGGCATGGCCAACCTGTGCCTCGCGGGCGGCGTCGCGCTCAACTGCGTCGGCAACGGGCGCCTGCTGCGCGAGGGACCGTTCGAGCGCATATGGATCCAACCCGCCGCGGGGGACGCCGGCGGCGCGCTCGGCGTCGCGCTCGCCATCCATCACAAGGTGCTGGGCGAGCCGCGCCGTCCGCGCTCCGAAGGCGACAGCATGCGCGGGTCGTATCTCGGGCCGTCGTACTCGGACGCCGAGGCCGCGGCCTACCTCGACGCGGTGGGCGCCGTGTACGAGCGACTCGACGACGCGACGCTCGTCGATCGCGTGGCGCAGCTGCTCGCCGACGAGAAGATCGTCGGCTGGCATCAGGGGGCCATGGAGTTCGGCCCGCGCGCGCTCGGCGGCCGCAGCATCCTCGGCGATCCGCGCTCGACGAAGATGCAGTCGGTGATGAATCTCAAGATCAAGTACCGCGAGAGCTTCCGCCCGTTCGCGCCGAGCGTGCTGCGCGAGCACGTGGCGCAGTGGTTCGAGCTCGACGTCGACTCGCCGTACATGCTGATCGTCGCCGACGTGCGTCCCGAGCACCGCATCCCGATGACGGCCGAGCAGCAGCAGCTCTTCGGCATCGAGAAGCTCAACGTGCCGCGCTCGACGATCCCCGCGGTGACGCACGTCGACTACTCGGCGCGCATCCAGACCGTCCATGCCGAGACCAATCCGCGCTACCACGCGCTGCTGACGCGTTTCCACGCGCTCACCGGCTGCCCCGTGCTGGTCAACACCAGCTTCAACGTCCGCGGCGAGCCCATCGTCAACACGCCCGAGGACGCCTACCGCTGCTTCATGCGCACCGAGATGGATCACCTCGTCGTCGGCTCGTTCGTCCTCGACAAGGCCCGCCAGCCCGCGATGCCCGCCGACGACTCGTGGAAGACGCAGTACGAGCTCGACTGAGCCGAAAGGAATTTTCATGGCGCTCGATCTCCGCAAGTCCGTGGCCATCATCGGGGTGGGCTGCACGAAGTTCGGCGAGCTCTACGACCAGAGCGCCGAGGACCTCCTCTGCGACGCGGTCGGCGAGGCGCTCGCCGACGCCGGCTGCCCGCGCGATCGCATCGAGGCAGCATGGGTGGGCTCGGTCATCTCGACGTTCGGCGGCGACGCCCTCGGCGATGCGCTGAAGCTCTTCGGCCGGCCGATCACGCGGGTGCAGAACTACTGCGCGTCGGGCATGGACGCGTTCCGCAACGCGTGTCTCGCGGTGGCGTCGGGCATGCACGACGTCGTGCTCGCCGTCGGCTTCGAGAAGATGCGTGACGGCAACCACGGCCGGCCGAACAGGAGCCACCCGGTGCTCGACTTCGGCGAGCGCGCGCCGCACGTCTTCGCGCTGTCGGCGAACCGCTACTTCGGCAAGTACGGTGCGACGAAGAAGACGCTGGCCGCCGTCGCGGTGAAGAACCACCAGCACGGCATGCGGAGCCCGAAGGCGCATCTGCGCATGCCCGTCGACGAGGCCACGGTGCTGAAGGCGCCGATGATCTACAGCCCGCTCGGCCTCTTCGACTGCTGCCCGACGACCGACGGCGCGGCCGCGGTGGTGGTGTGTCGCGCCGACCTGGCGTCGTCGTTCACGGGCAAGCCGATCTGGCCGCGTGGCATCGGGCTCGCCGTCGTGTCGGGGCAGCCGTACTACAAGCCGAGCTTCGGCTACGTCGGCTTCGAGGCGACGGTGCGCGCGTCGGAGGCGGCCTACAAGCAGGCCGGCATCGGGCCGGCCGACGTCGACTTCGCCGAGGTCCACGACTGCTTCACCATCACCGAGATACTCAACTACGAGGACCTCGGCTTCTGCGCGCGTGGCGAGGGCGGGCGGTTCGTCGAGGAGGGGCGCGCCACGCTCGGCGGCGAGAAGCCGGTGAACGTGTCGGGCGGCCTCAAGGCCTACGGCCACCCGGTGGGTGCCACCGGCGTCCGCATGATCTACGAGCTGACGACCCAGCTGCGCGGCGATGCGGGTGACCGGCAGGTGAAGGACGCGAAGATCGGTCTGGCGCACAACCTCGGCGGCCCGGGCGCCGTGTCGTGTGTGTCGATCCTCACCAATCAGGCGTGACGGTCGTGGGCCCGTGCGGGCCCA
>DASYLJ010000039.1:0-1815 GCA_036009625.1 Binatia bacterium
GCGCACACTCGACGCCGCACCCGGATCGTGGCCGCCCACCGCCATCTTCGCGATGAGCTGGTCGAGCAACGCACCGACCTGAGCCGCGACGATCAGCACACCGAGCCGGTCCTGTTCGGCGACGTCGATGTCGCGGCCCTCCATGACCTCGAGCAGGTGTTCCATGCCCTTGTCGAGGGCGCCGCCGCTGGCGATCGCGATCCGCTCGTTGGCCAGCGTGGTTCGCGCCAGCGGCCAGCCGCCGTCGACGGTGCCGACCACCATCTCGTCGGGCACGAACAGGTCGTCGAAGAACACCTCGTTGAAGAGGTTCTCGCCGGTGATCTCACGCAGCGGCCTGATGTCGATACCCGGCGAGCGCATGTCGACGAGAAAGTAGCTGATGCCCTTGTGTTTTGGAGCATCCGGGTTGGTGCGAGCCAGGCAGACGCCCCAGTCGGCGCGGTGCGCATTCGACGTCCACACCTTCTGGCCGTTGAGCAGCCAGCCACCGTCGACACGAACGGCTTTGGTGCGCAACGACGCAAGGTCGCTGCCCGCGCCAGGCTCGCTGAACAGCTGGCACCAGTACACGTCGCCGTTCAACGTGCCGGGAATGAAGCGCTCGATCTGCTCGGGCGTGCCGTGCTCGAGGATGGTCGGCGCCGCCCACCAACCGATCGAGATGTCCGGTCGCTGCACACCCGCCGCCGCCAGCTCCTGGTCGATCACCAGCTGCTCGGCCGGTGACGCGGCGCGACCGTAGGGCTCGGGCCAGTGTGGCGCCATCAGACCCGTCTCGGCCAACGCCACCTGCCACTTGTCCTTGGGCAGCATGGCGATATCGGCGACGGTGGCCGCGATCGCCGATCGGATGTCCTCCGCGCCGGTGACGTCGACGTGCAGTTGCCTGCGCACGCCGGCCCGGGTCAGCTCGGCGCTGCGCCTCAGCCAGCGCGACTTGCCGCCGAGGAACTGCGCAATGGCGTAGGCGCGGCGCATGTAGAGGTGTGCATCGTGTTCCCACGTGATGCCGATGCCGCCGAGCACCTGGATGCAGTCCCTCGCGTTGACCTTGGCGGCCTCGATCCCGATGGCGGCGGCGACCGCCACCGCGATCGACAGTTGCGATTCGTCGGGGTCGGCGACCGCCGCGGCCGCGTCGGCAGCCGCGACCGAGACCTGCTGGGACCGCAGCAGCATCTCGGCGCACATGTGCTTGACCGCCTGGAAGCTGCCGATCGGCTTGCCGAACTGCTCGCGCACCTTGGCGTACTCGCCGGCCGTCTCCAGCATCCAACGAGCGAGGCCGGCGGCCTCGGCCGCAAGGACCGTCGCGGACAGGTCGACGAAACGCTGATACGACAGGTCGAGCGGGGCGGCAGGTGCGGACGACAGCGTGACGCGCGCCAACGGCCGCGAGAAGTCGGTGGCCGTCAGCGCCTCGACGGTGACGCCGTCGGATGCCGCGTCGACCACCAACACCCGTTCGCCCGCGGCGAGCAGCAGAACACCGTCCGCCAGACCGCCGAGGACGAACTCGGCACTGCCCGTCGCGGTGCCCGAGTCGTAGGTGATGTCGGAGGAGAGCGCGACGCCCGCGGTCCGCTCGCCGGAGGCTAGCGCTCCGAGCAGCGTCTCGTCAGTGATGACGAGGGTGGCCAGCGCCGTCGATGCCACCGGCCCCGGCACCAGCGCGGCAGCCGCCTCGTCCACCATCAGACACAGATCCTCGACGCTGCCGCCCGCGCCACCGAGCTCCTCGGGAATCGCGACGCCGAACGTGCCTAGCTGAGCCAGACCCTGGTACGGCACCCGCCACGCATCGGGGTCCCC
>DASYLJ010000040.1:0-33361 GCA_036009625.1 Binatia bacterium
CCGGACGGCAGACCGTGGAGTTGGGGGCGACGGTGTCGCCCGGGCAGGCGTCGCCGGCGTTGCCGGTGCAGGCCTCGTCGGTGTCGCAGAGGTCGCCGGAGCCCGGGTTACAGATCGTGCCGCCAGGGGTCACGATGTCGCCGGGGCACGGATCGCCCACGCTGCCGGAGCAGACTTCCTGCGGGTCGCAGAGGTCACCCGAGCCGGCACGGCAGACCGTCCCACCCGAGGACACGGTATCGGCCGGGCAGGCATCACCGACGTTGCCGGTGCAGGTCTCGTCGGGGTCACAGAGATCACCGGAACCGGTCCGGCAGACGGTGCTCGGCGACGACACGACGTCGGCCGGGCAGGCCTGATCGGCGATGCCGGTGCAGGTCTCGTCGGGATCGCAGAGGTCACCCGAGCCGGTGCGGCAGGTGGTGGTGTTCGGCGCGACGCTGTCGGCCGGGCAGCCCTGACCGGCGATACCGGTGCAGGCCTCGTCGGGATCGCAGAGGTCACCCGAGCCCGCGTTGCAGATCGTGCCACCCGGGGTGACGACGTCAGCGGGGCAGTTCACGCCCGCGCCGGTGCAGTTCTCGGTCGGGTCGCAGAAGCCGGTACCTGCACGGCAGGGCGTGGCCGCCGACGCGAAGCCATCGGCCGGACAGGTGGCCGCGCCACCGGTGCAGAGCTCGGCGACGTCACAGACGCCGGCAACGCCGCGACAGGTCGTCGCCGCGCTCGCGAAGCGGCAATTGTTGGTGCAGCAGGCGCTGCCGCCGATCGCCGTGTCGCACTGCTCGCCGGCGCCCGCGTCGATGACGCCGTTGCCGCAGAGCGGAGTGACCGTGACGGTGACGAAGTGACCGTCGGTCGCCGCGTTACCCGGCGAGCCGCCGACGGTCTGGCCGCCCTGGCTGCTGCCGATGCCGATCTTCACCGCGGCTTCGTCGGCGCTGCTGTTGGCCGTCATGGTCCACGTGAAGCGGAGCGTGTGCGTCTGTGCCGCGCCCGCGCTGGTGCCGAGAATGGTGGCGCCGGCGCCGTTGTTCACGTTGAACGAGGCGCTGCCGCCCGTGTTGCGCGAGCCGGCGTCCGCGACGTTGAGCGAGCCGCTCGACACCGCCGGACCGGCGTTCACGGTACCCGTGATCGCGGTGATGTCGGCGGTGGCGCTCAGCGGGACGATGATGGTGTCGTCGAGGATGCTGAAGCCGCCGAGGAGGCTCTCGGTGACGGTGACGCGGTAGTCGCCCGGCGTGGTCACCTGGAAGCTGACGTTGTAGTCGGCGTTCAGCGTGGGCGTGATGTTGCCCACCAGCACGTCACCGAGGGCGATGCCCGAGTACCGCGTCGTGAACGTCGTGGCGCCTGAAGACTGCACGACGACGTTGCTGAAGACGTCGGCGTCGGCGTTGTCGAGGTTGGCACTGTTGCCGGCGTTCTTGGTCGCCGAGATCGACGACAATTGTGCCGACGCCGGAACCGCCATGCCGAGGACCAGGATCGCGATCGCGACCAGCCCTCCAGCTCCGAGACACCGTGATTTGCTGCGCATCGTACTCTGCCCCCTCTTATTCGCCCGCAATTGGGCAAGGTGGCTGTACTACGATCGACTGCGCACCTGTCAAGAAAAAACTCCTAGTTCACTGGCCTTTGGGGCGACGCCGGCGCTGCGGCGATCTCGTCGAGACGATGGCGGGCGACCTCGAGCCCGGGATCGAGGCGCAGGGCTTCCTCGAGGTGCGCACGTGCCTCCGCCGTCTGCCCCTGGAGCGCGAGGAGATGGCCGAGGTTGAACTGCGCCTCCACGTACCCCGGCTTCAGGGCGATCGCGCGCCGGTAGGCGGCGAGCGCCTCCTCGGGACGATCGAGACGCAGCAGCGCATTGCCGAGGTTGCTCTCGGCCTCGGGATAATCCGGGCGACGCGCGAGCGCCTCCTCCAGACGCGCGCGCGATGCCTCCGCCTGTCCATCGTGCAGCAGGGCGACGCCGAGATTGTTCAGCGTTTCCGGGTGATCGGGACGGAGCGCCAGTGCCTCGCCGTAGGCGGCGATCGCGGCCGGAACGTCGTGCTGCATCATCAGGGCCGAACCGAGATTGTTGTAGGGCTCCGCCCATCCCGGTCGGAGGGCGATCGCGGCGCGATACGCGTCGATGGCCTCGGCGTGGCGCCCGATCTCGTAGAGGCTGGCGCCGAGCGCGTTGTAGGCGCCGGCGCTCGTCGGCTTGCGCGCGATCGCCGCGCGGTAGGCGGCCAGCCCCTCGTCGGTGTGGCCGAGCGCCGTGAGCGCGTTCCCGAGATTGATCTGGATCTCGGCGGCCTGGGGCGCGAGCGTCTCCGCGGTGCGGTAGCGCTCGAGCGCCGCCGTGACCTCCCCCCGCTCGTAGAGCAGCACGCCGAGGTTGTTGTGCGCCATCCAGGCACCGGGGTTGCGCGACACCGTGTCGCGCCAGAGCGTCTCGGCATCGTGGTAGGCGCCGATGCGCATCCAGGTGGCGGCGCCGAGTACGGCGAGCAGCAGCGCCGTGATGGCGGTGACCGCCCGCGGCGCCTGCCGCGCCAGCCGATCGGTCACGGCGGCCACCAGCGCGAAGGGGCCGATCGTCGCGAGATACGCGAAGTGATCCGCGACGAACGAGTACCGCATCGGGTAGACGTCGATGAAGCCGAGCGCGGGAACCAGCGTGCCACCGAACAGCAGCAGGGCCACCAGCGGCCCGCGTCCCACCCGCGACCGGAGCATCCACGCGACCACGAGCAGGGCCACGGCAGCGATCGGAAACGCCCACTGCCTCGGGTCGCCGACGTCCACCGTCCAGCGCGGATAGATGAACGTCAGGTCGACGGGCCACGCCAGCGTCGACAGGTAGAACCACACGGCCCGCCCAGCGACGAGCACCCGATCGGCGACCGTCAGCGACCAGTCGGCTCCCCGCGCACCGACGTAGTGACGCTCGACCCACGCCGTGCCGAGGCCGGCTGCCGCTCCGAGCATGAGCAACGGCAGCAGCCGCACCACGTCGGCGCGGTCGAGGCGACCGCGATACCACCACAACGCCAGCGCCAGTGCCGCCGGCAGCGAGGCGGTCACGCTCTTCGACAGCAGGGCGGCCACGAACAGCAGCACCACGAGCCCGTACGCGACGCGCGAGCCGCGCCAACGGTCGGCGGCGGGCACACCAGCCACCCGCAGGTAGACGAGCGCCGCCGCGAGATAGCACGTCGTCGAGAGGACGTTCTTGCGCTCGGTGACCCACGCCACCGATTCCACCGCGATCGGGTGCAGTCCGAACAGCGCGGCCGCCACCCACGCGCCCGGAACCTCGAGGCGGCGCAGGACGCGCCACAGCATGACCGTGGCCGCGGCGTGCCACAGGACGTTCTCGAGATGGTACCCGAGCGGCGACGTCGCCCAGAGCTGGAAGTCGAGCCACAGCGACGTGAAGGTGACGGGATAGTACTGCGGCGTCGTCCCCGGCTCGAACCAGATACGGCGCAAGCCGTCGAGCGAGCGCAGCGAAGCGTTAGCCGTGACGTAGTGATCGTCGTCCCAGATGAAGCCGGCACCGAGCGCGGGCAGGTAGACCACGAGCACTGCCACCACGAGCACGAGATCGGGCAGCAGCGACGGACGCTCCGGACGCGGCACGCGCCGGCCATAGCGCGAGCACCGCTCGCAACGCCACCGATGCTTTCCCTGGCGGTTCGCGACCGCCGCACGGTAGAGTCCGGCGCATGCGTCCGCTGGGCTCGATGGTCGTCTCGATGGCATTCGCGTTCGTCCTGCCGGCCTTCGCTGCCGCGCCGGAGGTGCGGTACGCCAACGAGCGTCTCACCGTGCATGCGGAGGCGGCACCACTGCCGGACGTGCTCCGCGCCGTCGGCAAGGCCAGCGGTGCCGAGGTGCGCGGCGAACCGGCCGCAGCCGAGCCGCTCACGCTCACGCTCGACGACGTGCCGCTGAAGGACGCCCTCACTCGCATCCTCGGCGACCAGAGCTTCACCCTCACCTACGCCGAGGACGGGCACCTGCGCAGCATCGATCTCCGCGGCGGGCCGTCGACGGCAACGCCGAAGGCACCCACCGAGCCGCCGGCCGAGCCGGCCGGCTGGCCGCCCACCGAGGCCGTGCGCATCGCCACCGAGAAGGTCGATCAGTGGACGCGGAGCGATACGCGCTACCCCATCACCGGTCGCCTGGCAGACGCGCTCAAGACCAAGGAGGCCACCTTCAGCCAGATCGCCGAGGCCGCCGTCACCGATCCGGACTCGCGCGTCCGCGCGCAGGGACTGCGCACCGGCCTGCGGCTGCTCGAAGGCGAGCGCGAGATCCGCGACGACTTCGTGCAGATGATCGACAGCGTCGACGACGCCTTCCTGGTCAACTACGTCCGCTTCTTCATGAAGGACAACGCCAGCGAGATCGTGGCGGCGTTCGGACGTACGGCGACGACGGCGGCGCTCAAGACACGCGCACAGAGCGTGCTCCAGACGCTCAAGACGACGCCGCCCCCAGCCCCCTGATTGCTTGCCTCTCGGGCCGAAACGTTCGACAGAGGTCCATGCGTCTCCTCCTCGTCGGCCTGCTGCTCGCCACGGTCGCCTGCGGACCGCAGATGTCACCGCCCGACACCTCGCCACGCCAGGCGCCGATTCCGGAGGGACAGCAGCGCACCGCCGCGCCGCAGCCGGAGGAGCCTGCCGCCGACACGGCGATGCCGGCGACCGAGAGCGGCAACATGCGCGTCGATCACGCCTGGGTGAAGGCCGAGACCCCGAGCGAGCAGGCGAAGCGACGCAAGGCGATCGAGGCGCTGCGCACGAAGGTGGTCGCAGGATCGACGTTTGTCGTCGCCTGGGAGTCGCTCGGCGAGGACGGCGACGTGTGGCACGTCGCCGAGGGCGAGACCTACGAGACCGCCGTCATTCCCGAGCCCGCGCGCTCGATGCCCGTCGGCCAGGTGTCGCCGGTCATCCCCGGCGACGGCGGCTTCCACCTCTTCCGGATACTCGGTCGGGATTAGGGCGCGACCGCGTCGCGCGCCTTCTGCACCGCCGCGAGCGCCTTCTTCTTTTTCTTGCCGAACTTGGCGCCGCCCTTGGCGGCGCGCGTGACGGCACCTTCGATCTCGTCGGCGAGCTGCGTCGCGACCGCACCGTCGAGCAGCGTCAGGCCGGGGGGCGCCGAGCGCAGGTAGCCGGTCACGGTCTCGAGACGTGTGCGTGCCTCGTCGGCGGTGGGGTTCGGCTTCTTCTTGCCCTTGGTCTTGGTGAGCGCATTCAGCGCGTCCGTCAGCCGGTCGAGCCGCTCGCGCAGCTCGGGGTTGGCGAGACAGTCGACGACGCCGTTCGCGTTCGCGTCGGCGTCCGCAGCGCCGCAGCCACACGTGGCGGGTGCCGCCTTCACCGCGTCGGCGGGGCAGGCGTCGCACGCGTCACCGAGGCCATCGCCGTCGCCGTCGGCCTGGTCGTTGGCGAGGCCGGCGCAGTTGTCGACGCCGTCGCAGGTGCCGTCACCGTCGCCGTCGGCGCAGGCGGGCGCACAGTTCACGAGCACGGCCATCTGGTACGACGAATCGCCCTGCATGACCGTCCGACGGACCTGCACGATCTGCTTGCCGGCAACCAGCACGACCGCGCGCCCCACCGCCGTGGCGGGCCGGTCCGTTCCCGAGTCGCTGCTGGCGTAGTACGGCGACCCGTTCGGGCCGAGCACGGAGACGCTCATGCGCGTGTTCTCGCCGTCGTCGTCGGGATCGGCGTCGACGATGGCGGTGATCACGTCCCCCACCTCGGCGTCGACCGTGAAGTGATCGAGCTCGAACGGCTGCACGTCGCCGGCCACGACCGGCGACAGCATCGGCCGCGCTTCGAGAAACGCATCGTTGGGCTCGGTCTCGGGCGTGACGTCACCCGGGCGCGCGACGAACGTCATCAGCGCGTACGGTCCGAGCGGCGGCACCATGGCCGACGGCGTGACGCGGAGGAAGACGTCGCCGCCGAGCGTGAGCGGGACGCCGGCGATCGCCGGGCTGTCCGCCGGACCCGAGTCGTCGTCCTCGGCGATGGCGGTGCCGCCGCTCCCGACCACCGCCTCGAGCGTGGCATCGTAGGCCGCACCGGCGAACTGCGTGTCGACGTACGCGAACAGCCGCTCGTCGGTCGTCGTGCCGGCGAGACGGAAGACGTCGGCGGTGTCGGGGGCGAGGATGCTGCCGCCGGCACAGCGACCCGCCGTCAGCGTCGTCGCCGACGCGGGCTCGTCGTTCGGCTCGATCTCGGCGAGACCGACGCGGCCGTCCGCGGGCGCCTGGATCAGGATGGCGTGGTTCGTGGGGATGGACGCCGCCATGTCGCAGGCGTGCGTCAGGCCGGTGTAGCCGCCGATCGTTTCGATACCGGTCGTCGATCCCGATCCCTGCTCCGGATTGTCGCGGTAGATCATCAGCACATTGCCGCTGTCGTAGAGCACTGCCTGGAACGTGAACGCCTGATCGAGCGCCGAGCCGAAGTGCCGGCTGCGATACCATTCGAAGACGACGCACTCGCCGGTCCCGCCCTGCGCGTACGGGCAGGTCGAGAACGCCTGATGGAAGCCGCCGCGGGTGGCGTCGGGCGGATTGGCGCTGACGAGATCGTCCCACAGGACGGCGATGCCGTCGCTCGGATCGGCCACATTGGGCAGCAGGCACTGGTTCAGCTGCGTCGCGATGACGTTGAGGAACGTGAATCCGAGGAACCCGTTCGACGTCATGTGCACGGTGTCGCGCGGAGATCCGTAGAACGGGAAACCGGCGCCGCCGTTGAGCGACGTCAGGGGCAGGTCGAAGGCGGTCCCATCGTCCGCGTTCATGCTCGAGAAGTCCGTGAGGACGAAGGTGACGCGCGTGCCGGTGCCCGCGATGTCGACCAGCGCATCGACCACCGGACCGCCCGGCTCGGTGCTGGCAATCGACTGATACCCGTAGGCATCCGGGCCGAGCGCATCCGCCGCCGACCAGCCGAGCGCCCCGACGAGCGCACCGCACAGCATCACCATCCGCCGCATCCCCATCCCGGCCTCCCGTGTCAGAGGTAGCCCTGCCGGGCCCGCCGTTCAAACCAAGGCTTGCCGCCGGCCCACCCGCTCCGGTACCTCTCGCCGCGTGTCGCGTCTGGGCGCCGCTCTCCGCTACGGCATGCGCGTCGTCCGCGACCCGGGCCGACTGGCGCAGCTCCACTACAGCAACGTGCTCGCCACCGCGCACCTGCTGCTCGAGCCCGACGACGCCGGCGTGCTCGGACGCCTGTTCCCGGTGTCACCCACCGACGTGGCCCGTCTCGATCGCGACCTCACCGACGACGACGCGTTCCGCACCACGATCGAGACCCGCTGGCTCGTGATCCGCGGCCGGCCCATGCGCCTCTTCGGCCCCACCAGCGCCGAGGACGAGGTGCCGCACGCGCGGCTCCTCTACCACGCCGTGCGGCTGCAGCGGCCCGCCGTCGTCGTCGAGACCGGCGTGCTCGACGGCATCGGCACCGCATTCCTGCTGAAGGCGCTGCGCGACAACGGCACCGGTCGTCTGTGCTCGATCGACCTGCCGGCACGACGTCCCGTCGCCGCGAGCACCGATCGCATGCGGTTCGGCACCCTGCCCCACGGTCACGAGCCCGGCTGGCTCGTCCCCGACGATCTGCGCGCGCGCTGGACGCTGCGCACCGGATCGAGCCGCGACGTCCTGCCCGGGTGGCTCGGCGAGCTCGGCACCATCGACGTCTTCGTGCACGACAGCCTGCACACGCGGGCGCACATGACGTGGGAGCTCATGTCGGCGTGGCCGGCACTCGCACGCGGCGGGCTACTCGTCAGCGACGACGTGTTCTGGAACCGCGCCTTCCCCGCCTTCTGCCGCCGCCAGCGGGTGACGGGCGTGATCGCGCGCGGCATGGGCTTCGCGCGCCGGCCGTGAGCCGTCACTTTGACCTTGTCAGTGCGAGAAAGCCCGTCGTATAGACGGTCAGGGGGGACCGGATTGGCGACGCGCTTCTCCATCGTCGTGCCCGTGGCCGCGAACGGCGCCGTGCCGATCGTACCGTCGCTCGACGCGCTCGACTATCCGCGCGATGGCTACGAGGTCCTCGTCGAGCGCGGCGCCAACCCATCGCGCAACCGCAACCGCGCCATCGCACGTGCGAGCGGCGACGTCGTCGCGTTCGTCGACGCCGACTGCGTCGTGCCACCCGACTGGCTGCGCGCGGCCGACGCCTTCCTGACGCAGCGACCGGCGTGGGACGTCGTCGGCGGGCCCCAGCTCACCCCGGCCGCCGACGGGTTTTTCGGTCGCGTCTCGGGCTACGTGCTGGCGTCGCGCTTCGGCGCCGGACGCATGAGCGCGCGCTACCGCCGCGACCCCGTCGACCTGCACGCCACCGAGACGTCGCTGTCGTCGGCCAACCTGTTCGTGCGCCGTCACGTGTTCGAGCGCGTCGGCCTCTTCGATCCCCGCCTGTGGCCGAACGAGGAGACCGAGCTGCTGCGCCGCATCGAGCGCGGCCGGGGCCGCATCGCGCACGACCCCGCCATCGTCGTGTTCCATCACCGGCGGCCGGGGCTGCGCACATTCGCCGCACAGTGCTTCGGCTATGGCCGCGGTCGCGCGCGGCAGGTGACGGTATCGGGCGAGCGCCCCAGCCTGTCGGTGCTGGTGCCGTCGGCATTCCTGGTCTTCGTGCTGCTGCTGCCGGCGCTGCTCCGACTGAGCCCGCTGTGGGCACTGCCGTTGGCGCTCTACGGCGCGACCACGCTCCTCTGGTCGGCGGGAACCGCCGTCCGCCGCCGCGACGCGGCCGCCATGTGGTTGCTGCCGCTGGTCTTCGCCACCATCCACCTCGCGTATCCTGCCGGCTATGTGAGCGAGCGCATCCGATTGTGGCTCGGGGGTGACGTCACGCCGCGCGGCGCCGACGACGAAGTGCTCGTGCGGGCGGCATCGTCCTGAGCGACACGCCCTGCCCGATCTGCGGCGCGGACGTCGCCCCCGTGTCACGCTTCGCATGCGACGCCACCGACGTCGACGAGCGCTTCACGATCGCGTCGTGTGCCGCCTGCGGCGTGCGGCGCACGCTGCCGGTGCCAGCATCGCTGGCGCCGTACTACGCCACCGACCTCGCGGCGACGATGCACGCGCCGTCGCACGGGCTGTTCGCACGGGCACAAGGCGTCCTGCTCCGACGCGAGGCACGACGGCTCCTGTCCTGCGACGATCCCGTGCTCGACGTCGGCTGCGGCAACGGCAGCTTCGTACGCGTCCTCGCCGGCGGTGGCGCACGCGTCGTGGCCGTCGACGCCACCGTCGAGCGCCCGGCGACGCTGAGGGATCTTCCGGACGTGCCGTACCACGCGATCGACTTCGACCGCGGCGCCATCACCGGGCTCGCCACCGGCCGCTACGCCGTCGTCCTGCGGCACGTGCTCGAGCACGTCCGCGACCCGCGCGCCTTCCTCGAGGCGCTGCGCGCGCAGGGCGGCCGGCGGTTCTATCTCGTCGTACCGAATGCCGGCAGCGTCGAGAGCCGACTGCTCGGGCCGCACTGGTACCTGTGGGACCCGCCGCGCCACCTCTGGCATTTCGACGACGGGTCGCTGCGCCGGCTGTGCGATCGCGTCGGGCTCGACGTCGTTGCCGCGGGGCACGACACCGTGCCCGCGCTGGTGCCGAGCGTCTACCGCCTGCTGCGCCGACGCGGGCTGCCGCGCGCGATCTACGCCCCCTTCGGACCGCAGGGCGCGCTGGCCGCACTGTCGACCCCGCTCGACCTGCTCCTCGGGGGCAACGTGTGCTGGCTGATCGCGGAGGCGCGCCGCTGACGGCGCGCCTCCGCGCATGCCTCACTTACACTTGACGGTGGTGCCGCTGCCGCTGAACGCGCAGATCGGCGTCGGCCCCGTGAAGTCGGCCACGCCGCACTGGCCGTCGACGTCGAGCGCGAACGTCGCCACCAGCGGCAGGTTCGCCGGTGTGGTGGCGAAGGTGCCCTTCTTGCCGGTGACGCCGAGCTTCACGAGTCCCGGTGCGCTCGGCCGCGTCTTCACGGTCACCTTCGTGATGCCCGCGATGCCGGTCTTGCTGGTGAAGGAGAACGCCGTCCCCGAGCCGTTCGCCTTCCAGCCGGCGCCGCCGGGGATGGTGACGTCGGCGACGGTGCCGGCGGTGTCGGTGACGACGATGCGCGCGCCGTTCGCCAGCGGATTGATCGCGGGTACGGTGGGGATGGTCATCTCGCCGGAGAGCTTCAGCCCATCGTCCCCGCCCGGGGCGCCGACCTTCGTCAGCGTCAGCTTCGACTTCGCGATCACGGCGCCACCGAGGCACGGGTCGTCGGCGTCGCAGATCGCGTCGGCATCGGTGTCACGGCAGATGGCCGTGATCTCGCTGACGGCGACGTCCAGCACCAGGGTCTCGTTGCGCACGCTGTCGTGGAACATCTCGGACGAGAACGAGAAGCCCCACGCACGCTCGCTGATGCCGCCGCCCGGTGCGACCGCGATGACGTTGCTGCTCGAGAAGTCGTTGCGGAAGCCGCCGCTGCTGAGCACGTTGCCATCGTCGTCGACCACATGGGCGTAGGTGCCCGAGAGGCCGGTGGCCACGTTGGCGCTGAACGCGCCGGCGAGGGTGTAGCTCTTGAGCGAGCCCACGAAGGTGCCATCGACGTTGCCGACGATGAGCCGCGTGCCGTCGATCACGACGCCGGCTGTGTAGTCGAGGCCAGTGATGAGATTGGTCACGACGCCGCCCGACACGCGCACGACGCGCCCCGCACCCGGGCCGGTGCCGTCACTCACGATGAGGTCTGCACCGTCGATGGCGACGTCCTGCGCGAACGGGATCGAGCCCGCCGCCACCACCTCCGCGCCGAGCGCGGGCAGCGCAATGGTACGCGTCAGCGCGTTCGGGATGGCGAACACGGTGTCGCCGGTGGCTGCGCCAGGGAGATTGCCGCCGTTATCGACGACGTAGAGCGTGCCGTTCGCGGCGAGCGCGAACCCGCCCAGCGAGTTGAAGCCGGTGGCGATGGTCGTCGGGACACCTCCGTCGAGCCGAATGACCTGCTCGGCGCCGGCGCCGAAGGCGCCCTGGCCGACGAGAATGGCATCACCGCTGCGGACGACGGCGCCCTGCACGGCGCCGGGCGTGGGAATGGCGTAGGCGAACCAGCCGGGCGCCGCGGTGACGGCGGCGTGTGCCGGCAGCGCAGCCGCCAGCAGTGCGAGAGTCGTTGCGAACCAGGTCGTGGATCTCATTGGACCAGTGCCTCCATCGTCGCTCAGCGGCGTTTGACCGTGAAGCGATCGAGGTCGACGGACCGTCGTGCGCGCCTCGTGCCGGGGCCCTCGGCACGAAGCGTGACGACGGTGCGACGACGCTGTAGGGGAATGCGCAGCTGGCGCGTCGATCCCGGGATCAACGGCGGCAGCTCCGCGGTGACGTCACGCGTGCCGATGCGCACCGTGACCGATCCCGCCCGGACGTCGGGAGAGACCACCACGGTGAGCAGAGCGTGCGTGTCGGTTGCCGGCACGGTCGTGACCGCGCCGAGGGGCGTGACGTAGGTGAGGAGATCGTCGGCCGTGCGCTTGCCGCCGCGACCGCGGAACGCCGCCGTGACGAGCGGACCGCAGGTGGCGTCGCCGGGGCACGGATCGCAGGCATCGCCGGCGCCGTCGCCATCGGTGTCGCGCTGCAGCGGGTCGGCCGTCTGCGCGCAGACGTCGCAGGCATCGCCGACCGCGTCGGCATCGGCATCGGCCTGCGCCGGATCGGGGCGCAGCGGACAGCCGTCGAGCGCATCGGGCACGCCGTCGGCGTCGGTGTCGGGCGGCCCGTTCGGACCGGCCTCGCAGGCGTCGCCCTCGCCGTCCTGGTCGGTGTCGGCCTGCGACGGGTTCGGCGTCGCGGGACAGTCGTCGCAGACATCGCCGACGCCATCGCCGTCGCGATCACGCCGATCGGGCGACGACAGTCCTGGACACGCGTCGCACGCATCGCCGACGCCGTCGCCGTCGCCGTCCGTCTGCGTCGCGTCGGCGAGCAGCGGGCACGCGTCGGCGACGTCGGCGATGCCGTCGCCGTCACCGTCGGGCAGGTCCGTCGTGTCGACGGAGTGCAGGCCGGCGATGGCGTCGAGGTCGAAGCCGGCGAGGCCCTGCAGGCCGAAGATGTTCGGCCCGCCGTCGATGCGCACGAAGCGGATCGCAGCGAGACCGACGGCGGCGAGGTCGAACGAGTCGCCGCCCGAGCCCGCGGGCGCCACGAAGTCGTCGATCGGGACGTTCACGAGCGACGCGATGGGCGCCGTCGACGGCACCAGCGGCGACGGCGCGGACGGGTCGTCGACGTCGGCGAACACCGGATAGATGCCGGCGCAGCCGGGATGATGCGGCGGCTGATCGAGCGCGCACGAAAACGCCGTCCAAGTGACACCGTCGGCGCTCACCGACACGGTGCCGGGCTCGGCGAACGGATCGAGCGTGGTGAGCCCGGTCTTCAGGAACGCGTTCTCGAAGACGGTGAAGTCCGGTCCGGGGCCGTTCACGACGACGTTGTCGGTGAAGGCGACGACGATCTGGCCGTTCAGGCCGAGCGAGATCACGTCGAGCGAGCCCTGGAACGGGCCGGCTCCACGCGGCGGTCCGTAGACGACCTGCGGATCGTTCGCATGCCCGCCGCCGCCGGCGCCGATCGTCAGCGAGACGACGGCGTCGAGATACGGATCGGCCGCAGCGAGCGCCGACCACAGCACGAGGCAGGCGACCAGGAGCCGTCTCATGGCGCGAACCCGATCGAGAACGGCGGCAGCCCGACGGCGAGCGGCCGGCGGCGCACCGCGGTGTCGGTGGCCGGATCGAAGAGCCGGATGCCGGGGTCGGGCAGGCTCTGATCGGCGAGCCAGAGCAGCCCGTCGGGCCCGACGGCGAGGTCGGGCAGGTAGGCGTCGCGCGAAAACAGGTCGCGCGGCGGCGTGGCGCCGCTCGGATCGAAGGCGACGAGACGGTTCTTCAGCGCGCGATCCTGGATGACGGCGTAGCCCTTGGTCGCCGACAGCAGGACGAAGTCGAGGACGTTGCCACCGAGCTGGTTCTCGTCGACGAAGAACGTGCCCTCCGCCTGCAACGTCACCGGATCGATGCGCTCGAGGCCACCGTCGCCGACGACGTAGATGTCCGACGCCGACGCGATGACCAGCTTGCCGGTGCCGGGCTCGTGCACGATGCCGCTGGAATCGCCGAACGGATTCGAGCCGTGCAGGACGATCTCACCGGTGACGGTGTCGGTGGCGACGTCGATGACGACGAGTCGCCCCGGGCCCGTGGCGCGGAAGCCGTGCACGCGATCGAGACGCTGGATGGCGACGAAGAGGCGTCCGCCGGCCAGCGTCATCTGGCTCATCTCGGGCAGCCCGTCGGCGTCGGCGAACGACGACAGGTCGATGGTGCCGCGCCGGAAGCGCGCGCAGTCCGTGGCCGATGGATCGACGATCCACAGCTCGGGACGGTCGTAGCGCGTGACGTAGGCCTTGTCGGGCGCAACCAGTGCCAGGTCGTGCGGATTGGACGCGATGCCCGTCGAGCATTCGAGCCGCGTGCGCAACGTCTTCGCGTCGAGGCGCTGCACGCTGTCGCCGAGGAAGCGGTTCAGCACGAAGACCATGCCGCCCGCGACGCGCACCACGGCGTCGGAGTGGATGGACGCATCGGGATGGCCGACGCGCCGGGCCCCGGTGAGGCCGACCGAGGCGAGCAAGCCGGTCTCGAAGTCGGTGGTGACGACGACGGCTCGGCCGCTGCCGCCGGATGCCGTGCAGCTCACGCGCAGCCGATCGACGTCGCGGCGCCGCGTCGCCGTGTCGCGCACGCGCGCGCGCAGCAGGGTGCGACGTCGTGCGGCGACGGTGATCTCCGCGGGCGCGGTGCAGACGTCGCCGCCCGTCACCGGATAGACGAGCCCCGCCGTCACCACCGCCATCGGTGCGCTCGCCTTGCCGCCCAGCTCGACCGGGCCGAGCGTTCCCGCCGCGCAGCCCGAGACGTTCAGGCAATATGACGCGCCGACGTGGCAGGTGCCGTCGGCGACACCGTCGCGATCGCAGGTCGGGTCGCCGTCGCGACAGGCGAGCGTCGTGTTGCCGAGCGCGCCGACCGCATCACCGATCCGCCACGCGCCGAGGCAGTCGTCGGCCGTATCGGCGCTGGCGATCCCCGCCGTCAGAATGAGCAGCAGGATCGCGTAGGCATGTCGGCTCGGTGTCGTCGTCGTCTCCCCACCTTCGTCCGGGGAGACTGCGCGCGAGACACGACGCCCACGCGCAGTGGCCGACCTGTCCGACGCCCAGCTCCTCCCCCTCGGAAGGAAATGTCTGCTGGCTCCAGGTCGGCAGGTCTTCTGGCTCGGGGATCAATCTCGCCCGGTCCCTTCCCACCCGTGCGGGCAGTGGTCGTGACCGGGTTCGTCCCCCCTTACAGCTGCGGGGCAGCGAGGGCTTTGCACCCTCTTCCCTAACCCACCTGGGGTCGCGGGCGTCTTACGCCCGACGTCCGTACGATGTCAACGTCGGTCGCGGTGACGACGGTCGTCGGCGCGACGCGCACGATTCCTGTTGAAAATGGTTTCATTTTCGGTACGACCCCGCCCCGTAACGGGTGGGGCGGCGGCGCGTGCCGCCGCCCCACCGCCATCAGTCGGAGCGGGCGTTGAAGCGACCGGGCTCGTTGGCCGAGACGCCGGCGGGCGAGTACGTCGCCTCCCAACACGTCCCATCGTTCGCGCCGAGCTGGATCCGCAGCGGCACCGGCACCGGTGGCGGGGTCGGGACGGGAACCGCCGCGTGCGCAGCGAAGATGCCCGCACCCTTCATCACGACGCGCGCACGCGCCTTGCCGGCGAGGCCGGCCGACAGCACCATCGACTGCACCCCGTAGGCGTTCGACTGACTGTTGCGATATCGAAGGCTCGATCCACCCGCCCGCCAGCACGGCGGCTTCGCGCACGACGCCAGGGCCTCCGGCTCGATCGCTGCGGCGAGGAGGAGCGTCGGCGTGGTCCCTGGTCCGAACACGCAGAGCTCGTGCGACGCGCTGGTCGAGCCATCGAACGGGTCGCCGAGCTCGCCGCTCGTGACCGCTTCGCCCTTGCTCCACGACCAGACGATGCGGTCCCGTGCGGATCCGGGTCGATCGCGTATCGACAGGGCCGCCGCGCCCGGCTGCCGGCAGTCGGTCCGAGGGTGAGGCGTCAGAAGCCCGGTCGCCGCATCGCAGCGGAGGCACGGGAGGGTCGGGGCCGCCGCTGCTCCGGCGCACGTGCCGGCGCCACAGACGTCGCCGGTGGTGCAGGCGTCGCCATCGTCGCACGAGGCGCCGTCCGTGAACCGGCACGTCGCCGGATTGCAGCAGGGATCGTCGCTGGCGTCGCAGTCTTCTCCGGGGTCGATCGCGCCGTTGCGACAGTCGCTCGCGACGACATACCGCCGCAGCTCGAACACCATGCCTTCAGGGCTGTATGGATAGAAGGCCGAGCGCGACGTGACCGCGAAGCCGGCGGTCACGATGCGACCATCGCCATCCAGCGCGACGTCGCGCATACCGTCGCCGATCGGGTAGAACTCGGTCGTGTCCTCGAACTCGAACGACGGGTCGAGTGTACCGTCGGGCAGGAATCGCCGCAGCAAACCGTCCCACGTCTGAAAAGTGCCCGGCATGTGCAGCCGCGTCGCCGCGACCACGACACGCCCGTCGGGCTGGAGAGTTGCCGCCACTCTCTCGAGGGGGCCGAGGATCGACGAACGCGCGACGCCGCCATTTCCGAATGACGGGTCCAGACTGCCATCGGCCAGATAGCGCACGACGCCGATCCTGTCGTCGGGAGAGTAGGACACGATGCCCGTCGCCACCAGCCGTCCGTCGGGTTGGACGAGCAGGTCATGAAACATGTCGAAGGTCGCGCCGAGATCCGTCACGACGACTCCTCCCACGCCGAACGTGGGGTCGGGCGCCCCGTTGGCCTCCCAGCGAGCGATGAGGAAGTCGGCGTTCAGCGCGTTCCCTCGGAAGCCCGCCGCGACGAGCCGCCCGTCGGGCTGCCGGACGAGCGCCGTGAGTTCATACGCGGAGACGGTGGCCACGCCGCCGACGCCGAACGACGCGTCGACCGTTCCGTCCGCCTCGTAGCGAACGAGCCCGGCAAAAGGCACGCCGGGGAAGTTCGCGCCCGCCGCGACGATCCGGCCGTCGGGCTGTACGACGAGATCGCGTATGCCCCCCAGGAATGCCGGGGTGACGACGACCCCGCCGTCACCGAACGTCGGGTCGAGCACGCCGGCCTCGGTATACCGAGCGATCGTGAACGCGTACGTCGACGCCCTGATCTCCTGGAACCCGCCTGCGACGATGCGTCCATCGGGCTGCAGGGCGAGCGCCTGGATGTGCGACGGGCCGCCCGGGATGACGGTCAGCGTCGAGCCGCCGCTGCCGAAGGTCGGATCCAGCGTACCGTCGGTGAGGAAGCGCGCGATGGCGAACGATCCCAGGACGAAGGTCCCGGGAGTCGACGCCGTTCCTCCCGCGCCGCCCACGACGAGGCGACCGTCGGTTTGCTCTGCCAGCGCGATCCCGTGCGACAATGGCGGGCCGACCGATGCCCGGGCCTTACCCGCGATGCCGAAGGATGGATCGCGCTCCACCGGCGCCGCGAATACGTGCGGTGCGGTGACGACCGCGACGGCGAACAGGAGCAGCGACGGCACTCGATGCATGATCCCCCCGATCGAAGCAGCGACGATCGCGACGCTACCATCCTTCGCGCGACGCCGTACAGGCGAATCACGCCGCGTCGAGACGAACACCACGTCGGTTCTAGAACCCCCACGACACCGTACCGTAGAACGATCGCCCCGGCAGCGGGAAGTCGGCGGCGTCTCGGGTCTGATCGTTCGTCATGTTGAGTATCTGGAAGCCCACGCGGAGCTTCGCGAGCGGCTCCACCTCGACACCGAAGCCGAACAGATCGCGACGCGGCACCAGCTCCGTATTGGCGGTGTCGAGGTAGTTGTCGGCGATGATGTTGGCGTCGACCCAGACGCGGCCGGGCCAGAGATTCGCCGTCCACGCGCCGAACGGCAGCGGCTGATCACGACGCCATGACAGCTCGAGGCGCGCGTACGCCTCGTGCGCGGGGCGTCCCGGCAGCTTGTTGCCGGTGCGGAAGCCGATGTCGCTCTCGTCGACGGCGTCCTGGTACGTGTAGTTCATCGCCAGCCCGAGGCGGTCCCAGAACCGCATCGACGTCGCCACCTCCTGCCCGCGCACCGTCGCCTGCGCGATGTTCTTGCTGGTGAACACGCTGACGCTCGTCGGCACCACGACGATGACGTCGTCGATCTGGTTGTCGAAGTACGCGTATTCGAGGGACGCGTTGGTGACGACACTGCCCAGGTCCGGTGCGCGCAGACGGAAGCCCACGTCCCAGTTGAGGCTCTTCTCCGGCTGCAGGTCGGGGTTGCCGACGATCGTGCCGGCGGCGCCGAACAGCTCCTGGAGGCTCGGCACGCGCTCGTAGTGGCCGGCGTTGCCGAGGAACGCCACACCCGACCACGGCTCGACCCGCACACCGAGGCGCGGCGACCACACGCTGCGGTTCACGGTGCCGCTCTCCTGCAGCACGGGCACGACGCGCGTGTCGGTCGGCGCGACGTCGTGGAATCCCTCCCACCGCAGCGCCGGCACGATCGACACCACGTCACCGAACAGCACGATCTCGTCTTCGCCTGCGACCGTGCCGCGGAGCCGCGTGCGATCGGGTTGCCGGCCCGGCGCGGCGCCGCTCGAGCCGACGTCGTCGGTCTGACCGAAGGTCTCGTGGCTCACTGCCACCAGCAGCCCCGGCACCTGATGCTTCCCGATGGCGCTCGTCAGGAGGAACTGCCCACCGCCCACGAGGCTCTGCTCGTGCACGTCGGTGGTGAGCTGCACGATCGGGCCGAGGGGATCCTCGTAGGCCTGCGATTGATAGAGGAGGTAGCCGCTGCCCTCGATCGTCAGCGGGATGCTCGTCTTCGGCGTGAGCGTGCCGTCGACGCGGGAGAGATGGCGCACCGTCTGCCGGCGCGCATTGGCGTCCTGCGGCACACCGCGGCCGGGATAGCCACGATCGCGGCCGAATGTGTCGGCCGTGTACGACAGCGCCACGTTCTCGGACGGATGCCATCCGACGCGACCCGTGAGGCTGCCCAGATTGAAGTCGTTGTTGATGCGCGTGAGGGACTCCTCGCCGACGCCGCGGATGTCCTGATCGTAGGTGAAGTCGCCGAGCGTACCGAGATAGTGGCCGAACAGCAGGTAGTCCCACGCGCCCTCGGACGCGCTGCGCGTGACGTCGACCTTGCGGGTCTCGAACGAGCCGTACGACGCGCTCGCCGCCGTCACCGGCTCGTTCCCGGGACGGCGCGTGACGACGTTGATCACCCCACCCGGACCCGCCTGCGAGAAGCGCAGCGGCGTCGCGCCGCGATACACCTCGACGCGCTCGACGGTGTCGAGCGGCAGGTCGCTCAGGTCGACGGTCTCGTTGTCGGCGCGCGAGAGCGGCACGCCGTCGAGGTAGACCTGCACCTGCCGCGGCGAGAAGCCGCGCACCGACACCGTCGTGAAGTCGCCGAGCCCGCCGAAGCGACGCACCTGCACGCCGACGCTGTCGGAGAGCGCGTCGGCCAGGGTCTCGACGCGCGTCGGCGCGGCGCGGGTGTCGATGACGGTAGCGAACGCCGTGGGATCCGACGGCGGCGGCAGGTCGTCCGGCATCCCGGGTGCGGTCACGACGACCTCGCCGAGCTGCTGCGACGGACGCTCCTCGGCGCCCGCCGCGGCAGCGGTCGCGAGCAGAAAGGCCGAGATGAGCGCGAGCGTCCGGATCGCCAGCTCCTCCCCCACGGAAGGCGTGATGCTGGCCTCGTCCGGGCAGGTCTTCTGGCTCGGGGATCGTCCTCGTCCGGTTCCTTCCCGCCGAAACGGCAGTGGATGCGACCGGATCCGTCTCCCCTCACAGCTGCGGGGCAGCGGGGGCTTCGAACCCCCTTCCCTCACCCGTCGAGGTGGCGAGGGGGATAGAAGCACAGCGGTCGGGTGTCAAGGCGACGAGATTTTCCATTGCCCACGCCACCCGGAGTGTAGGAGAACCGAGCGATGCCGACTTTCTCCCGCCGACTCTTCCTGCAGATGACCGGGGCCGCGCTCGCGGCATCGGCGTTCCCCCCCAGCATCCGACGCGCGCTGGCGATCCCGGCCAACACGCAGCGCGGCTCGATCATGGACGTCGAGCACGTCGTGATCCTGATGCAGGAGAACCGCTCGTTCGATCACTACTTCGGCACCCTGCCCGGGGTCCGCGGCTTCGGCGACCGGATCACCATTCCGTTGCCGGGCGGCCGCTCGGTGTGGGAGCAGCGGAACGGCGCCGGCACCGCCGTGCTGCCGTACCATCTGGACGCTGCGGCGGGGAACGCGCAGCGGGTGAATGGCGCGCCGCACTCCTGGGGCGATGCGCACAACGCCTGGAACGACGGCGCCACCGGCCACTGGCCGCAGTTCAAGCAGCCGTGGTCGATGGGCTACTACACCGACGCCGAGCTGCCCTTCCAGTTCGCGCTGGCCCAGGCGTTCACCATCTGCGACGCCTATCACTGCTCCGTCCACGGCAGCACGAATCCGAACCGCCTCTTCATGTTCACGGGCATGAACGATCCCGGCGCGACCGGCGGCGGGCCGGCGATCACGAACGTGAACGATTCGATCGGTCTGCCGGAAACGGGCTTCACCTGGACCACCTACGCCGAGCGACTCGAGGCGGCGGGCGTGTCCTGGAAGGTGTACCAGGACCTCGCCGACAACTTCAGCGACAATTCGCTGGCCGGGTTCCGGCAGTACCGCCAGCCGTTCTTCGACGGCACGCCGTCCCCGCTCGTCCAGAAGGGACTGTCCACGACGCTGACGCAGGCGTCGCTCGACGGGCTGCGCAACGACGTGGTCGCCGGCACGCTGCCCCAGGTATCCTGGATCGTCGCGCCGGCCGGGTACTCGGAGCACCCCGGCCCGTCGAGCCCGGTGCAGGGCGGCTGGTACACGCAGGAGGTGCTGAACGCGCTGACCGCGATTCCGGACGTGTGGAGCAAGACCGTGCTGCTCGTGATGTTCGACGAGAACGACGGCTACTTCGATCACGTCCCGCCGCCGAGCGCGCCGTCGCGCAATCCCGACCTGTCGCTCGCGGGGGCCAGCACCGTCGACGACGCGAGCGAGCGCCACACCGACGGGCTCGTCTACGGCCCGGGTCCGCGCGTGCCGATGTGCATCGTGTCGCCGTGGAGCCGCGGCGGATGGGTCGACTCGCAGGCGTTCGACCACACCTCGATCATCCGCTTCCTCGAGGAGCGCTTCGGCGTGGCGGAGCCGAACATCAGCGCGTGGCGGCGCACGGTGCTCGGCGACCTCACGTCGGCGTTCGACTTCAATCACCCGAACCGCAAGCCGTTCCCGACCCTGCCGTCGCTGACGCGCGCCGAAGCGAACGCGATCCGCAACGCGCAGCAGCTGCTGCCGCAGGTTCCGATTCCGCTCGGCGGCGCCGGAACGTTGCCCATCCAGCCAGCGGGCGTGAGCCACTCCCGCCCGCTCCCGTACGAGCTGCACGTCGACGCCACCGTCTCGAGCGACGTCCAGCTCACCTTCCGCTCGACAGGGGCAGCCGCCGCGGTCTTCCACGTCTACGATCGACTCGACCTCGCCGCGGTGCCCCGCCGCTACACGGTCGGATCGGGGACCACGCTCGACGACACCTGGCAGCCCGGCGTCGACGGCCGCTACGATCTCTGGGTGATGGGTCCGAACGGCTTCCTGCGGCACTTCGAAGGCACCGCACCGTCGAGCGACGGTCTGGAGGTGCAGGTGACGGCGGCCCGAAAGGTCTCCATCCGCCTCGTGAACGACGGCGCCACGGAGTGCACCTTCACCCTCACCCCGAATGCCTATCAGCGGTCGCCGAAGCGCGTGCGCGTCGCCGCCGGCGCCGAGCGCGTCCGGTTCTGGTCGCTGGCGCGCGGCCATCGCTGGTACGACGTCACGGTGACCTGCGATGCCGCCCCCACGTTCGCGCGCCGGTTCGCCGGACGCGCCGAGAACGGCCGGCGCGGCGTGACCGATCCGGCGATGGGGACCTGAATCGCGCCTGATCGTTTTGTGCTTGCGCCACCGGCCGGGTGGGCGTCATGACTGGCGCGCAACGATTCCGATCCCACGCTGGAGGCCTCGCATGTCCCTCGTCCGCGCCGCCCTCACCCTCGCCGTCGCCCTTCCGTCGCTCCTGCACGCGGCACTCGACCCGGCGGCGCAGCAGTGCGTCCGTCGCCTGGCCGAGAACACGGCCGCCGTCGCCACGGCGCAGGCCGAGACCAACCGCGCCTGCCTGCGCACCGGCGGGCCCGATGCGCAGACGTGTCTCGTTGCCGACGCCACCGGCGCCGTCGCGACGGCCAGCGCCCGCACCCTGGCCGACGTGCGCGCGCTGTGCGAGGCATTTCCGCCCTTCGGTGCGCCGCAGCGTCTGGCCGAGACTGCGAATGCCGCCGGCACGCTGCACGAGCGCGGACTCGTCGCCGACGTCTTCGGTCCCGATCTCGCAGCGGCGGTGGCCAGCGGCAGGCGCGAGGCCCGCTGCCAGACGCGTGTTCTGCGACGGGCCGAGCGCGTCATGCGCGCATGCGTCGCCGACTACCTGCGATGCAGCGCGAAGGCCCTGCCCACCGCCGACGCTGCCAGCCTCGCCGCCTGCGTCGGGCAGGACGCGCCGGCCGTGGCGCGCGCCGCATCGCGGCTCCGCCAGCTCGCGACCGGCCGCTGCGCACGCGTCGACGCGACGTCGCTCTTCCCGGGCCGCTGCAGCGGCCTCACCGGTGCGGCGCTCGCGACCTGCCTCGACGGCCGCATCGCCTGCCGCGCCTGTCGCCTCGTCGACTCCGCCGGTGCGCTCGGCGCCGATTGCGACCGGCTCGACGACGGCACCGCCAACGACTCGTGCCGCATCCCGGTGTCCGTCAGCGGCAATGCGATCCCGTTCAACGGCGGCGACCAGCGCATCGCCGGCGCCGAGATCTGGATCCTCGAGCATCCCGAGCGCCGCATGGTGACGTCGGTCGACGGCGCCTTCCGCTTCGATGACCTCGCCGAGGGCGACGAGGTGACGCTCGTCCTCGACCACCCCGACTACCACGCCATCCAGACCGGCACGCACCGGCTCGGGCCGCAGGGTGCCGAGCGCGTCACCTTCCAGGCCGTCGTGCACGCGATCTACAATGCGCTCGCCCTGCTCCTCGGCGTGACGCCCGACCCCGCGAAGTGCCAGATCGTCACCACCGTCACCCGCGTCGGCCGCTCGCTCTACGATCCGGGCGCGCACGGCGAGGACGGCGCCACCACCGTGCTCCTCGGGCCGGGCGCCGACGAGGGACCGATCTACTTCAACTCGTCCGTCCTCCCCGATCGCACCGTCACCGAGACCAGCGACGACGGCGGCGTGCTCTACTTCAACGCCACGCCGGGCACGTATCACTGGACGGCGTCGAAGCCGGGCGCGGCGTTCGCGAGCCTGACGATGACCTGCCGCCCGAACGTGCTGGTGAACGCCTCACCGCCCTGGGGTCTGCAGCGCCAGTGAGCGCGCTGGCACGCGTCCTGCAAAAACCCGCAGGAGGTGCGCCATGCCGCGAGGCGACAAGTCGAGCTACACCAGCAAGCAGAAGCGCCAGGCCGCGAAGATCGAGAAGGGCTACGAGAAGCGCGGGGTCTCGGAGGGCGAGGCCGAGCGTCGTGCCTGGGCCACCGTGAACAAGACGACGGGCGGCGGAAAGAAGAGCGGCTCGGGCCGCGGCAAGGCCGTGAACAAGGCCCCGGCCCGCAAGGGCGGCAAGGCCGGCGGCAAGGCATCGGCCGCCCGCTCGAAGGCCGCGCGATCGGCATCGGCTCGGAAGGCCGCCCGCACGCGCGCCCGCAACCGCAAAAGCGGCTGACGATCGGCTGACGATTCTACAATCAGCCGCGTCGCTGACGGCGTGCGCCAGCCACGATGATGCGCTGATAGCTGGTCGGCAGCAGCCGCTGCATGACGTCGATGACGTGGGCGTCGAGGCCGATCAGCACGCGCCGCTTGTCGCCGCGGATACCGGCGACGATGGCGCGCGCCGCCGTCTCCGGCGTGGTGCGCGCGAGCTGGTCGAACTCGGTGTCCAGGGCCTCGCGCGAGCGCGTGAGCACGCCCATCTTCCCCATGCGCCCCCTGCGCGCGATGTTGGTGCGAATGCCGCCCGGGTGGACGCACGTGCAGCTCACGCCGCACGGCTCGAGCTCGAGCTCCTCGCGCAACGACTCCGTGAAGCCGCGCACGGCGAACTTGGCGGCGTTGTAGGCCGCCTGCGTGGGGATGCCGATGATCCCGAAGACGCTCGACACGTTGACGATGTGCCCACGCCCGGCCCGCCGCATGTGCGGCAGGAACGCCTTGGTACCGTGGACGACGCCCCAGAAGTTGATCCCCATCAACCAGTCGAAGTCGTCGTACTCCATGTGCTCGATCAGGCTCGAGAGCGCGACGCCGGCGTTGTTGACGACGACGTCGGCTCGACCGTGCTCCGCGACCACGGCATCGGCGTAGGCGTGGAAGGCGGCGCGGTCGGCGACGTCGAGCCGCGCCGACGTCACGCGGACGCCGCGCGCCGCGACCGCCGCGCGCGTCTCCTCGAGCCCGGCCTCGTCGATGTCCGAGATGGCCAGCTCGCAGCCGAAGGCCGCCAGCTCATGTGCCAGCGCGCGGCCGATGCCGCTCGCAGCGCCCGTGACGACGGCGACTCTGCCCAGTAGCTCCCGCATCCGCGGGCTCTGTCATGCGACCCCGGGACTGCGCAAACTCACTCGAAGTCGATCGTGAAGCTCCACTCGAGCGTGCCCATGTCGTCGGGGGAAGCGTCGGTGCTCGACCCCCCACGCTTCGCGGCACACAGGATGATGGGATTGTCCTCGGGATAGAGCGCGCCCTCCTCGCCGAACGGCACGGCAACGCCCGTCGGGGCCGCGAGGCTCGCGTCCACGATGCCGAAGTGGCCGGAGCAGCGCAGGTAGACCACGGTGGGTCCGGCGTCGTTCGGCGTGCCCGACGCCCGCACCGAGCCCGTCAGCGTGTACGGCGTGTAGCGCGACACCTTGAACGCGATCTGCAACGTGGTGTCGAGCCCGGTGACGGCATTGCCGACGGCGGAGCCGCCGACGCTCGCCTCGGCGAACGTGCCGTGCGCGGTGATCGAGCACGGGGCGATCGTGTAGGTGATGCTGCCGCTGCTCGTCGCCTCGGCGCCGCCGGCGCTGGCCGAGAGGTCCCACGGCTTGGTGTCGGTCGTGCCCGGCCCGACGGTGATGGTGTTCTGCGCTAGGTTGTATGGATCGGTCTGGTCGCCCGGACCCATCAGATCGTTCGCCTGCGCTGCGGCGTGAATCTCCTCGGTGACGTCCGCCGACATCACGACGCCCGCGCCACACGACGGCACCGTCGTCGAGGTGGACGTCGTGGACGTCGTGGTCGTGGTGACGACGTTCGCCGCCGCGCAGCCCGTGCCGATGGCCCCGGTGCGGTCGGGCGACAGCAGCTCGACGCCGACCTCGTCCTCGAGCCCCTCCTCGGGCTCCTCATTGGCGGTGTAGGTCGCGGTCGGCTCGGTCGACTCGAAGTCGTTCGTGCCGCCGTCGCCGCTGAGGTCGCCGGCCACACCCGCGGTGTGCCAGTGATAGTTGAGCTCGCAGGTGCCCTTGCCCTCGGCCGTCGCAGTGAGCGTGGCGGATTCGCCCGCCGGCACCGTGGACGCGTCGGGCTCGACATCGGGCTGGCCGACGTAGGCGATGCGCTCGTCACCCTCGTAGGTGAACACCGCCGGTAGTCGGAACGAGAGCCACGTGTTCGGTTTCTGGCCGGGGATGTCACCCGTCCGCGGCGTCGGGTCGATCTTCGGCGTCACCGCGTCGTAGGCGTCGCCGGTGGTCTGGAACTGCGAGATCAGACCGTCGAAGAGCTGACCGGCAACGTTCTTCGCGTAGTCCTCGCTCACCTTCCAGTCGTAGCCGAACGCCGTGCCCGCGCCGGCGTCGACGAACGCCTGCACTCCGGTGCCGTACCCGCTGAAGCAGTAGCTGGCATAGACGATCGCGCGCTCCGGGAAGCGACTCGGGAGATTGTAGCGGAGGAAGGCCTCCGTCACGGTGAAGACGTCGCGCCGCACGCCGTTCATGTCGTGCATGCCGCCGGTCTCGACGAACCCCGCCGTCAGGTCGTCCTCGTGGAGCGCGAGACCGGCCTCCGTGATCAGCTCGCCCGTACCGAACATCACGCGCCCGTACTCGTCCACCGCGCCGTGCGTGGAGATGACGAGCGTCTCGGCGTTGCTGAACTGACGCACCGACGCCACCGTTGCATTCGCCCCGTCGATCTTCGTGATCTGGTGCTCGAGGCAGGGCAGTGCCGCGAACTTCTGCTCGACCAGCAGCGCATCGTCGTAGATCGGCCGGAAGAAGCCCGGGTCCCATATGAGGACGCGACGACCGAGCAGCGGCTTCCGGCGGTCGGGCAGCTGGCAGCAGATCGCGTCGGGGGCCTCGGTTGGGCAGGTGCGGAAGATGCCGCGCGGCGCCGGACGCAGCGACGACGTCGCTGCCGCGTGCCGCACCGGACGCGAGACCGCCGTCGCCGCCGGTGCAGCCGCCACCGGCTCGCGATTCAGGATGAGCGCGCCCATCCAGCCGGTGTCGTAGCGAAACACCACGTCGACGCCGTTCGGGCTCAGCCCGGCGCGCCCGATGCCCGGGATGCCGGACAGGACGCGCAGCAGCTCCATGCGCGCGTCGAGGGTGTCACCGAGGCGTGCGCTGATCTCGCTCCATGCCGCCTGCGCGGCGCCTCCCGCAGACACCACGAGCGCGCGATCGGCATCGGTGCGCGGCGGCACGATCGGCAGCCCGAAGCCGGGCGACGACACCGCGGCGCCACCGGCGGTACCGCGCACGACCAGCGCCAGCGTCGTCGGCTCACTCGCGGTGATCGTCGCCGTGCACGCGAACCGGCTGCCGGCGTCCTGCGCCAGCGTGCAGAGTGGGGTGCCGTCCGCACCGACGACCTGCAGCGCATCGATGCTTCCCGCAACGTCGACCTCGAAGCGCACCGGCGTCGGCGTGCCCACGGTGACGACGACGGGACGCGCGCTCGGGATGGCGACGACGCCGCACGCACCGTCGTCGCCGCGGTTCGGCCCGAGCACCCGGCGCGTGGCGCGCCGGCGCGCGATGGTACGAAGTCGCGTCATGCGGCATTCCGCCGTCACGTCGGTCCCGATGCCGACGGCGAGGGGGTTCGGCAGGTCGGCGAGCGTCCAGCCGTCACCGGCGACGAGGAAACGGCCCTTCTTGAGGTCCAGTCGCAGTCGGCTGACTCGAGCGTGCGGGCTGCGATCGCGATAGGTGACGATCTGCTTCTTGCGCTTCACGTCGGCGAGCGGGATGCGTACGGCGATCCGGTCGAGCGTGACGACGATCGCCTCGGCGCCGTCGAGCGAGAGCGGTGACACGCGGCCCTTCAGCTGGAACGTGTCGGCGCGGGTCGTGCGCATCGTGATCGTCGCGGCGTCGAGCGTGAGCGCGCCGGCGACGCGCGCGGCGCAGGCGACGAGCACCAGACCCGCCAGAAGCCGCGGGAACGACCACATGACCATCGAGTCTACGGGTGCGCTCGCCGAGGCGTCAACGAGAAAGGTTGACTTGGCGTCCGTCGCGGGCGACTCGGGACCAATGATCGACCTGTATACGGCCCCGACCCCCAACGGCCACAAAGCATCCATCACCCTCGAGGAGCTCGAGCTGCCCTACGAGGTGCACCTCATCAACCTCCTCGCCGGCGAGCAGAAGCAGCCCGAGTTCCTCGCCATCAACCCGAACGGACGCATCCCCGCCATCGTCGACCGCGACGAGGACAACCTCGCGGTCTTCGAGTCGGGTGCGATCATGATCCACCTCGCCGAGAAGACCGGACGGCTGCTCCCCACCGATCGCCGCGGTCGCGCCGAGGTCATGTCGTGGCTCATGTTCCAGATGGGCGGCATCGGCCCGATGATGGGCCAGGCGAACGTCTTCTTCCGCTACTTCCCGGAGAAACTGCAGCCGGCCATCGACCGCTACCAGAACGAATGCCGCCGCCTGTTCGAGGTCCTCGACGGTCACCTGAAGGATCGCGAGTGGCTCGGCCCCGACTTCTCCATCGCCGACATCGCCAACTGGTCGTGGGTGCGCACGCACAAGTGGTCGGGCGTCTCCGTTGACGGGCTCGAGCAGCTGCAGCGCTGGATGGGGCAGCTCCATGCCCGGCCGGCCTGCCAGCGCGGCCTCGACGTGCCGTTCCGCATGCCCGATCTCGGCACCGACGACGAGGCCTCGAAATCCTTCGCCAAGAGCGCGCAGACCCTCCTCCAGAAGTGAGCCCGCCGGCGTCAGCGAACTGACACGGCGACGGCTCGTCACTCCCCGCAGGCCATGCGATCGTGGCCGCGGGGATGTGGCGGTGGGGTGTGGTGCTGGCGGCGCTCGTCGTCGCCGGCGGGTGTGCGACGCCGGGAGCGGACTACGACGTCCTGCTGGTGACGCTCGACACCACACGCGCCGATCACCTCGGCTGCTACGGCGACGCCGACGCCCGCACACCGGTCCTCGACGGGATCGCCGCGCGCGGCGTGCGCTTCGCGGACGCGGTGACGGTGGCGCCAGTGACGTTGCCGGCGCACTCGTCGATCATGACCGGCCTCGAGCCACGGTCGCACGGCGTCCACAACAACGGTGAGGCGCGGCTGGCCGACGATCGCACCACGCTCGCGGAGGTGCTCGCCGCGCGCGGCTACGACACCGGCGCGTTCGTGTCGTCGTTCGTGCTCGACGCGCGCTTCGGCCTCGCGCAGGGCTTCGCGCGGTACGACGATCATCTCACGGTGGCACCGGGACCTTTTCCGTCGAGCGAAGCCGAACGTGGCGCTGATGCCGTCACCGACGCGGCCCTCGCCTGGTACCGCACGCGCTCGCCGGATCGCCCGCTGTTCTGGTGGGTGCACTACTACGACGCACACGCGCCCTATCAGCCGTCGCCCGATGCCGGACGCGACGGCTACGACGGTGAGATCGCGCACGTCGACACGCAGGTCGGCCGCCTCCTCGCTGCGCTCGACGCCGCTGGGCGCCGGCGGCGCACGATCGTGGTCGTGGTCGGCGACCACGGCGAGAGCCTCGGCGAGCATGGCGAGATCACGCACGCAATCTTCGTCTACGACGCCGTCGCACGCGTCCCGTTCCTGATCGAGGCTCCCGGCGAGGTGACGCCGCAGGTCGTGGACGACGCGGTGGTATCGGTCGTCGACGTCGTGCCGACGGTCCTCGGGTTGCTCGGTATCACCGGGGCGCCTGCCGTCGACGGACGCGACGTGCTCTCGACCCCCCGCGATCCCGCACGCGCGGTGTGGATCGAGAGCCTCGTGCCCTACCTCGACTACGGCTGGGCGCCGCTGTACGCGCTCCGTCGACGGCACGACAAGCTCATCGCAGCGCCCCGTCCCGAGTACTACGACCTGCGCGCCGATCCGCACGAGCTGACGAATCGTCCCGATGACGTCGCGCGCGCTGAGCTCGACACGGCGATGGCGACTCGGCTTGCGCGCCAGCCCGACGCGGCGACGATCGCCGCCGGAGTGCCGCGCGTCGACGCCGACGTCACCGCGCGCTTGGCGTCGCTCGGCTACCTCGACGGCGGCGCCCCCGGGACGACGGTGGACCTGCCCGATCCGAAGGATCTCGTCTGGATCGTCGATCGCCTGGTGCGGACGAACACCGCGCTCGAGGCGGGGCGAACGGTCGAGGCGCTGCGCATCATTGCCGACGCCGCGGTGGCGCACCCGCGCGATCGCAACGTCCTCTCGGTCCTGGGCGAGGTGTACCTGCGCATGGGCCGTATGCGGGAGGCGGAGTCGGCGTACCGGGGCGTGCAGGGCATCCGCCCGTCGGCCGATTCCGCGCTGGTGCTGGCGCAGATCGAGATCCTCGACGGTCGATGGGACGCTGCGCGCACACACCTCGACCAGGCGGCCCAGCTCGATCCACAGCACGGCGGCGTCGCCATCGCGCGTGGCGATCTGCTCGCGGCCACCGGCGACGTCGGCGCGGCCGACGCGAGCTATGCGCTCGCCGCCCAGATCGATCCGACGCGCGCCACCCACGTCGCCGCGGCCCGTCGCGCCCGCCTGCCGCGCTGACATTCAAGTTCAGCTGCGCGATGACCGAGGTGCGAGCATGCATCGTGTCATTGCTGCCCACCGGGCAATAGTTGCCGCCCTCCTGTTGCTTGCCCCGTCGATCGTGCGCGCCGAACCGGCCGTCTACGTGAAGCAGGCTATCGCCGACACGATGAAGCCCGAGGAGCTGGCGGCCTACACGGCGGCGCTCGCCGAGGAGCTGGCGGCACATCCGCCGATCGTCCATGTGCCCGCCGATACCTGCGCCGGGGCCACAGCGGAGGTGTCGGCGCTACCGTTCGGCCCGGTATCCGACACCACGGACACGAGCGCCGACGACTTCAATCTCGACACGGACACCACCGCGCCGACCTGTACCGCGCCGACGCCCTGCACCGGCGCGGGACCCGCCGGCTCGCTGCCCCGCGGGGGGGTCTACACCGGCACCGGCACCGGTGCGGATCGCGCCTACAAGATCCGCACCGATGCGCCGTGCGATCTCACGATCACGATGGATCCGACCGGGACTGCCGACCTCGGGTTGATCGTCTACCAAGCCGCCTGCTCCAACAGCCTCGGCGACTGTGCCTGCGTCGACGACACCGGCTCCAACGGCACGGCGGAAATGGTGACCCTGAACGCGCAGGCCGGCGTCGACTACTTCATCGTCGTCGACGGCTACGGGTCGAGCTCCGGACCCTTCACGCTGTCGATCGCCGGCACCGGCTGCAATCTCGTCGCCGGCGGCGCGACCACGACGACGTCGATCGCGACGACGACGACCACCACCAGCACCACCTCGACGACCGGTCCGCCCACGACGACCAGCAGCAGCACGACGACCAGCAGCAGCACGACGACCACGAGCACCAGCACGTCGACGAGCACGACCTCGGCGACCACGAGCACGACCTCGACGACCGTGCCGCCCGCATCGACCAGCACCACGCTCGCGGCCGGCACCACGACGACGACCCTCCCGCCGGTTGGACCCGCCGGCTGCACCGACGGCGTGCCGATGTCGAAGGCCACGCTGCGCATCACGAAGGTCGCCGCGCCCGCAGGCGATGAAGGTCTCAAGCTGAGCGGCGTCCTCGTCTTCCCGCCCGGCGTGCCGAACCCGTTCGATCCGTCGGCGCACGGCGCGCAGATCCTGGTCGAGGACCTCGGCGCCGGCACCACGCTCTTCGACCTGGCGAGCACGCCGATTCCGCCCGGCGCGCGCGGCAACGGCTGCGGCCCCAAGGACGGCTGGAAGGGGACGGCCTATCAGAACGCCAGCGGCGCGCTCGCCCCGCCGGCATGCCCACCCGGCAGCGCGCGCGGCCTGCGCTCGCTCAAGCTCACCGACAAGCGCGACAAGGGCAAAGGCATCGCGTTCGTCGCGAAGGCCAAGGACGGCACGATTCCCCTGCCGCAGGGCCCGATCCGCATGACCATCGTCACCAGCGCCGATCCGTCGGCGGTCGGTGCCGGCCACTGCGCCACGCACGTCTTCGGGACCGACGCGTGCACCGTCGGCAAGAAGGGCGTGGCCTGCAAGTAGCGACGGGCGGGGTCCTCTGCTACGCAGCGCCGGCATGGGACCCCTCTCCGGCATCCGGATCATCGAGCTCGCGGGCATCGGCCCCGGCCCCTTCTGCGCCATGCTCCTCGCGGACATGGGCGCCGAGGTGCTGCGGGTGGAGCGCACCGCCGACGCAGGGCTCGGCATCGCGAAGCCCGTCGCCTTCGACCTCTACAACCGCAGCCGCCGCTCGATCGCCGTCGATCTGAAGACGCCGGCCGGCGTCGAGACCATCCTGCGGCTCGCCGAGAAGGCGGACGCCCTGATCGAGGGCTTCCGCCCCGGCGTGACCGAGCGCCTCGGCCTCGGTCCCGACGCGTGCCTGGCGCGGAACGCGCGCCTCGTCTACGGCCGCATGACCGGTTGGGGGCAGACCGGGCCGCTCTCGCACGCTGCCGGTCACGACTGGAACTACATCGCACTGAGCGGCGCGCTGCACGCGATCGGTCGCGCCGGCGACAAGCCGGTGCCGCCGCTCAACCTGGTCGGCGACTTCGGCGGCGGCTCGCTCTACCTGGCGCTCGGCATCGTCGCCGCGCTGCTCGAGGCGTCACGCTCGGGCAAGGGCCAGGTGGTGGACGCGGCGATCACCGACGGCGCGGCGTCGCTGATGACGCTCTTCTATGGTCTGCACGGCGCCGGCCTGTGGAAGGACGAGCGCGGCGTGAACCTCATCGACACCGGCGCGCACTTCGGCGAGGTGTACGAGACCAGCGACGGCAAGTACGTCACGGTGCTCGCGATCGAGCCCAAGTTCTACGCCGAGCTGTGCCGCCGTATCGGCATCGACACCACGGAGCTACCGTACCAGAACGACCGCTCGGCGTGGCCGGAGCTGAAGCCGAAGTTCGCCGCGCTGTTCAAGACGAAGACCCGCGACGAGTGGTGCGCGCTGCTCGAAGGCACCGACGCCTGCTTCGCGCCGGTGCTGTCGCTCGAGGAAGCCCCGCATCATCCCCACAACGTCGCGCGCGAGACCTTCGTCACCGTCGACGGCATCGTGCAGCCGGCGCCGGCACCGCGCTTCAGCCGCACGCCCGGCGCGATCCAACGTCCGCCCGCCGCGCCCGGGGAGCACAACGACGAGGCCCTCGCGGAGTGGGGCTTCTCGGCAGACGAGATCGCGACGCTGCGGACGTCTGGCGCGATCGCGCCGTAGCGGGGGAGGCGATCCGATCGGGCCGCGCCCACGAGGCCACGGAGAGCGCGCATGTCGCCGCGGATGATTCGCTGCATGTCGTTGCTTCAACGGGGCCGCGACCACGAGGCCGCGGAGAGCAGGAAGTCGGCGACTAGTCCCGCCAGGTCGTCAAGATGCTTCAACGGGGGTGCGACCACGAGCCCGCGGAGAGCAGGTGTACGGGACGGCAACACCGACTCCTTGATGACGCTTCAACGAGGCCGCGACCACGAGGCCGCGGAGAGTGGGAACGGCGCGAGCCGGTCACGGACCTGCAGTACCTGCTTCAACGAGGCCGCGACCACGAGGCCGCGGAGAGCTCAACGCGTATGGCTGGCTCGCACCGAAGCGGTGGGTGCTTCAACGAGGCCGCGACCACGAGGCCGCGGAGAGACTTCGCTGCGCCGCGAAACTCGCTGCGTCGGTCGGCGCTTCAACGAGGCCGCGACCACGAGGCCGCGGAGAGGTGCACGCGGCGCCGTTCGTGCCGTCGCAATTCGAGGTGCTTCAACGAGGCCGCGACCACGAGGCCGCGGAGAGTCGTTCGACGAAGCGATGCGCGTCGCCGAGCTGCTGGCGCTTCAACGAGGCCGCGACCACGAGGCCGCGGAGAGATGGGCGAGCCCGGCATGGAGCCGTGTCCGTGATCCCGCTTCAACGAGGCCGCGACCACGAGGCCGCGGAGAGGGCAGATGCACGACCTGGTGCAGCGCGGCCTGACGGCGCTTCAACGAGGCCGCGACCACGAGGCCGCGGAGAGGCGGAGCACCTTCGCAGCCAGGCACTTCGCGCCCGCCTTGCTTCAACGAGGCCGCGACCACGAGGCCGCGGAGAGTGCCGGGCTTGAAGCCAGTCACGATCGTCGAGAAGTCGCTTCAACGAGGCCGCGACCACGAGGCCGCGGAGAGATCGCCTAGCCATGCCTTCTGCTCTCTTCCCGACGGCGCTTCAACGAGGCCGCGACCACGAGGCCGCGGAGAGGCCGTGCGATTCTGCTTGAAGAGCGTCCGGACGCCGGTGCTTCAACGAGGCCGCGACCACGAGGCCGCGGAGAGGAATTCGTGGACGTCACGACGTTCAACGATGCCAAGGGCTTCAACGAGGCCGCGACCACGAGGCCGCGGAGAGTTCGGGCGCGGGACGCCCAGCATGTCGTATCGATCGGCGCTTCAACGAGGCCGCGACCACGAGGCCGCGGAGAGCGGCATCGAATGGCGAGGAGGCGCACATGACGCGAGACGA
>DASYLJ010000041.1:0-27499 GCA_036009625.1 Binatia bacterium
GCCCTGCAGCCCTGCCTGACGCTCTACAACGCGTCCGGCGACTCCATCTATCCGCATCGGCGGTGCACCGACGACGTCACGACGATCGTGCACGACCTCGCCGCCGGCACGTACTACGCGCGCGTCTCCGACTACGACGGCATCGGGAGTGGCCCCTATCGCCTCGAGTACGTGCCGGTGCATCCCGACGCCGCCACCCTCCTCCCCGATGGACCGGACGGCTACGTCGACGTGGGCATGGACAGCGGCGCCGAGCTCCATCTCTACCGCTTCGAGCTGCAGAGCGCGCGGCGCGTGTTCATCCGGGTCTCGGACCGCACGCAGTCCGGCGACGCCTTCCAGGTCTGCTACAACCTCCTGCGCGCCAACGGCGATCAGGTCTATTCCGGCGAAGGCTGCGGCCAGGACCTCGTCGGACGGGACATCGAGCTCGCGGCCGGCACGTACTATCTGCTCGTGAGCGAGCAGAACGCCAACGCCGGCGGCGTCTATCGCGTCCGCGCGCTGGCGCTCACCGACGACGCCGCACGACTGCTCCCGACGGGAGAGACGTGCCGGACGCTCTCCGACCCGGCCGACGTCGACATCTACGACTTCACCCTCACCGCGCGCGCCACGAAGCAGTTCTCGATCCGCAAGACGGGTGGTGGCGAAGGGTTCACGCCGTGCCTGGCCGTCTACGGCAACGGCGCCGACCTCGTCTACAACAGCCCGACGTGCGGCGCGGCCGCGCTCAAGTCGCTCACGCTCAACGCGGGCACGTACCACGTCGTCGTGATGGACAACGACGGCAACGCCGCCAGTTCGTACTGCGTCGGTCGCGACTGACCAGCCGGGCCGGGGTTCGCGGTGATCGCCCGCGAACCCCGGCCCAGCGGGCTACTTGCAGACCATGCGCGTGTCGCGTGCGAGCAACGTGCACCGGCCGAGCGCAAAGGCGTGCGTTCCACAGGCGCCCTGCGTGCTCGACGCGGCATCGGCACCGAGACCGACCGTGAAGCGGAGCGGTCCGGCAGGGGTTCCGAGGGCGGCGTTCTTCATCGTCACCTTGAGCTCGACGGTCCCGCCCGCACTACGACGGTCGACGACCTTGAGCTTCTGCAGCCCGCGCGCAGAGCCCGGCGCGCACGACGGCGGCAGCCGACCCGACTTGTTCGAATAGGAGAAGGTCGTGCCGCTCGCGTTGACCTTCCATAGGTCGCGAGTGTCGCACGGTGAGGGGTTCCCCGGCACCGGCGTGGTCCAATGGCTCAAATCGACGACCGTTCGCGAGCCACCACCGAGGTCCTCGACGCGCAACTGGAACCCGCGCGTGTGCAGCGCCAGCGATCCAGGCGCCGGTGTCCCAGGGCCGAAGAGCAGCTTGCCCGAGAAGACCATGCCGCCCGAGCTGGAGCCGAGCCGTGTGAGGGTGGCCTTCACCGCCGTCATCGTCGTGCCACCGACGCAGGCCACCGTGTGCGTGCAGCCCGGCTCGCAGCCATCGCCCGACGCGAGGTTGCCGTCGTCACACGACTCGCTCCCGTCGATCGCGCCGTTGCCGCACTCCTGTACGTCGCAGGCGTCGCCGACCCCGTCGTCGTCGGCATCGGCCTGCTCGGTATTGGGCTGGTGGGGACACTTGTCGAGCGCGTCGCTGACACCGTCACCGTCGTCGTCGGCCGATGCCGGAACCGTGCGGCGTGTCAGGTCGCACACGGTCGGGAGCTCGCAGTCCGCCGCGTCACGGCAGGTGCCGTGCTCGCGCTCGCAGGTACCGCCGCTCGTGCAGCTGTCACCGGTCGCACCGTCCAAGACGAGGGCGCAGTCGGCGTCGTCCGTGCAGGAGCCGCCGCGCGGCTCGACACAGACGCCGTGACCGACGAGCACGGTGGCGCCGGTGTCGGCGAGCTGCAGCGACGACGCCGCGTCGAGCGGATCGCCGCTGGCGGTGGACACGAGCGGGAACGCCGTGAGCGCTTCCGTCCGTGCGAACTCCGTGAGCGGGCGAACCCGTTCGGCCGGCTTCACGCGCGGATTGAACGTCTGGATGACGTAGTCGGTGTGGAGCCCGTTGCCGTCCAGATCGGCATCGCCCTGGTCGGGCTCGTAGGTGAGAAAGCGGATCGTGCTGCCCGACACGCGATAGGGGAACCGCGGATCGCAGGCGTCGAAGGGGCACGGGGTGACGGCCTGGCCCGAGCTGACCACCGTTGCCGTGGCGTAGTCGTAGGCCTGCAGGACACTGTCACAGCAATCGCCGTCGTGGTTCAGATCGCAGGTGGTGAGCGCACACGGTGTGGGATCGTCGCAGGTGTCGGCGGTCACGCCGAGGGCGTGATCGCAGAGCGATCGTTCGAGCGTGCGAAAGGCGACGACCTCGGGGCTCATCACGACGTCGCTCGCCGGCACCGCATGCGCGAGGGCGTCCGTGACGGGGAGCTCGGCGCCCACGGCGGCGTCGTAGATGCGGAGCACGTTGTCCAGGCTGTCGCCGTCGCCGGAGACGTCACCGGTGGCCTCCGGGCTCTGCACGGCGATACGGTCGCCGAGGACGTTCATCAGCAACACCGGGATCGGAAGGTGCGTCCACGCGGCGCAGGTGGCCGGCTGTCCGTCGGCGAGGCGCCGATAGGCGAGCATCGGAACGTTGCCCTGGTAGAACGTGCCGGCGGCCACGATGGTGTCGGACATCGCCACCCGCGACGCCGCACACCGATAGCTCTGGCTGCCGCTACCGTGGGTGTAGAGATGCACAACGTTCTTGCCCGGGTCGTTCGCGGCATCCTCGGCGACGAGCGGCCAGCACGGAATCGAATCGTCGGTGGGATGCAGGAACGCCGCGCGCGGCCCATTCGTCGACACCGCGCTTCCCTCGCAGATCGCGGTTTGGGTTCCAGTCGACGCATCGAAGACGAAGACGACGCCGTCGCCGTAGTCGCCGTCACCCGAAGCGTCGGGCGGTGCGCCCGTCAGGTCGAAGGCACGGATGTAGCAATTGGGGACCCCGTTCATGGTCTCCGCGTCGGGATCGAGCGCGTTGGGACTTCGTAGGAGGATCGTGGAGCCGTCGCGCGACACCTGCATGGACTCGGACGGCAGGCTGACCTCGTGCTCATTGGCATCGACCGATGTTCGCATGACCATCCCCGTGGCACGGCTCGCATAGAACGTGTCCCGCACGTGGTTCCCATCGTCGCCGACGAAGTTGGTCGCAGTGCTCGAGAAGACCACCACGTCGCCGTTGTCGTTCAGGAGCGGACGGTTGACCACGCCGTTCGGATTCTCGTCGCTGGCGGTCACCACCCGAGCGGTCACCCCGCTCGCGGTGTCGTGAACGAACGCATCGCGCAGTCCATTGGTGTCACCAGGGACGACGGCGGGGTCGATGCTCACGAAGGCGACGAATCGACCATCGCTGGAGATGGCGACGTTGTCGTCAGAGAGCGGGACACCGGTCGTGATCTGTCCGCCGACCGAGGTCACACTCACCCGCGTGGTCGTACCGACCGTCAGGTTGTTCTTGACGAGCTGGCGGACGTACGTATCGGGAACTTCGTTGGTGTCGCCCTCGACGAGACTCGCCTCGGTGTTGAAGGCCACGCGCAGGTTCTCCCCCGAGAGGCTGAAGGCACTGAAGCTTCCCTTGCCCGCCATGCCCTGGCTCCCGTCGGACGCGACGCTTACCCGCACGGTCGACGGCGTGCAGAAATTCACCGGGTTGCCATTCTCGACGCACCGATCGCGCAGGAAAACGTCCTGGGCGCCGTTGGTGTCGAGTGGCACCAGGTTCGTCGCCGAGCTGTCGAACAGGACGTACCGACCGTCCCAGCTGATCACACCGGCCGTGAGCCCGTCATGGCCACTGAGCTTGTCGCCCCGCACACCGCCGGTGCTGACGCTGACGATCTCGGTCGATGGCGTGCAGTTGCCAAGGCCCTCACCTCGCGCGATGCAGCGATCACGCACGTAGACCTGGCGTTGGCCGTTGTCGAAGCCCGGGACGAGATTGGGAGCATCCGACGCGAACACCACAAACCGATTGTCGAGCGATACCCCTCCGGCCAGGCTCTCGCCGTTAGGGCTTGGGGCCATCGAATCCAAGGTCACGCTGATGCGCTCGGTCGTGCCCAGCAGTCGATCGCGCAGGTAGACGTCACGGTGCGTGCCCACGTCTGCGTCGACGAGTCGCGACGCCGTATCGAACGACACGACCTGGGCGTCGGGCGCGAGCTGGCATTGCTTTGCCTGCGAGTCCATTGGCGGACTGGTGGGCGAGGCCGGCACGGTGATCAGCTCCGTCTTGCGTCCGAGGACGTCGCGCTCGGAATGGAGGTAGAACACCAACGGCGACGAGACGCCGAGCACGTTCAGGTTGATCGCCCCACCCGCCGCGACCGGCCACTGCGCATTCGCGGGCAGGACATCCGCGAGCGCCGGTCCGCCGGGCCCGACGGTGCGACGGTAGACCCGGAGCAGCCCTTCGAAGATCTGGTGGTTTCCCGATGCGTCGAACCCCATGCCCGAACCCTGATTCGGCAATCCCTGCAGCTGCTCGGGCTCCACGAACGCCACCAGGTCCTCGTCCGCCGACAACAGCGGGAAACGATAGCGCGAATAGAATCGCGCCCGGGTCAGCGCATGGCCGGCATCCCCCGGCACGGTCATGGTGGCGCCCGTCGCGCGATCGCGCACCTGGACCACCACGTCGCGCGTGTCGAGGTCGCCGTTCCGGTCCTCCTGGAGCAGGCGCTCGTCGACCGTGAAGGCCACCAGATCGTCGGTGCCGACGAGCCCCTGCAGCGTGAATGGCGTATCCGCGCTGAGGCGGTAGCCGACGCACGGACCATTGCCGCCGCAGGTGGCGTCCGTCGCGCAGGGAATGGCGGGGGCGTTGCGACAGACGCCCGCGTCGCCGGCGCCTGGTGACCGCGGGATGACGACGGGTCCTCCCGGCGCGACGGCTCGATCCGCCAGGTCGAAGAGAGGAGTGCCGTCGTTCACACATCGGGCGCCCACCCCCGGGCAGTCGCCATCGGTCACGCACGTGGATCCGGGGGTGTTTCCACCCTCGCAGCGCGCCGGCGCACACTGACCCGGCGCGCAGTCGGCGTTCCGCGTGCACGGCAGTCCAGGTTCGGGACTGGCGCCGTCGCAGCTCGAGGCGTTGGGGCTCAGCGGCGTCAGACGCAGCACCGAGTACGGCGCGTCGGCAGAGCCGTAGAACCCGGCCTCGGTCGGGATCGTTCCCGCCGGCGCGATCTGCGGATCGAGCAACGGCGGCAATGGCGCGCCCTCGGGCGTGAAGCTGCCGATGAACTCGTTGTTGGGCAGGTGCACCGGGCTCCCCTGTCCCGCGAACGCATCGATGGCGACGCTCCCGTGGAGGAGCCGCGGAATCGGTGAGAGCGCGTTCTCGGTACGAAAGAGCACGCCGCGCCAGTTGACGGGGACGAGCAGATTGCCGGCGGCGTCGACCGTGAACCGCATCTCCGTCGCGGTGCCCGAGCACAGCGCCGTCGGCTCGTCACAGAGCTCGGCGAACACGTTCGGCGGCGGCAGGACCGTGAAGTGCGGAAAGGTCCGGTGGGTCGGCGTCGGGAGCACGCTGCAGGTGCCATCGGCCTGGAAGAACTCGTCGATGCACGCCACCGTGTCCTGGGTGAGGCTCGATCCACAGCGCGAGCTGCCGGCACCACACGCGAGGGCGCCGCTCGCGCGCGTCACGACGATGGCGGCGGGACCGGCGAGCGTGCGGTCGTCGTTCACGGGGGGAAGCAGAGCGTCCGTGTTCGGCATGCGAAACCGAAGCACGCTCCCCGTCGTCGAGCTGACGATCTGGATGTCGTCGACCGCGTCGAGTGGCAGGCACTCGACGGCCTCGGGGCCGGTGCCCAGCTGGATCCCGCAGTCCTTCTCGAGCTTCGACGACAGGTCGCAATGGGTCGCGAGCACCACCGCCCGCTTCGGGCCGACGAGCGGCGTGAACAGGATCGTCACCCGGTAGTCGTTCACCCCGCCGGTGAAGCCCGGGGACGCCCCGTCGCACTCGTCCGGTCGTATGTGGATGGCGACGAACTCGCCGGGCGCCGCGTACGGCCGGTCGGTCGATCCCAGTGCCGACCGATAGGTGATGGTGGCGCTCGGGATGGTGTTGCACGACGACCACGAGTCTCTCGCTGGGAAGAGCGACGCGAGCGAGAGCGCGACGAGGGGCAGTATCCGCTGGCGCATACCCCGTGGGCGACTACGCGAGGGACACCAGTCGCGTCAAGCGGATTTCTGCACTGCCGGCATGGAAGGTTGTGGCCTTTCAATGGCCGGTGACATGCAACGCGCCCGCCGGGCGAATCGCCGGCGGGCGTGTCGCCATGACGCTTACCGCGACCCGTCGAGCACGTGCACCTCGGTGCCGCCCGATCCCGTCCCGGCCGTGATGATCGTCACCAGATCGAGTGAGGTGCCCCGGTCCACTCGCGCCAGCCCGAACGCGAACCGCGCGTCGGTGGGACCGAACCAGGTGGCGGCGTGCAGCAGCCACTGCGTGAAGCCCGATGCTCCACTCAGCACGTGCACCTCGGTCTGCCCCGAGCCGGTCTCGCGCTTGATGACGCTGACCAGGTCGGACGTGCCGTCACCATCCCAATCGACGAGGGAGAAGTCGATGCGATCGTCGCTCGAGCCGAAGGGTGTCGGACCGGCGAACAGCCAGGTCTGGAACCCGGTGACGCCGTCGAAGACGTGGACGTCGACGGCGCCCGAGACGTTCTGCGACTTGATGATGGCGACCAGGTCCATGACGCCGTCACGGTTCCAATCGGTGAACTCCCAGTCCCATCGATCGTCGGTGGGGCCATACGCCGTCACCGCGTGCAGGAGGAAGGTCTGGAACCCGCCGGCGCCGTCCAGCACGTGCACCTCCGTGCGCCCCGATCCCGTCTGCGTCCGAACGACGGCGATCAGATCGAGGACGCCATCCCGGTTCCAGTCCAGCATGTCCCACTGCACGCGACCGTCAGTCTCGCCGAAGTACGTCGTCGAGTGCAGGACGAACTGCCGCCAGCGGCTGGCGCCGGACAGGACGTGCACCTCGGTGGTCCCGGAGCCGGTCCCCTGCTTCGAGATGTACACGACGTCGGCGATGCCGTCGCGGTCCCAGTCGCGCACCAGGAACTGTGCCTCGTGATCGATGGCGCCCAGCGGCGTCGTCGCGTGCTCGAGGAACGTCCCGAAGGGACGCCGCGCCGCCTGGGTGATGGTGTAGGACTTGGTCCCCACCTTCAGCGTGGCCTTGCGCTGTTCGGCATAGTTCGGCCGGACGATGAATCCCGTGCCTGCTCCAGGCATCACGCTCGCCGCCTGTGGAACGATCCAGTCAGCGGACGAATGGACCGCCGCCACGGCACCACCGAAGCATGCCCGAACGTTGAGCGAACCGCTGCCGCCGTCGGGGCCGAAGGTCGTCCCGGGCGTGATCTCGTACGTGATGGGGCAGGTCCCCCCCGGCCCCCCCGTCGGTGGCGTGGTCGGCGGCGGCGAAGGCGGCGGAGGCGGCGGCGGTGCAGCGTCCTGCGTGACGCGCACGCCGCCGCTCGCCGTGATCAGCGCGTCACCTCCACCGAGCTTGCCGACGTAGTCGATCGAGCTGAGGCGTGCAGCCGCCTTGTTCGCGTCGACTCGCACCTCGACCCGCGCCACGCCCACACCGGACTTCGGCGACAGGTGGATCCATTGGCTGGGGGTCGACACCTTCCATCGCGCGGCTTCGACGCGTCGATTGCACTGCCACATCTCGAGCGTCACGGTCTGCGTGCCGCCCGACGAGCCGAACGGCGTCAGGCCCCCCGCGACTCGCATCTCCGGCCCGGACAGGCAGCCGTCCACGGCGAACGACGCGTGCGCGTCCGGCACGATGCCGCGCACCGCGAGTGCAGCGACCAGAGTCCATTTCCACGTCCCGATCATGATGCCTCCCATGCATGGGGCTCAGCAGCCCGGTTTGGCCGCCAGAGCAGCGTCCATGCCAGGGAGATCGGGACCGTTTTCCTGACGCCAGCGTGCCCCGCCGTTCACAGCGACGGCGCGCGCCGTCGCCAAGGGGGAACACGCTCAGCACAAATATCGACGGAACCAGTCCGTGACGAGGCGCGAGTTCTCGTCCGCCGCCTCCGGCCCGTCGTCTCCCCGCGTCGCCTGGAGGTGGCGGTCACACCGGAGCCAGTCGAAGGCCTCGCGATTGAGCTCCATCGCGTCGTCGTCCTCCTCGTCGACGAGAAGCAGGGTGGGGGCGGCGACGCGTTGGAGGTCAGCCCCTGCGAGGTCGGCGCGGCCATCCTGGGAGACGACTGCCCCGACGCGTCCTCCCAGCGCTGCGGCAGCGACCAGCGCCGCGCCCGCCGCCCGACTGGTGCCCATGTAGCCCGGACGCAGCTGCCACGACTCCGGTCCCCGTGCGAGCCACTCCGTCACCAGACGCAGGCACTCGGCCATGTGCGGGACGTCACCGTGTCCGTCGTCGGCAAGGTCCACGAGAAGGGTAGCGAAGCCCAGCGAGCGCAGTCGCCGCGCGAGGCGCCGATGCGGCGAGTGCTGCACGCCCCGCCGCCCGTCGTCGACGATGACGACGATGCCGGTGGCGCCCGGCGGGACGTTGAGATCACCGTGGAGGGACACGTCGCCGGCGGGAATGACGATTGCGGCCATGCGGCACTCAGCGCAGCGCGCGCAGGACGGCGTCGGAGAAGGCCTCGAGATCGGCCGGCTTGCGCGACGTGATCAGGTTGCCGTCCTCGACCACCTCCCGATCGACCCAGTGCGCTCCGGCGTTCTCGAGATCGCGACGGACCGACGGCGCCGACGTGACGGTGCGCCCGCGCACGGCGTCGGCCTCGATCAAGAGCTGCGGCCCATGACAGACGGCCGCGACGGGGCGGCCCGTGGCCGTGAAGCCGCGGACGAACGTCATCATGTCGCGATCGGTGCGGAGGTGATCGGGCGACCACCCACCGGGGATCAGGAGCAGATCGAAGCGCTTCGGGTCGAGGTCGCCGGCACCGGCGTCGACCGGGACCGTCGCCTCGCCGCGCTTGCCCTCGACGACGTCACCCTTCTCGTGACCGACGACCGTGACCTCGTGCCCGGCTTCGCGGAGTCGCCCGTAGGGTATCGCATACTCGGAATCCTCGAAGTCGTTCGCCAACGGAATCGCAATGCGTGCCATGCCGTTTTCGAGAGCAACGCCCGTGCCCACTCGGACACGTTGCCCCGCGGCGATTCGTCCGCTGTCGAGGGTGTACCGCTTACACGACGAGCCAGCGCTTACACCGTCAGCGCGTCGCCAGACGGTCGAGCGCTTCGATGTGCACGCGCTCGGGCGGCGTGAACCGCTCGGCGAGCAGCGCCGCGATGGCACGCGCGCGATCGTCGGACGACTGCGAGCCGTCGTCCTCGATCGCCGCCCGGGCGGCCCGGAACTCGTCGACGCGTGTCTGCCATGCTGCACGCTCGGCATCGAGGGCTGCCAGACGCTGTGCGGCTTCGGCACCCACGACCTCGGCGCGCAGGGCTTCGACGTCGGCGGCGCTTCCCCCCGCCTGACGGACGGCCTGCTCGGCGGCCCCGAGTCGCATCGGCATCGTGGCCGCGTCGCGCGCCGCCCGCATGGGCTCCGGCATCGCCGCATCGACGGCGGGCAACTGCTCTGCACGATCCTCGTCGGAGAGGAACGGGTTCGACATGATGCGCGCGCGCTCGAGCGCGAGGCGGTCGTACGTCTCTTCCTCGCCGAACAGCGCCTCGGCGTCGGCCGTGCCGAGCACCTCGCGGCGCAACGCCCAGATGGCGGCGAAGCGGGCGTGGTAGTCGTCGTCGCCGAGGCCGGCGTCGGCCAGTTGGCGGGCGCGCTCGCGATACAGCAGATAGCGGTCGAGCAGGTCGACGGCATCGCGCGCCGCGGCCGCTGGCAGGCGACGATCGATGACGCCGACGATGCGCGCGCGGAGGTCGTCGAGCGACGCCTCGCCGGTGGCGGTGAGATGGTAGTCGAACAGCCGGCTCGCGTTCACCGAGGGACGAAAGTGGCCGAGCGGATCGACCTCGAGATCGCCGTCGACGCGTGTGCCACGGAGCGACCGCGGGCGTGGCGGCGCTACGGGCTCGGTCGTCTGCGGCGATACGGCGGGCGACGACGGCTCGGCCGTCGCGGCGACGGCGGGCGGCACCGCGACGTCGACGGTCGGTGCGTCCACGGCGGGTGGGGGGCGCCAGCGCAGCGCCATGCCACCCACCGCGAGCACCAACCCGATGAGGACCGCGCGCCTCACAGCCCCGCGTTCTTGAGCCGGTTGGCGTGCGCCCGGAACAGCTCGGTCGGATTCGCCTCGAAGATCGAGACCAGCCCGATGACCTGGTTCACCTCGTCGAGATGGTTGTGAAAGTAGTTGTCGCGGATGACGTCGCCGAGGTGCGAGCTGCAGCGTCCGACGAGCCCGTCGTTCGCTTCCGAGTAGACGAGCGACGTCAGCCCGAGCGCCACGTCCGAGACGTCGAGCGCATTGGTGAGGACGCCGGTGCCCGACCACGAGTAGTAGCGCACGCCCCCCACCGACGCCGCGCCCTCGCCGCACGCCGTCGTCGGCACGCCACGCGGATAGCGGGCGTTGAACGTGGCGAGGCCGGCGGCGGAGAGCGAGTCGAGCGCCGCGATGGCGTTCTGCGGATTCGACGAGCCGGAGAGCAGCCCCAGGATGGTGCCGAGCGAGCCGGCGAAGCGCGCCAGCACGGCTTCGGTGAACGAGCCGCCCCGCACGTTGGCGCGCAGGAAGGTCGCCAGGTCGGCGCCCTTGTGCGGGCTGCCCACCGACGTCACCGACGCCACCAGGTCGGGCCGCACCGACGCCACGTAGCGCACGTCGAGACCACCGTGGCTGTGGCCGATGAGGTTCACCTTCGGCTTCCCGGTGATGGCGATGATGTGCTGCACCTGCGCGAGGAGCTGTTCGCCGCGCGCCTCGGTGGAGTTGAGCTGGCTGACCTCGGTGACGAACACCTGCGCGCCGCCCGACGTCAGCGCGAACGGGATGCCGTACCAGTAGTCGTAGACGCCGAAGAGCTCGTCGAAGCCGCCGAGGCCGTGCGCGAGCACGATCGGGTACTTCGTCTTCGTGTAGTCCCATGGCCACGCGTGCACGCTGGCGGGCAGCAGCAGCGCCGCGGCCAGCACAACTCCCATGATCAACCGGAGCCCAGAACGCATCATGCGGTCCCCCTCCCGTCTCGTCGCCGAGACGGCACTGTGAAAGCCGGTTGTCGGACGAGTGCCGGCTACGCGAGGGGGCGTCGCGGTGTCAAGGCGCGGCGCGGACTGTCAGGCGGGCTCGGGCGAGAACGTCACCGGCATGTGCTTGATGCCGGAGATGAACCCCGACCGCAGACGGTCGATGTTGCCCGCGAGCTGCATGTCGGGCAGACGCCGCAGTATCTCCTCGAACATGATGCGGATCTCGAGGCGTGCGAGGTGCGAGCCCAGGCAGAAGTGCGGGCCGATACCGAAGCCGAGATGCTCGTTCGGCGTGCGGCCGACGTCGAACACGTGCGCGTCGGGGAACACCGACTCGTCGCGGTTGGCCGACGTGTACCACAGCGTGACGCGGTCGCCCTCGCGGATCTGCTGGCCGTGCAGCTCGACGTCGCGCTGCGCAGTGCGACGGAACATCATGACCGGCGTCACCCAGCGCAACATCTCCTCGACCGCCGTGGGGATGAGCGACGGGTCGGCGAGCAGGCGCTCGCGCTGCTCGGGATGCTCCATCAGGGCCTGCATGCCGCCGGAGATGAGATTGCGCGTGGTCTCGTTACCCGCGACCGACAGCAGCATGACGAAGCTGTCGTACTCGTGCTCGGAGAGCCGCTCGCCGTCGACCTCGGCCGCCAGCAGCAGGCTGGTGAGATCCTCGCGCGGGCAACGCTTGCGCTCCTCGGCCAGCTCGTTGGCGTAGCCGAAGAGCTGCATCATGGCGATCTGTCCCACCATGGGGTCGGTGCCGTACTCGGGATCCTCGGCACCGATCATCGAGTTGCTCCACTCGAAGAACTTGTGCCGATCCTCGTGCGGGACGCCGAGCATCTGCACGATGACCTGCAGCGGCAGCTCGGCAGCGACGTCGGTGACGAAGTCGCACTCGCCACGCCGTGCTACGTGATCGACGATCGTGCGCGCCAGCTGGCGCACCTGCATCTCGGTGCGATTCAGCATCTTCGGCGAGAAGCCCATGTTCACGAGCCGGCGGTACTTGGTGTGCCGCGGCGGATCCATGTTGAGCATGATGGCCCGCTGCGCGATGAGCTGCTCCTCGGGGAACTCCGGCAGCAGCGCCGTGCCGCGCTCCGACGAGAACGTCTTCGGATCGAGCGACAGCTTCCAGACGTCGGCGTGCCGCGTCACCACCCAGAAGCCGCCACCGGCGATGTCGGGGTGCCAGTAGCAGGGCGCCTCGTCACGCAGACGCCGGAGCGTCTCGTGCGGCACGCCGGCAACGAACGTGTCCTGGTTCGAGAGGTCGGCCCCGAAGGGCAGCGTCGGGGCGTCGGCCATCGTCCCCCTTCGCTACCCAAACGAGTGTTTGTCTGTCAAGGACGGGGGTTGGAGGCCCCGCGGCCCGCATGGCATACGAGTGGCCCATGGAGAGCAAGATTCTCGAAGACCGACGCAAGTCACTCGAAGAGGAGTTCTTCCGCAAGGAGAACGAGCGACAGCGCGAAGCGCTGCGGCAGCGGCAGGATCGCACGGACCGCAAGGATGGTCTGCGGATCGCCGGCATCACCGACGAGACGCTGGCCGAGCAACTGATCGACCTGGGCGTCGGGGCCGAGGAGGTGGTAGCCCTCGGGCTGATCCCACTGATCGCCGTGGCCTGGGCCGACGGGTCCGTCGACGACACGGAACGCGAGGCGCTGCTTCGCGGGGCTCGCGAGGCCGGTGTTCGCGACGGCGGCCCCGGCGAGGCGCTCCTGAAGAGCTGGCTCGCCACCCGGCCACCGGCATCGCTGGTCGACACCTGGAGCGCGTACGTCCGCGAGCTGTGCGCGACGATGGCGCCCGAGGCCAAGCGCGAGTTCCGCGACGAGCTCCTGAACCGGACGCAGGAGGTCGCGAGGGCCGCCGGTGGATTCCTCGGTATCGCGACCGTCTCGCCGGCAGAGAAGGCCGTCATCGAGCGCCTCTCACAGGCGTTCTGCGCCGACTGAAACGCGAACGGGGCGCCCTCCTCGCGAAGGGCGCCCCGTGTTGCGTGAATCCCGGACTGCTTAGAAGTCGTCGCCGCCGTGGGCGTGACCGCCACCGGCCGCAGCCTTCTCGTCCTTCGGCTTCTCGGCGACCATCGCATCGGTGGTGAGCAGCAGGGCTGCCACCGACGCCGCGTTCTGCAGCGCGGTGCGGACCACCTTGGTGGGATCGATGATCCCGGCCTTCATGAGGTCCTCGTAGGTCTCGGTGGCGGCGTTGTAGCCGTTCGAGCCCTTCATCTGCCGCACCTTCTCGATCACCACCGACCCTTCCAGGCCGGCGTTCTTGGCGATCCAGCGCATCGGATCCTCGATGGCACGCCGCACGATCGCGACGCCGAACTGCTGCTCGTCGTCGATCTTGAGCGCGTCGAGCGCGACCTGCGCGCGCAGCAGCGCGACGCCACCGCCGGGCACGACGCCCTCTTCCACCGCCGCTCGGGTGGCGTGCATGGCGTCTTCCACGCGCGCCTTCTTCTCCTTCATCTCGATCTCGGTGGCGGCACCCACCTTGATGACGGCGACGCCGCCGACGAGCTTGGCGAGCCGCTCCTGCAGCTTCTCGCGGTCGTAGTCCGAGGTGGTCTCCTCGACCTGCGCCCGGATCTGCTTGATGCGACCCTCGATGTCCTGCCGCTTGCCGGCGCCGTCGATGATGGTGCTGTTGTCCTTGTCGACGACGACGCGCTTGGCGCGACCGAGATCCTTCAGGGTGACGTTCTCGAGCTTGAGCCCGAGCTCCTCGGCGATGAGCTTGCCGCCGGTGAGGATGGCGATGTCCTCGAGCATGGCCTTGCGGCGATCGCCGAAGCCCGGGGCCTTCACGGCGACGCACGAGAACGTGCCGCGGATCTTGTTGACCACCAGCGTGGCCAGCGCCTCGCCCTCGACCTCTTCGGCGATGATGAGGAGCGGCTTGCCGGCGCGGGCGACCTGCTCGAGGAGCGGCAGGAGGTCTTTCATCGACGAGATCTTCTTCTCGTGGATGAGGATGTAGGCGTCCTCGACGACGGCCTCCATGCGCTCGGGATCGGACACGAAGTACGGCGAGAGGTAGCCGCGGTCGAACTGCATGCCCTCGACGACATCGAGCTGGGTCTCGAGGCCCTTGGCCTCCTCGACCGTGATGACGCCTTCCTTGCCGACCTTCTCCATGGCCTCGGCGATCATGTCGCCGATGCCACGATCACCGTTGGCGGACACGGTGCCGACCTGGGCGATCTCGTCGCGACCCTTCGTGCTCTTGGAGATCTTGCGGAGCTCCTCGACCACCGTGGCGACGGCCTTGTCGATGCCGCGCTTCAGGTTCATCGGGTCGTGGCCCGCGGCGACCATCTTGGCACCCTCGGTGAAGATGGCGCGGGCGAGCACGGTGGCGGTGGTGGTGCCGTCACCGGCGACGTCGGAGGTCTTCGAGGCGACCTCCTTCACCATCTGCGCCCCCATGTTCTCGAACTTGTCGGGGAGCTCGATCTCCTTCGCCACCGTGACGCCGTCCTTGGTGACGTTGGGCGCGCCCCACGACTTCTCGATGACCACGTTGCGTCCACGCGGGCCGAGGGTGACGGTCACCGCATCGGCCAGGACGTTCACGCCTCGCAGCACCTTGGCGCGGGCGTCTTCACCGAACTTGACGATCTTTGCCGGCATGTTCCCGATCTCCCTTACGCCTCGACCACGCCGAGCACGTCATCTTCACGCATGATGAGGTGCTCTTCGCCGTCGATCTTGATCTCGCTGCCCGAATACTTGCCGAACAGGATGCGATCGCCCGCCTTGATGTCGAGCGGGGTGACCTTGCCGTCGTCGTTGATCTTGCCCTTGCCGACGGCGACGACCTTGCCCTCCTGGGGCTTCTCCTTGGCGGTATCGGGGATGATGATGCCGCCCGAGCTCTTCTGCTCGGAGGTTTCGATACGCTTCACGATGAGCCGATCGGCCAACGGCCGAATCCGGATTGCCATGGAACAGACCCTCCCTTCCCGGGCTGACCTGTTCGCCGGCCCCCGGGGTTCACTGAGTTCGACGTACGCGGAATGCACGCCGACGCGACGCTGCCTGCGGGCGCGGGCGGCTAAGTAAGTTCACTGTCATCCCCAGTCAAGGGGGGACGCGGTCTCGGGAGAGCACCCGAGCGGTGGGCGAGCGCGATCATCTCCTCGAGCCAGGCCAAGCGCTGGGCGGGCGTGGCCTCGAGTCCGAGCACCAGTGCCCTACGACGAGCCTCCTCCCAGTCGCTCATCCGCCCCTCCGGCCCAGGATTTCCTCGAGCGCCTCGACGTCGACGAGGTCCTGAGGACGGCCCGCCATCTTCTTGAGAGTGATGAGGTCGGGGATCGACGCCACGCGAACCGTGACGGTTCCGAGATCCATGGCCTCGGACCGCCCCCACAGCGCCTCGAAGGCGATCGGCGACTCAACGAACAGGTCCACCTCGCGCAACGGATTCGCGGGGTCACGCAGGGAGAAGACCCGCATGCCCTTCTCGCTCGCCCAGCGGGCGCGAATGCTTGGGTCCGCGAAATCGTAGGGGTTCACGGGCGATCGCGGCTGGAATCCCTCGGCCAGCAGGGTCGCAATCGTCGCGCGGGCGGCCGCGGGCTCCAGGTCGACTACGAGGTCCACGTCGGCGGTCAGACGCGCGAAGCCGTGCAGCACCGTCGCGACACCGCCGACGACGACGTAGCGGACCTGGGAACGGTTCAGTGCGCTGAAGAGTGGTTCCAGAAGCCCCATGCGACGCCGACGCAGCGGCTGCCGCAAGAATAGCCCCGGACCATTCCGGGTTGCTACACGGGCGGGGTGAAGCCGCCGATCAGACCGTCCTCGATCCAGCGCGCGAGGAGCGCGCCGGCAGCGGCACCGGCGTCCTCGGGGGGCAGGTCGGCGAAGGCGTTGCAGATGTCTCCGAACGGATCGCCCGCGAGCAGACGGCGCATGGCCTCCCGCTCCGAGGCATCCACTGCGCAGTGGCAGACGACGTGGTCCTGCCGCCAGACGCGGACCGTCGTGGGCTCGGCCTCGATCCGATCGGCCGGCGCCTCCCAGGCGCGGTGGATGGGCCAGGCACTCTCGACGACGCGCATCGCCGGGATGACCGAGAACCGCAGCTCGGGCCAGTCTTCGGGCGCGACGGTGCCGAAATCGGCCGGGCGCACGGGTATGGCGTCCGCGGCGTCGAACACCTCGACCCGCGCCCATTCGAGCGCGGCGAGATCGGACGTCCAGGGCGGCGCGCCCGCCGGCAGATGGGCGTGCAGGTACGCCGGGAAGTGGCGACCGAAGTGGCGCACCGACGGATGCTCGGACGGATGCGTGCCGAGGTAGTCGCGGGCGGCAGCGGTGAACGCCTCGTCGCCGAGGACGGCAGCCAGCCTCTCGAAGTCAGCCGCCAGGACACCGCGCAGGCGCCAGAAGAACATGTCGGCGTAGATGCCGAGCCGGCGGTCGGCCGGGAGGACGGCCGTCGACTGCACGACGTGGCGCAGCCCGGAAGGCACGTCGCCGCGCAGCGCCCGGAAGAAGAGCTGCTGCAGATCACGCAGCGCCGGCGCGGACATGCGGCTCCTCCGACAGGACCTCGGCCTCGACGACGCGGGCACGCTCGGCCTCGGCCAGCACGTCCTCCACGGGCGGCAGATGGTCGTCCCACTCGACCAGCGTCGACATGCGTCCGAAGCGACGGACCGCGGCGCGGTAGAGGTCCCACACCTCGTCGCGTACCGGCGCGTCGTGCGTGTCGAGCAGATGGGTGCCGTGGTCGCTGTGACCGGCGAGGTGCACCTGGCCGACACGATCCACCGGAACGCCGGCGAGGTAGGCCGTCGCGTCGAAGCCGTGGTTCACGCTGCTGACGTAGACGTTGTTGACGTCGAGCAGGATGCCGCAGTCGGCCCGCGCCGCGACCTCGGCGAGGAACGTCCACTCGGGCATGGCCGAGTGCGCGTAGGTGACGTAGCTCGAGACGTTCTCGATCAGGATGCGGCGACCGAGCGTCTCCTGCACGTGCTGCACGCGGCGCACGACGTGGGCGAGCGCCTCCTCGGTGTAGGGCAGCGGCAGGAGATCGTGCGCGTAGTGCCCTCCCACGCTGCCCCAGCAGAGGTGATCGGACACCCAGGCCGGCTCGACGCGCGACGCGAGCGCTCGCAGCTCGTCGAGATAGCGGTCGTTCGGCGCGTCGGTGGAGCCGATCGACAGCGAGACCCCGTGCAGCACGATCGGGCTGTCGGCCCGCACCTGCTCGAGAATCGCCAGGGGCCGGCCACCCGGGATCATGAAGTTCTCGCTGATGACCTCGAACCAGTCGGCTCGCGCTCCCTCGAGCACCCGGACGTAGTGCGCGGGTCGGAGGCCGATGCCGTGACCGAGGTAGGGAAAATCGGTGGGGATCATGGAAGCGCGCGGCGGGACCCCGCGCGCGGCGGGGTCCCGCTCGCGGAGCTCACTGGACGACCTTGCCGCCCTTCTTGTCGCACTCGGCCTTGGTCGTGTTGGTCACGCCCTTGCCCTTGCACGAATTCTGGCCACCGCAGCTGTTCCCGCCAGCGCCGCCAGCGCACGCGCTGTGGCCCTTGCACTCGTTGATGCCGCTACACTTCACCTCGTCGGCCTTCGCCTTGTCCTCGGCCTTCGCCTGGACGGCACCGGACAGGATCAGAACGGCCGCGGCAGTGGCGATTGCGGCTCCCTTGTTCATCTTCATTGCGTCTCTCCTCCTGAAGGTGGGCAGGTTGGATTGTGCTGCCTTCGACGCCGGAGAGCTCCGGATGTTTCATGGCCTCCGTGGCGCGTTCCCGCAGCGGTACACCATCCCCTACGGACGGGCCAGACGGCGTGGATGGGCCACGGATCGTGCCGCGCACGGCACAGTGGCACGCGGAGCCGGAACCGGTGGCACACGCACGCCACGTCCCGCCTGAAGCCACCGTCGGCACGCGCCTTGCGATGGGATGGTCTTCGAACGCGCGTCCACGCGTTCCTCCTCCACCCCGTGTCCCTGTCCGCGCGGTGCGGCGGCAACCGACAACGGTCGCCGCCGTGCCGCCCCCTCTCTCTCGGAGGGCGCCGCCTACCAGCGGCAGCGAATCGAGCTGCCGCCCCCGCGTGCCGCGCACGAGCCAGCCGCGGGCGTCTCGGCGCACGCACCCGTCCTCGCGACCGGCGCATCGAGCACGACGGTGGCCGCGAGCGGCAGCTCCGCGGCGGCCACCGCATAGGTGCCGAGCTTGCCGCGGACGACGAAGCGCACCCCACCGGTGCGCGCCCGTCGCAACGTGACGCGCTGGATGCCGTTCAGCAGCGGCGCCGCGGTTCCCTTGTTGCGATAGGTCCAGCTCCTACCGTTGCCGCGACCGGTCCACCCCGCCCGCGTCACTGCGTCGTACGCCGCTTTCGGCAGCGTGACGTCGAGCACCGTGCGACCACCGGCGGTGACGACGAGCAGACGGATTCCGTGCTCGAGCGGCGCCAGCTTGGGGGCGAGCGCATCGGGCAGGGGCATGGTGCCGACGAGCCGGAGCCGGTCGTCACCGTTCGGCGCGAAGACACGTGCGAGACGCAGCTTCGTCGCGGTCGCGAAGAGGGGCACGACGTTGGTGCACGGGTCGCATGCATCGCCGAGCCCGTCGCCGTCGCCATCGGCCTGCAGCGGATTCGAGACGTCGGGGCAGGTGTCGACGCCGTCGCAGGCGCCGTCGTCGTCGGCGTCGAACGGCCGCAGATCGGCCGGGCACCCGGCGGTGGCTCCGCTGCACTGCTCCAGTGCATCACACGAGTCGGCGACCGGACGACACACCGTGCCGGCGGCCTGGAGCACGTCCGCCGGGCACGTCACGCCGGCTCCGCTGCACGTCTCGGCGACGTCGCAGGCGCCGGCCGCGGCGCGACACACCGTGCCGCCGGGCGCGAGCGCGTTCACGGGACAGCCCGCCGCCGACCCCGTGCACTTCTCGGCGAGATCGCAGGCGCCGGTCGACGCGCGGCACGTCACGCTCGACGCCGCGAAGGCGTCGGCGGGACAGGCGCCCGACGAGCCGGTACAGGTTTCGGCGACGTCGCAGGCGCCGGCCGAGGCGCGGCACGGAACGCCGGCCGCCGCCACGACGTCGGTGGGACACTGGACGAACGCGCCGCTGCAGCTCTCGGCCGTGTCGCACGGACCGAGCGACGGGCGACACACCACCCCGGCGTCGGCGATCTCGTCGCTCGGGCAGGTCGTGGCGATACCGTCACACGTCTCGACGACGTCGCAGCCACCGGCGGCGGCGCGGCACGCCACGCCGTTCGTGGCGATGGCGTCCACCGGACAACCGGCGGCGCTGCCGCTGCATGTCTCGGCGACGTCGCACGCCCCGGCCGCGGCACGGCAGACGACGCCGGTGAGGAAGGTGTTCGTCGGACAGCCGACGAACGCGCCGCTGCAGCTCTCGGCTGCATCGCACGGCCCCGCCGATGCGCGGCATTCGACGCCGGGCGTTTCCAGCACGTCGGCCGGACATGCGGCCGACGATCCGGTGCAATTTTCGGCGACGTCGCACACGCCGGCCGCAGCGCGACACTCCGTGCTCGACGGCACGAACGTGTCGCCGGGACACGCGCCGGACGACCCGGTGCAGCTCTCGAGGATGTCGCAGACGCCCGCAGACGGGCGGCAGGTGACGCCGACGCCGACGACGACGTCGGCCGGACAGTTCGGGGTCGAGCCGTCACAGGTCTCCTGCACGTCGCAGCCACCCGCGATGGCCGCGCGACACACGCTGCCGGCCGACTCGAGCTGGCACGACGCCGAGCAGCAGTCGCCGTTCGTGTTGTTGCCGTCGTCGCAGCCCTCGCCGGGGTTCACGACCGTGTTGCCGCAGAGCGACGTGAGCGTGACGCTGACGAAGTGGCCGTCGTTCGTCTGCGTGCGGGAGCCGACGCCCGGATAGTCGCCCGCGGTGTCCGTGTAGTCGGTCGGCAGGCCGAGGCGGACGGCGCATTCGTCACCGAAGAGGAGCCCCAGGAGGCCGGTCGACGTGCACGTCGCCGACCACGTGAAGGTCAGCGTGTGGTGCTGCGCGACGCCGTTGCTGGTGCCCTCGACGATGGCGACGCCGTTCTCGCTGACCACGTTGTTCCCCGAGCCCGTGCCGGAGATCGACCCCGGGTCGGCCAGGCTCAGGCTGCCGCTCGCGATCGTGCCGCCGGTCTGTCCGCCGCTTATGGCCGTCATGTCGGCCGCTGCCGACACGCCGTCGTCGTGCAGGGTCAGCGCACCCGAGAGGTTCATCGCGACGGTGAGCGAGTACTGGCCCGGTGCCGTCACGTCGAAGTCGATCGTGTAGTCGGTCGTCTGCGTGATCGAGCGCGCGCCGACGCTCAGCAGGTCGACGTCGGCGCCGACGATCTCCGCGTATCGGGTCGTGAACGATGTCGCGTTCGAGCTCGACACGGCCACCGTGGTGCCGCGCTGGTAGCGGTCGGCCAGGAGCTCGAACAGCGTTGGCGTGACGTCGTCGGCACTGTTGCCCGCGTTCTTGGTGACGCTCAGGTTCGTGATCGACTGGGCGCTCGCAGGACGCGGCGCGAGGACGAGACCGCCCAGCAGCACGCAGAGCGCAATCGAGAACGGCTTGCCGACGTTTCGCATATTCAGAAATATCGACTGAATCACCCAGGACTTCAGCATGCGATCATGTTTGGCGAGTCAGAATCTTGACTCACCAACGACACCGCACGCTTCGCCCGCCGGCGCGTACCGCGCACGCACCGTCGACGACCGGCGTTTCCGCGCAGGCACCGGTTCGCGCGATGGGCGCGTCGAGGACGACGGTCGCCCGGAGCGGCAGGTCGGCGACTCCCACGGGATAGGTACCCAGCTTGCCGCGGACGGAGAACCGGATCGTGCCCGGGTGTCGCGCCAGGTGGAGCGTGACGCGCTGGACTCCCGCGACGAGCGGCACGTGTCTGCCGCGATTGAGGTAGGCCCACCCGCGCCGGTTCGTGGCCACGAGCCAGCCGCTGCCGGTGGTGCGGTCGTAGACGTCGGGCGGCAGGATGGCGTCCAGGACGGTCACGCCGGCGACCGTCGTGACGAGCACGCGCAGGCCGCGTACGCGAGGGTCGAGCCGCGGGCGCAGCGCCTCCGGGAGCTGCAGGACCCCGGTGAGGCGCAGGCGATCGTCTCCGGGCGGCGTCAGCAGGCGCGAGAATCGGAGGCGCGCCGTGTCGGTGAAGATCGGCACGACGTTCGAGCAGGGATCGCACGCATCGCCCACCCCGTCGCTGTCCCCGTCGCCCTGTTCGGGGTCGGGGACGATGGGGCAGACGTCGATGGCGTCGCAGACCCCGTCGACGTCGGCGTCAGGCGAACGGAGATCGTCCGGACATACTGCAGCGACGCCGTCGCAGGTTTCGGACAGGTCGCAGACGTCGGTCGCGGCATGGCAAGCGGTACCGGCGGCGACGAGAGCGTCGGCGGGGCACGTGGCGTCGGTTCCGGTGCAGGACTCCGCGACGTCGCAGGCGCCTGCGGCGGCGCGACACTCGACGCTGCTCGCCCCGAAGCCATCGTCGGGACAGGTCGCGGTCGTACCGGTGCAGGTCTCGGCGACGTCGCAGGTTCCGGTGGCGGCGCGGCATTGCACACTGCCGGCGGCGTATGCGTCCACCGGGCACGCCGCCGACGTTCCGGTACACGTCTCCGCGACGTCGCACGCACCTGCCGTCGCTCGACACTGCACACCGCTTTCCGCCAACGTGTCCGCCGGGCACGCGGCACTCGAGCCCGAGCACAGCTCCGCCACGTCGCAGTCCCCCGCCGACGGCCGGCACGCCACGCCGTTCGCCGCCAGGACGTCGGGCGGACACGTCGGTGCCGAGCCCGTGCAATGCTCCGCCGCGTCACACGCGCCCGCTGCCCCGCGGCACTCCACGCTGCTCGCGACGAACCCGTCCGCCGGACACGTTGCACTCGTGCCGCTGCAGCTCTCGGCCACGTCGCACACGCCGCTCGCGGCGCGGCACTGCACGCTGCTGGCCGCGAAGCCGTCCGTCGGGCACGCCGCCGAGGCGCCGGTACAGGTCTCGGCGACGTCGCAGGCCCCCACCGTCTCTCGGCACGGCACGCCGTTCGACACCAACGTGTCCGACGGGCAGGCGGCGCTCGACCCAGTGCACAGCTCCGCCACGTCGCAGTCCCCCGCCGACGGCCGGCAGGCCACGCTGCTCGTCGCCAGGACGTCGGCGGGACACGCAGGAGCCGAACCCGTGCAATGCTCCGCCACGTCACACGCGCCCGCGGTGGCGCGACACTCCACGCTGCTCGCCGCGAAGGCATCGGCCGGGCACGCGGCGGCCGACCCTGTGCACCGCTCCGCCACGTCGCACGTCCCTGCCACTGCGCGGCACTCCACGCTGCTCGCCGCGAACGTGTCCGCGGGACATGCCGCCGACGCGCCCGTGCAGGTCTCGGCGACATCGCAGGCTCCAGCCGAAGCCCGACACGGCGCGCCGTTCGCCACCAATGTGTCCGACGGGCAGGCGGCACTCGACCCGGTGCACAGCTCCACCACGTCGCAGTCACCCGCCGACGGCCGACACGTCATGCCACTCGCCGCCAGCACATCCACCGGACACGCAGGAGCCGAGCCGGTGCAATGCTCGACCACGTCGCACGCGCCCGCCGCCGCGCGGCACTCCACGCTGCTCGCGGCGAAGCCATCGACCGGGCACGCGGCGGCCGACCCCGTGCACAGCTCTGCCACGTCACAGTCATCCGCCGACGGCCGACACTCGACGGTGTTCGCCGCAAAGGCATCCGCGGGACACGACGCCGACGCCCCCGTGCACGTCTCGGCCACGTCGCACCCGCCCGCGGTCGCCCGACACGCGACGCCGTTCGCCACCAACGTGTCCGACGGGCACGACGCACTCGAGCCGGTGCAGGTCTCCGCGACGTCACACGCACCTGCCGCCGCGCGACATTCCACGCTGCTCGGTTCGAATGCATCCACTGGACATGCGGCACTCGATCCGGTGCACAGCTCCGCGACGTCGCATGCGCCCGCAGCGGCACGACACTCCACGGTGCTCGCCGCGAACACATCCGCCGGACACGCGGCGCTCGCGCCCGTGCAGGTCTCCGCCGCGTCGCAGTCGTCTGTCGACGGTCGGCACTCCACGCTGAACGCCGCAAATCCGTCCACGGGACACGCCGCGGCCGAACCGGTGCAGCTCTCCGCCACGTCGCAGGCACCCGCCGCGGCGCGGCACTCCACGCTGTTCGCGGCAAATCCGTCTGCCGGACATGCGGCGCTCGACCCCGTGCAGGTCTCCGCGACGTCGCAGTCGTCTGCCGAGGGCCGGCACTCCACGCTACTCGCTGCAAAGGCGTCCGCAGGACACGCCGTCGACGCGCCGGTGCACGCCTCGGCGACGTCGCATGTCCCAGCGGTCGCACGGCACTCGACGCCGATCGTTGCCAACGTGTCTGCGGGACACGCCGCGCTCGACCCGGTGCACAGCTCCGCCACGTCGCAGGCGCCCGCGGCGGCGCGACATTCCTCGGTGCTCGCCGCGAATGCATCCGCCGGACACGCGACACTCGACCCCGTACAGTTTTCTGCCGCGTCGCAGTCGTCAGCCGATGGTCGGCACTCCACACTGATTGCGGCGAATCCGTTCGCAGGGCACGCGGGCGATGCACCGGTGCACGTCTCGGCGACGTCGCACACCCCAGCCGTCGCCCGGCACTGCACGCCGTTCGCCACCAGCGCGTCTGCGGGACAGGCGGCGCTCGACCCCGTGCAGGTCTCCGCCACGTCGCACGCACCGACTGCCGCACGGCACTCCACGCTGTTCGCGGCGAACGCATCCGTCGGACACGCAGCGGAGGCACCGGTGCATGTCTCCGCGACGTCGCACACCCCTGCGGTCGCGCGGCACTGCACGCCGGCGGCTTCCAGGGTGTCTGCGGGACACGCCACGCTCGACCCGGTGCACAGCTCCGCCGCATCGCACGCGCCGGCGGCGGCACGACACGCCACGGTATTCGCGGCGAACCCGTCCGCGGGGCACGCGGCGCTCGTGCCCGAGCAGGTCTCGGCCACGTCGCACGCGCCCACGGCGGCGCGGCATTCCACGGTGTCCGCCGCGAACCCATCCGCGGGACACCCGGCGGCCGAGCCCGTGCACAGCTCCGCGACATCGCAGTCGTCCGCCGAGGCCCGGCACTCCACGCTGCTCGACGCGAACCCGTCCGCCGGACACGCAGCCGACGCGCCTGTACAGGTCTCCGCGACGTCGCACATCCCCGCCGTCGCGCGGCACTGCACGCCATTCGCCACCAACGTATCCACAGGACAGGTCGCGCCTGACCCGGTGCACAGCTCCGGCACGTCGCACGCGCCGGCTGCGGCTCGGCACTCCACGCCGGTCGCCACGAACGCATCGGCTGGACACGCCGGGCTCGCCCCGGTGCACAGCTCCACGACGTCGCACGCCCCCGCGGCGACGCGACACTCCACGGTGTTCGCGGCGAATCCATCCGCCGGACACGCCGCGCTCGAGCCCGTGCAGGTCTCGGCCACGTCGCAGTCGTCCCCCGACGACCGACACTCTACGCTGCTCGCCGCGAACGCGTCTGCCGGACACGCCGCCGATGCGCCCGTGCACGTCTCGGCGACGTCGCACACCCCAGCGGTCGCCCGACACTGCACGCCGTTCGCCACCAGCATGTCGGCGGGACAGGCGGCACTCGATCCCGTGCACAGCTCCGCCACATCGCACACGCCGGCTGCGACCCGGCATTCCACACTGTTCGCGGCGAACGCGTCCGCCGGGCACACGGCGGACGCACCGGTGCAGGTCTCGGCGACGTCACACACTCCCGCGGTCGCTCGGCACTGCACGCCGGCCGCTGCCAACGTGTCGACGGGACACGCCGCGCTCGAGCCGGAACACAGCTCCACGACGTCGCACGCCCCCGCGGCGGCGCGACACTCTACGGTGTTCGCGGCGAATCCATCCGCGGGACACGCGGCGCCCGAGCCCGTGCAGGTTTCCGCCACGTCGCAGTCGTCCGCCGACGGCCGACACTCCACGCTGCTCGCCGCGAACGCGTCCGCTGGACATGCAGCCGATGCGCCCGTGCACGTCTCGGCGACGTCGCACACCCCAGCGGTCGCCCGACAGTGCACGCCGTTCGCCACCAGCGTGTCGGCGGGACAGGCGGCACTCGATCCCGTGCACAGCTCCGCCACATCGCACACGCCGGCTGCGACCCGGCATTCCACGCTGTTCGCGGCGAACGCATCCGCCGGGCACACGGCGGAGGCACCGGTGCATGTCTCGGCGACGTCACACACTCCGCCGATCGCCCGGCACTGCACGCCAGCCGCAGCCAACGTGTCGACGGGACACGTCGCGCTCGACCCGGAACACAGCTCCGCGACGTCGCACGCCCCCGCGGCCGCACGACACTCCACGGTGTTCGCGGCGAACCCATCCGCGGGGCATGCGGCTCCCGAGCCCGTGCAGGTCTCCGCCACGTCACAGTCATCCGCCGACGGCCGACACTCCACGCTGCTCGCCGCGAACGCGTCCGCTGGACATGCGGCCGATGCGCCCGTGCACGTCTCCGCAACGTCGCACACACCAGCCGTCGCCCGACACTGCATGCCGTTCGCCACCAGCGTGTCGGCGGGACAGGCGGCATTCGATCCCGTGCACAACTCCGCCACGTCGCACGCGCCGGCGGCGGCTCGGCATTCCACGCTGTTCGCCGCGAACGCGTCTGCCGGACAGGCAGCGGACGCGCCGGTGCACAGCTCTGCCACGTCGCAGTCGTCCGTCGACGCCCGACACTCGACACCGTTCGCGGCAAACCCGTCCGCCGGACACGCAGCGGTCGCCCCCGTGCACGTCTCCGGGATGTCGCACACCCCCGCCGTCGCCCGACATTGCACGCCATTCGCCACCAGCGTGTCCCCGGGACAGGCGGCGCTCGATCCCGCGCACAGCTCCGCCACGTCGCACACGCCGGCAGCGGCTCGGCATTCCACGCTGTTCGCGGCGAACGCGTCCGCCGGACAGGCGGCTGACGCGCCGGTGCAGAGCTCCGCGACGTCGCAGTCGTCCGTCGACGCCCGGCACTCCACGCCGTTCGCGGCGACCCCGTCCGCCGGACACGCCGCCGACGCCCCGGTGCACGTCTCCGCGACGTCGCACACCCCAGCCGTCGCCCGGCACTGGACCCCATTCGCCACCAGGGTGTCCGCGGGACAGGCGGCACTCGACCCCGTGCACAGCTCCGCCACGTCGCATGCGCCTGCCGCGACACGACACTCCACGGTATTGGCCGCGAACGCATCCGCCGGACAGGCAGCGGCCGAGCCGGTGCAACTCTCGGCGACGTCGCAATCGTCGGCCGACGGCCGGCACTCCACGCCGTTCGTCGCGAACGCATCCGCCGGGCACGCCGCCGACGCCCCGGTGCAGGTCTCCGCGACGTCGCACACCCCCGCCGTCGCCCGGCACTGCACCCCGTTCGCCACCAGCGTGTCCGCCGGACACGCGGCGCCAGACCCCGTGCAAAGCTCGGCCACGTCACACGCGCCCGCCAGTGCGCGACACTCCACGCTGTTCGCCGCAAACGCGTCCGCCGGACACGCCGCCGACGCCCCGGTGCACGTCTCCGCGACGTCGCACACCCCCGCCGTCGCACGGCACTGCACCCCGTTCGCCACCAGCGTGTCCGCCGGACACGCGGCGCTCGATCCGCTACACAGCTCCGCCACGTCACATGCACCTGCCGCCGCCCGGCACTCGACGCTATTCGCTGCGAACGCGTCGGCCGGACACGCGGCGGCCGAGCCGGTGCAACTCTCGGCGACGTCACAGTCGCCGGCCGACGGACGACACTCCACGCTGTTCGCTACGAAAGCGTCCGCAGGGCACGACGTCGACGCTCCGGTGCACGTCTCCGCGACGTCACACACGCCTGCCGTCGCCCGGCACTGCACGCCGTTCGCCAGCAGCGTGTCCATGGGACAGACGGCGCCCGACCCCGTGCACAGCTCCGCGACGTCGCACGCCCCCGCTACCGCGCGACACTCGACGCTGTTCGCCGCGAACGCGTCCGCCGGACACGACGACGATGCCCCCGTGCACGTCTCCGCGACGTCGCACGCCCCGGCCGTCGCGCGGCACTGCACCCCGTTCGCCACCAGCGTGTCCGCCGGGCACGCGACGCCAG
>DASYLJ010000042.1:0-15566 GCA_036009625.1 Binatia bacterium
GTCGATCCTCGAGCCCGATCTGTCGCTCGCCGACGATCTCGCCGTCGACTCGATGGAGCTGCTGGAGGTGGCGCTGTCGCTCGAGGACGCATTCGACGTCGCGGTGCCCCAGCGGCGTCTCGACGGCGTGCGCACCTGCGGTCAGCTCGTCGATCTGGTGTTGTCGCTCGTGACTCGACGAGCGGCCACGCACGGGACCCCGGCTCTGCGGCCGGTGTTCGGTCCGGCCCGGGATCCCTGGTCTGGTTGTTGCTACGCAGCATGATGGACAACCAGATCGCCTGGTGGTGGAGGGATTTACCGGCCAACCCGTAATCGGGAGGCCAATGGATTGACATATTCGACGCGACGCTGACCGGACCTACCGGAGGCACGCAATGCTCGAGTGGAGGAGCATGGGCATGTTCACCTGGTACAGGAAGGGGAAGCGGAAAAGGCTGGCCAGCCTCGCGCTGGCAGGAGGTCTGGCGGCGCTGCCGGCAGTGGCTGCGGCCGCACCGCCGACGGCACGAGAGGTTCAGCTCGAAGAGCGCATCCGCAAGCTGGAGCGCATCATCGAGCAACGCGGGCTCGACAAGCCCGTCGCGGCCGAAGCACCTCCGATGGAGAAGTCGGAGGTCGAGGCCATCGTCGACACCAAGATCAAGCAGCAGAAGGTGTTGGCAGGGTGGAAGGACGGATTCTTCCTCGAGTCGCCGAGCGGCGACTTCAAGATGAAGATCAAGGGCTACATCCAGACGGACGCCCGATTCTTCCCGTTGGAGCAGGGCGACACGGGCACCGACAGCATCTTCCTGCGTCGCGTGCGGCCCACGATCGAAGGTACGGTCTACAAGTACTTCGACTACAAGATCATGCCGGACTTCGGTGACGGCAACACCGTCCTGCAGGACGCGTACATGGACGTGACCTACTTCAAGCCCTGGACGACGCTCCGGGCCGGTAAGTTCAAGGTCCCGTTCAGCCTCGAGCGGCAGCAGTCGGGCGCCGATCTGCTGTTCGTCGAGCGCTCGCTGGTGCAGAACCTCGGTCAGAACCGCGATGTCGGCTTCCAGTTCGCGGGCGACTTCTTCGATGGCAGCCTCGGCTACCAGATCGGTTACTTCAACGGCGCCAACGACGGCGCGTCGCTCGACAAGGACACCAACTCCGACAAGGAGGCCGCGGCACGCATCTTCTCGAATCCGTTCAAGACGACGGATATCGCTGCGTTGACCGGCCTCGGCGTCGGCATCGCCGGCACGTTCGGCGACAACAAGAAGGGTGAGACCCAGGCGGCCGTCCGCTACAACACTCCGGGCCGCTCGCGCTTCTTCCAGTACGCCACGTCGAGCGACGTGGAGATCCAGGCCGACGGTGAGCGCACCCGCTTCACCCCCCAGATGAACTACTACTGGGGACCGTTCGGCATGATGGCGGAGTACGTGTGGGATCGTCAGGGCCTCCGCAAGGAGAACGACGAGACCAGCCGCGTCGTGCACGACACCTTCACCAACACGGGCTGGTTCGCGCAGGGCTCGTGGGTGATCACCGGTGAGGACGCCTCGTTCAAGGGCGTCAAGCCGGTCAACCCGTTCGACCCCTACAACGGTCGCTGGGGCGCCTTCGAAATCGCCTTCCGCGGCAGCCAGGTCGACGTCGACAACGAGCTCTTCCGCCGCGGTTTCGCGAAGGAGCCGAACGCCACCACCGAGGCCACCAACTGGGGCATCGGCATCAACTGGTACCTCAACAACAACTTCAAGCTGCAGACGAACTGGGAGCACACGAAGTTCGCCCAGGACCTCAACTTCGGCGGCGATCTCCGCGACCACGAAGACGTGGTCCTGACGCGTTTCCAGATCTCCTACTGATGCTCGACCTCTCGACTTGGGTGCGGCTGCCCGCCTCCCCCCTCCATGCGCGCCCGCGCGTGATGGCGGGCGGCCACACCCGGGGCCTTTCAACGATTCGCTGTCGCTGTACCGGGGCCCGGCGGCCCTCCTGCGGCAGCGGCCAACCCATGCGCGCCTGACCCTCCGGGCGACGCACGGCAACGGACGAGGCCCGGGAGCCCCACGCTTCCGGGCCTCACTCGTTTCCGTCTCCCCATCATCGCCGCCCACGGGCGGCAGGAGGTGTCCGCCATGTCCCGACCCCAGCTCACCCTGATCGCCGGAGCCCGCGTCTCGTCGCCGCCCGTCCTTCGCGGCCTCCGCCTCGTCGCGCCACCGCCCGCACGACACCGCGCCCGCCCGCGCAATCCCATCCCCACGTTGCGACGACGGCGTCTCGCCCTCGCGGCGCTCGAGGACGGCATCCGCACGCTGCTCGGAACCAATCCGTCGTTCGACGGCCGTCCGGCGAAGCAGCGCGAAGCGCTCGCCTGGGTGCGCAGCACGAGCCACCACGATCCGCTCGGGTTCGAAGGCGTATGCGCGACACTCCGGATCGACGCCCGCCGGCTCCGCCGCCGCGTCGTGCGGGTCGTGCGCGGCCTCGGGCTCGTTCCCGCCGAGTGATCGACCGCTACGGCGCTTCGACGAGGTGAGTGCCATCCAACCGCACGCGACCATCCGTAGTGGGCACAGAACGATGTCCTGCGCGCCTCTGGTGCAGGCCAACCCACGAGGAGGATCATCAAATGGGAACGAGCGGATGGGGCCGGGGCTGATCGGTGCCGGCCTGGCTCTCGCACTCGGCGCCGGACCGTCGTCGGCCGCCAGCCATCGGGAGGCGCCGCTCATGGCCCTCGATCCGGCGGCCGACATCAGCGACGTCTACGGGTGCACGGCCTCGCGGGCAGCGCCGGGCTGATGCTCGCCGTGGTCGCCAGCATCACCGATCCCGCGCTCGCGCTCGCATACGTGGTCATCTTCGGAGTAGGCTCGATCGGTGGAATGGTGGTCATGAGCACGCTGCTCGGTCTGCCGATTTCGCTGGCCGCAGCACGCTTCGCTCGCGCCGCGCCCACCCTCCGCGTCGTCGCGGCTCTCGGCAGCGTGGTCGTTGGCGTCGTGCTGGCCTGGCAGATCGGCGTCGCCGCGGGAGTCTTCGTCACGCCCACATGACCGAGTCGTCCAACATCGAATCGGCGCTGCTCTCCCGCCTCGCCGCAGGCGACGAGCGCGCGCTCGCCGAGCTGTACGATCGCCTGTCGCCGCTCGCCTACGGTCTCGCGCTGCGCGTCGCCGGCAACCCCGACGTGGCGGAAGACGCCGTGCAGGACGCCTTCCTGCGCGTCTGGCATCGCGCCGAGCGCTACGACGCCACGCGTGGCGCCGCACGACCGTGGTTCCTGCGACTGGTGCGCAACATCGTCATCGATCAGCTGCGCGCACGCGGCTCACGCGATCGCGCCGAGCTGCGCAGCGGCACCCAGAGCGACGACGTCGCCGCGCCCGAGCGTCCCGACGACGCAGTCGTCCGCCGTGAACGCGCGGCATCGGTGCGCGCCGCGCTCGAGGCGCTGCCCGCCGACCAACGTCGCGCGATCGAGATCGCCTACTTCGAGGGGCTGTCGCACACGGAGATCGCCGCGCGCGAGAACACGCCGCTCGGCACCGTGAAGACCCGGATACGTGACGGGGTGGAGCGTCTGCGCGCCCACTTCGGGCGGAAGGAAGCGCATGTCTGACGAGCGCGAGCGGCCGATCGGCGTCGAGGAGCGCGAGCTCGACGACTTCGCGCTCGAAGCGCTGGCGGAGGCGTACGCCACTCCGCCGCCCGCGGCGCTGCGCCAGCGCATCCTCGGCACGGCGCGCGAGGAGACGGCGGTCACGGCCTCGCGTCGCGCGACGACGCGCTGGCGTGTCGTCGGTGCGATCGCCGCCACCGTCGGACTCGCGCTGGTCGGTCTGCTCGCGCGGGAACACGGCATCGCGGAGGAGCGCCTCGCCGCGCTGCATACCGCAGAATCGACGGCGGCAGATCGCCTCGCCGCGCTGCATGCCGCCGAATCGACGGCGGCGGAGCTCACCGCTCGGCTCGAGACGCAGGGCAACACACTCGTCGGACTGCGTGAGGCGCTGGCGGCACAGGCGCAGGTGCTGCGGGTCATGGGCAGCCCGCACACCGTCTCCGCGGCACTGTCGCCCACGGAGGGACGTGGCGGCGCCGGTCGCATCCACGTCGATCCGTCCACCGGCGACGGCGCGATCGTCCTCGCCGGCGTCGATGCGCTGGCGCCCGGCAAGGTCTACGAGCTGTGGGCGCTGCGTGGCGATGCGCCGCCCGAACCAGCCGGCCTGCTCGACGTCGTCGGACCCGACCTGGTGGTGGCGCGGGTCCAGGGTGTGACGCGACCGAGCGAGGTCACCGCGTTCGCGGTGTCGATCGAGCCGGCCGGCGGGTCGAAGAGCCCGCAGGGGCCGATCGTCTTGGCCGGACCAGTGCAAGGCTGATACAGGCCGCGCATGCAGGTCTACGACTCCTTCGGCCCGAACCCGCGCGCGCTGCGCATGTTCCTCCTCGAGAAGGGCATCGAGCTGCCGAAGGTCGACGTCGATCTGCTGGCCGCCGAGAACCGCCAGGGCGCGTACCTCGAGAAGAACCCGGCCGGCCAGGTGCCGGCGCTGGTCTTCGACGACGGGCGGGTCATCGGCGAGACCGTCGCGATCTTCGAGTACCTCGACGAGAAGTTCCCGGAGCCGCCGCTCGTCGGCACGACGCCGGAGGAGCGGGCCGAGGCGCGCTGCTGGCAGCGTCGCGTCGAGCTCAGGATCACCGAGCACCTCTACAACGGGTTCCGCTTCGCCGAGGGTCTGGAGCTGTTCCGGCCGCGCATGCGCGTCCTCCCGGAAGCCGCCGAGGGGCTCAAGGCCGTGGCGCGCGACAACCTCGCCTGGCTCGAGCCGCTCATGGCCGGCCGGCAGTTCGTCGCCGGCGACCGGATGACCATCGCCGACATCGTCCTCTTCTGCGCCCTCGACTTCGGCCGCGGCGTCGGCCAGCCGCTCGACCCGGCGCACACGAACCTCACGGCATGGTTCGACCGCATGGCCGCACGCGCGAGCGCCTCGGCCAGCCTGCATCCACTGGCGTCGGCCATCGGCTCGGCCGGCTGACGCCGTTTGAGCCGCGGGGCGTTTATTTCGTAGAGAGGGGCCCATGGTGAACACCGGGCCCGTTCGCGAGTTCATCGGCCGTCACTTCCGTCACTTCAACGCGGCGGCGTTGAAAGACGCGGCCGAGGGGTACGAGCGCCACCTCGCCGGTGGCGGGCGCATGCTGGTGACGCTCGCAGGCGCCATGAGCACCGCCGAGATCGGGCTGTCGCTGGCCGAGATGATCCGGCGCGGCCACGTGCACGGCATCTGCTGCACCGGCGCCAACCTGGAAGAGGACGTCTTCAATCTGGTGGCGCACGACCACTACGTGCGCGTGCCGCACTACCGCGACCTGACGCCGACCGACGAGCAGGCGCTGCTCGACCGCCACCTGAACCGCGTCACCGACACCTGCATCCCCGAGGAGGAGGCGATGCGCCGCATCGAGCGCGCCGTCCTCGCCGAGTGGACCGCGGCCGACGCCGCCGGCGAGCGCCGCTTCCCGCACGAGTTCCTCTACCGGCTGCTGACGAGCGGCGTGCTGAAGCCCAGCTACCAGATCGACCCGAAGGACAGCTGGCTCATCGCCGCCGCCGAGCGCAACTTGCCGATCTTCGTGCCCGGCTGGGAGGACTCCACCCTCGGCAACATCTTCGCCGCCCACTGCATCGGCGGCACGGTGAAGAAGGTGCACACCGTGCGCACCGGCATCGAGTACATGATGTCGCTCGCCGAGTGGTACACCCGCGAGAGCGCCGACGGCTCGATCGGCTTCTTCCAGATCGGCGGCGGCATCGCCGGCGACTTCCCGATCTGCGTGGTACCGATGCTGCACCAGGATCTGAAGCGCGACCAGATCCCGCTCTGGGGCTACTTCTGTCAGATCAGCGATTCGACGACGAGCTACGGCTCCTACTCGGGCGCGGTGCCGAACGAGAAGATCACGTGGGGCAAGCTCGGCATCGACACGCCGAAGCACATCATCGAGTCCGACGCCTCGATCGTCGCCCCCCTAATCTTCGCCTGGCTGCTGGGCTGGTGACGCGCCATCCATGCGGGGGCCTCGCCCGTAGACGGTAGCGGAATGCGTCGGCTCGTCCGCCTCGCGCCGCTCGTGGCGGCCTGCTTCGTCGCCGGGGTCGGCGTGCCCCGCGCGACCTACTGGCGTCATCATCACGCCGGCGGCGAGCACGCCCACGTCCACCTCGACGGGCCCGAGCCCGACGACCACGACGACGACGAACACGACGACGACGACCACGATCCTCATCACCACGAGCACGCGCACCACCATCACGACCACGATCATCACCACGACCACGACGACGGCCCCGGCATCCACGTCACCGACGGCGGGGCCGATCACGCGCACTGGCAGCATCCGTTCCTGCGCGTCGATCGCACCCGCGCCACCGTCGTCGCCCGCATCGATCGCATCGCCTGGCTCCCGGCCATCCATGCCGGGGAACCCGCCGTGCCGGCACGTCCGGCGCAGCGCTCGCGTGGCCCGCCCCGCGTCTGAGCTCTCCCTCACCATACCCTGAGCTCAACGCCGGACCCGACGGTCGTCGTGTGTCCGGGAGGGGAAACACGCGCAATGCGACGGAAGAGACTCGCGGTCTTCCTCGTGGTGGCCAGGCTGTGCCTGGCGGCCACGGTGGAAGCGCAGGACGTGGACACACCGCCGCCCAAGGAGGGCGCGGTCCAGGAGCCCGACGAGATGACGTTCGAGCCCAGCCCGAACGCGGTCACGCTCCCGGAAGTGGTGGTGCAGGACTCGAAACCCGTCTCGGCGGCGTCATCCGACGACATCGCCGCCGAGACCTTCGAGCTACGCCCGCACACCACGCTGCAGGAGATCCTGAACAACGTCCCCGGCCTCATCGTCCGCCAGCACCAGGGCGGCGGAAAGGCCACGCAGTATCTGATCCGCGGCTTCAACGCCGATCACGGCACCGACTTCCTGGTCACCGTCGACAACCTGCCCGTGAACCTGGTCTCGCACGCCCACGGGCAGGGCTACGCCGACATCAACTTCGTCATTCCCGAGACCGTCGAGACGCTCCAGCTCCGCAAGGGGACGTACTTTCCCGAGCTGGGCGACCTCGCCGTCGCGGGCGCCCTCAACCTCCTGACGAAGGAGAAGTTCAAAGAGAACTTCGCGCTCGCCGAGGGCGGATCGTTCGACCGCATGCGCTACGTCGCCGGGTTGTCACCAAAGCTCGGCGAGGTGCAGACGCTCTTCGCCGGCCAGGCCTACTACTCGAACGGCCCGTTCGAGAATCCCGAGCATTTCGCGCGCTACAACCTCTTCGGCAAGGCGACGTTCGAGCCCACGTCCACCTCGAAGGCCTGGGCCTCGGCGACGTTGTATGCCGCCGACTGGGACGCGTCCGGCCAGATTCCGCAGCGGCTCGTCTCGGACGGCACGCTGAATCGCTTCGGATCGCTCGACCCCTCCGAGGGAGGTCGCACCGACCGCGAGAACCTCGACCTGCACTACGACGCCACCCCGACCAACCACGACGCCTGGTCGTTCCAGGCCTACGCCAGCCGCTACAAGCTGCGGCTGTGGTCGGACTTCACGTTCTTCCAGAACTCGCTCTATCCCGACCCGGACGGCGACATCGTCAACGTCCACGACCCGAGCACGCTCTACTCGCTCGACCCCCGTGGCGACGGCATCGAGCAGAACGACAGCCGCTGGCTGTGGGGCGGACGCGGCAGCTACACGCGCAGCTACGACCTGCAGGGCTTCCCGATGTTCAGCCGCGTCGGCGTCGAGACGCGCACCGACCGCATCGACGTCGCGGTCTACGACCAGCAGAAGCGCAACCGCTTCTTCACGGCGAGCAAGGTCCACATCGACGAGAGCTCGTACAGCGGCTACGTCACGCAGCAGATCACCCTCACCGACTGGCTGCGCTTCGAGGGCGGCATACGCGGCGACGCCTTCACCTTCGACGTCCAGAACCAGCTGCCGGCGACGCAGTACGGTCGCAAGCAGGGCAACGTCAATCTCGGGACGTTCCCCGTCAACGGCTACGAGAACGACGCCATCGTCAGCCCGAAGGCCAATCTCATCATCACGCCCGAGCCCGACACCGAGGTCTACCTCAACTACGGCAACGGCTTTCACTCGAACGACGCGCGCGGCGTCATCCAGGGCAAGAACGATCCGGACTTCGCGCCGCTGGCGCAGGCCATCGGTTACGAGCTCGGCGCGCGCACGCACCGGTTCAACAAGCTCGACGTGTCCTCGTCGGTCTGGCTTCTCGACCTCGAGAGCGAGGTCGTATTCTGCGGCGACTGCGGCACCATCGAGCAGAACGACTTCGGCAGCTTCGACACCACCGGTCCCACGCAACGCTGGGGCGTCGACTTCGAGGCGCGCTACGACATCACCGACTGGCTCGTCGCCGACTACGACCTGTCCTATGCCGATCCGCGCTATCGCAACGGCGACGCCATCCCGATCGCCCCCACCCTCTTCATGAACGGTGGCCTCACGGCGGATCTCGGCTACGGCTTCTCCGCCGCGTTCCGCATCCGCTATCTCGACGATCGTCCCGCCACCGAGGACCGCTCGCTCCCCGCGCGCGGCTACCTCCTGATGGACCTCTTCGCCAAGTACCGCTGGCGCAACGTCGAGCTCGGCCTCGATTTCCTCAACATGGGGAACGTCGATTGGCAGGAGGCCGTGTTCGCCGACACCTCGTGCACCAAGAAGGAGGCCCAGGCGGGACGGTGTCCGCAGCAGCCCGACATCCACTTCACGCCGGGCGATCCGTTCGCGGTGCGCGGACGGGTGATCGTGTACTTCTGAGGCGACCCGGTGAATCGGCCCATGGTCGCGGTCGGCGTGTTCCTTCGCACGAGGGTGCACCAGTGCCCGGCCATGGGCCGCGAGATGTCAAAGGAAAGTGCGGTATGGCGGTTGCTGTGCGCTCAGCCGATGCGTTCGCCTCGTCTGCACGTGCTCACCGTCGTCCTCGCCTTGGCTGCCGTCGCGCCACAGAAGTCGTGCACGCGGCACCTCACCGCGTCGGGCTCGGTGGCGCTGCCCGGTCGCGGGCTCGCCCTCGCCTGGTCACCGGACGGACGATCCGTCGCCGCGGCCGGCCACTTCCGCGATTCGGCGACGGACCTCCGCTACGACCTGCGCGTCGTCGACGTCGGCGCCCGACGGCTCGTCACGAGCTTCGCCTGCCACTACTGGTGGGTGATCGCCGCCGCCTGGCAGGACAACCCGTATCTCGGCGAGATCATCGCCGAGGGCGGCGGCGACCACGCCGTCAAGCTGTGGCACGCCGACGGCACGGGGAGCACCGCCTGCAAGAGCCGCGGGCAGTTCGACGAGAGCGAAGGCGCGCTGCAGGCGCTGTCCGAGATCAACGGCTGGACCACGTCGCTCGACTTCTCCCCGGACGGACGCTGGCTCGCCGGCGCCAGCCGCGACGGGGCCGTACGCATCTGGCAGCTCGAGCCCGGCACCGATCAGTGGCGCGTCGTGCGCCTGTGGTGGGACGCCGACGCGGGCAACGTCCTGTGCGTGCGATGGTCGCCCGACGGACGGCGACTCGCCGCCGGCGATCGCAATGGACGCGTCGTCGAGTGGTCCTTCTCGCCCGCGACCGACGGCTGGGACCAGGCGACGATCGCGCGGTATGCCGACGTCGGTTGGGACGACCAACCCGGATGGTTCAAACGCAACCCGGCAATCGTCACCCGTGTGCCGCTCTGGACGGCGACCGGCCACAAGCAGGTCTGGAACCTCCGCTACTCACCCGACGGTACGCGGCTCGCGGCCACCGGCGGCGATGGCGTACTTCGCATCTACGCGTCGGGTGATGGGGCTCTCGTTCGGCGACTGCAGGGGCCGCGGGCGGCCGCGCAGCATGGGCTCGACTGGAGCCCGGATGGGCGCTTCATCGCCGTCGGTACGGCGGCGGCAACGATCGACGTGTTCGAGGCCGGTAGTGGTGCGCTCCGAGACACGCTCGTCGGTCATGCCGACGTGGTCACGGCGGTCGCGTGGTCGCCCGACGGAGCGCTGCTGGCCTCGACCGCGGGAGGGCCGCTGATCTCGGCGGCGCTCAACCAAGAAGTGAACGGTCCCGACATGACGGTGCGCTTCTGGCGCTGGGAGGTGCCGGCGTCGGACACCTGACGTGACACGGGGCGGCCCGGCGAGAGCCGGGCCGCCCCCCTCCGGTCACTTCGCCTCGCAGGTCACGGTCGCCGAGGCGACGACCGCCCCCGACCCGTCGAGCACCGCGCCCGTCACCTGCAGCCCCTGGATGAAGCCACCGGGAATGGCCGTGGCGCCCTCGCCGATGTCGCCGCCGTCGCTGTCGAAGTCGAACTCGACCTCGTCACCGATGGTGGACTGCGCGCCCGACGTGGCCGTGTTCGCGCCCGAGGTCACACGCGCGGTGTAGGTCCCGCTCGCGATGTCGTTCGCGTCGACGGAGATCTTGGAGCGATTGCTGCGACGCTCGCAGCGCACGCGGGCGACCGCGTTCCCGCCACCGCCGCCACCGGGAGGCGGCGTGGTCGGGTCGCAGACCCCGGCGCCACAGGCGCCCGCACCGATGTTGACGCCACCCTGCGCGGCGCACTGCGCCGGCGTACGATCCTCGCACTCGGTGGGGCCGTCGCCACCGCCGTCGGGCAGGCAGCAGCGGATGTCGCCGCCACCGGCGGGCGGCGGCGTGGTGGCGTCGCACGGATTCGGCAGGCACGAGCCCGGGCCGAGGTCGACGCCGCCCTGCGCGACGCACTCGGCAGGTGTGCGATCCTCGCACTCGGTAGGACCGTCGCCGCCGCCGTCGGGCAGGCAGCAACGCGTGTCGGCGCCGCCGATCTGGCCGCCCTCGGTGAGCGTCGTCGACAGCACGACGGCGCCGCTCGCGTCGACGACGCCGATCGCGCGACCGCGCGGGTCGACGCCGAGCAGCTGGTCGTTCTTGTTCGGGCTGGTATCGAAGCGCACCTTGCCGGCGCCGCTGCGCGAGGTGGTGAAGCCACCGATGCGCACGCCGTCGACGGTGACCTGGTAGGCGGCGCCGGCGTCGAGCTTGCGGCCGCGCACCTCGAGCTTGCCGCGGAGCCCGGCGGCGCGCGACTTGACGTTCACCTTGGCGTCGCCGCTGGCATCGGCGTCTACCCCGGTGGGGCTGAGCGCCTGGCGGCTGCTCGCGTGTGCCGGCACGGTGCCACCGAGGGCGATGGAGCACGCGAGGAGCGCGATGGCGGTGTGGTGGGTTCTCGTCCTGATCATGGCCTGTCCTCCCTGTCTGTGTGGTGAAGCTGACCTCGCCTAGAGCAGGAACGGCGCCGAACCATATTCTCTGCGTTTTTAACCGCTTGTGCCGTCGAGATGCCGGCGCCGCCTGGGGCACCTGCACCAGGGTGGGCGAGGTCCCCCACCACACGCGTCGATGCTTGAACCCGACCCCAGGTGGAGGCAGATCGAATGTGGGCCGGCGCGGTGGGGAGGCGACATGGGTGAGCGATGGGACCGCGGCGTGTCGGCCGCGATGGGAATGGTGCTCGTGTCCGCGTCGGCCGTCTGGGGAAGCCTCGGCCAGCTCGACGTCGGCTTCGGACGCGGCGGCGTCGTGCGCACCAACATGGGGTGGGGCGGCGGCTATTCCATCGCGCGCACCGCCGTCCAGCAACCCGACGGCAAGCTGGTGACCGCGGGCCTCGGCTGGGACGAGAGCGACGCCTTCGGACTCGTCCGCTACCTCGAGGACGGATCGCTCGACCCCGCGTTCGGCGACGGCGGGCGCGTCCTGACCCAGTTCTCCACGTACTGGCTCGGCGTGGATGAGCTGTTCGGCGCGTTCGGTCTCGTCCTCCAGCCCGACGGCAAGCTCGTCGCGGCCGGGCGAGCGATGGACGAGCGCGGCGACATGACCATCGTCCTTGCTCGGTACCACGGCACCGACGGCTCGCTGGACGAGAGCTTCGGAGTCGGCGGACGGGTCACTACCGTGTTCCCCGGGTACCAGTACACGACGGGGCTGGTCCTGCAGCCCGACGGCCGCCTGGTCGTCGTCGGCACCAACGATGGTGTCGGCCTCGACACTCGTCTGACGCGATACGAGGCGGACGGCACGCTCGACGCGACCTTCGGCATGGGCGGGACGGTCGTGCTCGATCTCGGCGAAGACGAGGAGGCGAACGCCGTCGCGTTGCTACCGGACGGCAAGCTCCTCGTCGCAGGCCGGAGTGGCAGCTATCCCGATGGAGTCGTCACCGTCGTACGCGTGACGACGGATGGCACGCTCGACCCGACCTTCGGTGTCGGCGGTGTCGCACGCGACACCGCTACACGCGCTGGCGGCGCATTCGCATTGGTGACGCTGCCCGACGGCGACATCGTGGTCGCCGGCAACGCGCTCACCGGCAATCACTCCGACGTCGCCCTGGTACGCTTCCTGGCCAACGGCGCGCTCGACGCGACCTTCGGCGACGCGGGTCGCGTGGTCACGCCCTCGAGCGGCTACGCAGTCGCCGTCGCCCACCAGGCCGACGGGCGATTGATGGTCACCGTCAAGGCGGGCGACGACCTGGCGTTGATTCGCTACGCAGGCACCGGGCAGGTGGAGGAGATTACCACCCCGGTGATCGCGAACATCGTGTTCCCCCTCGTCGTCTCCGGCATGCAACAGGCCGACGGCAGGCTCGTCGTCGTCGGTGCTGGTGGGACTGGCATCGAAGGAGACGACATCTGGGGGGACATGGTGCTCCGTTTCCACGCCGACGGCTCTCCCGACATGGGCTTCGGCGGCGCCGGCGTCGTGACGACCTCCGTCGCCGGCACGCGCGACGACCTCGCCGACATCATGGTGCAGACCGACGGCAAGCTCGTCGCGGTGGGGTCCGCACAACGGAGCATCTATTTCCCGAACGTCGCCGTGGCGCGGTACCTGCCGGACGGCTCGCTCGACCCCTCGTTCGGCGTGCGTGGCCGGGCCATCACCGCGATCAGTCCGTTCGACAACGAGGCGGTGGGTGTCGTGCAGCAGGCGAGCGGCAAGCTCGTCGTCGGTGTGAACGCCGGCGCCAACGGCTCGTCATGGTTCGGGCTCGTGCGCTACGACGTGAACGGCACGGTCGATCCCACGTTCGGCACCGACGGCATCGTCCTCCTCCCCGGTGGCTCAGCGACGACCGGGCCCATCCAGCAGGCGGACGGCAAGCTCGTGCTGCCCGGGTCGGCGTCGGGGGACTTCATGCTCGTGCGGTTCCACCCCGACGGCGCGCTCGACACGACCTTCGGCAACGGCGGCATGATCGTCACGCCGGACACGGAGCGCGCTTCGTCCGCTCTGCAGCAGGACGACGGCAAGCTCGTCGTCGCCGGGCGCAATGGCTCCAGCGGCATCATCGCACGCTATCTCGCCGACGGGATCCTCGATGCGAGCTTCAGCAGCGACGGGCGCGCCACGACGGGCCTCGGCCGCGACGCGTATGGGGTGATGCAGCAGGCCGACGGCAAGCTCCTCGTCACCAACGGCGACCTCATCGCGCGCCTCACGACGTCCGGGCTGCCGGACACGACGTTCTCGTCGTCGGGCGTGGCCACCGGACCCATCTGGCACTCTGCCCTCGTCCAGGTCGCCGACGGAACGCTGATCGGCGCGGGTCAGACGCTAGCGAGCGATCGTCAGTCCGCTCTGGCACACTATCGCGACAACGGATCGCTCGACCTCGACTTCGGTGTAAGCGGCGTCATCGTCACGCCGACCGGGGTCCAGGACAGTCGGTTCCGGACGTTGCGCCTGCTGCCGGATTCGCGTCTCGTCGCGGCCGGGAACGGCGGCTCGGACTTCACGCTCGCGCGGTACCTGACACAGCCGTGCGGCAACGGCCGGCTCGACGTCGGCGAGCAGTGCGACGACGGAGCCTTCGGCGCCGGCGTCTGCTGCGACGCGCAGTGCCGGTGGGCCAACGCCGGCACCACGTGCGACGACGGCGACGCCTGCACGCGAGACGGCTGCGCACCCAGAGTCGGTTGCGTGCACGACGTCGGCCCGCGAACGGACTGCGTCGTCCCGGAGCGGTCGCAACTGCTCGTGAAGCAGGACGCGAACGATCAACGCGATCGCCTGCTCTGGAAATGGCGCGGCGCGACGGTTCCGGCCGGCGCCCTCGGGGATCCCACCAACACGACCAGCTACGGCGTGTGCCTGTACGCGGGCGGCACGAGGGCGGGTGCGACGATCCCTGCGCACATCGGATGGCAGCGAACCGGCAGCGCCGGCTTCGCCTTCAAGAGCCAGCTCGGCGCGCCCGACGGCATCCGGAAGGCCGCGCTCCGCAGCACGGCCGGCGGAACGACCGGCCTGGTCGACGGCAAGGGGGCCAACCTCCCCGACCTCGCGACCCCCCTCCCCCTGCCCCTGACCGTCCAGCTGGTGAACGATGTGACCGACACCTGCGTCGAAGCGGTCTATGCCACCGCCACCCGCAACGACGAACGCCAGCTGCGCGCGAAGACCGCACGCTGACTTCCATGGAATCGGCACGTTAGGTCGGCGATCGCGCCGCGGTCTGGCGAGCCGCACCCATCGGCCGGTGGCATTTCCTCCGTAGTCATGATGCCAATGGGAGGCTCGCGCGCGCCCGCCGAGGCGCGCCGTGCAAGGAGAGTCCGCATGGAAATGTCGATGGGCGAGCTGTGGCGGGTGATGGGGCCGTTTGCGAAGGCCATCGTCCTGCTGCTGCTCGGCATGTCGCTCGTCTCCGTAGCGACCGCCGTCGAGCGGCTGCTCGCCCTCCGCGCCGCCAGCCGGGACACCGCACGCTTCGAACCCGAATGGCGCGCGGTGCTGCAGGCCGACCTCCCTCCCGAGGAACGCCGTGAGGTGTACGATCGCACCATCCGTCGCACGCTGCTCGCCACCGGCTCCTCGCTCCGCCGCGGCTTCGGCATCATCGCCACCGTCGGCTCGACGGCACCCTTCGTCGGCCTGGTCGGCACCGTGCTCGGCATCGTCAACGCCTTCAGCCAGCTCGCGAACACGGGGGGCGGCGGCGTCGGCCAGGTATCGGCCGGCATCGCGGAGGCATTGGTCACGACGGCCATCGGCATCGGCGTCGCCATTCCCGCCGTGTGGCTCTTCAACTACCTCACGCAGAAGACCGGCCGTCTCCTCGTCGAGATCGAGTGTCGCGCGCAGGATCTCGCCGTCGCGACGCTGCGGGGCAGCCGATGACGCTCGGTGGTGGCGGCGACGACGACGATCTGCGTTCCGACATCAACGTCACGCCGCTGGTCGACGTCATGCTGGTGCTGCTCGTCATCTTCATGGTGGTGACGCCGCTGCTGAAGGTACAGGTGCCGATCGAGCTGCCGATCGCCAAGCAGAGCGACGCCGCGACACCGAAGACCGATCAGGTGACGCTGTCCGCCGCGGCCGACGGCACGCTCCTGCTCGACGGCTCGAAGGTGGAGGTCGCGACGCTCGAGGCGGCGCTCCGTGCCCATTACGCCACCCGCACCGACCGTATCATCTTCCTCGA
>DASYLJ010000043.1:0-74748 GCA_036009625.1 Binatia bacterium
GGGGGCTGGGGCGCCGCCGAGCGACCGCGTCGAGAGCACGCGTGGTGGGGAAATGGGGTGGTGGGGTGCCGTGCGAACGCCGCGCGCAGCCGGCGGTGTCCCAGCCCCCGCGCCACGCCACCCACCCCCGACCGAAGGCCCGGGGTGTCATCCTATTGGCTACCCGGGCCAATCCGACCCGCCCTCAGAACACCCCACGCAGGAGAACCCCAGGTTTTACGGGCCAAAGACACGGAGCCCGACCCCGCCCCAGACCTGGCACGGCCTTGCAATCCGAGAGGGCGTGGGTAGGGACTTCCTCGCGGATCGAACCGTTCTCGTCACTGGGGGCACCGGGTCGTTCGGGCGTTGCTTCACGCACTACGCGTTGACGCAGTGCACGCCACGCAAGGTGATCATCCTCTCCCGCGACGAGCTGAAGCAGTCGGAGATGCGCCAGGAGTTCGGGGACCATCCCGCCCTGCGCTTCTTCCTGGGTGACGTGCGCGATCGCGACCGTCTGCTGCGCGCCTTCCAGGGCGTCGACACGGTGATCCACGCCGCGGCGCTGAAGCAGGTGCCGGCGGCGGAGTACAACCCGTTCGAATGTGTGCGCACCAACATCATGGGGGCGCAGAACGTCATCGACGCCGCCATCGAGCGCGGCGTCCGTCGCGTGGTGGCGCTCAGCTCGGACAAGGCAGCCAACCCGGTGAACCTCTACGGCGCCACCAAGCTGGTGTCCGACAAGCTGTTCGTCGCCGGCAACACCTACGCCAGCCTGGGCGAGACCCAGCTCGCGGTGGTGCGGTACGGCAACGTCATCGGCAGCCGCGGCAGCGTCATCCCGCTCTTCCGCAAGCTGCGCGCGACGGGCCGCGTGCCGATCACCGACGCGCGCATGACGCGCTTCTGGATCACGCTGGAGCAGGCGGTCGCCTTCGTCGCCAAGGCGCTCGTGCGCATGCGCGGCGGCGAGATCTTCGTGCCGAAGCTGCCGAGCATGCGGATCACCGACCTGGTGGCCGCGATCGCGCCCGGCTGCGCCGTCGACGAGATCGGCATCCGTCCCGGCGAGAAGCTGCACGAGATGATGATCACCGCCGAGGACGCGCGGAAGGCCGTCGAGTACGACGACCACTTCGTCGTCCAGCCCGCGTTCCCGTGGTGGAGCGACGACCTCGCATTCGAGAACGGCGGCCGCGCCGTGCCGGATGGGTTCGTCTACGAGAGCAACACCAACGACCGCTGGCTCTCGGTGGCCGAGCTGCGCGCGCTCGCCGACGAGCCGCCGATCGCCCCGGCGCCGCGCGCCATGGGGTCGAACGGCCATGCCGCTACCCTATAGCCGCCAGACCATCGGCGCCGCCGAGGTCGCGGCTGTGGCGCATGCGGTGGGTGACGCGCTGCTCACGGGTGGGCCGACGCTTGCCCGCTTCGAAGCGCGTCTCGCCGACACCGTCGGCGCGCGCTTCGCCATCGCCGTCTCGAGCGGCACCGCCGCGCTGCACGTGGCCTATCTCGCCGCCGGCGTCGGCAAGGGCGACCGCGTCCTGACCGCGCCGCTCACCTTCGTGGCGACGGCGAATGCCGCCGTCCACTGCGGCGCCGACGTCGCCTTTGCCGACGTCGATGCGCGCGGCAGTTTGGATCCCGCTGCCGTCGCACGGGTCGAGAACCCCGCGTTCGTGGTCCCCGTGCACTTCGCGGGGCATCCGGCGCAGCTCGAGGCCATCGCCGCCGCCGCGCCCAGCGCGGTCGTCATCGAGGACGCCTGTCACGCCCTCGGTGCGACGTACCGTGATCGCGATGGCGCATGGCGCCGCATCGGTGATTGCGCCCATTCCGCCATGGCCGTCTTCAGCTTCCACGCGGTGAAGACGATCACCACGGGGGAGGGCGGCGCGATCACGACGAACGACGCGCTGCTTGCCGGGCGCTGTCGCCGGCTGCGCGACCACGGCCTCGTGCGCGACGCCACCGTCATGCAGGCGCCGGACGGCCCCTGGGCCTACGAGCTGCACGAGATCGGCTTCAACTACCGACTCACCGACATCCAGGCGGCGCTCGGTCTGGTCCAGCTCGATCGCCTGGTCGAGATGGCTGCGGCGCGCACCGTCATCGCGCGCCGTTACACCGAGGCGTTCGCCGATCTGCCCGGCGTGTCGCTGGTGGCGCCGGCACCGGACACGCGCTCGTCGTGGCACCTCGTGCCCGTACGCGTGCCGGCGACGCGTCGTCGCGCCGTCTACGAGGCGCTGCGTGCGCAGGGCATCGGCGTCCAGGTCCACTACACCCCGGTCCACCTCCAGCCCTTCTACCGCCGGCGCGGCAGCGCCGCGGGGGACTGCCCCGTCGCCGAGACGTTCTACGGTGAAGAGCTCTCGCTGCCGTGCTTCCCGGGCATGACCGACGACGACGTGCGCCGCGTGGTGGCGGCGCTCACAGCCGCGCTGGCCGAGACGCCGGCGCCTCAGGACGAGATCCATGCGCATCACGCTTGCTGACCGCGAGATCGGCGACGGGGCTCCGAGCTTCGTCATCGCCGAGATCGGGTCGAACCACGATGGGCAGCTCGAGCGCGCGCTCGCCCTCGTCGACGTCGCCGCCGACGCCGGCGCCGACGCCGTCAAGTTCCAGTCGTTCCGCGCCGCTGGCCTGCTCGCCCGACGCTGGCCCGACGCCGACGGCGGCTGGAAGACGGCCGAGGCCTATCCGGTGCTGGAACGGCTCGAGGTGCCGGCCGAATGGCACGCGCCGTTGCGCGATCACGCGCGAGAGCGCGGCGTCATGTTCCTCTCGACGCCGTTCGACGAGAGCCGTGCCGCGCTGCTGGCGGCGCTCGGCGTGCCTGCCTTCAAGGTGGCGTCGGGCGACCTCACGCATCACCCGCTGCTGCGCACGCTCTCCGCCTACGGTCGGCCGCTGCTGCTGTCGACGGGACTCGCCACCTCAGATGAGATCGCCGCCGCGCTCGACGCCGTCGCCGAGGGAGCGGGTACGCCCGAGCGCGTGCCGCCCGTCGTACTGCTGCACTGCGTGTCGCTGTACCCACTGCGTCCCGGCGACGCGAACCTGCGCGCGCTCGAGCCGCTGCGCGGTCGCTTCGGGTGCCTCGTCGGCTGGTCCGATCATTCGCCGGGTCACACGTTGGCACTCGGCGCCGTGGCACTCGGTGCGTGCGTCGTCGAGAAGCACATTACCGACGACCGCAGTCGCCGCGGCCCGGATCACGGCTACGCCATGGAGCCGGGCGAGTTCCGCGCCATGGTCGACGCCATCCGCGAGCTCGAGACCGGGCTCGGTGACGGCACCAAGCGCCCGCGCCCCGATGAGGAGCCCGAGCGACGCTGGGCACGTCGCAGCGTCTACGCCGCACGCTCGCTACCGGCGGGATCGTTGCTCGAGCCGACGGATCTCAAGGTGGTGCGTCCGGGCATCGGCCTCGAGCCCGACGCCGTGCTGCACCTGATCGGTCGCACGCTCCGCCGCCCGCTCGCCGTCGACGAGCCGGTGCGCGAGGAGGACGCCCTGCCGTGAGCGCGCGTCCGATCGCGATCATCCAGGCACGCCTGGGCTCGACGCGGCTTCCCGGCAAGGTCCTCGCCGACCTCGACGGCGCGCCGTTGCTGGCGCGCATGATCGAGCGCCTGCGTGCGGCGAAGAGCCTCGCGGGCATCGTCGTCGCCACGCCCGAGGGCGAGCGCGACGCGCCCATTCGTGCGCTCGCCAACAGCCTCGACGTGCCGTGCTTCGCCGGCTCCGAGGACGACGTGCTGTCGCGCTACGCCGGCGCCGCGGCATCGTGCGGTGCCGATCCCGTCGTGCGGCTGACGTCGGACTGTCCCCTGATCGATCCCGAGATCGTCGACCTCTGCGTCGAAACCTTCCTCGCCACGCCCGACTGCGAGTACCTGAGCCTCGGCGGCTCGTTCCCCGACGGCCTCGACACCGAGGTGATCGCGGCCGCGACGCTGCGGCGCGCGCACGCCGACGCGCGGCTGCGCTCCGAGCGCGAGCACGTCACGCCGTTCGTGTGGAAACGGCCCGACGTCTTCCGCTGCACCAGCGTGACGTTCCCGGAGCGCCTCGGCCATCTGCGCTGGACCGTCGACGAGGCGCGCGATCTCGAGCTGGTGCGCGCCGTGTTCGCGCGGCTGCACACGCCCGACCGCATCTTCGGCTGGCGCGACATCGTGGCGCTCCTCGCCGCCGAGCCGTCGCTGTCGGGGCTGAACGCGCACATCGAGCGCAACGCCGGCTACCGCAAGTCGCTGGCACAGGACGGCTCGGTATGAATCGCCATCCGGCCTCCGATGCGTTGTGGGAGCGCGCCGTGCGCGTCATTCCCGCCGGCACGCAGACGCTCAGCAAGGCGCCGTCGCAGTTCGTGCGCGGGGTGTACCCGAAGTACCTCGCGCGCGGCAGCGGGTGTCGCGTCACCGACGTCGACGGCCACGAGTACATCGACTACCCGATGGCGCTGGGCGCCATCCTGCTCGGGCACGCCTATCCGCCCGTCGCCGAGGCGGTGGCGCGGCAGGCGCGCGAGGGCACCATCTTCACGCTGCTGCACCCGCTCGAGGTCGAGGTCGCCGAGCGCATCGTCGATCTGGTGCCGTGCGCCGAGCAGGTGCGCTTCATGAAGAACGGCTCGGACGCGACGTCGGCGGCGATCCGCCTGGCGCGTGCGTACACCGGGCGCGAGCGCGTCGCCTACTGCGGCTATCACGGCTGGCAGGACTGGTACGCGGGCGCCACCGTGCGTCCGGCCGGCGTCCCGGTGTCGCTGCCCGGCCTGTTGTCGCCGTTCACCTACAACCGCATCGAGTCGCTCGCCACCGCGCTCGAGGCGCACCCCGGCGAGTTCGCGGCGGTGATCCTGGAGCAGGGGGGCGACGAGCCCGAGGACGACTTCCTCGGCCGGGTCCGCGACCTGGCGCATCGTCACGGCGCGGTGTTCGTGTGGGACGAGATCGTCACCAACTTCCGCTATGCCCTCGGAGGCGCGCAGGAGCGCTACGGCGTCACGCCAGACCTGGTCTGTCTCGGCAAGGCGCTCGGCAACGGCGTGCCCATCGCCGCGGTGGCCGGCTGCCGCCCGCTGATGGCGGAGTTCGACCGCGTCTTCGTGTCGATGACCTACGGTGGCGACACCCTGGCGCTGGCGGCGGCGCGTGCCGTGCTCGACGAGCTGGTGACGCAGCCGGTACTGCCGCACCTGTGGTCGCTGGGCGAGCGCTGGCTCGCGGGCGCGCGCACGGCGGTCGCGGCGTCGGGGCTCGACATCACGGTCGGTGGTGCGGCGCCACGCAGCCATCTCGCCTTCGCACCGCAGGGCGGCTTCACCGCCGACGAGGTGCGGAGCCTCTACCTTCAGGAGTGTGTGCAGCGCGGCATCCTCTTCGGCGTGCCCATCTTCATGAGCTGGTCGCATCAGGAGGCGGACATCGCGCGCACGCTCGACGTCGTGACGGAGGCATTGGCCGTCGTCGCGACGGCGGTTGCTGCGGGGACGGTTCGCGAGCAGCTGCTCGGACCGCCGGTCGAGCCGATCGCGCGACCGGCGGCACTCGGTGCCTCGCGTCCGACGTTGCCGTTCGCGGGGGAGGCGCGCGCATGAGTCTCGCCGATCTGCGCGTCCTGGTCGTGGGCTGCGGCTCCATTGGCAGCCGCCACGCGCGCAACCTGCGCACCCTCGGCGTCGGCGCGCTGCTCCTCTGCGATCTCGACGGACCGCGTGCGGCACGGCTCGGCGACGAGGTGGGCGCCGAGACCACCGGGACGGACCTGGATGCGATGCTCGCGCCCGGCCGCGTCGATGCCGTCGCCGTGTGCACGCCGCCCGTGAGCCATCTCGCCGTCGCGCACCAGGCCGTCGCGGCCGGCGCGCACGTCTTCTGCGAGAAGCCGCTCGCGACCGATCTCACCGGCGTCGATGCGCTCGCCATGGAGATCGCGCGGCACGGCCGCGTCTTCATGATGGGCATGTGCTACCGCTTCCATCCCGCGCTGCGCCGCATGAAGGTGCTGCTCGACGCCGGCACCATCGGCCGCGTGCTCGGCGCGACGATGTGGGCGGGGCACCATCTGCCCGACTGGCATCCGTGGGCCGACTACCGTCGCGAGTACAGCGCACAGCGCCGGCTCGGCGGCGGCGTGCTGCTCGACAGCATCCACTCGTTCGACACGCTGCGCTGGGTGCTGGGCGAGCCTGCCGAGGTGACGGGCATGCTCGGACGGGTCTCCGACCTCGAGATCGACACCGAGGACGTCGCCGCGGCGCTGATCCGTCTGCGCAGTGGGGCCATCGTCGAGGTGCACGTCGACTACCTGCAGCGGCATGCGCAGAGCCGCTTCGAGGTGATCGGGAGCGAAGGCAACCTGTGCTGGGATCGCGAGGGCGTGCGCTGGCGCCGCGCCGGCGACGCCGACTGGACGGTCGAGGCGGTCCCGGTGGAGCCGAACGCGATGTATACGGCCGAGCTCGAGGCGTTCGCCGCCGCGATCGACGCGGGCCGCACGCGGCTCGGGCTCGACGAGGGGCGCGCCACGCTGGCGCTGGCGGTGGCCGTTCGCGAGTCGGCCGAGACCGGCCGTCGGGTGCGGATGTCGTCCACGGCGATGTCGCACACGGAGCACGTGACGGAGGCGCGCGCATGAGAGTGCTGGTGTGGGTCGACGCCGGTCCGGCGCTCGGGCTCGGGCATCTGAGCCGTGGCATGGCGCTCGCCGAGGCGCTCAACGCGCGCGGCGCCCGCTGCCGCTTCGCCATCGCACCCGACGCGACGGCGCTCGGCTGGCTGCGCGCGGCGGGTCAGCGCGACGTGCTGGCACTGCCCGACGCCGAGCGCGCGCTCGCCGACGTGCTGACGGCGGTGCGCGACGCGGAGACCGTGGTGATCGACGTGAAGCGGCCGCTCGAGCGCGCCGAGGTGCGTGCGCTCCAGGGCAGCGCGCGAGTGGTCGTCATCGACAATCCGGGGCCTGGGATCGACGAGGCCGATCTCGTCGTCGCACCGTTCGGCGAGGCGCGCGACACGCGCTGGCTCGTCGGCGCGCAGTGGCTCCCGCTGCGACCGCCCGCGGCTCGGGACGTGTCGAGAAAGGGAACGGTGCTGGTCAGCATGGGCGGCTGCGATCCCGGTGGCCTGACGGCGCCGGTGCTCGATGCGCTCGGTGCGGTGACGCCGCGGCCGGACGTGCGCGCGGTCGTGAACCCGCTGGCCGCGGTGTGGGCCGACGCCCGCGAGACCGCGGCGCGCCATGGCTTCGCGCCGCCGTCGCCGATCGAGCCCGGCGGGCTGGGTGAGCATCTCGCGACCGCCGAGGTGGCGGTGCTGGCGTTCGGGGTCACGGTGTACGAGGCGATGGCGAGCGGCGTGCCGTCGATCGTGCTCTGCCGCACCAGCGGCGACGTCGAGCACGCGCGGGTGCTCGAGAGCGCGGGGGCGATCACGAGCCTCGGGGCGCACTGGAAGCCGGCGGAGGTCACGCGCGTGGTGACGGCGCTCCTGGCCGATCCGAGCCAGCGGGGCGCGATGGCGCGTGCCGGCCGGGCACGCGTCGACGGACACGGCGCGGCGCGAGTGGCGGCGCGCATCGTCGACGGCGGAGCGAGGACGTATGCAGGCGATCGTCCCGTCGTCTGAACGCGAGCACCGCGGGCCGTTCCTGGTCCGCGATGCCGGCGGTGCCGTGGTCGACTGCGTCGGCTGCGGCTTCGCGCATCTCGATCCGCTGCCGGACGCCGGCACGCTGCGCAACACCTACCGTCGTCACTACTACGACAGCGTGAAGCCCGACTATCTCGCGAAGGAGGCGTCGGAGCAGTCGTTCTGGCGGCTCGAGTACCAGGACAAGCTCGACGTCTTCGCTGCGCTGCGTGGGCGTCGTGGCGGTCGCGTCCTCGACATCGGCTGCTCGGGCGGCTTCTTCCTCGCGCACGCCGTGGCGCAGGGCTGGGAGGCTCTCGGCATCGAGCCGTCGGAGCAGGCGGCGGCGCATGCGCGCGGCCTCGGTGTCGAAGTCGTCGACCGCTTCCTCGACGACCTCGACTGGCCGGCGCTCGGCACGTTCGACGCCGTCCACCTGAAGCTCGTCCTCGAGCACCTGGCCGATCCCGTCGCCGTGCTGCGCGCGGCGCGCGCGTGCCTGCGTCCGGGCGGCATCCTGTGCGTGCAGGTGCCGAACGACTTCAACCGCCTGCAGGCGGCCGTGCAGACGACGCTCGACACTCCGTCGTGGTGGGTCGCGCCGCCGTTCCACGTCAACTACTTCGACTTCGCGAGCCTGCGCCGGCTGTGTGATCGCACCGGCTTCCAGGTCGTGCAGGAGGAGACCACCTTCCCGATGGAGGTGTTCCTCCTGATGGGCGAGCACTACGTCGGCGACGAAGCCGTCGGACGTGTCTGTCACCAGCGTCGCATGGCACTCGAGGAGCGCCTCGCCGCCGCCGGGCTGAACGATCTCCGCCGCCAGGCGTCGCGTGCGCTCGCCAGCGTCGGCCTCGGACGTGAAGCCATCGTCTACGCGCAGGTGGACGCGTCATGAACGAGCGCGTCATCCTGATCGGGCTCGACGGCGCCGAGCCGTCGATGGTCGAGGCCATGCTGCCGCGGTGTCCGAACCTGGCGCGACTGGCCGGGGAGGGTGCCTGGGGCACGATGGCGTCGACGCTGCCGCCGCTCTCGCCGCCGGCGTGGGCGACGCTCATGACCGGCGTCAATCCCGGCAAGCACGGCGTCTACGATTTCTACCACATGCCGCAGCGCGCCCAGCAGAGCTACGTCCGTCGTCTCATCACGTCGGCGGTGTGGCGCGCGCCCGGGCTGTGGGACTACGCCACCGCGGCGGGACGTCGCAGCGGCTTCGTCAACATGCCGATGTGCTGGCCGCCGCCCGCCGTCGACGGCTTCTTCGTCTGCGGCCTCGGTGCGCCGGCGGGCAGCGACGGCTTCACGCATCCGCCCGCGCTGGCGGCGTCGCTCGCGGACGCCGTCCTCGAGCCCGGTGACGGCACGACGATGGACGATCCGGCGGCGTTCCTCGAGCGCTGCGCGCTGAGCGGTGCGTCCATGCTCGAGGTCTCGGAGCGCCTCTGGCGTGCGGGTGACCTCGACCTCTTCTGCACCGCGCTCACGTTTCCCGATCGCTTCCAGCATCTCTTCTGGACCAATCTGGTCGGACGCGACGGTGCGGTGCGGGCGGTGTGGGACGCGTGGTTCGCGTCGTTCGACGCGTTTCTCGGTCGCATCATGGCGGCCGCCCACGATGCCGGCTCCACCGTCATCGTCTTCTCCGACCACGGTTTCGGACCGGTCGAGCGCTACTTCCACGTCAATCGCTGGCTGTTCCAGCGTGGCTACCTGACGTTGCGCGATCCGACGCGGCTCGGGGCGGCCGACGGTCTGCTGACGGCCATCGACTGGGAGCACACGCGGGCGTACGGACTCGGCGAGTACGGCGACATCCGCCTCAACCTGCGCGGTCGCGAGCCGCTCGGCTGCGTCGCTCCCGGCACGCACGCGCGTGCGCTGCGCATCGCGCTCACCACCGAGCTGCAGCAGCTGCGTGATCGCGGCGAACCGGTCGTCGACGAAGTGCTGGAAGGCAACGTCGTCTACCACGGCGCGCATGCCGACGAGGGCGCCGACCTGCTGGTGCGGTTGCGTGATCGGCGCGTGCTCTGCCTGATCGACGGGCGCGGCAACGACCTGCGTGATCCGAACGGCCCGCTCTTCGTGGACGCCACCGGTCCGCAGCACTACCGCGGCGCGCATCGCGACACCGGGCTTCTCGGCGCCTGGGGAGCGGGCATCCGTCCCGATGCGCCGGTGCCGGCGGCGCACGCGCAGGACCTGTGTCCGACCGTCCTGCACCTGCTCGGCCTGCCGCTCGACCGCGGGCTCGACGGGCGTGTGCTGCGCGAGCTGCTGTCGGACGTTCATGCCGCGAGAGACCCCGAGTACGTGGAAGGCGTGTCGGCCGCCACCGCCGACGCACGGGCGGCGTACGACGCCGCCGAAGAGGCCGCCATCGCCGAGCAGCTCCGCCAGCTCGGCTACCTGGAGTGACCGATGCGAACCGCCGCCATCGTCCAGTGCACGTTCTCGAACCTGCTCTCGAACGACCCCACGCTGGCGCGTCGCGCCGGTGAGACGGGGGCCGTCGACCGCGATGCCTCGCACTACGTGCTGGGACCGCTCATGGCCGACGGCGGCTTCGACGCCATCGTGCTCGCCGTGCCCGATGTGCCGGCGAACGCGCCGTTCCAGGAGCTGGCGGCGGCGTGGAACGTCCGCTGCGTCGCCGGCGACGAGTTCGACGTCACGGCGCGGCTGATCGCCGCGGCGCAGGCCGTCGACGCCGACGTCATCGTACGCGTGCTGCTGCACCGCTTCTACGTCGACACCGCGCTGATCTGGCGCTGCGTGCGGCTCCTCCAGGAGCGACCGGCCGACTACGTCAACCTGCCGACCGACTTCAACATCAACTTCGGCGGCGACGTGCTGCGCACCGAGGCGCTGGTGCGCGCGCACGAGCAGATCACCGCGTTGCCCGACGAGCACGAGCGCGCCCGCCATCTCTTCCGTCCGTGGCACTGGATGGAGACCCATCCCGCCGACTTCGCCATCGTCACCTGTGACGACGTGCCGACGTACCCGGCCGAGCAGGTGTCGGCGATTCGGGACCAGGCCAACTGGTCGGAGCGCTCGCGCTACGGCGACGACTTCAAGGCATCCGAGTATCACGTCATCGGCGACCTGCTGGCGCCGGACGACCTGGTCTGCGACCTGGCGTGCGGCTACGGCGAGTCGAGCGAGATCCTGTCGCGCTCGTGCTGGAGCGTGGTGGGCGTCGACCGTGATCCCGAGCTGATCGGCGAGGCGCGCCGGCGCTTCGGCCACAAGCCGCAGCTCGAGTTCGTCTGTGCCGACGCCGAGGACTGGGTGCACCCGGGCGAGCCGTTCGACGTCGTCGTCAGCATGCACACCCTCGAGCACGTCGAGCGCGATCGCCGCATGCTGATCAACATCCGCAACATGCTGCGCCAGAATGGTCGCCTGATTCTCGAGGTGCCGCTGGCGACGCGCCGTCCGTTTCCGGTGCCGCACAACCCGCATCACCTGCGCGAGTATACCCGCGTCGAGATCGAGCGCCTGGTCGTCGGCGCCGGCTTCGTCCTCGAAGGCGCGCGCGGCATGAGCCGCGGCATCTATACGGATCCAATGCTGGCGCGGGAGGCGATCCAGCTTCACGCCCGCAAGCCCGACACCGCGCTGTGGGTGCACGAGCCCGCCGAGCGCATTCTGCAGGAGCGCGCCGCCGACATCCGTCGCCTGACGCTGGAGTCGATCGCCGCCGCCGGCAGCGGCCATCCCGGTGGGTCGCTGTCGATCGCCGAGGTGCTGGCCTGCCTGTACTTCGACGACACCGACCCGTCGCTGCGGGTGACATGGGACGCGCGCACCCACGACCGCAATCGCGTCGTACTGTCGAAGGGCCACGCCTGTCCCGCCTGGTATGCGGCGCTGCACCTGGCCGGCATCCTGCCATCACCGGTGGGGCAGCTGCGAAAGCTCGGCTCGCGCTTCCCCGGCCATCCGGAGGTGGGCACGCCCGGCGTCGATACGCCGTCGGGCTCGCTCGGCAACGGCCTCTCGATCGGCGTCGGCATGGCGGTCGGTCTGGCCCACCAGGGCTTCCGCGACCGTCGCACCTACGTCGTGCTCGGCGACGGCGATCTCAACGAGGGCGCGACGTGGGAGGCGATGATGTACGCCGCCCATCACGGGCTCGGGAACCTCACCGCCGTCATCGACGCGAACGGGCGGCAGGGCGAGGCGTCGACGGGGGCCGTGCTCGACCTCGAGCCGCTGCCGCGCAAGCTCGAGGCGTTCGGCTGGCAGGCGCTCGAGATCCACGGGCACGACATCCCGTCGATCCGTCGCGCCTTCCGTCGCGCCGCCGCCACCAGCGATCGCCCGACGTGCATCGTCGCGCGCACCGTGAAGGGGCGGGGCGTGTCGTTCATGGAGGACGTGCAGCGCTGGCACGGCAGCCTGGCGCCGACGCCGGACGAGCTCACGCTGGCGCTCGACGAGATCAAGCGCACGTCGGCCGCCGCAGCCACCCAGCACGCGGGAGGGTACTATGGCGTCTGACCAACAGTCGCTGCGCGAGGCCTTCGGGCGCGCGCTCACCACCATCGGCGCCGTGCAGCGCGACTTCGTCGTGCTCGACGCCGACGTCGCCGGCGGCACGTCGACGAGCCACTTCAAGGCGGCCTTCCCCGAGCGCTTCTACGACTTCGGTATCGCCGAGCAGAACATGATGGCCGCGGCGTCGGGCATGGCGGCGGTCGGTCTGCGGCCGTTCGTCACCACGTTCGCGGTCTTCGCCACCATGCGCGCGCTCGAGCAGCTGCGCACCTTCGTGGCGTATCCGCGCTTCCCGGTGACGGTGGCGGGCAGCCATTGCGGCCTCGACGTCGGTCCCGACGGGGCCACGGCGCAGGCGCTCGAGGACATTGCCATCACGCGCGCCATCGCGAACCTCACGGTGGTGGCGCCCGCCGATCCCACCGAGATGGCGATGGCGGTGCAGGCCATCCTGGCGCACGACGGGCCGGTGTATCTGCGCACCGGTCGCAGCCCGGTACCGGTGCTGTTCGGCGTCGACCACCATTTCGAGCTCGGCCGCGGCCAGGTGCTGGAGGACGGCGACGACGTCACCATCGTCGCCACCGGCGTCATGGTGCATCGCGCGCTGGCGGCGTCGGCGATGCTGCGACGCGAGGGCGTGCGCGCCCGCGTCGTCAACATGCCGACGATCAAGCCGCTCGACGTGCCGCTGCTCGTCGAGTCTGCGTCGCGCACGGGCGCGATCGTGACGGCGGAAGACCATTCGATCATCGGCGGACTCGGCGGCGCAGTCGCCGAGGCACTCGCCGTCCACCATCCCACGCCGGTGGCGATGGTGGGCGTGCGCGACCGTTTTGGCGCCTCGGGCGAGCCCGCGGCACTGGCGACGCACTTCGGTATCGGCGCGCTCGACGTGGCAGCGGCGGCCCGGGACCTGGTGCATGCGAAGGGAGCACGACGATGCGCGTGAACGGCAACGGCAAGAACGGTAGCGGCAACGGCAACGGGAACGGGCACTCGAACGGATACGCGAACGGGCACGGCAACGGCCATGCGCGCGGTCGCCTCGAGGGCCGGCGCATCGTCGTCACCGGCGGCAGCCGCGGCATCGGCCGCGGTATCGCGATCGCCTGTGCGCGCGAGGGGGCGTCCGTCGGCATCACCTATGCGTCTCAGGCCGACGCCGCGGCGGACGTCAGCGAGATCATCCGCGCGGCGGGGGGAAGCTGCATCACCGTGCCGATGGACGTGCGCGAGCGCCAGAGCGTGCGCGAGGCGATGACCGGCATCGCGCGCGAGCTCGGTGGTCTCGACGTGCTCGTGAACAACGCCGGCGTCAACAAGCCGTGCGACTTCGACCTCCTCACCGACGCCGACTGGGACGAGGTGATGGCGGTGAACCTGCGTGGCCCCTTCATCTGTACGCAGGAGGCGCTGGCCTTCCTGCACGAGGGCGGGACAGTGATCAACATCGGCTCCGTCAGCGGTCAGTACGGTGGTCCGCGCACGGCGCACTATGCGGCGTCGAAGGGCGGGCTGATCGCGCTCACGCAGTGCGCGGCGCGCTTCCTGGCGCCACGTGGCGTGCGCGTCAACCTGGTATCGCCGGGGCTCGTGCGCTCCGAGATGGCGGCGGCCGGGCTCGCCGGGCTGCCGTCGCAGATCCGGGACGGCATCCTGCTCGGACGCCTGGGCGAGGTGGAGGAGGTCGCGCACGCGGTCGTCTTCCTGGCTTCGACCGAGTCGTCCTACGTCACCGGGCAGACGGTGAACGTCAATGGCGGCCTCTACTTCTAACGGGCAGCGCACGCTGCTCGTCGTCTCCGGCGGGCGCGAGGCGGTGCCGGCGATCCGCGAGGCGCAGCGCCTCGGGCTGCGCGTGCTCGTCTCCGACGGCGCGCCCGACGCCCCCGGCTTCCAGCTCGCCGACGCCGGCCTGCTGGCGAGCACGTACGACCCCGCGGCGACGGTGGAGGCGGCGCGGGCGTATGCCACGCGCCATCGCATCGACGGCGTGCTGGCGGTCGCCGCCGACGTGCCGAACACGGTGGCGGCGGTGGCCGATGCGCTCGGCCTGGTCGGGCCGTCGCTGCACAGCGCGCATCTCGCCTCCGACAAGGTGGCGATGAAGGACCGCTTCCGCGAGGCGGGCGTGGCGGTGCCGTGGTACGCGCCGGTGGCGTCGGCAGAAGCGCTCGCCGAGCACGCGGCGGGCGCGCCCGGACGGCTCATCGTGAAGCCGGTCGACAGCCGCGGCGCGCGCGGCGTGGTGCGGCTGCTGCGCGGCGTCGACCCGGCGTGGGCGTACCACCAGGCCGCCATCGAGTCGCCCACCGGGCGCGTCATGGTGGAGCGCTTCGTCGACGGACCGCAGCTCAGCACCGAGTCGGTGGTCGTCGACGGCCGCTGCACCACCGTCGGCGTCTCCGATCGCAACTACGAGTACCTCGATCGCTTCGCGCCCTTCGTCATCGAGAACGGCGGCGACCTGCCGACGCGGCTCCCGGCGACGATCGTCGAGCGGGTGGGGACACTGGTCGCCGATGCCGCGGCGGCGCTCGGTATCACGCACGGCACGGTGAAGGGCGACATCGTCGTCGGGCCCGACGGCCCGCTCGTGATCGAGCTGGCGGCGCGGCTCTCGGGCGGCCTCTTCTGCACGCACGAGATCCCGCTCGCCACTGGCGTCAATCTGGTCGAGGCCGCGATCCGCCTGGCACTCGGCGAGCACCCGTCGTCGGCCGATCTCGAGCCGCGCTGGTCGCGCGGCGTGGCGCAGCGCTACTTCTTCCCGAAGCCCGGCACGGTGACGGCGATCGACGGCGTCGCGGCGGCGGCGGCGGCGGCGGGCACGGCGCTCCTCGAGATGACGGTGGGGCGCGGCAGCGTGGTGCGGCCGATCACGAGCCACGTCTGCCGCGGCGGCGTCGTCATCACCGTCGGTGACACGCGCGAGCAGGCGATCGAGCGCGCCGAGGCCGTGGTGGCCCGCGTGCGGATCGTCACGCAGGCGGTGTCGGCGCCCGTGAGCGCCGTGCTGCACTGAGGATGTCGTGACGCTCGACCTCTTCACCGTCTTCCACCTGAACCTCGACTTCTCGTGCATTCCGCCGGGCGACGTCCCGCGTGTGCTCGACCGTTGCGTGTGGCCGCTCGTCGAGCTGACGGCGCGACCGGGAGTCCGGCTCGGGCTCGAGCTGCCCGCCGACTCGCTGGAACGCATCGCTGCCGACGATCCGCTGCTCCTCGACGCCATTCGTGCGTCGGTGGCACGCGGCGCGCTCGAGATCGTCGGCTCCGGGCTGGCGCAGGTGATCCTGCCGCTGGTGCCGGCCGCCGTTGGTGCGCGCACGCTGGCCCGTGGCCAGGACGTCTATCGTCGTCGGCTCGGGCAGGCGCCACGGCTCGGGTACCTGAACGAGCAGACGTGGTCGGCGGGGTTGGTGCCGCTCTACCGCGAGGCGGGTTTCGAGGCGATCGTCGCGGAGTGGGAGAATCCCGCTAGCGCGCACGGCTGGCCCGAGCGCGATCGCTATCACGCGGCGTGGGTCGCGGGGCCTGCCGGCGATCGCATCGCCTGCCTGTGGAACTCGTCGGTCGTGTTCCAGCGCGTGCAGCGGTACGCACACGGCGAGATCGAGCTCGACGAGGTGCTGGCGCTGCTCGCCACGCACCACGATGCGACGACGCCGCGCGCCCTCTGCCTCTATGGCAACGATGCCGAGGTGTTCGACTATCGGCCCGGCGCGGCGTCGCTGCGTTACGATGGCGGTCCGCGTGGCGAGTGGGCGCGGCTCGAGACGCTGCTCCGCACGCTCGTCGCCGACGGCCGCTTCACGCTCGTGACGCCGAGCGCCGCGCTGGCGTCCCACCCGCCCGACGGTCCGTCGCGACGGCTCGAATCGTCCGACGCGCCGCTGCCGGCGAAGAAGCAGGCGAAGTACAACGTGACGCGCTGGGCGGTGTGTGGTCGCGACAACGTGCGACGCAACGCTGCCAGCCACGGCATGGCGCGACGGCTCGGCCTGGTATCGGCGCTGCAGCGCGCGAGCGGCGTCGCGGCGGGTACCGAGGCCGCGGTCGGTCGCCTGGCCGACGAGGTCGTGCGCCTCTGGGGCAGCGACCTGCGCACGCACACCACCGACGAGCGCACCGATGCGGCCGCTGCACGCGCCGGTGCGGTGGCGAGCGAGATCGACGCCCTGGTCGCACGGCTCGAGCCCGCGCTCGTCACGCCGGCGCTGGCACCCGACGAGCTGGCGCTCTTCAACCCGCATCCGACCGCCTGGACGGCGACCCCAGTGGCGTTCCCGGTGCGCTTCGCACCCGGCGTGGTGCGCGGCGGTCTCCGGGTCGAGGCCGCGGGACGCGAGCTGCCCTCACAGCTCGAGGAGGTCGAGACCTACCGCGACGGCAGCATCCGCGCGGGGCTGCTCGTGGTGGCACCGCACGTTCCGCCGCTCGGCACGCTGCGGCTCCGTTGTCGCTCTGCTGCGATCGCTCCGGCACCGGGCGATGCCCCCGATCGCATCGAGACCGGCGCGGTCGTCGTGCAGCTGACGCCACGACGCGGTGCCGCCGTGCGCGCGCTGACCTTCCCGCGTCTCGCCCCGCATCCGCTCGCCGGCACCATCGCCCAGGGCGCGTTCTCGCCGATCGAGCTCGCCGCCGACTGGTACACCGGCAACGTCGTCCTGCACGATGCCGTCGGCGCCAAGCACACCGATCTCGAGGCCACCACGCTGGTGGCGCTGGCCGCGCCCGAGGCCTGCCCGATCCGGATCCCGGTGGCGGCGCGCGTGGCGGGGCCGTGGGGAGAGGTCTGGAAGACGATCTACGTCTATCGCGACGTGCCGCGGCTCGACGTCCGCTACCACTTCACGTTCCGCGACCTGCGTCCGCGCTCGCTGCGTGCGGGTGTGCTCAGCCTCGATCCGACGGCGTTCCGTCCCGACGCGCTCCGCTACGTCACCGTGAACGGCGGGCGCGACGTCGAGCGCTTCGGGCTCGGCACGACGCGGGTGGCGCAGCACGAGCCGGTGAGCTTCGCGGTGTCGGCGCGCAGCTGCCTCGGCGCCACCGAGGGCTGGGTCGACGTCGGCGACGACACCCACGGCATCACGGTGGCGTACGACCCCGCGGCACTCGCGGCAGCCCCGCTGATGCAGCACACGCCGGCGGGCGACGTCGCACTGACCCGCGTCCATCTCTCGCTCGCCGAGAGCGACGACACGGCGGCGCCGCTGTTCCGCGGCCACACCCGCTTCACGGTGCGCTGGCTCGGGCGCGGCACCGACATGACGGAGGCACGGCGTCAGGCGGTGCACGTCGCGGAGGGCCTCCACGTGGTGCGGCCGGCCGACGCGCATGAGTAGCCGCTGGGCACGGCTCGCCGAGCGCCGCGCGACGGCGTTGCTCGGCGCGTTGCAGACGCCGTCGGCGCGCGTGCTCGACGCCCTCGGCGGCTTCCCGCTCGAGGCCGCGTCGGGGGCGGCACCGTGCGACGTCGTCATCGACCCCGCGCGACCCGAGCAGCCCGACGACCACGGCGCGCGCCTGCGCGCGATGATCGCCGACTGCGCACCCGACGGAACGCTGGCGCTGGTGGCGTGCGGCGGCCCCGCGCAGCCCGCCAGTCCGTGTGGTCCGCGCTCGCTCGGTGCGACGCGCGCCATCCTCGACGCGCACGGCTTCACGGTGGCGTTGCTGCCGTTCGACGTCCTCGGTCCGTGTGCGCCCTTGCGACTCGGCCTGGGGGTACGTCGCGAGCGCGTGCTCGCCGAGCTCGACGCACACCTCGCCGCATCCTCGGTGCGTCGGGCCGCACGTCTGGTCGAGGCGCATCTCGTCGCAGGCCTTGCGCCGGAGGAGACGGGCCGGGTGCTCGTGGTGGGGACCCGGGGCAGGGTGCCGTTGCTGCCAGTGCCCGATCGCGCGGTGTTCGCAGCCGGCATGCTGCCGCTCCTGCACGACGATGCGGTGATGCGTTGGCTCGCGTTCGTCGACACCGAGCTGCTGTCGCCGGTGGGGGCCGGCATCGGTCTCCTGGCGGCGATGCGTGACGTCGACGGGACGGCGGCGCAGACGTTGCTGCAGGCCCGCGGCCGCTGGTGGGCGCGCGACCTCGAGGTGCAGCGGCTGGTCGAGGCGTCGGCGCACCGGCTCGCGTGCCGGACCATCGCCGCCCTCGACGACCCGGTCGCGGCCACGCTCGAGTACGAGCTGGTGTCGGCCATGAACGCGCTCGCCAACCGTTGGCTCGCCGACGAGCTGCCGCCGTGCAACGTCCGCTGATCTTCGTCTCGTGCGGCGCCCCGGTGGTGCCGCTGCTGGCGGGGCTCGCGACCCGCTACGTCCTCGTCGTCCCTGATGGTGGCATCGCCGAGCAACTCCGCGCTGGTGGCATCGATGCCGTGCCGTGGCAGCAGTTCACCGATCCGGCACGCGTCGCCGCGATCCGGGAGCGTGCGCCCCGCCTGCCCGATGCTTTGCTGGCGCGACTCGATGCCGCCGACGTCGGATGGGGGTTCGCGGGGCGCGGTCGCGGCGAAGCATGCCGGAATGCCATACGCGAGGTTCTCGAGCGCACGTTGGCGACGCAGCTGCTGGTCGGCGAGATCGGCCGCTCGCTCGCCGCCACCGGACGACTGGCGGCCGTCGTGCTGCACGAGGACGTTACGCCACCGGCGCGCGCGCTGCTCGCGGCGACGCGTGACGCCGGTGTGCCGAGCCTGCATCTGCCCCACGGTGTGTATGCGCGCGAACGGCTCGTCGGTGCCGACGTCCATGGCACGTTGCACGCCGACGTCGTCGCGGTGGGCGGCTGCATGCAGCGCGAGTGGTTCCTGTCGCGCGGGGTCGCGGCGGATCGCATCGTCGTCACCGGCAACCCGGCGTGGGATCGGTTGTGCATGCTGTCGCGCCACGACGCGCCGCCGATCGGCCTGCCGCCCGGTCCGGTGGTGACGGTCGCGGCGTCGTGGATCGGAGCCGACTCGGCGCATCGCCAGCACGTCGAGGCCCTGCACGACGCCATGATGGCGGCGGCCCTCGACGGCGTGGCGCGCCTGCGCGCGACGGTGCCGTCGCTGCGTCTCGTGCTGCGGCCGCATCCGAGTGCGCCGGCGTCGAGCGATGCGAGCCTGATGACGCGCGCGGCGGCGGCGGGTGCGGTGCCCGATCGTATCGAGCGGGGCGACGGGGTGGCGTTGCTCGCGCGCAGCGACGCGCTCGTCACGCTGCCGTCCACGCTCGCCATCGAGGCGATCCTGCTGGGCACGCCCGTCGTCGCGCCGGGCTTCGCCTACGACGGCGACGCCGTCCGTTCTGCCGATCGGGACGGGGCATCCGTCGCCGCGGCACTCGAGGCGTCGCTGGGCGACGTGGGGTCGTCCGCGTTCGCGCTGCGGTGTGCGACCTTCGCGACGCGCTACAACGGTCCGTCGGACGGTGGGGCGGGCGAGCGCGTGCTGGCGCTCATCGACGCCCTCGCCGCGCGCGCGGTGCGGCCCGGCCCGGTCGATGCGCTCGCGCCGGCGCGTGCCCTCGCCGCGGGCGGTCATTGGGACGAGGTCGTGGCCGCCCTTCAGGACGACGTGCGTCCGGACGCGCTGGCGCTTTGTGCGGAGGCGCTCGCGCGGCTCGGCCGACCCACCGAGGCGGAGCCGTGCTTCCGGCGCGCCGTAGCCGCCGGGGCCGGGGCCGAGGCTCGGGCCGGGCTCGGGCTGCTGCTGCTCGAGCGCGGTGCGCACGCCGAGGCCGAGGCGGTGCTGGCACAGGCGGCCGACATCGACCCCTCGTCCGATCTCGCCTGGTGCGGCCTGGGCGTGCTGGCGGCATTGCGCGGCGATCGCGACGGGGCGGTGCCGCTGCTGCGTCGCGCCCTGGCGATAAACCCAGCGAATCCCGACGCCCGCGGGGCGCTCGACGCGCTCGCCGGGTAACAATTTTCGAGATTCCCGAGGGCGACCTTCCGTGCCACAACCAGGCCCGCGGCATGGGACGATTCGAACGCACGGAACCGGTCCTGCTGCGCGTGGCGATCATCGTCTCGATGGCGCTGGTCTTCTGGATCGACGTCATCACGCCGCTCGGAGTGGCGGAGTGGGTCTTCTACATGGCGCCGATGGCGCTCTCGCTCTTCGTCTGGCGAGCGTGGATCCCGCTCCTGGTCGCCGCCGTCAGCTCCCTCCTGATCTGGGCGGGTGTTCTCCTGTCGCCGCCGGTGGTGACCGGGTTCCCCGAGCAGATCGCGGTCGTCAACCGTACGATCGGCGTGCTGGCGCTCTGGGGCGTGGCGTTCATCGCCTGGCAGTTCATTCGAACGCGGCGCGCGGCGCGCGAGCGCGACTGGCTGCGCGAGGGACTGACGCAGGTCGCGACGCGGCTGCAGGGCGAGCAGGCACTCGACGATCTCGCCACCGCCGTCGTCGGCTGCCTGTGCGAGTATCTCGACGTCCCGGTCGGGGCGCTGCACGTCGTCGACGCCGAGGGGAAGTTCCGTCGCGAGGGCACCTACGCGCTCGCAGACGACGCCGGCGGACCGAAGGTCGTATCGCCAGGGGAGGGGCTCATCGGCGAGGTCGCGCGCACGCGCCGCCTGGTGCGCATGGAGGACGTCCCGGAGGGATATCTCGCGGTGACGTCGGCGCTCGGACGGGCGAAGCCGCGTCACGTCGTGGTGGCGCCGCTCACCGCCGACGGTGACGTCATCGGTGTCGTCGAGCTCGGCTTCTTCCACGCCGTCGAACGAGCCGATCTCGATCTGATCGCCGCCACGGCCGAGCAGATCGGCGTCGCGCTGCGCTCGGTGCACTATCGCCGTCGGCTCGAGACGCTGCTGCTGGAGACGCAGCGTCAGGCCGAGCGCATGCAGGTGCAGCAGGAGGAGCTGCGCGTCGTCAACGAGGAGCTCGAGGAGCAGAGCCGTGCGTTGCGCGACTCGCAGGCGCGGCTCGAGGCGCAGCAGGCCGAGCTCGAGCAGACGAACGTGCAGCTCGAGGAGCAAGCGGAGGCGCTCGAGCGCCAGCGCGACGACCTGGCGCGGGCGCAGGGGCACCTGGTGGAGAAGGCCAACGACCTCGGGCGGGCGAGCCGCTACAAGTCCGAGTTCCTGGCCAACATGAGCCACGAGCTGCGTACCCCGCTCAACAGCGCGCTCATCCTCTCGAAGCTCCTCGCCGACAACAAGCACGGCAATCTGACGGCGGAGCAGGTGGAGTGGGCGGCGTCGATCTACGCCGCCGGCAACGACCTGCTCATGTTGATCAACGACATCCTCGACCTGTCGCGCATCGAGGCAGGCCGGATGGAGCTGGCGCCGGACGCACTCGAGGTGGCGGCGCTGTGCGAGACGCTCCGCCGCACGTTCGTGCCGTTGGCTCGCGAGCGGAAGATCGGCCTCACGATCACCGTCGCCGACGACATGCCGCCGACGCTCACGACGGACCCGCTGCGGCTGCAGCAGATCCTGCGCAACCTGCTCGGCAACGCGATCAAGTTCACCGAGCGCGGCGAGGTGGCGCTCGACGTCGGTCCGCGCCCGGGCGGCATGGTGGCGTTCGCGGTGCGCGACACCGGCATCGGCATCCCGTCGGAGCAGCACGAGAGCATCTTCGAGGCCTTCCGCCAGATGGAGGGCGTCGGCAACCGGCCGGCGGGCGGCACCGGCCTCGGGCTCACGATCTCGCGCGAGCTGGCGCGACGGCTCGGTGGCGACATCCGGGTCACGAGCGCGTCCGGGCAGGGCAGCACCTTCACGCTCACCGTTCCGGCCGAGCTCGTGACCGATGCGGCGGCGCCATCGACACCGACACCGACACCGACGCCGTCGCCGGCCGCCGTGGGACGCGCCGTCATCACGCCGCAACCCGTGCCCACGGTGGCCGCCGACGACGATCGCTGTGGCCTGCGCCCCGGCGAGCGCAGCCTGCTGGTCATCGAGGATGACCGTCGCTTCGCGCGCATCCTCTATGACCTCGCGCACGAGCTCGGCTATCGCTGCGTCCTGGCGCCGACCGCTGCCGAAGGCCTGGCGCTGGCGACGCAGTACGTGCCGAGCGCCATCGTCCTCGACATGCATCTGCCGGATCACTCCGGCCTCGCCGTGCTCGAGGAGTTGAAGCGCACGCCCACGGTCCGTCACGTGCCGGTGCACGTCGTCTCCGTCGCCGACTACGCGCAGCAGGCGCTCGAGATGGGAGCCGTCGGCTACCTGCAGAAGCCGCTGCGGCGCGAGGATATCGAGGCGGTGCTGCGCACGCTCGAGCGCCGCATCGAGCCCGGGATGCGTCGCGTGCTGGTAGTGGAGGACGTCGCCACGCAGCGCCAGCACATGGAGACGCTGCTGCGCAGCGACGGCGTCGAGGTGCTGTCGGTGGGGACCGGCGCCGAGGCGCTGGCCACGCTCGCCAGCACCAGCATCGACTGCATGGTGCTCGATCTGTCGCTCCCCGACACCTCGGGCCTCGATCTGCTCGAGCGCATGGCCGCCGACGACGGCTGCGCGTTTCCGCCCGTCATCGTCTACACCGGTCGCTCGCTCGACCGCGACGAGGAGCAGCGCCTGCGGCGTTTCGCCAGCTCGATCGTCATCAAGGGGGCGCGCTCGCCCGAGCGTCTGCTCGACGAGGTGACGCTGTTCCTCCACCAGGTCGAGTCGCGCCTGCCGCAGGAGCAGCAGCGCATCCTGCGCGAGGTCCGCAGCCGCGAGGCCTTCCTCGACGGCCGACGTCTGCTGCTGGTGGAGGACGACGTCCGCAACGTCTTCGCGCTCACCAGCGTGCTCGAGCAGAAGGGGGCGCGGCTCGAGATCGCACGCAACGGCCGTGAGGCGTTGACGGCGCTGGAACGTGCCGGCGGTGACGGGTCGGCCCCGATCGAGCTGGTGCTGATGGACGTGATGATGCCGGAGATGGACGGCATCACGGCGATGCGGGAGATCCGCCGTCGTCCCGAGTGGCGCAAGCTGCCGGTGATCGCGCTCACCGCCATGGCGATGGCGGACGATCGCGACAAGTGCCTCGCCGCGGGGGCGAACGACTACATCACCAAGCCGATCGACGTCGACAAGCTGCTGTCGCTGATCAAGGTGTGGCTGCCGAAGTGACGTCGATGGCGACGGTCCCGGACATCGAGCTCGAGCTGCTCCTCGAAGCGATCTACCGTCACTATCACTACGACTTCCGGCGCTACGCGACCGCCTCGCTCAAGCGCCGACTCGGGGACGCCGTGCGTCGCTTCGACTGCAGCTCGCTGTCGGGTCTGCAGGAACGCGTCCTGCGCGACGCCGAGCTGTTTCGCGCACTGCTCGGCTATCTGACGGTGCAGGTGAGCGACATGTTCCGCGACCCGCCGTTCCATGCAGCACTCCGCCGCCACGTCGTGCCCTACCTGCGCACGTATCCGTCGATCCGGGTGTGGGTGGCAGGCTGCAGCACCGGCGAGGAGGTCTACTCGCTGGCCATCCTGCTGCGCGAGGAGGGACTGCTCGACCGCAGCCTGCTCTATGCCACCGACATCAATCCCGATGCGCTACGCGCGGCGGAGGCGGGTGTCTACGGGCTCGACCGCATGGCGCAGTTCAGCGAGGCCTATCTCGCCGCCGGCGGGACGGGCTCCCTGGCGGACTACTACACGGCGGGATACGACTCGGCCGTGCTCGACAAGACGCTGCGAGCCAACGTCGTGTTCGCGGACCACAGTCTGACGACCGACGCCGTCTTCGCGGAGGTGCAGCTCGTGACCTGCCGCAACGTCCTCATCTACTTCGACCAGTCGCTGCAGGAGCAGGCGCTCGGCCTCCTGCGCGACGCGCTCTGCCACAAGGGGTTCCTCGGCCTGGGCGCGAAGGAGACGCTGCGCTTCTCGGCGCACGCGGCCGCCTTCGAGGAGACGGCGCGCGTCGAGCGCATCTACCAGAAGCGATGACGGTGACGAGCGAACGAACGGCGCTGGTGGACGCGGTCGTCGTCGGTGGATCGGCGGGGGCCATCGATGCGCTCGGCGGGCTCCTCGGTGCGTTGCCCGCCGACTTCGCGCTGCCCGTCGTGGTCGTCGTGCACCTGCCGCGCCAGCATCCGAGCCTGCTTGCCGAGGCCGTGGCACACCGCTGCCGCCTGCCGGTGCACGAGGTCGAGGACAAGGAGCCGCTCGGCGGCGGCGTCGTGTACGTGGCGCCGCCCGACTACCACCTCCTCGTCGACGTGGGGCCGTCATTCGCGCTCTCGGTGGAGGCGGCCGTCAACTACTCGATCCCGTCGATCGACGTGCTCTTCGAGTCCGCCGCCGATGTGTTCGGCGCGCGCGTCGCCGGCGTGGTGCTCACCGGCGCCAACGACGACGGCGCGCGCGGGCTCGCGGCCATCGCCGCCGCGGGCGGCCCGGTGTTCGTCCAGGATCCCGACGAGGCGAGCGTGCCACAGATGCCGGCGGCGGCGCAGGCGGCATGCCCGCAGGCCACCGTCGCCACGGTCCGGGACATCGGCCATGCGCTGATGGCGTTGTCGGGGCAGGGCGCATGACGCCGAAGCCGAAGATCCTGCTGGTCGACGACCGGCCGGCGAATCTGACGACGCTGGTCGCGGTCCTGGCGCAGGACGATCGCGAGTTGTTGCAGGCGCACTCCGGCCCGGAGGCGCTCGAGCTCTTGCTGACCGACGACATCGCGCTGGCGCTGATCGACATCGAGATGCCGGGGATGGACGGTGTCGAGCTGGCCGAGCTCATGCGCGGCACCGAGCGCACCCGGGCCATCCCGATCATCTTCGTCACCGCGGTGCTCCACGATCAGGCGCGCATGTTCAACGGCTACGAGGCGGGCGCCGTCGACTTCCTGTTCAAGCCCGTCGATGCCCGTATCCTGCGCAGCAAGGTGGAGGTGTTCCTCGAGCTGCATCGTCAGCGCCGCCAGCTGGTGGAGCGCATCGCCGAGCTCGAAGCGGCGGAGGAGCGGCTGCGCGAGGCCGATCGCCGCAAGGACGAGTTCCTCGCCGTCCTCTCGCACGAGCTGCGCAACCCGCTGATGCCCATCCGCACCAGCCTCTACGTGCTGGAGCGTACGCCACTCGATGCCGCCGCGGCGCAGAAGGCCTTCGGCGTCATCCAGCGTCAGACGCATCACCTGACGCGGCTCATCGACGACCTCCTCGACGTGCAGCGCATCACGAGCGGCAAGATGGTGTTGCGGTGCGAGCCGGTGGTGCTCGACGCCATCGTGGCGCGCGCCGTCGACGATCACCGCACGGCGTTCGACGTCGCCGGCATCGCGCTCGAGACCCGACTCGGGGCCGAGCCGTTGCCGCTGCACGGCGACGCCACACGCCTGGCGCAGATCGTCGGCAACCTGCTCGGCAACGCGGCGAAGTTCACCCCGCGCGGCGGAACCGTGTCGCTCGCGCTCGCACGCGAGGACGACCTCGCGGTGTTGCGCGTCCAGGACACGGGCACCGGCATCGCCAGCGAGATGATTCCCCACCTGTTCGAGCCGTTCACGCAGGGCGATCGCACGCTGGATCGCAGCCGTGGTGGGCTCGGCCTCGGCCTGGCGCTGGTGCGCTCGCTGGCGGAGATGCACGGCGGCAGCGTCGGCGCCCACAGCGACGGGCCGGGACGCGGCGCGGAGTTCGTCGTGCGGCTGCCGCTGCTGGCGACGGGCGTGGCGCTCCCCGCGACGGGTGAGGGCCGCGTGCCCGCGGCGACGCACCGTCGCGTCCTCGTCGTGGAGGACAACGTCGACGGCGCGGAGGGCCTGCGCGAGCTGATCGTGCTCATGGGGCACGAGGTCCGCGTGGCGCACGACGGCGTCGCCGCCATCGCCTGCGCGCAGGCGTTCCGTCCCGACACGGTGCTGTGCGACATCGGTCTGCCCGGCATGGACGGCTACGAGGTGGCGCGACGGCTATCGGGCGATCCCGCGCTCGCGGGCACGCGTCTCGTGGCGCTGACCGGCTACGCGCGCCCCGAGGACCGGCGTCGAGCCCGCGACGCCGGCTTCACCGAGCATCTGTCGAAGCCCCCCGATCTGACGGCGCTCGAGAAGCTGCTGTCGTAGCGGCTCACGGGTCGCGGCGGCCGGCGGTGATCTTGCCGGTGGATTCGAGCATCGCCCAGCTGGCGTCGGCGAGGTGGTCGATGCCCTGCTCGCGCAGCGCGGCGCACAGCTCCGCCCGCGTCACGAGCTCGCGTTTCAGCGCCGCGTCGTCGACCGCTCCCGCGTGGACGAGCGGGGTGGCGCTGCCGTCGATCAGCTGCTCGAGCCGGGGATAGTGGAACGTGAGGCGGGCGACGGCGCCGTTCAGGACGAAGATCGTGAGGACGCCGATCAGGCCACCGGTGATCGAGTTGTCGTTGCCGATCATGGCGTTCTGCAGGACGTTGCTGACGATCAGGAGGACGACGAGATCGAACGGGGTCAGCTGCCCGACCTGTCGTTTCCCCATCAGACGGAACACGATCAGCAGGAAGAAGTAGCCGACGGCGGCGCGGATGATCTTCTCCATCACGGGGACTTCGGGAATCCACATCAGGGCACGTCCTCTCTCGGAAGGGTGAGGGGCCGGCGCGCCAACCACAGTCCGGTGGCGAGCTCGAACAGCCCCTGCGCGGTGAAGTAGAGCACGCCGAACGCGATCGGGCGGTAGGGTTGCTCCGGCCATTCGCCGCCGACGGTGAAGCCCTGCGCGGCGATCACCTCCGGCGTGATGCCGAAGGGCGGGACAGGGCGGATGATCGTGAGGCTGGCGCCGCCGAGATAGAAGATGACGCTCACCGCCCACGCGGCCATCAGCGTGTCGAGCTCGCGCTCGTCGGGCAGCGCGCCCAGCAGCAGCGGCAGGCTGCGGTTCAGGGCCAGGACGGCCATGGCCTGCGCCGGCCACCACGTATCGAAGCCGGCGGAGAAGGCGAGGGCGAAGATGGCGTAGAAGGCGGTGAGCCCCAGCATCATCGCGATGCGCTGCGGGCGCGTGCCACCACCGTAGACGGCAAAGGCCATGAAGGCCGCCGAATGGACGACCAGGAACTCGAGCAGCATCACGAGGACGAGGTGCGCCACCATGGTCTCGCCGAAGGTCGTCGGTGCGATCCAGGTGACGTAGAAGACGCATGCCATCGCGAAGTCGGGCACGGCCGACACGAGCGCGCCGAGCGTACGCACGGCTCAGCGGCTCCGTTCGACGGTCGTCACGCCGGCAGCGGATATCGAAGATCGCCCGCGGCGGCAACGCGGCCGGCGTCGGCGAGCCGCTGCGCCAGCATCGCCACGCGATGCGCCGACTGGCCGTCGTCGGCGTGGGTGTAGTGCGCGATGGTGGCGGCGCGACGGGCCTCGACGCGGGCGTGCACCGCGGGATCGTACAGCGCCGGGCCGATGGCGCGCGCCATCTCGTCGGGCGATGCGACGGTCAGAATGGCGGTGTCGGCGCCGTAGAGATCGTGCACGCACTCGGGCGTCGACGGGACGCTCATCGCGAGCCGATGCGCGATGGTCGCTTCCATCGCCATCGTGGAGTTCACGGACACCACCAGGTCGGCCATCGCGAGCCAGGGCAGCGGGTCGCCGGCGTCGAAGGCGACGTCGGACAATCCTTCCTGCCGGCAGAGCGTCTGGTAGGCGTCGAGCACCTGCGGCCAGCCGGCGCTGCCCGCCTCGCTCGGGTGGAACTTGATCAGCAGCCGCGGTGCCGGCATGCCCGCGTCACGGACACCGCGCAGCACGCCACGGACGATGTGGACGAGGTTGGCGGCATAGGCGCGCGCGTGCGCCGAGATCCATTCGACCCAGGTGGTGGCGAAGACGACGAGCGGCCGCGCCGGATCGAGCCCGCGCGCGGCGCGGACCGCGGCCGGAGACATCGCGCGCAGCGCTGGCAGCAGGTCCCAGCGTGGTGCACCGGTGACGACGACACGCTCCGCGGGCTGGCCGTCGGCGGCGTAGGTCGCGCGTGCGAACTCGCCCGGTGCCGCCACCCAGCTGGCGTATATGGCGGCCGCGGTGCCGGGCATCACCACGCCACGGACGGGCGCGAAGATGCCGTGCGGCACGTGCAGCGACGGGATGCCGGTGCGCTCGAGGACGGCGAGCAGCCCGCGGGCCACCGGCACCATGTCGTAGCCGAGCAGCGCCAGTCGCAGGTCGTGCGTCGCGACGAGCTGCCGGCCGAGCTCGACGCCGGTGGCGCCGGCGGCGGTGAGCCGTCCGACGGCTTCGAGCAGGCGCGTGTGGCGTGCGGGCGCGAGGTGCCCGCCGCTGCCGGGAAGGAGCGCGCGCGTGATCGCGGTCTGGCGCTCGGGATCGCCGAACAGCCGTGCCGCATGTCGGACGGCGTCGCGCACCGGATCACCGTCGCTCGGCAGTCGCACGGCCTCGTGCGGGATGCCTGCTGCCGCGGCAGCGGCGATCATCGGCGGGTCGGTGAGGAGCAGCGTCCACCGTCCACCGTCGGACAGCACCGGCAGCATGCGAGCGAAGGTCGCGTTGGCGAAGCCGAGGACGAGGATCGCGGGGCGGCGGCTCACGGTGGCTCCGCGTCGTCCCGCAGGACGTCCTCTAGGACGAGCGGCAGGAGATCGAGGGCCCCACCGACGGCGAGATCGACGCCGTCGTGGACGAGTGCGCCGGCCACTGCGGGATGGGCGGCCCATGCCGTGACGATGGCGGCGACGCGCGCGTTGACGCGATCGGCGCCGGCGCGGTCGAGCGGTGGCAGCAGGCGGTCGCAGGCGGCGGCGATGGCGTCCGGCTCGAGACGGTCGGTGTGCCCGCACGTCGGGCACGACGGCATCGCCACCATCATCACGGCCGGCAGGCGGACGTCGTGCCGCGTGGCGCAGCCCGGGCACCGCAGCGTGAACAGATGATCGCGGTAGGCGACGCCCACGGCGACGACGTCACAGGCGGCGTAGGCCATCGTCAGCGGCGGCGCGCGAACGCGCGCGGCACGACCGTGGTCGGTGCCGACGGCGGCTCGGCTTCGCCCACCTCCGCCAGGACGCGGGCGGCGTGCGCGACGTCGTCGGCGTCGACCGGGCGGCGCAGCTCGCGCTCCTCGCGTAGCGGATAGGCCTCGATCAGCGGCAGCTTGCGGTAGAGCGAGGTGCGGGCGCAGTTCCACTCGTCGCCGTCGTGGTGAAGCAGCGTCGCCTGCTCGCGCACGAGACCGGTGGCTTCGAGCAGCGGCTGGACGTCGGCCTTCCAGGTGCGCACGCTCGGCTCGTATCGGTACGGCACGCTGTACGGACGGCGCGGTGCGTACTCGCTGACGACGAGCCAGTCGCCGCACACCCGCAGCGCCTCGCCGATCGTCTGCAGCAGACGCGAGGGCTCGACCCAGTGGAGCATGCTGCGGATGACCACGAGATCGAAGGCACCGTCGTCGAAGGGCAGGGCGGCGGCATCGGCGGCGAGGAACTCGTACTCCGGAAACGCCGCCGTGAGCTGCGCCACCGTGTCGGGCGAACGCTCGAGCCCGACGGCACGGGCGGCGAGCTGGCGCTGCGCCAGCCACCGCAGGTTGTTGCCGGCACCGCAGCCGACATCGAGGATGCGGCCGCCGCGAACGTCGATCGGCGCCCGCGCCAGCAGCTCGACGAGATACGACGTGGGGGGCAGGGCGCGCAGGTCGCGGCCACGGAAGTTGCGCTCGAAGTAGCGCCGGCTCTCGTCGCGCCAGAACCCGGGCCCGGTCATGACGTCAGCCGCTCGCGACGTCCGCGCCGGCACAGGTCGGGCACACCAGCGCGGTGCGACGCTCCGGATCGAGGCTCCACGTGCTGCGCGCGACGGGCCGCAGCACCTCGAGCGTGCCGCAGACCTCGCACGCTTCGCGCTCGCCGGTGTCGACGTAGCCGGCGCCGGTGTCGCGGGCGACGCTGCCCTCGCGGCCGTTCGTCATGATGCTGCGCAGCTCGCGCAGCGCGCGTGACTCCGGCGGTGCGGCGCCCTTGTCGCGCTTGGCGGCGCCGTCGCGCTCGGCGGCGAGCCGGGCGGCGCGCGGGCTGGTGTGCGTCTCGCGCACGTGGGCGGCGAGCGCAGGCAGGTTCTCGGCTTCGGCGGAGCAGCGGCTGCAGCGGACGGACATGGGCGTCTCCTTCTGTGTTCAGAGCCCCGCCGCCGCGGCGCCGGGCAGGATGCGGTTGTGGTAGCCGTTGAGCTCGTCCATCAGGTCGTTGCGCAGGCGCACCAGCTCGGTGGCGCACCAGTGTTCGGTGTTGAGCTGGCCCTCGTAGTAGCTGAAGTGCGACAGATCGACGCCCTGGATGAGCCCGCGCTCGAGCGCGGTGTCGTACAGGCGCGTGCCGGCGATCGGCGTGGCGATGCTGAACCAGAAGTGGTCGACGCCGAGCCCCTTCAGCTTGCGGGCATAGGCGACGGTGTCGTTGATGTCCTCGCGCGTCTCCTCCGGCAGCCCGATCACGAACGCCGCGCCGACGCGCAGCCCCGCCTGCTTCATCAGGCCGACGCTGTCGTCGACGTCGCGCAGGTCGAACTTCTTGTCGACCACCTCGTCGAGGATGCGCTGGTTGCCGCTCTCGGGCGTGATCCAGATGACGTCGAAGCCGGCGCGCTTCATCTGCCGCAGCATGTGGAGGTCGAAGAGGTCGGCGCGGAAGTTGCGCGCGTAGAGCTTGAGGCCGTAGTCGCGCTCGGCGATGGCATCGAAGAGCTGGTGGGCGCGCTTCACGTTGAGGGTGAGGTTGTCGTCCTCGAACATGATGCCGTCGATGCCGTAGTCGGCGACCCAGCGGTCGATCTCGGCTATGACGTTGGCCGGCGTGCGCACGCGGAACGTGCGCTGGCTCATGAACGGCACGCTGCAGAAGCTGCAGTTGTAGGTGCAGCCGCGCGACGTGATCATCTTGACGATGCGGCCCTCGGCGGCGGTGTTGAAGTAGCGCTCCATGGGCAGCAGATCGAAGGCGGGGAAGGGGATGGTGTCGATGTCCTCGATGAAGCCGGGCGGATGCAGCACGGGTTTCCCGTCCTCGCCGCGGAAGCACACGCCCGGAATGGTCGGACGGCGCTCGCCGCGCGCCAGGGCGTCGACCAGTGCCGGCATGGCGTGCTCACCCTCGCCCCACACGACGTAGTCGATGGCGGGGTCGGCGAGCGTCTCGCGCTGCTGGCCGCTCGGATGCGTGCCGCCCATCATGGTGACGATGCGCGCATCGAGCGCCTTCGTCCGCCGGCAGATCTCGTGGCTCACCAACGCCACGCTGGTGAAGATGGCGCTCAGCCCGACGACGTCGGGACGGAAGGCGCGGATGCGCTCCATCACCTCGTCGACGGTGAGGCCGACGGTGAAGCTACCGTCGGCGAACGGCGGCCCGAGCGGGGCGCGCTGCGCGAAGCCGGCGCTGACGCGCTGGACGGTGAACGGCTCGCGCGTCGGCCGCGGTGCGCCCTCGACGAAGCCCTCCTCGAGGGCGTCGCAGATGGCCACCTCGTGGCCGTGCTCGCGCAGCGCGGCGGCGAGGTATGCCACACCGAGCGGCTGCCCGACGCTGATGAAGCCGACGGTGGCCTCGGTGGCGACGCTCGGCGGGAAGATCAGGAGGACGCGCATGGCTCAGCTCTCGCTGTCGACCGGCGGCCGGTCGTTGCCGAAGCCGTAGCCCGGCTTGAGCTTCTTGTAGCGGTATTTCTCTTCGGCCTTCTTGCGCTGCTGCGCATCGAAGCGGGCGCGCACCTCGGTGATGATGCGGGTGACCTCGTCGCGCGGGATGTCGCGCCGGAAGAGCATGCCGTCGTTCTTGGTGGTGACGGTGCTCCAGTCGGGGTCGTCGCTGATGTAGCCGAGGTCGCGCGCCTGGCGGTAGAGATCGGTGCCGGGCAGCGGCGTGGCCACCGACAGCATGACGCTGACGGGGTCGATCTCCTCCATGAGGCGTACGGTGTCCATCATCTGGTCGGGCGTCTCGTCGGGCAGGCCGATCATGAACTGGGACGACAGCGTGACGCCGTGCCGCGCCATGATCTGCGCCGCGCGTCGCACGTCGTCGGCGGTGAAGCCCTTCTTCATCTTCTTCAGGATCTCGTCGTTGCCGCTCTCGACGCCGATCGCGATCGCGACGCAGCCCGCGGCCTTCATGTGGGCCACGATCTCGTCGTCGAGCAGCTCGGGGCGCGTGTTCACCACCCAGCGGAAGTTGCCGTCCCAGCTGCGCTGCATGATGGCGTCGCAGAGCTCGTGGACGAGCCTGTGGTTGGTGGTGAAGGTGTCGTCCTGGAAGCTGAAGAACTCGGTGCCCCAGGTGGCCTGCGTCTCCGCCATCTCGGCGACGACGTTCGCCGGCGTGCGCCAGCGCATCTTGCGGCTCCACACCGTCGGGCTCGAGCAGAAGGTGCAGCGGTACGGGCAGCCGCGCGAGAACAGCAGCGTGCAGTAGTTGTCGGGCTCCATCAGCTCGGGGAAGAGGATCAGGTCCTTCGCCGGGAACGGGAAGTCGTCGAGCTGCGGATGGTTCGCGCGCGGCGCGTTGGTGACGATGCGGCCGCTCGGATCCTTCCACGAGATGCCGGCGACGTCGCCGAGGCCGGTGCCGCGCGTGAGCGCGTCGGCCAGGTCGCGGAACGTCAGCTCGCCCTCGCCGTGGACGAAGACGTCGATGCCGTCGTGCTTCACGTCGGAGGGGACGAGCGTCGGGTGCGGGCCGCCGAGGACGGTGGTGATGCCGGGCCGCAGTGCCTTTGCGATGCGCGCCGCGCGCAGCGCGCTGTCGAATGACGCGGTGCGTGCCTGGATACCGACGAGGTCGGGCTGGAACTCCTCCATGACCTGTCGGACCTCGCTCCAGACCTCGTGGTTCGGGTCCTTCACGAGCGCGAGATAGTTCTGGTACCCGTCCATCTCGAGGTCGTACTGGTTGAGCTCGCCGCTCGGCTGCAGGTCGGGGTTGTAGACGGCGACGTCGTGCGCGTCCCGCACCATGGCGGCGCAGTACGTGAGCCCGAGGCTCGCGTAGGGTTGGTTCGCGTTCTTCTGGAATCGGTACCAGGGCGGGTCCATCAACAGGATGCGCATCGGCCCTCCGTCGATCGACTAGGAGCAAGCGACGTGCCGCCGGCATGTGCAGGAAGTGCCCAGGCAATGTGCGTGCTGCCTGTCGTGCAGGCGGCAAGTGCTGCCGCTCGTGTCAGACGGATGACCCGAAGCGTGGGATGGCCTGCACCGGTACGACACCGCAGCGCGGATCGGGTGCTGGCACGTCCAATGCACGGTCCGGGCATGCGCATCCTCGAGCTGCACGCGCCGTACTTCCGCGAGCACTGGCGGCGCGAGCACGAGGTCATCGCCTGGGGACCGCATGCGCACTGTGATCTGGTCGCGACGCGACCGGTGGTCCGTCTCACCGAGATCCTCGAGCTCCTGCCCGAGGGGTGGCACCCCGACCTGATCCTGTTCGGCGACGACAGCCACCCGCTGCGCGTGCTCGGCCTCGAGGACGCGCCGTGCCCCCTGGCGATGCTGTCGATCGATGCCCACCACCATGCCGCCTGGCACGCACCGCTGGCGACTGCGTTCGACTCCGTCTTCGTGGCGCAGCGCGACCACCTGCCGGCCTTCCGCGCCGCGGGGGTGACCGTCGCACGCTGGCTGCCGCTGTGGGCGCCCGACGACCTGCCGCGCCCGCGGCTCCGCAAGACCCACCAGGTGTCGTTCGTGGGCTCCCTCGACACGCGCTTCCATCCCGAGCGGGTGGCCTTCCTCGACGCGATCCGTCCCCAGCTGCCGCTCCACGTTGCCGAGGGCGACTACCGACCGATCTTCACGCGCAGTCGCATCGTGCTGAACCAGACGGTGAAGGGCGACCTCAACGGACGCGTCTTCGAGGCCATGGCGTGCGGCGCGATGCTGCTGACGGAGCGCACCGGCAACGGCCTGCTCGACCTCTTCACCGAGGGTAGTGAGCTGGTGACGTATCCGCGCGGCGACGTCGACGGGGTGGTGGCCATCGCCGGACGCCTGCTCGCCTCCGATCGCGAGCGCCGTCGCATCGCGGCGGCGGGCTCCGCGCGGGTGCGCGCGCAACACTGTGCGACGCACCGGGCGGCGACGGTGCTCGGGCACGTCGCCGGCGGGCGGCATCGCCTGGCGTCTGGCCCCCGGCATGCCGCCGTCGCGCGCGCCTACTGCGTGTTGGCCGACTGGGTGCGACGCTACGCCGAGGCCGCGCCCGAATCGGCGGCGCAGAGTGAGACGCTGCGCGAGGCGTATCTCGCGGAAGCGGCGCGTCTGGCGCTCGATGCGACGGTGGGCGAGCCCGATCGGAGCGCCATCGTCGGCCTGGTCGCGCTCGAGCGCGGCGAGCTCAAGCGCGCGCAGGCGCAGCTGGCCTGGGTGGTGCAGAACGGCGGCGGTGTCACCGAGCGGCTCGCCTACATCGACGCGCTGGTGCGGGGTGGATCCCTCGGGGCCGCGCTCGAAGCGGCGGAAGCGCTGTGCGCGCGGCATCCCGACCATGTCGAAGGTGGGGCGGTGCTGGCGGCGCTGGTCAGAGCGACGGCGGCCTGAGGGAACACGCGCCCGACATGGGGTCTCCGCTCGGTGGGCCGTGCATGAGCGCGACACCTCCGGACCAATGGGCGATAGCGACGAGGGGCGACGGCGAGCTATTCATCGACCAATGGGTCTCAGAACGGTTGCCTCCCTCATGCTGGCTGCACTGCTTTGTTGCCTGTATGCGGTCCCGTCGCGAGCCCTCACCCGCGTGAGCGTGACGAGCGCTGGGTCGGAAGCCGATCGACGGAGCTCCGATGCGGTTCTCTCTGCCACTGGAATACAGGTCGTGTTTTCCAGCCAGGCCAGGAATCTCGTCGATGGGGACCTGAATCACTTGGTCGATGGCCCCGGAGTTGTGTTCTACGGGACTGACATCTTCGTTCGTGATCTCGTCCGTGGCACCACCGAGCGGATCAGCACGACGAGTGCTGGAACAGAGATCGAAGGCGATAGTCAGGCACCGGCGATCTCGACGGACGCACGGCTGATCGCATTCGAGAGCTCTGGGCTGAATCTCTCTCCAGGGTTGGGGTTGCGCCAGGTCTATTTGAAGCACCGCGACGACGAGACCCTCACGCTCGTCAGCAGGAATCCCGGTGGTGATCCAGGCAATGGTCAGAGCTCTCGCCCGTCCATGAGCGGAGACGGAGGGATCCTGGCATTCGACAGCGAAGCGACGAACCTCGTCGATCCACCGTCCAGTGAGGTTCAGTCGGTATTCGCGTACGATGTCGCGCGAGCAACGCTCAACCGGCTGTCGGTGGGGATCGGGGGCGTCGATCCTGATGGCCCTTCGTTCGGTGCGTCGGTCTCGACGGACGGATCGATGGTGGCGTTCGTGAGTGGAGCGTCGAACCTCGTGCTCGGTGATGACGGCGAAGGTCGTCCGGACGTCTTCCTCGCCGCGGTGCCATCGGGCACGTTGTCACGAATCCCTGCGGGCAGCCTGGGCGGAAGCGCCTCGACGGTCGCCGTCTCGGACAATGGATGCGTCGTGGCATTCTCCATCATTGCGGATGCAGGGGGTGGCAGCACCGTCGCGGTGCGCGACTGCACTGAGGTCGTGCCGCACGTGGTTGCCGAAGGCACACTCACGACCGACCGAGCCTTGTCCGGGGACGGACGTCTGTTGATGATCGATCGTGGGGACGACGTCTTCCTGCTCGATCGTTCGTCCATGACCGAGACGCTGGTGTCGCGACGATCGGATGGCGCTCCTGGACGCGGCTACAGCTACCAGGGTGCGATTTCAAAGAATGGGCGGGTCCTGGCGTTGAGTAGCAGCGCTCCCGATCTGATCGAAGATGACACCAACGGGGACGTCGACGTGTTCTCGAGCTCGCTCGATCAGCTCTGCGATGATGGCGATGCATGCACCTCGAATCGCTACGAGGGTGGCTCGTGTCTGGCGTCGGATCTCGCCGGGACCGAGAAGATCGAGTGTGAGCTCGCGGAACCGTGGCCACCCCCGAGCTGTGCGGGCGATCCGATCCCCCATGGCGTCAGCCGGGTGCTCGGACGAGTGCGCCGTCTGTTCCAGCGCTTCGCGGACGATCTCGGCCCGCGACGGCGGGCGAGGGTGGCTCGAAGAACGCTGGCGCGAATCAAACGGGCCGAGAAGGCCATGGAGAATGCCGCTGGCTGGAACGCGTCGATCTGCCGTGACGATGTGCAGACCCGCATCGACGAGTTGCGTAGCGGGATCCGCTCCGCTCGCCCTCCTCAGTAGCGCCACCCCTCCGGATGCTCGGTGACGTTCTCGCCGAGCTCGATCATCACCTCGTCGACATAGCACCAGCCCCACGGATCCGGCGGATCGTAGCTCTCCATCACCGCATGCTTCGAGGTGTGGAAGTGCTTCGTCGCGTGCTTGCCGGGCGACTGGTCGCAGCAGCCGACGTGGCCGCACACGCGACAGATGCGGAGGTGCACCCAGTCGGAGCCGGCCTTCAGACATTCGGCGCAGCCGTCGGTCTTCGGCGTGACGGAGTCGAACTGGTCGAGGTGGGCGCACGACGTTGCCATGGGCCGGCATCCTCCGCCCCGTCCGATGCGTCGTCAACGGAGGCCGCACGTTGCCGAGGCCTCCTCCCGCCGATACGTTGCCCGCCATGACGCCCCCGACCGAGACCACGCTCGAGCCCGACGATCCCTCCCTGCGTCCCGCACAGACGTTTCCACGATTGAGCCCCGATATGGTCGCCCGCGTGGCGAGCTACGGCGCGGAGGAGGACGTCCCCGAGGGTGCGCTCCTGTTCGCGCGCGGCCAGCGCAGCATCGACTTCTTCGTGATCCTGTCCGGCCGGATCGACGTCTTCGATCTCGACGAGGAGGGCGCACCGCGCGTCTTCGTGAGCGAGAGCGAGCGGCAGTTCACGGGCGAGGTCGACCAGATCACCGATCGGCAGATCCTCGTGAGCGGACGCGCGGCCATCCCGACCCGCGTCATCCGCGTCCCGCACAAGGATTTCCGCCGCATGCTCGCCGCCGAATCCGACGTCGCCGAGATTCTGATGCGTGCCTTCATCCTGCGACGGGTGAGCCTCATCAATCAGCGGCACGGTGGGGTCGTCATCGTCGGGCCCGCGCATGGCGGCGATACGCTGCGCCTGCAACGCTTCCTCGATCGCAACGGTCATCCGTATCGGGTCGTCGACACCGACGCCGATCCCGAGGGCGACGGCTACTTCGGTTGCGTCAAAGTCCGCGAAGCGAAGATGCCCGTCGTCGTCTGGGGCGGGGAGCACGTGCTCGGCAACCCGACCACGGCGCAGTTGGCGGACGCGCTCGGACTGACCTGGGAGATCGATGTGTCGCACGTCTACGACATCGCCGTCGTCGGCGCCGGGCCGGCGGGGTTGGCCGCGGGTGTGTACGCGTCGTCGGAGGGTCTCGACACCATCATCGTCGAAGGCATGGCGCCGGGGGGCCAGGCCGGCACCAGCTCGAAGATCGAGAACTACCTGGGGTTCCCGACCGGGATCACGGGTCGGGCGCTCGCCGGTCGCGCGCAGGTGCAGGCGCAGAAGTTCGGTGCGCGCATCGCCATCTCGCGTCCCGTGACCCGCATGGACTGCGGCGACGACCGCATCTTCCGCCTGACGTTGGACGAGGAAAAGGTGATCGCCGCGCGCGCCGTGGTGATCGCCACCGGCGCGCGCTACCGCACCCTCGCCCTCCCGAACTTCGATCGCTTCGAAGGGCAGGGGATCCAGTACGCCGCCACGGCGATGGAAGCGGCGCTGTGCACGAATCAGGAGGTCGTCGTCGTCGGGGGCGGCAACTCGGCCGGGCAGGCCGCGGTGTATCTGTCGCGCAAGTCGAACCACGTCCACATGATCGTCCGGGCGCGTGGGTTGGCATCGACGATGTCGGCGTATCTGGTGCGTCGCATCGAGTCGTCACCGCTGATCACGCTCCACACCGAGACCGAGCTGACGGCACTCGAGGGAGAGACGCGTCTCCAACGCGTCACCTGGACCAACCGCGCCACGAACGTGAACGAGACGCGCGACATCGAGAACGTCTTCCTCATGATCGGCGCGGTGCCGAACACCGATTGGGTGTCGGGCTGCCTCCGGCTCGACGCCAAAGGCTTCGTGCTCACCGGTGCCGACGTCGACGCCGCGGCGGCGATCGCCTCTCCCTATGCGACCTCGAAGCCCGGTATCTGGGCCGTGGGTGACGTGCGCGCGGGGTCGGTGAAGCGCGTCGCGGCTGGGGTGGGCGAGGGCTCGGTGGTGGTGCAGGCGATCCACCAGTACCTGAGCCCCGACGTGGTCTGAGCGCTGGCGCGACGGATTGGAGCGCCGACAGCCGACTGAGGGCGTCGTCGGTGGCCGCCGCCAGCGCGTCTGGTGGCCGCCAGCACGTCCACCATCGTGTCGATTCGGGACGTGATCCCGGGCACACCCGCGAGCGGGGTGTGGCCGCAGCCGCCGGCGGCATCGCGCGAGCCGATCTCCAGCGGCGGCGAGCGCCACCGCGACACCGAGGACTCGGCGAAGGCCGGCCGCCATGGCAAGAGCGCTACCGCGATTGCCATCCGGGTGTCTGCCCTGCCGGGTTCGCTTCGTCGTCGGACCGGCGTTCCCGCCCGCGACGAGATACTCGAGCCCTTCGCCGGTGATTCTCGCCTCAGGCAGGTTCGGCCGGCTGCGCTGCGGGAAGGCTGAACGCGAAGGTCGCGCCCGGCCCGCGGTTCGATTCGGCCCACAGTCGCCCGCCGTGCGACTCGATGATCGTGCGGCTGATCGCCAGACCGAGGCCCATGCCGTGCGCCTTGGTCGTGAAGAACGCCTCGAACAGGCGATCGGCGTTGCCGCTGTGCAAGCCGACGCCGCGATCGCGTACGCGAATCGTGGCCACGGGGCTGCCGTCGCGGACCTCGACCTGACCGGAGATGTCGAGCGCTCGTTCCGCGGCCTCGACGGTGCTCATCGCGTCCATGCCGTTCACGACGAGGTTGAGCAGCACCTGTTGGAGCTGCACGCGGTCACCCAGGACGACGGGGAGATCGGACACCTCCGAGCGGAGCGCGACGCGACGCGCTCGTAGCTCCGGGGTGACCAACGCGACGACGTCCCGTACGACGTCGGTGAGTGAGAGTGGCACAGGCGCCGGCGGCGAGCGCTTCGCCATCGCGCGCACACGATCGATGATGGCGCTCGCCCGCTCGGCGTCGCCGGCGACGTCGGCGAGAGCCAGGCGCATCTCGTCGGGATCGGCACCGTCGCGACCGCCGTCGAGCAGGGCGAGGCAGGCGTTGGCGTTGTTGACGATGGCCGCCAGCGGCTGGTTCAGCTCGTGGGCGAGGGACGCCGTCACCTCGCCGAGCGTCGCCACGCGTGTCACCTGCGCCAGGGCAGCCTCCGTCTCGCGCAGGGCCTCGGAAGCGAGAATGTGCTCGGTGAGATCGCGGCTGACCACCAGCGCGGCCTCCACCCGGTCTCCGCGTGGGCGGAGCGGTGTGTAGGTCACGGCCATGTAGCAGCGGTCGAGCGGGTCGCGGATCCACCATCCGGCGTTGCGGACCTCTTCTCCGGTGAGACAGCGGTCCACGCACCGTTGCGTCACCTCGAACGCCACGGGCTCCACCAGGTCGCGCAGGGACACTCCAACCAGCTCGCCGGGGGACTTGCCGAAGTAGCTCTCGTAGGCGGCGTTGACGCGCAGGTACGTGTAGTCGCCGTCGATGACCGCGACGCCGTCGGGCACGCTCTCGAACACCTGCGACATCAGGTACTCGGCGCGCTGGCGCTCGGTGTCCTCGTCCCTGAGCGCTGCGTTCGTGCGCGCGAGCTCGAGTGAGCGTTCTTGCAGGTCGTCGCGCGTCCGCCGCAGCGCCGCTGCGGCACTGTGCTGCGCGGTCGTGAGCGACGTCACGAAGAGGCCGGAGAGGACGAACAGCACGACGCGCGGCAGCTGCGCGAGATCGCCCCCGGGCGGGCCGGTCGTCGTCAGGACGTCGTGGGCGAAACCGAGCGACGACAGTCCGAGCGCGAGGAGCCCGGGCCCGACTCCGCCGAACCACGCGCTGAACATGGTCGCGCACAGCAACAGTGACACGTGCGCAGGTGCCTGGAAGACGGCGTCCATGAACCAGATCAGGACGAACGACAGCAGGACCGCCGCCACCGCCGCGGCGTATCGCGCAAGGCCTGGCAGTGCGTGCCGCGACGGTGGGTCCCGTATCAGCATGAGGTTCGTGCCGGCCGACCGCGGGGCACGTGGGCGCCGGGGCGGACGAGAATGGCGAAGCGCCGCAGCACGCTCCGTCCTCTAGCAGACGGCGGAGGCGGAATCGCACCCCCTCCACCGTCGACAGCGTAACGAATGCCGTGTTATCCGGGCGGCCGCCGATGACGGTCCAGAACGAGCGCGTTGCGGCGGTCGCCGACGATCTCGAACGCACCATGCGCCAACTGGGTGCGTGGTCGGAGCCTGCACCGCCGCTGCTGCCGTTCAGCCAGCCGTTCGCGATGGACACGATGCCGTTCGAGCACTGGCTGCAGCTCGTCCTGGCTCCCCGTCTGCGCGACATCGCGCTGACGGATTCTCCGTTGCCGCCGTCGAGCAACCTCGCCGGACACGCCGTGCGCGAGTTCGACGGTCGTGACGACATGGAGCCGCTCGTCGACGTGCTCCGTCGAGTGGACGCCCTCTCGGCGGCGGTGCCGCCGCGCAGCGCACCGGCACCACCGAACGTCCAGTGGGTCGTGGGCGTTGCGGGTCTCGCCGCGGTGATCGGCGTGGTCATCGCGATCAACGCGGCGGACTGGGTGTCCACCGTTTTCCGCGACCATTTTCCGCCCACCGTGAGCGCGGTGTTTTCCGGCAGAATTCCTCCGAGTGCAGCGCACATACCGGTGCGGGTCATCGTCATCGCCGCGGTGCAGGACGACGGCACGCTTGCCGCGCGCGAGGGCCACCTCCAGCTCAACTCCAGCGCCATACCGATCGCCGGACGAAACAATGCGGTGCCCGAGCCGCTGACGTTCGACGTGTCGGCGCCGCCGGACGTACGGACCGTGCAACGGTGGCTGGTGGACTCCGGGGTCGATCCGGGCGCCGCCGGTCTCGCTCCGTCGGCGGAGGAGATCCACGCCATCGTCACCGTCGTCGCGGCGACGCACACGCGGGACGGATTCAACGACGTCGCGTCCCGACTGCCGGCGGGGCTGCCGGAGCCGCAGATACTGGACATCGAGGCGCGCACGCCCGAGTGGGTGACGCTGGCCGCCGGACTGGCGGTGCCACTCCTGCTCGCGGTCGGCTTCCTCACGTACGTCGTCGTCCGACGACGTCAGTAGCAGTTCAGCTTGCCGCCGTTGTTGCGATACGAGCAACCGAGCTCGTGGAAGTAGCGGCTGGCGCACACCACGGCGCCGGTGTCCGACGTCAGGTAGACGTGGACGTAGACGTGGCGCACGGGCGCCGCGAACGTCATCTCCTGGCCGTAGATGAGGATCCTGGCGCTCGTGCCCGACGGCAAGCGGCGGAGCTGGACACGGCGAAGCCCGCCGAGCGTGCCGAAGCGATCGATGAAGCTCCACGAGCCGCCGAGGCGATTGCCCACCCAGCCGGGTTGGCCCGCCGTCGGCGTACCGCCGGGGATCGTGACGTCGGACATCACCGTGCCGGCGTCGTCGGTCATGAGGAAGCGCATCCCCGTGACGGACGGGTCGATCACCACGCCCGCGGGCAGGGGCATCATGCCGCGGAAGAGCGTGCGCTGGCCGCCCAACGGGTAGTCGAGCTTGCGTAGCCGGAGCCGCGTCGCCGTCACGGCCGGGCAGGTGGGATCGAGCTGAGCCGCTGCCGGGACGGCGCTCGCGAGGCAGGCGACGGTCAGAGCGATGGGCACGGCGATGTGGAAGCGCATGCCGCGCACGAAGCAGATGCCATGCCATCCGCGGGGGGAGAGGGCGACGCGAGATCCGCTACGAAAACGGAACGCCGCGGGTCGAAGGTCTTACGACCAAGGGACCACGCGGACCACCCGCGCGTGCCATAGGGGCACGACTGCAACCCCGCGCCGAGAGCGCCGACGTCACGGCGGCGGCTGGAAGCTCATCGCCTGCGACGATGCGTCGTTGTCGAGGATGGGCGCGTTGAAGCCGGCCATGACGGCCTTCGTGCCATTGGCGGACTGGAGGCCGAGCGTCGCCGAGCTGCCGCGGATGTTCGCGCAGCCCGAGAAGCCGCTGTAGGTCACGTTCACCACGTTCGACTGCTCGTGGATCTGGATCATGACCTGCTGAGCGTCGGAGCCACACACCGACGACACCAGGCGATGGCGCGCGTAGAGGTGGAACACGCGGCCGGGTGCCGTGCCGTTGGTCACGTACTCGATGTACTCGCCGGAGCCGAAGTCGGAGAGGTCGTCCCAGAAGTATGCGAGGAAGGCGTTGGGCGAGATGCCACTCGGGAGTGCGGTGTTGGTGAAGTTGGTCACGCAGTCCTGGCCGAAGAACAGGATCCCGTTCGACGACACGCTGATCGACGACGTGCTCGCGCCAAAGCCGTTGAACGTGAAGCCGAGTGGGATGTTGAACGTGCACGTGTCGTCGGCGAGCGCCTCGACGTGCGTCCAGCCCGAGCGATCGTCGATGCTGAACTTCATGTCGAACGACGCCACGATGGTGTCGCTGAGGCCTTGTGGTCCGGTCGCGCCGGTCGCGCCCGTCGCACCGTTCGGGCCGTTCAGCCCGGTGGCACCCGTCGCACCGTTCGCGCCGTTCAACCCGGTGGCGCCCGTCGCCCCGTTCGGGCCGTTCAACCCGGTGGCGCCCGTCGGACCCATCGGGCCGTTCGCCCCGGTGGGCCCCTGCGGCCCGGCGGGGCCCTGGCCTTCGAGGGCGTACGCCACCGCGTCGAGCTTGCGGCGTGCAGGTGGGCCGGGGGTAGTGGGTCAGTTTGAATCTGGGGCCGCTGAACCGCGAATTGGGCCGTGCTACTAGTCTGGCATGGCGAGCCGAAAACCGGAGTGCCTGAAATGCGGCTACACGCCCTGGTCGCGCGGCGTGCAGTACGCGAAACAGAAAATGGCCGCGCATCTTCGCGACCACGAGGACATGACGGACGCGCAGAAGCGGGCCGCGTGGGCGGCTCTGAACTTTGGCGTCTGGCCACCGCGCGGGCTACAGTGACCCCCATGCCAGGCCAGCCGAAGCGCCCACGCGACCCCATCCAGCTCGCCAAGCTCATCGGCGACATCGCGACGGGCCAGGTCGTGGAGAAGCCAGCCCCCGACACGCGCAACCCGGCGGCGGTCGCGCTCGGGAAGCTCGGCGGCGCGAAGGGCGGCAAGGCGCGAGCGGCGGCGCTCAGTCCGACCAAGCGGAAGGCTATCGCGAAGAAGGCGGCGGCAGCGCGCTGGAAGAAGCGGTAACGCGGGCAACCTCCTCGTCGCGAATCTCAAAGAACCGTTCGAGCGCGGCGATATGATCGGTGGTTCGTAGCGGCGCCTGCGAAAAGAACAGGTTGCTGCTCAGGGGCACATTCGCGCGTCGCTCTAGGCGAAAGTCGCAGGCAAACTGAGCCCCGGCCGGGTCGACCAGCAAGGAAAAGCCCGCTACGGCGAAGGCGTCGGGGGGGATCCCGTTCGCCCACGTTCCAGGCTCGTAGGTGGGAAGCAAGCGCGCCAGGTCGCGCGCGACTGACCCGATGGCCGGCACCGCGCGCTCGGGAACGGGGATGCCGACCCCGGGCTGCGTGAGCTCCAAGTGGCTGATGTAAAACCGCCGTCCGGCGGGAGTGATGTACTCCGAGCCCACCGCGAGAAGGTCATCGACTACGATATCCGCGTCCTCTGTGCTGGTGGCGGCATCCAGCGAGATCGCGTAGCGGAGCAGCTCAAGACGCTGGATGAGCACTTGCCTTCCGTCCCGCTCGAACTTCCCGTGCTCGAAAACGAGCGGCACCCCGTCGTTGGGCGGCAGCACTTCGCGAGCAGTAGTCGGGAAACGAACGAAGCCATAGCGCTCCTGCACCGCCCCGATTAGGTCGGGTAGGTAGATCGGAATCTTCTGCTCAATGGCCCGAATGGATCTGGCGAGCAGGACGGCATTCACGTTCATGCTGCCGCTCCCATTCGCGGAAAGCGCATGACATTACCGCGCGGGGCGGTGAAAAAGCGTTCCCCTACTTTGACTCCGGCCGACAGGGGCGCTGACGGATGCCCCACCGGCAGGAACGGTGGCTCGGCGTCGCGTCGAGGCTGAATAACTGCCATCAACTGCGGAGGGTCCCGGCGTGTGATCGCATCCCCGATGCCAGCCTCGACAGCGTCCGATTCGGCTAGTTCCTGAGCTTCCGGGACCAAGCGCCGAGCGCTGAAGCTGGGCTCCATTCCCATGGCCAACAGCAAGTCACTGATCGTGTCGAGCGTCATATTGCTGGGTCGCCCGAGCCATCGCGTTACCTGCTCCGGCTTCTTGTCGATGCGCTTGGCAAGATCGCGCTTGGTCATGCCCGTAGCCCGCATTCGCCGCACGAATTCGCGGAGCATGAACTGATGCAGCCGAATGCGCATGCGTTCGCGGAAGTAGAGGCGTGTGGTTTCCGGAATCACGTCTCCGTTAGCGACTTCCCGCAGAGACGGCGCCAGTGATGTAGTCATCGGGAAATTCCCCACCCGTCAGAGGTTCGTGGCATGGAAAGAGCGTCCACCAACTTCGCTTGCAACATTCGATTGCGGCGTCCCACCGAGGATCGCGAAACTTGCCGAGTTCAAAGCGGAAGTTCCACCCAAGAGCGACATAGTAATCTTTTCTAGCCAGACACCCGAAGACGCGTATGCTCGGATAGTCGTCCTTTTTGTCCCTCGGCAGGCATCGCAACTCCACGACGTTGCGGCCCGTCGGCTCAAGACGGGCGACTTGGGCATTGTCGTCACCCGGCGGCCCCTGCCGCACGGTGACAAATTCCTGCTCAATGAAAGCGTCGAAGTAGGCCCCCGTGCGGATTCCGATGCGTTCGAGCGCCCCGTCCTCCCAGGGGCCCTTGAGAAGCTGAAGTATCCTACCGGAAACAATGACTTTTCTGCGCTCATCGTCGAGTCCTGACCCCGCGAGCTGGGTAAGCACCCCTTGATCGACGTATCGGTTAACGGCATTCTCAATTGACATTTAAGTCAACCCCAAGAGGAGGGTCAAGCAGAAACCAACGGCAAAGTGACCTTTATTCTTGACCGAAGAAGCATGCCGGGCTATTCTCCGTGCATGAACAAGTTGAGCGCTGATCGCCGCGCGCAGATTCTTGGCATGATGGTCGAGGGGATGTCTATTCGAGCCATCACCCGCCTAACCGGCGTCAGCAAGAACACGGTGGCGAAGCTCCTCGTGACCGCCGGCCAGGCGTGCCTGGAGTACCAGGACGCGACCCTGCGGAACCTGCCCTGCACGCGGGTTCAGTGCGACGAAATCTGGTCCTTCGTCTACGCCAAGGACAAGAATCTCCCCGAGGAGAAGCGCGGCCAGATCGGTGCCGGCTCCGTGTGGACTTGGACGGCCATCTGCGCCGACACGAAGATCATCCCCAGCTTCTACGTCGGCACGCGGGATGCGGGCGCGGCCTACGAGTTCATCAACGACCTGGCGAAGCGCCTCACGTACCGCGTGCAGCTCACGACCGACGGCCACAAGGCGTACCTCGATGCCGTCGATTCCGTGATCGGCTACCACCAGATCGACTACGCGCAGCTCATCAAGGTCTACGGTGCGGAGCGCCCCGGTGAGGCCCGCTACAGCCCGGCGACGTGCATCGGGACTGAGTTCAAGATCGTGGCCGGTAACCCCGACCCGAAGCACATCAGCACCAGCTACGTGGAGCGTCAGAACCTGTCGATGCGGATGGGCATGCGGCGCTTCACGCGGCTCACCAACGCCTTCAGCAAGAAGCTGGAGAACCACGTTCACGCCATCGCGATCTACTTCATGCACTACAACTTTGTGCGGGTGCATCAGACGCTCCGGTGCAGTCCGGCCATGGAGGCCAAGGTCACGACCAAGCTCTGGTCGCTGGCGGATATGGTCGCGATGATCGAGGCGTGGGAGGCGAAGCAGCCGAAGGGCGAGACGGCGCAAGTTGACTAGACCGCTTGCCGGTGCGCCGGGCGGCTTAGTATGGTCGCCGCGTGCTCACCCGCCTTGCTCTACTCGCCGTGTTGGTGTTGGCGTCTGGCTGCCCGAAAAAGGCCGCGTACATAACCAACGACCACGGTGGGTTTACCCTCATGAGCAAGGCGGGCTCGATGGAGCAGGCGGTAACGCGCTTCCAGCGGACCGCCGCCGATATCTGCGTCGGCCGACCCTTCACGCTGACGACGCCGATCGTTGTCGCGAACGGCTGGGGTCCAATGGGCAGTGAGATCGACGTGCGCAGCGACCTGGCCTGTCAGTGAGCGGCGAGGAGGACAAGCAGCTCGACGCAATTGTCCAGCGTGCCGGACGATTGTACGCGGTCGCCATTGACGCCGCGGTCCAAGCGCTCCGCGCCGTCCCCCGCCCGCCGTGCTGTCTTGGGCTCTACGTCCCCGACCCCTCGTCTTTCGACGACGCCATGGACGCGACACACGGTGAGGTGTCGAAGCACTTTAGGCGCATTGAGGCCGACACCCTGGTCGACTATGTCGAAGCAGGCCGTCGAGCAGTCGCAACGCGACATGGAACGGTGATCCCGGTTCGCATTGATGATCTTTGGGTCTGGCCGCTTGCGCCAGATTCAAACTGACCCACTACCGGGCCGGGAGGCAGCTTGACGTCCTTGTCGTCGCCGACGGCGCAGGTGATCGTCGTCCCGCCCACCGTCACGTCCAGGTACGCGGCACCGGACCCCAGCGAGACGGGGTTGAGCGCGTCGCCGATCACGGCAGCGAGCCGATAGAAGGTGACGCCTTTGACGACGTCGTACTTCTCCGTGCGCACCTTGGTGACGAGCAGCTGGTCCATCGCCACGGGCTGATCGTTCCCGAGCTGCGAGCCGCCGCTCTCTGCGTTCCACAGCCGGAAGATCACCTGCGACTGGCCTTTGGACAGCTCTTTGAAGCCGTCGGGCCCCGAAGCTGGGACGTCGCACACCACGTCGACCGAGGTCGGGACGGCCCCGATCGCGACGCAGGGGAGGGCGGCGAGGAGTAGTGCAGTGGCGATGGCTGTTCTCATGGATCCTCCGGGCGGACGCGGGTGGTCCCAGGGTTTCGGGCAACTCTCTAGGTCTGAGAACAGCCGAACTCTTTTCCTGTCTTCGGGCGCAGCCTCGTTCATCAGCGCCAACGAACGCAAACACTTTCGGTTGCTGGACGCGAGAAATGCGAGGCCGGGCGTCGAAGGCCGCAGCCTGCCGCACGGCGCTCGCGGGGTCCCGCCCTGGCCCTCCCAGTCAGAACCGCAGCATCTCGAACGGACCCACGCCGTCCGGCAGGGGCGGGCGCGCCGTCAGCGTCTCGAGCGGCTCGCCGGCGCGGTAGCGCGCCAGCAGCTCCTCTGGATCGTAGACGACGCCTATCGGGTTCGCTGCGAATGCGCCGCTCTGCATCCAGGTGTCGATCGCCGCGATCGACGGCATGTTGTCGACCTGCAGCTCGACGCGGCTGCCGTCGGGGTCCTTGTAGTACATCGACGTCGTGGGGCCGTGGTTGATGCACCAGTACGGCGTGATGTCCTCGTGCTTCAGCCGCTCGTAAGTGTGGAGCAGGTCGCCGAGATCGGCGTAGGTGAAGGCGATGTGGTCGGTGCCGGCGGCCATCGCCGGCTGCGCCTCGAGTCCGGGGATGCGGGCGACCGCGATGCGGTGATGCTCATCGTCGTAGGTGAGGAACGCGAGCATACCGTCGGTGAACACGACCCGGGCGCCGAGCACGGTGCAGTACCATTGCACGAGCTCGTCGAACCGTCCGGTGCGGCGCACGACGTGCGCCAGCTGGCGGGGGCTCACCGTGCCGCGGTCGGCGGCGAGGCTCCGGGTGCGATCGTCCTGCGTGCTCATGTGTGTTCTCCTTCCAGTCGCCGTCCCATGGCGATGTCGAGGGCGTCGGCGAGCCCGACGCCCGTGTACCCCGCGGGGCCGTCGAATGCGCGCCACGCGACGTGGCCGTCGGGACGCACCAGCACCGCACCGTCGTCGGGGATGCCGTAGACACCCGACCACGTATCGTCGACGTCGAGAAGATCCCCGTCGGCGCCGACGTGGTGGTGGCGAACCCGATGCCCGTCGGAGAGCACCCGCGCCCACGCCGCACCCGCCGGGCCGTGCGTCAGCAGCACGAAGTCGCGTCCGAGCAGATCGTGGAGCGGGACGCGGACGTCGGGTGCGTCCGCGCATGCCACCCAGCAGTGCGGGGCGCGTGCGCCCGGCCGCGCGTTGGGCACGTACTCGTACACCGGGTTCTCGACGGCGTGCTCCTCGGCGTAGTGGCGCGTTCCGTCCGGGACGATGATCGGCGAGTCCCAGTAGCCGTAGCCGATCTCCTGCCCGAGGAAGAGGAAGTGCGTCTTCTGCTGCGCGATGGCCGCCGTCTTGCGAGCCCGCTGTTCGCGGCCGAGCGGCGTGTCGAGATCGACCTCCTCACAGTCGGGCACGCGGCCGCCGAAGGTGGCGCCGGTGTCGCGGATCTTGACGGCGTTCTCGCGGCTCTGCTCGACGTTGAACTCGGCGATCGGTCGACGCTCGCTGTGGTAGGTGTCGAGGAGCACGTCGGGCGCGTCGCCGCGCAGCACGGCGGCGAGCTTCCAGGCGAGGTTGTGCGTCTCCTGCATGCCGGTGTTGAAGCCGAAGCCGCCGGTGGGAATGTTGAGATGCGCGGTGTCGCCGCCGAAGAAGACGCGGCCGGCGCGGAAGTGATCGATGACCTGGCCGCACAGCACCCATGAGCCGATGGCGAGGATCTTCACCGGCAGCTCGTCCGTCCCGATGGCGGCGCGCACGCGCTCGAGGCAGCGCGCCTCGGTGTAGTCCTCGAGGCGCTCGCCGTCCTCGGGGAACCACGGCGTGTTGAAGCAGTACTTCCGGTGATCGCCGCCGAGGGCGATGAAGGCGCCGGGCGCCTTCGGCGTCGCGGTCCAGAACAGCGCCTGGTTGCGCTCCTCGACGAGGCTCTCGAGATCGGCCTCGATATAGATGTTGATGACGTGCCCGAACGGCGGCGGTCCGACCAGGGCGCGGCCGAGCGCCTCGCGGGTCGGGCTGCGCACGCCCTCGCAGGCGATGACGTACGCCGACTCGACGACGATCTCCTCGCCGGTGGCGCGCTCGACGACCGTGGTGCGCACGCCGTCGTCATTCTGCTCGAGCGCGATCTTCTCGTGCCCGAAGAGGATGGTGGCGTGCGGGGCGCGCTCGGCGTGCTCCTTCAGGATGGCCTCGAGCACGATCTGCGACGACACGCAGCCCGGGCTGGCGGTCGAGCGCATGAGCCGCGCGATGTGATCGGGGGCGTCGGCGCCGCTCAGCACGCCGAGCTTGTAGCCGCGGATGCTGGTGTAGAACGACACGCCCTGCGGGAAGAGGGCGGTGGCGTAGACGTCGGCGGCGATGCCGAGCAGGCGCAGCACCTCCATGGTGCGGACGTTGAAGTAGGACGCCTTCGGATGCGTCGCCGTGCCCGGGTGCTTCTCGACCAGCACGCAGTCGACGCCCTGGGCGTCGAGATGCAGCGCGGTCGACAGACCGACCGGACCGCCACCGACGACGAGGACCTGCGTCTGCAGCCGACGCGGGCTCAGAGCACCATCTCCCCGGGCTCGGCGACGACGGTGTTCTCGATCGCGCCGAGCTTCTCGATCTCGATGCGGACCACGTCGCCCACCTGCAGGAAGCGCGGCGGCTTCATGGCGCCGCCGACGCCGGACGGCGTGCCGGTGGTGACGACGTCGCCGGGCTCGAGGGTGAAGGCGGTGGAGAGGTGCTCGACCTGGGCGAAGCAGTCGAAGATGAGCTGGTTCGTATTCGAGTCCTGGCGCAGCTCGCCGTTCACCCAGGTGCGCAGCTGCAGCGCGTGCGGATCGCCGACCTCGTCGGGCGTCACCAGCCACGGGCCCATCGGGCCGTGCGTGTCGAACGACTTGCCCATGGTCATGGTGGGCGTGCGCAGCTGCCAGTCGCGTACGCTCACGTCGTCGACGATGCAGTAGCCGGCGATCACCTCGTGCGCGCGATCGCGCGGCACGTGCCGGCAGCGGCGGCCGATGACGAAGGCGAGCTCGCCCTCGTAGTCGAGCAGCGGCGACACGCGTGGCAGGTGGATGGGCGCGTACGGCCCGGTGACGCAGGTGGACTGCTTGTTGAACATGACGGGGACGGACGGCGTGTCGAAGCCCGACTCCTTCACGTGGTCGGCGTAGTTGAGGCCGAGCGCCAGGAACTTCGGCGGCCGCGGGATGGGGGCCTCGAGCACGACGTCGGCTAGGGCGAGCCGCCGGCCTGTGCTGGCGGCGGCGCGGGCGGCATCGAGTGCCGCGGCGCCGGCGGTGAGGAAGCCGATCATGTCGCGCGGCAGCGCCGGCGCCGCGACGGCGAGGTCGACGATGCCGTCGTCGGTGACGACGCCGATGCGGGTGGTGCCGTCGTGGGTGAAGGTGGCGAGCTTCATCGGGTGTCCTCCGGGTCAGCGGGCGAGGGGAGCGATCGGGGGCAGCGGGCGGCGCGCGATGGCGTGTGCCTCGCGGGCGGGCAGGCCGAGCAGCGTCAGGATGACGGTGGCGGCGCGCTCGGGTGCGTCGTCGCCGAGCTGGCCGTGCAGCCGCGCCGCCGTGATGGCGAGCATCGTGCCACCGGCGGCGATCATGGCGGCGGTCGGGTCGTCGGTGGTGAAGCGGTGCTTCGCGATGCCGATCTGGACGTCGCGTGCGAGGCGCTGGCCGAGGGTACTGTGCTGGGCGTTGGCACGGGTGAGCGCGGTGCGCACCAGGAACCATCCCCACGCCTCGTCCGCCGCCGCGGTCATGACGGCGTGTCGTATCGACGCCGCCAGCACCTCGGCCGGATCGTCGAGGGTATCGGCGAGGCGGTCGGCGGCTGCACCGAAGTGCTCGAGCGCGTCCTCCATGACGGCGTCGGCGATCGCCTCCTTGGACGGGAAGTGGTTGTAGAACGAGCCGAAGCCGACGTCGGCGGTGTCGGTGATCTCCTGGATCGAGGTGGCCCCGATCCCCTTGCGCGCCATGAGCTCGCGCGCCGCGGTCACCAGGCGGGAGCGGGTCTCGAGACGGCGGCGGGCACCCCGGCCATCGCTGCTGGCCGGTCGAACCGTGATGGGGGCCTTGCCGCGTCCCGTTCGCATGATGGTCGCCGATACCTCAGTCCTGACGATTGTGTCAAGACTGATGAAATCGTCAGTTCAGCTGAACGACGCTGGAAACGCGCGATAGCCACGGAGCACGTTGTTCATCGCGACCACCGGCTCGCCGACCGTGACGGTGCGCACGTGCGTCACCATGGCCCGCAGCAGCGACTGCATCTCGAGCTGCGCCAGGTAGCCGCCGGCGCAGCGATGGACACCGTAGCCGAAGCCGAGATGATCCTTCGCGTCGCGCCCGACATCGAACCGGTCGGGATCCTCGTAGCGTCGCTCGTCGCGATTGGCGGACGCGAACAGCACGACGACGCGGCTGCCGGCGGGGATGGTGGTGCCGCCGACGTCGTAGTCGGCGAGCGCGTAGCGTGAGAACGCGCGCACCGGCGCCTCGTAGCGCAGCACCTCATCGACGGTGCGCGGGATGAGCTCGGGATCGGCGCGGACGCGCTCCCACTCCGACGGATGACGCCCGAGCAGGTGGAGCAGGTGGCCGGCACCGAGGATCGTCGTGTCGAGGCTGGGAGCGATGTAGTCGATCAGCATGCCGGCGACGTCGTCCGGCTCGAGCCGACCCTCGTCGGCGGCGGTGAACAGCCGCGCTGCCCAGCTGTCCGGCCGCAGCCGCGCGCGCTCGACGCCGGCGGCGTAGCCGAGCATGTCGAAGACCGTCGGAATCGCCGCCTGGCCGCGCTCGTTCATGGGGCCGAGCGCATCGAAGATCGCCGACGCCCACGCCAGCATCCGCGCCTGCCCCTCGTCGGGCAGTCCGACCAGCCGCGCCACCACCTCGACCGGCAGGTGGCGGGCGAAGTCGGCCACGCCGTCGAAGGTGTCGCGCGCGAGCAGACGGCGCACCAGCGCGTCGGCGAGCGCGGTGATCTCGTCCTCGATCACCCGCAGCGCGCTCGGCATCATCGGTTTCATGAGGACGCCGCGCAGCTGGCGATGGACGTCGCCGTCGGAGGTGAGCGTGACGCGACCCGCCGGGCCGTTCAGCATGTCGTTGACGGCGACGCCGTGGCTCGACACCAGCACCTCGTCGGCACGGAGCGCGTCGCGCACGTCCTGGAAGCGGCCGATGGCCCAGGCGTCGTGCGCCGTGAGCCACACCGCCGGGCCGAGATCGCGGATGGCGCGGTAGCGCGGATAGGGGTCGACGATCGCGGCGTCGTCGTAGAGGTCGCCGTCGAAGGCGGGCGTCACCCGAACGTCATCTCCTGTACGTCGGACGCCACCCGCAACGGCGCGTCCGTCGCCGAGCGCACGTCGTCGACGCTGAGGCCGGGCGCGATCTCACGCAGCAGGAAGCCGTCGGCGTCGACGTCGATCCAGGCGAGGTCGGTGACGATGGAACGCACGCAGCCGAGCGCCGTCGGCGGGTAGGTGAGCTTCTCGACCAGCTTCGAGCCGCCGTGGCGCTCGCGCTGGTAGCACATGGCAATGAGCCGCGCGCCGCCGGCGGCGAGGTCCATGGCGCCGCCGATGCCGCCGCCGGTCTGACCGGGGATCGACCAGTTGGCGAGGTCGCCGTTCGCGCCCACCTGGAACGCGCCGAGCACGACCGTCGTCACGCGGCCGGTGCGCGCCATCGCGAACGACGCGGTCGAGTCGAAGAACGCGGTACCGGGCATCGCCGTCACCAGCTGGCCGCTGGCGTTGTAGAGGTCGATGTCCTCGGCGCCCTCGTCGGGGAAGGGGCCGTAGCCGAGGATGCCGTTCTCGGCGTGCAGCGTGACGTCGCGGCCGGCGAGATAGTTCGACACCATCGTCGGCAGGCCGATGCCGAGGTTCACGTACTCGCCGTCCTGCAGCAGCATCGCGACCTTCATCGCCATCAGGTCTGCCGGCAGGCCCGCGGGACCACCGTCGCGCACGGGACGGCCGCCCATGTCGGTGACGCGTCCCACCATCGCCAGCATCTGGCGCAGCACGCCGATGTCGATCGACAGCGTCGTCTTCACGATGCGGTCGACGAAGATGCCCGGGGTGACGACGGCTTCGGGATCGATGACGCCGACGTCGACGATCTCTTTCACCTCGGCGATGGTGGTGCGCGCGGCCATGGCGAACGCCGGGCCGAAGTTCCGCATGCCGCGACGGTAGGTGAGGTTGCCGAGCGCGTCGGCCTGGTACGCCTGCAGGAGGGCGAAGTCGGCGCGGATGGCACGCTCGAAGACGTGCGGCCGGCCGTCGAAGTCGCGCAGCTCCTTGCCCACCGCGGCCTGCGTGCCGACGCCCGTCGGCGTGTAGAAGCCGGCCAGGCCCGCGCCGCCGGCGCGGACGCGCTCGACCAGCGTCCCCTGCGGCACCATCTCGAGCGCGATCTTGCCCTCGCGCACCTGCTGCCCGATCGCCGTGTCGAAGGTGGGATTGGCGACGTAGGAGCAGACGAGCTTCGCGATCTGGCCCTTGTCGGCGAGGATGTTGAGCGACGTCGGGCCGCCCGCCGGCGTGTTGCAGATGACCGTCAGGTCGCGCACGCCGCGCTCGGCGAGCGCCAGCAGGCAGTCGGTCGGCCATGCCTGCGGCGGGCCGAAGCTGTGGACGAGGAGGGACGCGCCGTCGCCGACGTCGGCAACGGCGTCCATCGCGGAGGCGCAGACTCGCTTGGTGGCCATGCGGCGAGGGACTTCCCACACACCGCGCGGGGCGTGCAAGGCGTCGGCGGTTTGTGCGGCGAGTCAGCGTGCTGACAGGGCGGCGGGGCAGGACGACCCACCCACGCACGCTGTGTCGTTGGCACGCCCCCTGCTCACCGGCTCGTGGACGTCCGTCCGACGAACGCCGGGGCTCGCGCGACCCTCGAGGCCAATCTGCGTGCGCTCCGTGCACGCGATCCGACGCTGGCTGCGCGTGTCGAGGCCGCGAGCTCGCTGCCCGAGACGCCGGTGGCGACGTCGAGCGGACAGCCGACGCTCACCGCCGACGGCGTCCTGCTGCACAACGCGCACGATCCGCGCCGCGAAGCGGCCCGGTGGGGCGAGGCGCAGCGCGAGCGGCTCGCCATGGCCGACGATCCGGTGGCCGTCGTCCTGGGCTTCGGCCTCGGCTACCACGTCGAAGCGCTCGGCGCGGTCTGGGACGGGCCGCTCGTCGTCGTCGAGCCCGATCTGGGCCTGCTGCGCACGGCACTCGAGACCCGCGAGCTGTGCGCCGTGCTGGCGCGCGTGACGCTGGTGCCCGGTCCGATCGACGCCGCCACCGTCGACGGCTGGGGCGCCGCCGTCCTGCTGCCGCACGCACCGTCGCTGCTGCGCGAGGGCGACGTGCTGCGCGGCCTGCGCGAGCGCATCGCGGGCCGTACCGTGCTGCGCGACCTGCGGCTCCGCGTCCTCGTGGTCTCGCCGCTGGCCGGCGGGTCGTATCCCATCACGGGCTACTGCGCGCGGGCACTCGCCGAGCTGGGGCACGACGTCACGGTGCTCGACCTGGCGCCGTTCGCCGGTGGCATGGACGCGATCGGCACGTTCACGCCGCGGGCGGGCGCACGTTGCGTGATCGAGACCGCCTTCGGGCGCTTCCTCGGCGCCGGCATCATCGCCGCGGTCGAAGCGGTGAAGCCGGACCTCGTGCTCGCGATGGCGCAGGCACCGCTCGATCCGGCCGTGCTCGACGAGATCGGCCGCCGTGGCGTGCTGCGCGCCTTCTGGTTCGTCGAGGACCATCGGCTGTTTCCGTACTGGCGCGAGGTCATCGGTGGCTACGACCACTTCTTCGGCATCCAGCAGGGCGCGTTCCTGACCGAGGCGCGACGGCTCGGCAACGGACGCGCGGCCTATCTGCCGCTCGCCGCCGATCCGGTGGTGCACCGGCCGCTGGCGTTGACGGCCGCCGAACGTGCCGAATACGCGGCCCCGGTGAGCTTCGTCGGTGCCGGCTACCGCAACCGACGGCTCGCATTCCGCGCGCTGCTCGACAGCGGGCTGCGCATCTGGGGCACGGAATGGGGCGGGGCGGGCCCGGTGGAAGCCGCGCTGCAACGCAAGGGCGCCCGCATCTCGACCGCCGACAGCGTGCGCATCTTCAACGCCACCGAGGTCAACCTGAACCTGCACTCGTCCACGTGGGTCGACGGTGTCGATCCGGTCGGCGACTTCGTGAATCCGCGCACGTTCGAGCTCGCCGCTGCCGGCGCGTTCCAGCTCGTCGACGCGCGCGCGCTGCTGCCGCCGCTCTTCACGGCCGGCACCGAGCTGGCGACGTTCACGGACGCCGCCGAGCTGCGGCCGCTGCTGCGCCACTGGCTGGCGCATCCCGAGGAGCGCGTCGTCCTGGCGGCTGCGGCGCGCACGCGCTGCCTCGCCCAGCACACCTACCGTCATCGCATGGAGACGCTGCTCGAGATGGTGTGCGCCGCCGATGCCGAGCGCCTCGCCGCGCGCCCGCGCGGTGCCACCGTCGGCGACGCCGCGCGTGCCGAAGGCGGCACGCCGCTCGGCGGCTTCCTGGCGACGTTGCCGCCGCAGACGCCGTTCACGCTCGACGGCGTGGTGCAGCGCCTGCTGCACCACGAAGGCGACCTCACCGACCCCGAAGCGGTGATGCTCTTCCTGCACCAGTTCGACGAGCTGTACGTGAAGGAGGCGCGGCAGTGAAAGTGCTGGTCGTCAACCTGACGCGCTTCGGCGACCTGCTGCAGACCGGCCCCACCATCGAGGGCCTGAAGGAGCAGCATCCCGGCTGCCACGTCACGGTGGTGGTCGAGCACAACTTCGCCGAGGTGGTGCGCGGCCTGCCGGGCGTCGACCGTATCCACGAGCTCGATCTCGACGCGCTCGGGCGGCTGCTGCTGGCCGACGATCTGCGCGCCGCCTACCACACCGTCGACGACGCCGTGTCCGCGCTGCGGGCCGAGCGCTTCGACCTGGCGCTCAACTACTCGAGCTCGCGCATGAGCGCGGTGCTGCTGCGACTGATCGGCGTCCCCGACACGCGCGGCTGGACGATGACCACCGACGGATTCCGTCTGATCAGCCACCCGTGGTCACGGCTGTTCTCGGCGAGCTGTCTCGTGCGCCGGCAGGCGCCGTTCAATCTCGTCGACTACTACAAGCGTGTCGCCGGCGTGACACGGGGTCCGCGACGCCTACGCTACGAGGTGCCTGCGGCGGCGCGAATCCGGATCGCGGAGCGGCTCGCCGCCGCCGGTGTGCAAACGGATACGCCGCTCGTCGGGCTCCAGCTCGGTGCCAGCAAGGCGGTGCGGCGCTGGCCCGCGGCGAGCTTCGTCGGCGTGGCGCGCGCGCTGCAGGTGCGGCTCGGCGCCCGCGTCGTGCTGTGCGGCGGCAACGGCGATCGCGCCGTCGCAGAAGAGATCACGGCCGCCGTCGGCGATCTGGCGATCGATCTGTGCGGCCGCACGTCCATCGGCGAGCTTGGCGCGCTGCTCGAGCGCACCGACGTGCTCGTCACCGGCGACACCGGGCCGATGCACATGGCGGTCGCCGTTGGCACGCCGGTGGTGTCGCTGTTCTTCGGTCCGGCGCTGCCGTTCGACACCGGGCCGTACGGCGAGGATCACGTCTGCCTGCATGCCGACGTCGCGTGCGCCCCGTGCGATCATAACGTCACCTGCCTGCAGCCGTTCTGTCGCGAGACGCTGTCGCCCGAGGCGGTGGCGGACGCGGTGGTGGCACGGCGCGCCGGCGACTGGGCGGCGATCGATGCCGCCGCGGCACGGTGGTCGGGGTTCGGGTGGTATCGCACCGGCTTCGATGCCGAGGGGCTGTTCGAGGCGCGCCGTCTCGGCCCGCCGTCGGCGCAGACCGGCGAGACGCTGCGCCAGGTGTACCGCTCGCTGTGGAAGGCCGAGCTCGAGGGGACGACACCCGCGGTGTCGTGGCCGCCGCAGCCCGCCGCCGCCGCGGCAGCGCACGCGGTGCGGGCGGTCGCCGCCGATGCCTGCGCGCAGGCGGGACGCGTCGAGCAGCTGGCGCGCGACGCGACCGACGTCGAGGCGCTCGAAGCCGCCGCGCAGACGCTGGAGGCGCTCGACACCGAGCTGCTGCGGCTCGGGGCGATCCACGAGCCCGCCGCGCTGCTGACGCAGGTGCTGCGCTTCGACAAGGAGAACATCGTCGGCGACGACGTGCACGGCCTCGCCGTCGCCACGCGCGCGCTGCACGAGACGCTGCTGGGACGGGCCGATCGGCTGGTCCAGCTGCTCGACGGACGGGGCGCAGGCCCGGAGGAGGACCGATGCAGGTGACGTTGGATACGACCGTGGTGGAGGTGCCGCGCCCGGCCAGTCTGGCCGAGTTGCTGGAGGGGATCGAGCCGCACGTCGATCCGCGTCGCACCATCACCGGCCTCGACGTGGACGGCTGCCCCGTGGACGCCACCGACGCCACCGCGCTGGGCGCATGGCGACTCGCCGGCGACGAGCGCGTCGTCGTGACGACGCAGACGCCGGACGACTTCGTGCGCGTGCAGCGTGAGCAGATCCCCGGCCACCTGGAACGCATCGCGGGCCAGCTGTCGGCCGCCGCCGGCAACCTCGACGCCGGCGACACGACGCAGGCGAACCGCCTCCTCGCCACTGGCACCCGCGACCTCGTGCTGGTGCTCGAGCTCGACCAGAGCCTGAGCGTGCTGTCGTCGACGGTGGCGACCTGCGCCGAGGTGGTGACGGTGCTCGAACGCATCGGCACGCGTCTCACCGACGCCGAGAAGGCCGGGCGCTGGCCGGAGGTGGCGTCGCTGCTGCGCGACGAGCTGGTGCCGGCGATCCGCCGCACGCTGTAGACGCCGCGCGATGGCCCGTCTCGCCCTCGTCGTGCTGCTGCTCCTCGGGCTCTCCGGCTGTGCCGGTGAGCCGGCGCCCCCGCTGCGCATCGCGATCAGCCCGTGGCCCGGCTACGAGCTGCTCTACCTGGCGCAGGAGCAGGGCTTCTTCACCGACGCCGGGATGGACGTGCGTATCGTCGAGATGGCGTCGCTCGGCGACGCGCGGCGCGCATTCGAGCGCCGCCAGGTCGACGGCATGGCGGTCACGCTCGTCGAGGTGCTCGAGGCGCGCGCGGCGACGTCGCGCGCACCGCAGGTCGTCCTGGTGACGGACTGGTCGGACGGGGCGGACGTCCTGGTGGCGCGGCCGCCGGTGACGACGCTCGCCGCGTTGCGCGGGCGACGGATCGGCGTGCAGCCCGGCTCGCTCGGCACGCTGGTGCTGGCCCGCGCGCTGGAGACGGTGGGCCTCGGGCTCAGCGACGTGGTGCCGGTGTTCGTCGACGAGACCCGCATGGCCGACGCGCTCGCGGCCGGCACGGTGCACGCCGTCGTCACCTATCCGCCGTTCTCGAGCGCGCTCGAAGGCCTCGACGGCGCCGTCACTCTGTTCGACAGCCGCTCGATGCCGCGCGAGATCGTCGACGTGGTCGCGATCGATGCGCCGGTGGTGGCCGCGCATCCCGGGCGCATCCGCGCGCTGGCCGAGGCCTTCGACCGCGCCGTGCGCTTCACGCGCGAGCATCCCGACGTGGCGCACGCCGTCATGGCGCAGCGTGAAGGCGTCCCGCCGAGCGAGTTCGCTGGACACCTGCGCGCCATCCGCTTCGCCGACCTCGCCGATCAGCCGGCGCTGCTCGCCGCCGGCGGCTCGATCGATCACACGCTGCGCGAGCTCGATGCGGTGCTGCGTCGGCTCGGACGGCTGTCCGGGGCGACCCGTCTCGACGACTGCCTGCCCGCGACGTCCCTGACGGTGGCGAGTCGGCAATGATCCACAGCGATCGTCTGGAGCGGCGGCTGCTGCTCCCCACCCTGATGCTCGGGGTGGTGGTGACCCTCGCCGGCACGCTGCTGACGGCGCGTCTGCTCGCGGGCCATCTCGAGGCACGCGCGCTCCGTCGCGCCGAGACGCTCGTCAACGCGATCACCTACGTCGCCGAGACGGTGGACGGTCCGCGCGAGCTGCAGCGCCTGGTCGCCGAGCTCGGCGCCGAGCCCGACGTCACCGGCATCACCGTGGTCGGTGGCACGCCGCCGCGCGTGCTGGCCTCGACGCGCGGCGCGTGGGTGGGGCTCGGGCTCGACGCGCTGCCGGATGGCGGTGCCCGCACCGAGCTCGCGCAGGCGCTCGCCACCGGCACGGGGCGTCGCGATCTCGGGCAGGAGCAGCTGGGGGCGGCGGCGCCGCTGCGCTTCACGGCGGTGGGCGCGCTCGGCGAGACGCTCGAGCAGGGCGCGGCGCTGGTGCGCATCGACGCCGCCCCGATGCGTCGCGAGATCGCGGTGGCGGCGCGCCAGGCCGGCGGCTTCCTGCTCGCGGCCTGCGCGACCCTGCTCGCGATCGTGGCGGTGCTGCTGCGCCGGATCGTGCTGCAGCCCGTCGCCGCCATCGCCGGCGCCATGGACCGGCGCACCGCCGGCGATACGACGGCGTACGCGCCGGTGACGGCGCCGGACGAGCTCGGCGCGCTCGCCGTCACGCTGAACGGCATGATCGACGCGATCGCGGACAGCGACGAACGCTTCCGTGAGCTCGCGGAAGCGATCGACGACGCGTTCTGGGTCGTCGACATCGGCGATCCGCCGGTGTGGCGCTACATCAGCCCGGCGTACGAGCGCCTGTGGGATCAGCCGGTGGCACTCCTGACGAGCGATCCGGCGGCCTGGATGGCGCGCATCCATCCCGACGATCGGCCCGAGGCCGAGGCGCAATGGGTGCGGCTCATGCAGGGCCAGCCGTGTACGGCGGAGATGCGGGTCACGCTCGGCGATGGCGCCATCCGCTGGATCCGCGCTCGTGGTTGGCCGGTGCACGGGCCGGACGGGACGGTGACGCGCGTCGCCGGCACCAGCAGCGACATCACGCCGTCGCGCGAGGTGGAGCAGGCGCTGCGCACGCATGCGCGTGATCTCGAGGTCGCGAAGGAGGCCGAGCAGCGGCATGCCGCCGTGCTCACGGACATGGTGAGCGAGCTCGAGGTGGCGAGCCGCCGCGCCGAGGACGCCGCGGAAGCGAAGTCGCGCTTCCTCGCCACCATGAGCCACGAGATCCGCACGCCCATGAACGGCGTGATCGGCATGACGGGCCTGCTGCTCGAAACCCCGCTCGACGCCGAGCAACGCGATTTCACCGAGACCATCCGGCGCTCGGGCGAGGCGCTGCTCACGGTGATCAACGACATCCTCGACTTCTCGAAGCTCGAGGCCGGGAAGGTGGCGCTCGAGCGCGTCGCGTTCGACGTCCGTCCGGCCGTCGAGGAGGTGCTCGAGCTGCTCGGCGAGACCGCGTACGGCAAGGGCCTCGAGCTGCTGGTGTCGGTCGATGCCGACGTACCGCCGGCAGCGTGCGGCGACGTTGGTCGCCTGCGCCAGGTGCTGCTCAACCTCGTCGGTAACGCCGTCAAGTTCACTGAGCGCGGTCGGGTCGAGGTGCGCGTCACGGTCGAGGAGGGCGGCGACGACTGGGTGCAGCTGCGCTTTGCCGTCACCGACACCGGCATCGGTCTCGCCCCGGAGGCGCAGGCGAGTCTCTTCGAGCCGTTCACGCAGGCCGACGACTCGACGACGCGACGCTACGGCGGCACCGGGCTCGGCCTCGCCATCTCGCACGAGCTGGTGACCTTGATGGGCGGCACCATGGGCCTCGCGAGCACGCTCGGTCGCGGCAGCACGTTCTGGTTCACGGTGCGGCTCGCGCGCGGCGTCGCCGACGTGCGCGGCGCCGACCAGTCGCTCGCCGGGCGCAGCGTGCTCGTGGTCGAGCCCGAGCCGGCGAGCCGCACCATGCTGGCGGGACTGCTCGGCCGCATGGGGGCGCGCGTCACCGCGGTGGCCGACGGCGGGGCGGCGCGCGACGCGGTGGGGACGACCCCCGTCGACGTCGTGCTCATCGCCGGCAACGCCGGCGACGACGGGTTGGCGCTGGCGCGCACGCTGCAAGCGCCGGGGCGCTGCCTCGTCCTCCTGATGCCGCTCGGACGTCGCCCCGATCCCACGCTGCTGACGGTCGCGGGGATCGCGCGCGTGCTCACCAAGCCGGTGCGGGCGGCGCAGCTGCAGGATGGGCTCTGTTCCGCACTGCGCGAACGACCCGAGGTGGTCGCCGACGCCGATGCGGTCGATCCGCTGCGCGGCCTGCGCGTGCTGGTGGCGGAGGACAACCCGGTGAACCAGCAGCTGGTGCTGGCGCTGCTGCGCAAGCTCGGATGCCAGGCCGACGCCGTCGGCAACGGCCGCGAGGCGGTGTACGCCCTCGGGTCGGTTCCGTACGACGTCGTCCTCATGGACTGTCAGATGCCCGAGATGGACGGCTTCGAGGCCACTGCCGCCATCCGCCAGCTCGAGGGGGCGAGCCGTCGCACGCCGATCATCGCGGTGACGGCGAATGCCATGGACGGCGACCGCGAGCGCTGCGTCGCCGCCGGCATGGATGACTACGTTCCGAAGCCGGTGCGGTCGGCCGTCCTCACGGCGGCGCTGCGGCGGTGGGCGGGAACACGGGTCGCCCGTCGCGGATCCCGTCCGCTCGACGCCCAGCCGTCCGACGCCTGAAACCGGGGCACGGCGCCCCGGGCGTCAACGGTCTGCCTCGCCGTGTCAGCCGATCCCGCCCGGGCAGACGTCCTGCGGCAGGAAACGCCGTGCGGGGCAGGGGTTGCCGGGTGGCACCTGCCTTGCTGACCATCCCGCCGTGGGGCAGGCGCGGGGAGTGGTGTGGTGGTGCTTCGGGGCCGTGGTGTGTGGTGTCGTTGTGGTTGGACGCGCCGGAGCACAGGTGGTCCTGCCCCCATCCGGTGCACAGGAGGGACGGGGCCAGACGGCTCCGTCCCTCCGCATCGAGCGCGTCGAGACGGTGGGGAAGCCGGTCCGGGAGATCCGCCTGCGGCTCTCTGGTCCCGCCGAGCCCACGGCGAAGCGATTGGCCGCCCAGGACGGGGCACCGGAGCGCATCTACATCGACGTCCCGGCGCAGATCGATCCCGCCGTCCAGCGCACGCTCACCGGCACTGGGGCGGTGCGTCAGGTCCGCACCGGCCAGCGTGACACGACGACGGCGCGCGTGGTGGTCGAGCTCGCGGCGGTGACGCCGTTCACGATGACGACGAAGGGACGGGTCGCGACGTTGCGACTCGGCACCCCGGAAAAAAACGCCCAGCCGGTTGCGGCCGCCTCCCCGGCAGCCGTTGCCGCGGCGCCGGTTCCGAAAACCGCGGTCCTCGCCTCGGCGCAGGTCGTGACGGCCGCGGCGGAGGCTCCGCCCGCGCCGGTCGAGGCGCCGTCCATGTCCAGCGTCGCGCCACCGCCGCAGCTCGCGGCGACTCCGTTCCAGGTGCTGCGTGGCGTGCGCTTCCTGCCACCAGCCCTCGAGACGCCGCTCTATGCCGACGAGGCGTCGGCCTCGTTGCGTGATGCGCTCGGTCGCTGGCAGAGCGACGGCACCATCCCGGACGCGCCGCTGCCGGGCATGCCGGCGTCGGCCGCGACGGCGCATCTCGCCGCCGACGTGCTGCTGGTGCGCGCCGTCAACGGGCAGGACGATCCGCTGGCGGCGATCGCCGCCTACGAGCGCGCCGCGCGCGACTTTCCGCACTTCGGCGACGCACCCCGCGCGCAGCTCATGGCGGGCATGGTCGCCCTCTGGCTCGAGCTCGGCCCCGAGGCCAGCTCCGCCTTCGGCCTCTTCCTCGATCGTTTCCAGAGCCATGCGCTGGCGCCGTATGCCCGCGTCGCGCAGGCGACCGCGCTGCGGCTGCGTCATCGAACGAAGGAGGCGAAGCGCGCACTCGTCGCCGTCCTCTCCTCCGCCGAAGGTGACGTGCGCTGCGAGGCACGACTCGAGGAGGCGCGTCAGGCGCGCGACGGCGGAACGCCGGCGCAGGCTGCGACGCTCTTCCGCGGGCTTGCTAGCGAGTGTCCGCAGACGATGATGATGCCGTCGGTGCTCGGCGACGAGGCGGCCGCGTTGGCCGCCGCCGGTGCGCGGACCGAGGCGCGCCAGCTTCTGGCGGCGCCGCGGCCATCGCGCGGGGTCGAGGAGGACGCGGCGCTCGATCTGCTCGCGGGCACGCTGGCGCAGGACGATCAGGATCTCGACGGCGCGCGCATGGCGTACGAGCGCGTGCTCCGCCGGCGCGCCAGCCGCAAGGTGATCTCCGAGACGGAGATGCGCATCGCCGTCCTCGACGGCGGCAAGAACGCCGCCGGCCGTCTGCAGCATCTCGCGACCGAGTCGGGCACGCCGGCCGTGCGCGCGGCGCTCCTGTTGGAGGCGTCGCGCACGCAGACGCAGGCCGGCAACTTCGAGGCGGCGCTGGCGATCCTCGACGACGCCTCCAGGCTCGATCCGCCGAGCGAGCGCCAGGCCGACGCCGAGCGCACCATCGTGCTTCGCACCTGGGTGGCCAAGCTGGCCGCCGCCGAGGACTGGGCCGGCATCGCCACCGTCTACGCCGCCTACACGACGAACATCCATCGACTGGCGACCGCCGACGACCGGCTCGTGATCGCGGGTGCGTTCGAGCGGCTGGGTGTGCCGGCGATGGCGGCCACCGTCATGCAGGTTCGCGTCACCAGCGCCGACCCGCCGGCGCGCATCGCCTATGCCGAAGTGGCACTGCGCGCCGACGACGTGCCGGGGGCACGGGGTGCGACGGCGAAGCTCGAGCCGCGGGCGCTCGATCCGGCGCTCGCCGCCCGACTCGGTCAGGTGCGCGCCCGCATCGCGCTCGCCGACGGCGATCTCGCCGGCGCGGCGACCGGTCTCGCGGCCTATCCCGATCCCGCCCTCGCCGACGAGGTCGGCCGTGCCGAGATCGTCGCCGGCGACACCGCCACCGCCAGCGGTGCCTGGGACGAGGCCATCGCGACCTATCGTCGCGCGCTCGTCGGTCCCGGCAGCCCGCCGGTGCGTACGGCTGCCGCCGCGGCGCTCGCCCGCGTGGCGCTCGCCCGCGGTGACGGCGCGCTCGCCGCGGTGGCGCTCGACGAGGTCGGTGCGGGCGGCAGCCCGCTCGCCCGTCGCGTCGCGGCGGCACTGGTCGCGAAGGTGCCGGCGCCGGCGGTGCCGATGAGCGCCCCCGTCGACGTCGAGGAGGCCTCGGATGGCCACTGAGACCGCGACGCCGCCGGCGTTGCGCGGCCTGACGCACGCCTTCGAGACCTTCACCGCCGCCACCACGCGGCTCGAGAGCGAGTACGCGGCGCTGCGGGCGCGCGTCGACACGCTGACGAACGAGGTCGAGGAGAAGAACCGGCTGCTCGCCGCCAGCGTCGAGCGCGAGCGACGGCTCGAGGCCGAGGCGCTGCGACAGAGCCGTCTCGCGGCGATGGGCGAGATGGCGGCGATGCTGGCGCACGAGGTGCGCAATCCGCTCGGTGCCATGGAGCTGTTCACGGGCCTGCTGCTGCAGGATCTGCGCGAGCAGCCCGATGCGCTGCGCCTGGCGCGGCAGGTGGCCGCGGGCATCACCGACCTGAACCACCTGGTCACGAACCTCCTCGAATGGACGCGCACGCGCACCGTGGCGAGCGAGGTCGTCGACTGCTGCGCGCTGGTCGAGGACGCGCTGCGCTACACCGGCGATCTGCGCGCCGCGCACACGGTGCGGGTCGAGCGCCGCTATGGGATCGCGTCGATCCACGCCAGCGCCGACGCGAACCTGTTGCGGCCCGTCCTCCTGAACCTGATCCGCAACGCGCTGCAGGCGATGCCGGACGGCGGGACGCTGACGGTCGAGGTCGAGGCGAGCGGTGGCACGGTGGCGATCGCCATCGGCGACACCGGGCTGGGTGTGCTGCCGGGCGAGGAGGACCTCATCTTCCGGCCGTTCTACACGACGCGCGCCAAGGGGACGGGGCTCGGGCTGGCAGTGGTGCGGGAGCTGGTGGGTGCGATGGACGGGCGGCTCGCGTTGGCGAGCGAGCCGGGGCGCGGCGCCGTGTTCACGGTGACGGTGCCGGGAGTGGACGGGGCATGACGGGGACCGAGACGCGACGCATCCTGGTGGTGGACGACGAGGCCGGCATGCGCGCCGGGCTGGCGGAGGTGCTGCGTCGGGGCGGCTATGCCGTCGAGCTGGCGGTGAGCGCCGAGGACGCGCTGGTGCGGCTCGAGCCGGGTGGTGCCGACCTGCTGATCACCGACCTCAAGCTGCCGGGACGCTCGGGGCTCGAGCTGCTCTCGGAGCTGCGTCGCACCGACAGCGAGACGCCGGCCATCGTCATCACGGCGCACGGCACGATCGAGGATGCGGTCGCGGCCATGAAGCTCGGCGCCATCGACTTCCTCACCAAGCCGTTCTCGCCGGGCGACCTGCTGCATCTGGCGACGCGCGCGCTCGCCGAGCGCGGCGCGCCCGGGGTGGTCCGTCGCGCACGCGAGACCGCACCGCGCCGGGGCATCGTGTCACGCGATCCCGCCATGCTGCGGGTGCTCGAGATCGCCGAGAGCGTGGCGTCGAGCCGTGCGCCGGTGATGGTGCAGGGCGAGAGCGGCACCGGCAAGGAGCTGCTGGCGCGCCACCTGCACGAGGCGGGGACGCGACGGGGGCGTGCCTTCGTCGCCGTCAACTGTGCAGCGCTGCCGCGCGATCTGCTCGAGAGCGAGCTCTTCGGGCACGAGCGCGGCGCCTTCACCGGCGCCATCACGCGCAAGATCGGCAAGTTCGAGCTCGCCAACGGCGGCACCATCCTGCTCGACGAGATCAGCGAGATGGAGCTCGGTCTGCAGGCGAAGCTGCTGCGCGTGCTGCAGGAATACGAGGTCGACCGCGTCGGCGGCATGGCGCCGGTGCCGATCGACGTCCGCGTCGTCGCCACCACCAACCGCCGGCTGCGCGAGATGGTCGATCGCGGCCAGTTCCGCGAGGACCTGTTCTACCGCCTGATGGTCATTCCACTCGTGCTGCCGCCGCTGCGCGAACGTCGCGCCGACGTCGATCTGCTCGCCGACCACTTCCTGCGCCGCTTCGCGACCCAAGGTCGCACGCTGCGGCTGTCCGAGGCGGCACGCACCGTGCTGCGCGAGCGCAGCTGGCCCGGCAACGTGCGCGAGCTGGAGCACGCGCTCGAGCGTGCGGCGCTGCTGGCGCGCGGCCCCGAGATCACGGCCGAGGAGCTGCTCGATCGCGACCCGTCGCCGCCGCGGCTCGGCCTCGGCAGCATGGCGGGGCTCACCGTGCGCGAGATGGAGCGCCGTCTGATCCTCGATACGCTGCGACGGACCAACAACAACCGTACGCATGCGGCGCGGCTGCTGGGCATCAGCATCCGCACGCTGCGCAACAAGCTGGCCGAGTATCGCTCGCACGGCGAGATGGACGCGGCGCTCGCCGCGGAGGGCTGATCCGATGCCGATCCCGACGACGCCACTCTTCGACCCGACGCTCCAGGGGCTGTCGAATGCGCTGACGGTGCACGAGCGCCGCCATCGCGTCCTCGCCACCAACATCGCGAACGTCGAGACGCCGGGCTACCGCGCCCGCGACACCGACTTCCGTCGCGCGCTCGATCAGGCGTTCACCAGCGCCGGGGCGCCCGCCGTCCCCGGCACCACGGATCCCATGGACGCGGCGACGCGGATGCACGAGGACCTCGAGATGCCCGCCCGCGCCGACGGCAACACCGTCGACATCGATCTGCAGATGGCGAAGCTCTCCGACAACACGAGTCGCTATGCCGCGCTGGCCCGCATCCTGACCAAGCGCATCTCCCTGCTCCGGCAGGCCATGGATGGAAGTCGCTGATGGACGTCCTGAGCTCGACTTTCGCCATCTCCGCCAGCGCGCTGCGCGCCGAGCGACTGCGCCTCGACGTCATCGCGTCGAACCTGGCGAACGCCAACACCACCGAGACCGTCGAGGGCGGTCCGTATCGCCGTCGCAACGTCATCTTCGCCGCGCACGAGCTGAAGAGCGACTTCGGCTCGACGCTGAACGAGCTCGGCGCGCTCGGCGCCCCTCCGGGCGTCACCGTCTCGGACGTGGTGGAGGACGACACGCCGCCGCGCATGGTCTTCGATCCCGGCCATCCCGACGCCAACGGCGAGGGCTACGTCGCCTATCCGAACGTGAACCCCATCCTGGAGATGGTGGACCTCCAGGCCGCGACGCGCGCCTACGAGGCCAACATCCAGGTCGTGACCGCGACGCGACGCTTCTCGGACGCCGCGTTGTCGATCGCGGGCTAGGTCACCGCCGATGGATGCCACCAGGATCGTACCCGGGCTCATCCCGCTGCCGAAGACGGAGGTGCCGGGACTCGGCACTCCGCCCGCGGCGGGCGGGCCGTCGTTCGGCGACGTCTTGAAGGACTCCCTCGCGTCGGTGAACGACCTGCAACATCAGGCCGATCGCGCCATCACTGATCTGGCCACCGGCGGCCCGACGTCACTGCACGACACCATGCTGGCCCTGGAGAAGGCCGATCTGTCGTTCCGCCTGATGATGCAGGTGCGGAACAAGATCGTGGAGGCCTACCAGGAAGTCGTGCGGATGCAGGTGTAAATGAACGCACGCTTCCAACGACTGTGGCAGGACCTGGAGGCCTTCTTCTCGGCCCTGCCGCTCCGCCGGCGACTCATCGTCGCCGGGACGGGCATCGTCTCCGTCGCGCTCGTGCTCGGGCTCGCGTGGTGGGTGCAACGGCCGCTCATGAAGCCGCTGTTCACCAACCTCTCGCAGCAGGACGCGGCCGCCATGGTGGAGGCGCTGCGCGAGGAGAAGGTGATCTACGAGCTCGACGATGGCGGCCGCGCCATCCTGGTGCCGTCGGAGCGTCTCTACGAGCTGCGTCTCTCGCTCGCGAGCCGCGGCCTGCCCGAGGGCGGCGGTGTCGGCTTCGAGATCTTCGACCGCCAGTCGCTCGGTCAGACCGACTTCCTGCAGCACCTGAATTTCCAGCGCGCCCTCCAGGGCGAGCTGGCCCGCACCATCTCGCAGCTCGGTGGCGTCGAATCGGCACGCGTCCATCTGGCGCTGCCCGAGCGCTCGCTGTTCGTGGCGCAGGACCGACGCCCGTCGGCGTCGGTGGTGATCAAGCTGGCGCAGGGGCGCACGCTGGCGCGGGCGCAGATCGACGGCATCGTGCATCTGGTCGCGGCCAGCGTCGAGGGCATGGACGCCGACGGTGTCACCGTCGTCGACGAGAGCGGGCGCATCCTCTCCGACGAGCGCTCGCAGGGGCTCGACGTGCCCGGCGGCTCGACCGAGGCGCTCGAGTACCAGCACGCCGTCGAGCGTACCGCCGAGGAACGCATCGAGACGATGCTCGGCACCATCGTCGGACGCGAGGGGGTCATCGCGCGCGTCGCCGCACAGCTCGACTTCGCGCGCGCTGAACGCACGGAGGAGCGCTACGATCCCGATGGCGCGGTGGTGAAGACGCAGCAGGCGACGAAGGAGGAGACCATCGGCGCCAAGACCGCCGGCGGGGCGCCGGGGACGCAGTCGAACCTCACCAACGACCCGATCGCCGTCGAGTCGCCGCAGGGGCCGACGTCGCACCGCAAGGAGGAGCAGCAGACCTTCGAGATCTCGAAGGTCATCTCGCGCACGATCGCACCGGTGGGGCAGGTGCAGCAGCTGTCGGTGGCGGTGCTCGTCGACGGCACCTGGAAGGACGACAACGGCACGCGCACCTTCGTGCCGCGGCCGCAGGACGAGCTCGATCGCCTGAAGGACCTGGTGAAGAGCGCCGTCGGCTTCAACGAGGAGCGCGGTGACCACGTCGAGGTCACGAGCGCGCCGTTCCAGGCCGTCGAGAGCGCGGGCGGCGGCGAGAGCATGTTCAGTGGCGTCGGCCGCTGGGCGCCGTCGGTGCTGATGCGGCTGCTCGGCATCGGCTTCGCCGCCATGGCGCTGCTCTACGTCGTGAAGCCCTTGCTGATGAGCCTGGCCGCGCGCCGCTCGCCGATCGGCCCCAACGGCGAGATCGACATGAGCGACATGGCCGCGGCGGTCGGACAGCTCACCACCGAGAACCTGCAGCTCACCCAGAAGAACCCGGAGCGAGCGGCACAGCTCGTCCGCGAATGGCTCTACGAGGACGCGGACGCGACCACGCGGACGGCGTGACCCATGGCCGACACTGCATTGACAGCGCGCAGCCCGAAGCTGCCCCCGCACCCCATCGGGCTCGACAAGGCGGCGATCCTGCTGCTGACGCTCGGCGCCGACGCCGCCGCGTCGGTGCTGAAGCACCTGAGCGAGGGCGAGGTGCGGCAGATCTCCGCCGCCATGGTGCGCATGCGCACGATCACGCGGCCCGAGGCCGCGGCCGTCCACGAGGAGGCGTGGCGCTGGCTCACGAGCCGCGCCGGCTACCTGATCGACGGCGAGTCGTTCGTCCGCAAGCTGATCACCGCGGTGGCGCCGTCGCGGCCGTCCCACGAGCAGGAGGCCATGCGCGACCTGACCCGCGGCAGCACCGAGACGGGGCCGTCGCTGGCAAGCCAGCTCGAGCTCATGGCGCCGCAGGCGATCGCGCGCGTCATCGGCACCGAGCATCCGCAGGTGATCGCGTTCATCGTCGCGAATCTGGGAGCGCGCCAGGCGGCCGAGGTGCTCGGTCTGCTGCCCGAGGAGCTGCACGCCGACATCGTGCACCGCATCGCGGAGCTGAAGAGCGTCGCGCCCGAGCTGCTCGCCGAGGTGGGGACGCTGCTCGCCGGCCAGGTGCAGAGCCTCGGCGGCGCGGCGGTCAGCACGGGCCGCACGCTCGGCGGCACCAAGCTCGCCGCCGACATCATGAACCTCGTCGACAAGGGCGTGGAGTCGCGCGTCTTCAGCGATCTCGACGACAGCGCGCCCGAGGTGGCGGAGACGATCCGCAACCTCATGCTGACCTTCGAGGACCTGATCCGCCTCGACAACCGCGGCCTGCAGCTGCTGCTGAAGGAGGTCGCGCGCGAGGACCTCATGCTGGCGCTCAAGACCGCCAGCCCCGCCATGCAGGAGAAGGTGTTCGCCAACATCTCGGCCCGCGCCGCGGAGATCCTGCAGGAGGACATGAGCACGATGGGGCCGGTGCGCCTGAAGGACGTCGAGAAGGCGCAGGCGAACATCATCACCGTGGCCCGGCGCCTGGCCGAGGAGCAGAAGATCCAGCTCGGTGGCGGAGGGGACGATGCCCTCGTCTGACGGCTTCCAGCCGCTCGCGGATCCCGCGAAGCCGTCGCCGGGATTCCGCCCGATGGGAAGCCCGACGCCGCTCGCGGCGGATCTCGTCGCCGACGTCACGCCCGCACCCGAGGCGCCGGAGGCGGTGGTGGCCGAGCGACTCGAGGATCATCCCGCCTTCGCCGCGGGGCTCGAGCAGGCGCGCGGCGAGCACGCCGTCGTCATCGCCGAGATGCAGGAGACGCTGGCGCACGGGCTGGAGGCGCTGGCGACGTTCCGCGACGATCTGCGCACGCGCTACGAGCGCGAGCTGCTGCTGGTGGCGCTCGGCGTCGCGCGCAAGGTGGTGCAGCAGGAGCTCGCCGACCATCCGGAGATCTGGCTGACGATGATCCGCTCGGCGGTGAAGCAGGCCGTCGACCGCGAGCGCATCCTGATCCGCGTGCCGCCGGCGCTCGCCACCTGGCTCCTCGAGCAGGCGCCGACACTGCGTGCCGCACTGGACGAGGTGAAGGAGCTGCAGATCGTCGACGATCCGAGCCTGCCGCCGCTCGGCTGCGTCATCGAGAGCCGCTACGGCGACGTCGACATCGGCGTCGAGACCCAGCTCGGCGTCGCCGAGCGCGCGCTGGTGGGGGCCGAGGTCTGAGCATGGTGCCCGGCATCGATTTCTCCCGCGCCCGACGCGACCTCGCCGAGCTCAACCCGGTGCGCGTGAGCGGCCGCGTCACCGACGTCATCGGGCTCGTCGTCGAGGCCACCGGACCCGGCGCGCCGGTGGGCTCGGTGTGCACCATCGGCGGCTCGCGCGACGACCCCAACGGGCCGACGATTCCCGCCGAAGTGGTGGGCTTCCGCGCCGGCCGGGTGCTGCTGGCGCCGCTCGGGGATCTCGAGGGCGTGTCGCCGGGGAGTCGCGTGACGCTGGTGCGCGAGCGCCCGCTGGTCCGCGTCGGCGATGCCATGCTGGGCCGCATTCTCGACGGCCTCGGTGCACCGCTCGATCGCGGTGGCGCGCTCGACTGTCGCGCCGAGTACCCGCTCTACGGCCAGCGCATGAACCCGCTCGATCGCACGCCGATCCGCGAGCCGCTCGACCTCGGCATCCGCGCCATCAACGCGCTGCTGACCTGCGGTCGCGGCCAGCGCCTCGGCATCTTCGCCGGCTCGGGCGTCGGCAAGAGCGCGCTCCTCGGCATGATGGCGCGCTACACCCGCGCCGACGTCAACGTCATCGCGCTGGTCGGCGAGCGTGGCCGCGAGGTGCGCGAGTTCATCGAGCGCGATCTCGGCGACGCCATCGGCCACTCCGTCGTCGTGGTGGCGACGTCCGACCAGCCGCCGTTGGTTCGCATCCGCGGTGCCTTCCTGGCGAGTGCGATCGCCGAGTACTTCCGCGACCAGGGCAAGGACGTGCTGCTCATGATGGACTCGCTGACGCGCGTCGCCATGGCGCAGCGCGAGGTGGGGCTGTCGGTCGGCGAGCCGCCGGCGGCGCGCGGCTACACACCGTCGGTGTTCGCGCTGCTGCCGAAGCTCCTCGAGCGCGCCGGCCGCGGCCCGCAGGGCAGCATCACCGGCCTCTACACCGTGCTGGTCGAGGGCGACGACATGAACGAGCCCATCGCCGACACGGCGCGCTCGCTGCTCGACGGCCACATCGTGCTGTCGCGCAAGCTCGCCAGCGACAACCACTATCCGGCCATCGACGTGCTCTCGAGCATCTCGCGCGTGATGCTCGACATCACAGGGCCGTCGCAGCAGACGCAGGCCGGCCGCGTGCGCTCGTGGCTGTCGACGTATCGCGAGGCCGAGGACCTGATCCAGATCGGGGCCTACACGCGCGGCGCCAGCCCTGCGATCGACGAGGCCATCACGCGTCTGCCCGCGATCACGACGTTCCTCCGCCAGTCGCTCGGTGAGCCGGCGTCTCTGGCCGATGCAGAAGCCGCCCTCGGGGCGTTGGTGAGGTAGCGATGGCGTTCCGCTTCCGACTCGATCGCGTGCTGCGACTGCGTGGCCAGCTGCGCCGGCTGGCGCAGGACGAGATGCACAAGACCATCGGGGCGATGACGCGCGTGCAGGACGCGATCGCGGCCGAGCGCGCGGCGCGTGAGGGCGTGCGCGCCGTCGAGGACGCCGCCGCGGGGGGCGACTTCACCGGCGCCGATCTGCTGCGCTGGCGCGCTTTCGAAGCGGCTGCCGAGGCGCGGGAACGCGTCCTGGCGCGCGAGCGCGAGACGCTCACCGCCACGCTGGTCCGACAGCGCGAGACCGTGCTGGTGCGCCGACAGGACGAGCGCAAGCTCGAGCGCCTGCGCGAGCGCGCCGCCGAGCGGTTCGAGGCCGCGAGCGAGCGGGCCACGGCGATCCTGCTCGACGAGCTGGCACTGCGGGCGCGGAGGGAGCGGGCATGAAGCTGCTGCGAACGCTGGTGGTCGCGAGCCTCGTCATCAAGATGGTCGTGCTCGGCACCTGGTGGGCCGGGACGGTGCGGGCGAGCTCGCCGGCCGAGGCGGCCGACGCCGAAGCGGCCGGGGAGGGCGACGCCGCCAAGCCCGGCGACGTCATGGCGCGCAGCCGCGGCTTCCGCGAAGTGCTCGACGCCGTCGCCGCGCGCAACAAGGAGCTCGAGGCCCGCGAGCAGGCGCTGACGGCGCGTGAAGCCGGGCTGGCAGCGCTCGAAGCGAGCGTCGCCGAGCAGGTGGCGCGTCTCGAGACGCCGGGAACGGCCCCGGCCCCGACGCGTCAGGCGAAGGCCGCGGCCCCGAAGACCGGTGCGGCGAAGCCGGCGGCTGCCGGTGCGGCGCCGCGCGCCGAGGGCGCGCAGCCCGAGGTGACGCGCGTCTACGAATCGATGAAGCCCGACGAGGCGGCACCGATCCTCGATCGGCTCGACGACGAGACGCTGCGGCTCGTCCTCGGACGGATGAAGGAACGACAGGTGGGCGCACTGCTGGCGGCGATGACCCGCGAGCGGGCGGTCGCCGTCACCAAGATGCTCGCCGACGGACCCGCCGGGGCCGACGCGGGCGGAGACGGAGCACGATGAAAACCGTACTGCTGGTGGACGACACCGAGGTCATTCGCGTCGTCGTCGCCGCGTTCCTACGACGCTACGCGTGTACGGTCATCGAGGCCGTGAACGGGCGCCTGGGCCTCGAGAAGGCGCGCGAGATCAAGCCCGACCTGATCCTGCTCGACGTCGAGATGCCCGAGATGGACGGCATCGAGGTGCTGCGCAACCTGCGCGACGATCCGGAGACGCGGGCGATTCCGGTCATCATGCTCACCGCGCAGTCGGCGAAGGAGGTCGTGATGCAGGCCGCCCGCCACGGCGTGCTGGCCTACATCGTGAAGCCGGTGAACCGGCAGCTCTTCGACAAGGAGGTGGGGAAGATCCTCGGCGCCGTCGCCGCGCCCGCCACCGCGTCCGAACCCGCGCCAGCCACTGCCGAGGCCGCCGCGCCGCCGCAGGTGAGTGCCATGGTGGTCGACGACAGCCAGCGCGTCATCGACGCCGTACGCACGCCGCTCGCCACGCGCGGGCCGGTGATCGTCGCCACCAGCGGGTTCGCCGCGCTGGAGCGCTTTCAGCAGGATCATCCGCGCATCGTCATCCTCGATCTGACGCTGCCGGACATGGACGCCTTCGACCTCCTGATCGCGATGCGGCAGGTGGACGACGGCACCGCCCGCTTCCTGGCCCTCACCGTTCGCGGCGAGCCGGAGCAGGCCGCCCGCGCGCTGCGGGCGGGCTTCTGCGCCGTCATCGAGAAGCCGGTGCAGGCCGCGGACCTGCTCGAGAAGGTCTCCTCGGCCGTCGGCGACCAGGTCGAGGACGTCTGGATCGAGTGGGTGAACGACATCCCCGTCCTGGTCTTTCCGGCGGCAGATGCCACCGCGTTCCCGCGCTTCACGCTCGCCGTCGGTGGCATCGTGCGCGACATCGTCGACGACGGCGCCGATCGGCTCGTCATCGACCTGAGCGGCGTCGTCGACCTCACGCCGGCAATGGCGCGCGTCCTGCTGCGTCTCGTCGACGAGGTGCGGACGCGCGGCCTCCGCGCCGCGCTCTGTGCGCCGGACGAGAAGATCGTGCACCAGCTCGGCGAGATCAACGAGACGCGCGGGCTGCTGTGCGCGCCGTCGCGGCCCGAGGCGATGGCGGCGCTGGGTCCCGACGCTGGTGAGGCGTCGCCGCCGCCCGCCATGGGGCCGGCACCGTCCGAGCCGCCGCAGCCGAAGGCTGCGGCGGTGCAGTC
>DASYLJ010000044.1:0-23797 GCA_036009625.1 Binatia bacterium
TGGTGAGGGTGAGCGACAGCGGCACCGTCGATGCCAGCTTGCCCGCCGCGGGGATGCAGTCCGACGACACGTTGTAGTCGAACCCCGGCCCGGCGCTGCCGAAGACGAACACCGTCCCGTCGACCGTACAGGCGAGCCCATTGCGCGCGCCGTCCTCACATTTGCCCCGATCACCGAACTGGAGCCCGCTGCAACGCGGACAGACGGTCTCCTGGCTCGTCTGCACGTAGACGTCGACTTCGACGGCGAGCGGGACCGTCATGGCACCGGAGGCGAGGTCGATCGTGCCGGTCGCGTCCGTAGGGGTCCGACGCGTGACGAGACACGCCGGGACGCCGTTGGACAGGAACGGCTGGGGTGGACCGATCACGTCGCCGGCCGTCGGGTCGCAGACGGGTTGCACGTCGCAGATGGCGTCGGTCGTCGCGTTGCAACCGTCGAGGCACAGGCCGAGACGCGTCCCGGCCGTGAGCTGCTGGTTGTGGTAGTTGCCGCTGTAGCCGAGGTCGAGGTCGGAACCGGTCGAGCCGACGGTCAGCGTCAGCAACCGCGGAAGCCCGGTCGCGTCGCGGGTGCAGGCGCGGACGTCGCAGGCCGTCGGGCAGTCGACGCAATCCGACGACGGCACGCATTTCACCCGCAGGCGGTTGCGCCCGCGTCCGCTCGCCGTCTTCGAGCGCAACGACAGTAGGATGTCGCGGCGGCGGGTGCCGCTCGCCTCGAGGACGACCGTGCCCGCCTCGCCACATGTGTTCGTCGCGGCGAGTGACGGCGGAACGAGGCCGCGCAGCGCCGTGCGCGTCGCCTTCGGGATGCGTAGTGCCGTCAGTGCCTCGGGCGTGCAGTCCGTCGGCGATGTCGCCACGCAGGCCGCCACGCGCACCTCGCATCGACCGTTGACGACCCCGTCGCGATCGCACCGCACGTCACCGTCGGCGCAGACCAGCTCCCACGGCTGCCGGCGGAGCGCCCCCGGGACGGCCGTCGCGTCACCGACGTCCCACACCACGGCGCACGCATTGCCGCGCTGTTGTGGCACCTGCAGAGCGTGCACCGTCGAGGCGAGCAGAACGAGGACGATCGGCATGGCGCGCATGTGCGACATGCTGACGGCTAGGCCTGAGACATTCAAGGCTGCAAGCCGGTGCGATGCCTCACCGCTCCCCTCAGGGCGCGATCACGGTCCGGACCGACAGGTCGACGGGCAGCAGCACAGCGCCCGGCCCCGGCAGGCCGTAGAGGATATCGACAGACTGGTCTGTCGTTCTCGGTACGCAGAACGTCGCGGCGAGGACGGTGCCGGTGGCGGACTGCGGCGACGACGTCGGCCACGCCGGCATGAGGGGCACGGGGACGCCGGTTCGCAGGATGACACCCGGGCTGTCGGCTGCGGTCGGGAAGCACGGCGTGGACGTGCTGTTCGAGCAGCACGTCTGGTTGATGCCGCCCTTCGTCGGAATGGTGTCGGAGCAGTCCGCCGTGCACATACCCTCCCCACAGGCATCGTCGACGGCCTGCCCCGGACATGGACGAGAGCCCGCGAGCGCCGTATCGCCGGTCGTGAGCGTCGTCACGATCGGAAACGCCAGCGCGAGCTTGGGCGCGTCGGGGGGACAGTCGGCGGAGAGGAGGTAATCGGGGTTGGAGCCGATGACATGGACACTGGCATCGACGGTGCACGCCTGCCCCTGTCTCGCCCCACTGTCGCAGGTGCCCGCGGCCCCGATCGTCACACCGCTGCACCGCGGGCAGACGTTATCCAACGGCGTCTGCACGTGAACGCGCGTTTCGAGCGTGAGCGGCATCGCCAGCGCTCCGGACACAAGATCGAATGTCCCGATCGCACTCGTCGTGATCGGCCTCTGCACGAGGCAGACCGGCACGCCGTTGGTGAGCAGCGGTGTCGGCGTGAACGTCTGTGCGGTGCAGACGGTGGCGTCGCAGGTCGCGTCGGCCGTCGCGTCGCAACCGGTGACGCAGAGATCGAGCCGCACGCCCGCCGAGACGGCGAAGTTGTGCGCGTTTCCGGTCGTTCCGAGGTCGAGATCGGAGCCCGATGCGGAACCCACCACCGAGAGCACCGTGCGGCGGCGTGCCGGATCGGGTGGGACGCAGCGGACCTGCACCTGGCTCGATCCCCGCCGGCTCCCTCGGCGCGAGCGGAAGCGCAGCGTGGTCACGGCCGGATCGTTGCTCGCGCTCAGCGTCACGATTCCCGGCGTGCCGCACGGACCATAGAGGCACGCGGACGGCAGCGCGAAGCCGACGAGCGCCTGCTGCGTCGATGCCGGAAGGATGAATCGGCGCCGCTTCTTCGGCCGGCACCGCCCCCGGCTGGTCCCGTCGCAGATCGCGATGGCCATCCGGCAGCCGCCGTTCTCGGCGTCGTCGAGGTCGCACGCGGGATCGCCGTCCGCGCAGACGACGCTCCACGGATCCTTCGGGCCGGCCCCCGGCGTCGCGGTGGCGCCACCGACGTCCCAGAGCGCGTCGTTCGGCTTCCCGCGCTGCTGCGGCACCTGGACGGCCGAGGCCGAGGTCGCGGCGACCACGACGAGCAGTGCGACGAGCGCCGTCATGGCGGCGCGATCACCGTGTGCACCTCCATGTCGACCGGGAGGAGCAGCGCGACCGGCCCGGGCAGGCCGTACAGGATGTCGACGGACTGGTCGGTGGTCTTCGGGCTGCAGAACGTCGCCGCGAGAACGGCCCCGGCGGTGTGCGACGCTGCCGGGCTCGGCCACGCGGGCGTCAGCGGTGTGGCGAGGCCGGTTCGGAGGATGGCCCCCGGGCTGTCGGGCGCCGTCGGAAAGCACGGCGTCCACTGATCGGTCGAGCAGCACATCTGGTTGATGCCGCGCTTCGTCGGCTCGGCGCCCGAGCAATCCACCGTACACGCGCCCTCACCGCAGACGTCGTCGGCGAATTGCTCCGGACACGGCGTGGGACCCGCGAGCGTCGAATCACCCGTCGTGAGCATGGTGGCGATCGCGAGCGAGGTCACCAGCTTCGTCGCCTCGGGCGGGCAGTCGGACGAGAGGAAATAGTCCGGGTTGGATGAGCCAGTGACGTAGCTGTAGGCGTCCACGACACACGCCTGCTGCTGACGCTCACCGTTGCTGCAGGTCCCCCGGGCACCGATCGTCCCACCGCTGCATCGCGGGCACACGTCGGACAGCGGCATCTGGGCGTGCACGTCGGCGCGCAGCGTCACTGGCATTGCGAGCGCGCCGGACGCGAGGTCGAACGTCCCGAGCGACTGCCCCTCGTCGATGTGCAGCACGAGGCAGACCGGCAGGCTGCCCAACAGCAACGGCAGCGGCGGCAACGGCTTCGGGGTACAGGCGCGGACGTCGCATGCGGGGTCGGTCGTGTCGTCGCAGCCGGAGAGACACGCCGTGAACCGTGCGCCCTGCGACAGGGCATAGTTGTGACCGGCACCGACCCAGCCCCAGTCGAAGTCGGACGTCGTCGTGGAGACCCGCAGCAAGAGCTCCTTCCGTCGGAGCGACGGGTCGAGCGGTTTGCAGCGCACGCGCACACGACTCGCGCCGCGCTTCCCAGAGCGCAGCGTCAGGGGCACCGGCGTGTCGCTCACCGGCAGGGCGAGTGTGACGGGATCGCCGCACCCCGCGATGCCTGCCGGTGGCAGCGTGAGGCCGGGAAGCTTCTTCCGGGTCGCACGCGGGATGCGCACCTTGCGAATGGCTCTCGGCGTGCAGCTCACGGTCGCCACTGCGACGCAGGCGCCGATCGTCATCCGGCATTCGCGGTTCTCATCGCCGTCGAGGTCGCAGCGAGGGTCACCGTCAGCACAGACGGCATCCCAAGGCTGCCTGGCTTCGAGACCGGGCGTCGCCTCCGCGCCACCCACGTCCCACGCGGCGTCGCACGGCGTGCCGCGCTGCTGCGGGACGAGCGCGGCCGAGACCGACGTCACCAGGAGGGTGATGAATAGTGCGATGAGAGAGTTCATGGCGGTCCGATCACGTCGTGGACTTCCATCTCGACGGGGAGGAACAGCGCGCCGGGTCCGGCAAGCCCGTGCAGGATGTCCACGGACTGGTCAGTCGTCTTCGGGCTGCAGAACGTCGACGCGAGAACGGCGCCGGCAGTGCGCGACACTGCGGGGCTCGGCCACGCGGGCGTCAGCGGTGTGGCGATGCCGGTTCGGCGAATGGTTCCCGCGCTGCCGGGCGCGGTCGGAAAGCACGGCGTGGAGGGACTGTTCGAGCAGCACGTCTGGTTGATGCCACGCTTCGTCGGCTGGTTGCCCGAGCAATCCACGGTACAGATGCCCATCCCACATGAGTCGTCGACCCGCTGCTCCGGACACGGCTTGGGACCCACGAGTGTCGAGTCACCCGTCGTGAGCGTGGTGGCGATCGCGAGCGAGGCCACCAGCTTCTGCGCGTCGGGCGGGCAATCGGACGAGAGGAAATAGCCCGGGTTGGGTGATCCATTGACGTAGCTGTAGGCCCCGACGACGCATGCCTGCCGCTGGCGCGTACCGCTGCTGCAGGTCCCATGAGCCCCGATCGCACCACCGCTGCATCGGGGGCACACATCGGAGAGCGGCGTCTGGACGTGCACGTCGGTACGGAGCACCACCGGCAGCGACAGCGCACCGGACGTCAGGTCGAAGGTCCCCCGCTGCGCCGCTGCCTCGACGTGGATCACGAGACAGATGGGAACTCCGTTGCTCAAGAGCCCGAGCGGCGGCAGCGGCCGCGCACTACACGCAACCGCGTCGCACGCCGGATCGGCCACGTCGTCGCAGCCGGAGAGACACGCCGTGAACCGTGGGCCCTGCCACAGAGCATAGTTGTGACCGTTACCGCTGAAGCCCCAGTCGAAGTCGGACAGCGTCGTGGAGACCAGGAGCGAGAGCTCCTTCTGTCGGCGCAACGGGTCGAGCCGCGTGCAGCGCACGCGCACGCGACTCGAGCCGCGCTTCCCCGAGCGCAGCGTCAGGAGCACCGGCGTGTCGCTCACCGGCAGGATGAGCGTGACGGGATCACCGCACCCCGCGGTGCGCACCGGTGGCAGCGTGAGGCCGCGAAGCTTCTTCCGCGTCGCACGTGGGATTGCCAGCTTGCGAATGGTCGGCGTACAGCCGTCGGTCGCCACTGCGACGCAGGCGGCGACCGCCATCCGGCACTCGCCGTTCTCGGCGCCGTCGAGGTCGCAGCGCGGATCGCCGTCAGAACAGACGGCGTCCCATGGCTGCCGCGGTTTGGCGCGGGGCGTCGCGGTGGCGTTGCCGACATCCCACGCGGCGTCGCACGGTGTTCCGCGTTGCTGTGGAACCAGCGCGGCCGGCCCGGACGCCGCGGCGCCGAGGACGAGGAGTGCGACGAGCACCTTCATGGCGGAGCCATCATCCGTGCACATCCATATCGACGGGGAGGAGCAGCGCGCCAGGGCCCGGCAAGCCGTACAGAATGTTGACGGAGGCGTCGGGGACACTGGGGCTGCAGAAGATACCCGCGAGGACAGCGCCCGTTGCACTACGGGAGGGCGCCGGCGTGGGCCACGCGGGCGTCGGCGACATGGCGACACCATTTCGGAGGATGGTTCCCGAGCTGTCGGCGGCGGTCGGGAAGCAGGGCGTCGCAGGATCGTTCGAGCAGCAGGTCTGGTTGATGCCGCCCTTCGTCGCAATATGGTCGGAGCAGTCGACCGTACACGTACCCATCCCGCACGCATCGTTGATGGTCTGGCCCGGACACGGATGCGAGCCCGCCAGCGCCGTCTCGCCGGTCGTGAGCGTCATCGCGAACGGGATCGACGCCACGAGCTTGCGCGCGTCAGGGGGGCAGTCGGCAGAAACGAAGTAGTGCGGATTCGGGCCGGGGACGTTCATCTCGGCCTCGACGGTGCATGACTCCCCCTGTCGCTGGCCGCTGTTGCACGTCCCCCTGGTTCCGACCGCTTCGCCGCTGCATCGCGGGCACACGTCCTCCACCGGCGTCTGCACGGGCACGTCAGCACGGAGCGTCACCGGCAACGAGAGCGCACCGGACGCGAGGTCGAACGTCCCTCGCTGCGTCCCCTCCTCGACGTGGAGCACGAGACAGACGGGAAGCCCGTTGGCGGAGAGCCCAAGCGGTGGAAGCGGTCGCGCAGTGCATGCGACTGCGTCGCACACCGGATCGGCCACGTCGTCGCAGCTGGAGAGGCAGGCCGTCAACCGTGCGCCATCCCACAGGCCGTAGTTGTGTTTGCCACCAGTGTAGCCCCAGTCGAAGTCGGACATCGTCGATCGAACGAACATCGAGAGTTCCATCTGCCGCGACGGATCGAACGGCGCACAGCGGACGCGCACCCGACTCGACCCGCGCTTCCCCGACCGCAGCGTCAGCGACACGGGGGTATCGCTCACCGCCTGGATGAGCGTTGCAGGATCGCCGCACCCGCAGTGCGTGCCGGTGGTCGCGCGAGGCCGGGAACCTTCTTCCGGGTGGCTCGGGGGATGACCACCTTGCGAATGGTCGCTGGCATGCAGCCCTCGGTCGCCACCGCCGCGCACGCGGCGACCGCCACGCGGCACTCGCCGTTCTCCTCGCCGTCGAGGTCGCAGCGTGGGTCGCCGTCGGAACAGACCGCATCCCATGGCTGCTTGGGTCTGGCGCCAAGCGTCGCCTTCGCGTTGCCGACATCCCACGCCGCATCGCACGGCGTCCCGCGCTGCTGCGGCACGAGCGCCGCCACGCTCGACGTCGTCGCGACGAGAACGAGCAGACCTACCAGGCTCCTCACGGCGCCACGATCGTCGTGTGCACGTCGATGTCGACGGGAAGGAGCAGAGCGCCGGGTCCGGGAAGCCCGGCCAGGATGTCGACCGACTGGTCCGACGTCCTGGGCAGGCAGAACGTCGCAGCCAGGAAGGTCCCCGTGGCCTTGCGGGACGCCGTCGGAGCCGGCCACGCGGGCGTGAGCGGCGCAGCGATACCGTTTCGAACGATGCGGCCCGGCGGGCTGTCCGCTGCGGTCGGGAAGCAGGCCGTCGCCGGACTGTTCGAGCAGCAGATCTGGTTGATGCCGCCCCTCGACGGAATGGTGTCGGAGCAGTCCACGGTACACGTACCCATCCCACACGCGTCATCGACGTCCTGGGCCGGACACGGATGCGAACCCGCGAGCGCCGCCTCGCCGGTCGTGAGCGTCATCGCGATCGGAATCGACACCGCGAGCTTGGCCGCGTCGGGCGGACAGTCGGCAGAAAGGAAGTAGTCCGGACTGGGGGAGTTGACGACGCGCACCCGGGCCTCCACCGTGCATGCCTCTCCCTGCCGCCCGCCGCTGCTGCACGTCCCCCTGGCTCCCACCGCGTCACCGCTGCATCGCGGGCACACGGTGTATGGCGTCTGGACGTGCACGTCGGCACGGAGCGTCACCGGCAGCGAGAGCGCACCGGACGCGAGGTCGAACGTCCCGGGCGCCGTTCCGTCGGTCATCTGCAGCGTCAGACACACGGGCACACCATTGGAGAGGAACGGAATCGGGGTCAGCGTCTGCGGCACACAGACGCCAACGTCGCACACGGCATCCGTCGTATCGTCGCAGCCGGTCAGGCAGACCTCGAAGCGCTCGTCTGTCCACATCGGGAAGTTGTGATTGTTCCCGCTGAAGCCGTAGTCGAAGTCGGACGCCGACGACGGAACGATGAACGAGAGCGCCTCGACGGAGCGGGCGGGGGGGAGGGGCACGCAGCGGACGCGCAGCCGGCTCGACCCGCGCTTGCGCCCGCCAGACCGGAGCGTCAGGAGTACCCCCGCCTTCTCGTTGGCGGGATCGGTGATGGGCAGCGTCAGCGTGCCGGGCGTGCCGCACCCCGCCGTTCGTGTCGGCGGAAGTATCAGCCCAGGCAGCACCTTCCGTGTGGACTTCGGAACGACGACCTTCCGGATGACCCGTGGCGTACACCCTCTGGTCGTCACCGCGGCACAGGCGCCGATCGAGATCATGCACTCGCCGTTCTCCTCGTTGTCGAGGTCGCACGCCGGATCGCCGTCCCGGCAGACGAGGTCCCAGGGTTGCCTGGGCTCGGGCGCTGGCCTGGCGGTGGCGCTCCCGACATCCCACGCCGCATCGCAGGGCGTCCCGCGCTGCTGCGGCACGAACGCCGCCGATGCCGACGTCGCAGCGGCGAGCACGAGCAGCGCGACGACGGGCCTCACGGCGACACGATCGTCGTGCGCACTTCCATGTCGACGGGCAGCAGCAACGCACCCGGGCCGGGGAGACCGCCCACGATGTCGAACGTGGGGTCCGCCGTCCTGGGGAAGCAGAACGTCGACGCCAGGACGGCACCCGTGGCGGTATGGGACGACGTCGGCGCGGGCCACGCGGGCACGAGCGGCGCGACGATGCCGGATCGAACGATGCGACCCGGCGGGCTGTCCGGCGCCGTCGGGAAGCAGGGCTGCATCGGGTTGTTCGAACAGCAGCTCTGGTTGATGCCCCCCTTCAATGGGACGGTGTCGGAGCAGTCCACCGTACACGTCCCCGCGCCGCAGGGGTCGTCGGCGAGCTGGTCCGGACATGGCTTCGAGCCCGCGATGGATGTCTCTCCGGTCGTGAACGTCGTCGCGACCGGAAACGACGCCGCGAGATTGGCGGCGTTCGGGGGGCAGTCGCTCGAGAGGAAGTAGTCGGGGTTCGGCGAGCCGACGACGTGAACCTGGGCCTCGACGGCACAGGCCCCTCCCTGTCGCTCGCCGCTGTTGCACGTGCCCTGCGCCCCGATGGCCCCACCGCTGCACCGCGGGCACACGTCGGTGAGCGGCATCTGGACGTGCACGTCGGCGCGCAGCGTCACCGGCAGCGAGAGCGCACCCGACGCGAGGTCGAACGTCCCCAGCGCCGTGCCGCCGGTCATCTGCAGCGCGAGACAGACGGGTACACCATTGGAGAGGAGCGGCATCGGAGGCAGAGCCTGTGGGACACAGACGCTGACGTCGCACATGGAATCCGTCGTCTCGTCGCAGCCGGTGAGGCAGACGTCGAACCGCGCGTCCTTCCACATGGTGAAGTTGTGGCTGGCGCCGCTGAAGCCGTAGTCGAAGTCGGACGCCGACGACGAGACGACGAAGGAGAGCTCGTCGACCTCTCGCATCGGGCGAACGCAGCGGACACGCAGTCGGCTCGATCCGCGTCTGCCCACGCCAGTGGACCGAAGCGTCAGGAGCACCCCGGCCCGCAGGTCGCGGGGATGGCTCGCGGGCAACCTCAACGTGGTGGGCGTACCACATCCCGCCGTTCCTGGCGGCGGCAGCGTGAGGTCGGGAAGTATCCTCTGCGTCGATTTCGGGACGAAGACCGTCCGAACGACCTGTGGCGTGCATCCCTCGGTCGCGGTCGCGGCGCAGGCACCCAGCGAGACCAGGCACTCGCCGTTCTCGTCACCATCGACGTCGCAGGACGGATCGCCGTCTCCGCAGACGACATCCCACGGTTGCTTCGGCTTCGGGCCGGGCGTCGCTGTGGCGCTACCGACGTCCCACGCCGCGTCGCACGGCGTGCCGCGCTGCTGCGGAACGAGCGCCGAGGCCGACACGGCAAGGAGGAGGAATGGCACCAGGCCGAGCGTTCGCATGCCCGGACCCTACCGGCCACCAGACCGATCCGGCAACGACTTTCGGTGCCGGCAGGCACCCGGCCCGAGCTATTTGGCGATATCGCTACTTCTTCGCGGCGGGCGCCGGGAAGAAGTCGGTGTCGGCGACGCACTTCGACTTGAGCCGTGCATTGAACGCCGCGCCGATCTTGCTGCCGGCCTCGGCCTGCTCGGCGTCTTCGCCCAGGTCGTCGGGCGCGTCGGCGATGCGGTCGGTGCGCTTGTCGTCGCACGCCGCCTTGGTGTCGTAGGCGTCGATCTTGGTCCACGCCGTCACGGGCTGGCCGTCGTCGACCATCCAGCTCCTACCATCGGCCGCCGTCTTCATCGGTGGTTCGATGAGGATGAACCCACCCAGAAGAATCGCCGCCCCCACATGCCCAACGCCGCGAATTCGCATCGCGCGTCCTCTAGGGCACGGCGGCGGCGCGGTCAAACGTCAGGGCTGGCACCCCGTCGCGCTGACGAACCCGGTCTCGGGCGCGCCGGCGGCGATCCACTCCTCGAGCACCCGGATGTCGAGCTCCTTCAGGTGCTTCAACCCGAACGGCATGCGCACGCCCTCGCCCGGCGCCAGCAAGCCACGGAGCTTCTGGACGATGAAGCTGTTGGCGACGTTGCCGGGATCGACGCGCAGCTTACCCGCGGCGCTCGCCACCGGGTTGGCCGGCACGACGCCGACCAGGTTCTCGTACGCCTCGCCCGGCGACAGCGACATGTCGTGCGGATCCTGCCGCACGTTGTGGCACGTCGAACGCGAGCAGCTCGTCGGCGTGAAGACGTGCTTCTGCAGCTGATCGAAGGTCGACGTCACGCCGTCGCACGCGGTGGTGTCCTCGGCCGGCATGCAGGTGAGCTTCATCCGATCCTCGTCCACGGCACCGCCCGGACCGGACAACGTGCTGCGCACCTGCTTCTTGCCGCGACGCCACACGGCGCTGCCGGTGCGGATGCGGATCGGCAGGTAGACGCTGACGCCCACCTCGTTGCTGCAGACGTTCTGCTGCGTCGACTCGACCGGCAGCGTCGAGAAGGCGATCTGGTCTTCCAGGCCCTGGAGATCGAAATCGTGCAGCGGGTTGGTGTCGGGTTGCTCGTTCTCGACGGTGTAGTCCTCGAGGTCGGCCGCCGTGCACGCCGGGAAGCGCGGATCACCGACGTTGAGGCACACCGAGAGCCGGAAGCCGCAGACCCCGAGGTCGGGATCGTCGTCGCACGTCGGATCGTTGTCGATGCAGCGGATCTCTTTCGGGTTCTTCGTCGGCACGTTCGCCGGCGTGCCGCCGAACTCGGCGAGGCAGTCGGTCGTGGGCGAGCCGCCACCCGGCGTGAGCGCCCACGCCGGCGCCGACGCCAGCAGCAGGGCCACCAACGCCGCACGGATCACGTGAGGAACCCCTGCATCGGGAACGCGCCGCCGAGGATCGGCACCGGGTCGGCATTGAGCCAGCGCTGGATCACCGTCGCGTACACCGAGCGGAAATCGGTGTGCCACTGGAGGTTGCGGCCGTTCTCGAGCTGCGCCGTATCGAGCGCGGGGAGGCGGCCGAAGACGCCGCCCACGACGGGATCGCCGACCACGAACAGCGGCGACGCCGCGCCGTGATCGGTGCCAGCCGTCGCCGGACCGCCGTTCTCGGAGACGCGGCGACCGAACTCGGAGAACGTCATCGTGAGCACCTTGCTCCCGACGCCGAGCGCCACCATGTCGCCGTAGAACGCCGACAGGGCCTGCGACACCTGGAACAGCAGATCGGCCTGACGTCCCGCCAGCGCGCCCTGCTTGGTGTGCGTGTCGAAGCCGCCGAGCCGGACGTGGAAGAAGCGCGCACCCGTCGGGTTCGGCGACGCCAGCGTGTAGTCGTGCCGGATGATCGACGCGACCTGCTTCAGTCGAGCCGCGAGGTTGCCGGCGATGCCGTTCAGGTTCGACGACCAGCTCGTGCTCACGGCCTGATAGTCGTCGAGCTTCGACAGCAGCGCCTGCCCCGACACTCCGACGGTCATCTGGAGGCCGCTCGTGTCCGTGGCCTCGGCGTCGTACGCATCCTGCAGCGTGGCCTTCTTCGCCGGCAGATCCGGATAGAGCGGGTCGTCCGGCAGCGCGAAGTCGGAGAGCCGCTTGAACGCGAGGACGTTGCTGTCGTCGCCGAAGAAGAGCGGGCTCAGCGTGTTGTCGCAGTCGAACGACACCAGCGCACCGGGCTGGTCGACGTCGAGGTAGCGACCGAACCATCCCGACGAAAAGTTCTGCGACGACGAGATGCCGCCGAGCCAGATGTCCTCCGAGCGGAAGTGCGAGCCGCTCTGCCCGGGGTAGCCGACCCCGTTCACCACGGCGACGTGGCCCAGGTCGTAGAGCGCCTTCAGCGCAGACATGGACGGGTGCAGCCCGAGGTCGTCGCCCGTCACCGGATCGGCACCGATGTTGAGCAGGTTGACGGCGGGAATCTTCAGGTTCGGGCGCTTCGTCTCGTAGATGCTGCGCTGCGGCCCGTCGATGGGGGCGACGGTGTTGAGACCGTCGTTGCCGCCCTCGAGCTGGACCAGGACGAAGATCGCGTCGGCCGGGCCCATGGCATTGGCGACGCCGCCCATCATGGCCTGCATGATCGGATGGGGCGCCACGAGGGCGGCCGCGGCGGCGGCACTGCGCTGCAGGAACTCGCGTCGGGTGGTGGCCATCGTCCGTCTCCTGCGCTCAGTGGATCTGGAACTCGGGAAGCGCCAGCATGAGCACGATGGCTCCGCGGACCTTCTTCTCGAGGACGGTGGAGTCGTTGAAGTTGGTGGCACCCCCGAAGTAGTCGATCAGCGCCTGGCGCGCGTCGGCGGGCACGTGCGACGCGATGCCGAGCCGTCCGAGGAGCTGATCGGTGACGGCGGCGGCACTCGTCAGGCGCGAATCGATGACCTTCTTCGGCGTGAGCTTCAGCTCGGAGCTGCGTCCGGCGGCGAGCGCCTGCGCGAACTCGACCCGCGCCAGGAACTGTCCGCTCGACAGCCACGACTTGCCCTGCGCCCAGCCGTTCACGCCGGGGGGCTCGAAGAGGCTCATGCCCATCTCCTCGAAGTAGTCGGGCAGGCCCTTCGCGTTCGTGCTCGCGCCGAGCGCACGGATGGCGTGGACGGCGAACTCGCACGGGTTCTTCACCGACTGCGTCTTCGCGGCGGTCGAGTAGAACTCGTCGTGCATGAAGACCGCGCGCAGCAGGTCGGCGATGATGAAGCCGCCGGCGATGAAGTCGGGCGTGAGCTCGTCGAGCAGCGCCTTCGTCGGCGCGGGATACGCGAAGTACTCCCAGAACTTCTTCGCCAGGAAGCGCGGCATGGTGAGCTCGCCGTCGCTGTCGCGGTGCGCGAAGATCGCGTCGATGGCGTTGTTGGTGGCGAGCGGGACCTGCGCCGTGTCGACGACGCCGAAGTTCGCCGGACCGGCCTGGTGCGGCTTGGTGGCGAAGAACGTCTTGTTGCCGCCGTCGAAGCGCGCCGGGTTGAACGTGCCGACGTCGCTCACCACTTCGAAGCCAGTGAACGCGCGCGTGACCTCCTCGACGTCGCTCTGCGTGTAGTTGTCGACGCCGTTGAGGTCGCTGACGCCGAGCGCGAACAGCTCCATGAACTCGCGCCCGTAGTTCTCGTTCGGCTTGGTGGCGGTGCTGATGCGACCGTCGAGAAAATCGAGCATCGCCGCGTCGCGCGTGATCTCGATGCAGAGCGTGCGGAAGGAGCCCAGACCGTAGAGGCGGAACGTCGCGTTCTGCTTCGACATCCACAGGTTGTTCTTGACGACGTCGACGCCGGTGGCGAAGTGGTCGTGCCAGTAGAGGCACATCTTCTCCTGCACGCGGCGGGTGCTGGCCTTCACCATCCGCTTGATCCACCAGGCGCGCAGGCTCGACAGGTCGTCCTTGTCGAAGTCGGCCTTGCCGGGACCCTTCGACGGGCTGCCCTTCACGTCGACCAGCCGGTCGACGGCCACCGACTGCCCGTAGCGCAGGTACTTGCTGACGTCCTTGTCGTTGCCACCGAAGCCGGCGCGCGACAGGAGATGGGCGACGTTCTCTTCGTTCCACACGACCATGCGAACCCTCCCCCGAGGTGCTGGACCGAGGGAAGTAGTCGCACCCGTCGTGCAATCCGTCAACGCAAAATGCGCGCCCGCGGCGTCAGCCGCCGCGAAGATGCTCGAGAACCACCGAATGGAGGTGACCGTTGGTGGCCACCGACTCGTTGCCGTGGATGGTGCGCGTGCCCTTCCAGTCGGTGAAGCGTCCGCCCGCCTCCTCGACGATGGGCAGCAGCGCCGCGCAGTCCCACACGTTCATGATCGGATCCATGGCGATCTCGGCGCGGCCCGTCGCCACCAGCACATAGGCGTAGCAATCCGCCCACGTGCGCTGCAGCGGCACGGTGGCCGCGAGACGGTCGAAGGCGCCGGAACGAGCGCGTGCCATACGCTCGTCGGTGACGCAGAGGAGCGCGTCGTCGAGCGTCGTCGTGCTCGACACCCGGCAGATCCGGCCATTCCACCGGCATCCGAGGCCATGCGCCGCCGACACCATCTCGTCGAGCGCGGGCATGTACACGACGCCCACCACCGGCTCGCCGTGCGCCTCGAGCCCGACCAGCGTGCCATAGAGCGGCACGCCGCGAACGAAGGTGCGGGTACCGTCGAGCGGATCGAGGATCCAGCGGTACGGCGCGGTGCCCGCGGTCTCGCCCTCCTCCTCGCCGAGAATGGCGTGGTCGGGAAACGCGCGCCCGATGAGGTCGCGCATGAGACGCTCGGCTTCGCGGTCGGCTTTCGTCACCGGCGAGGTGTCGGCCTTCCACTCGGTGTTGGCGGTGCCGGTGTTGAAGTAGGCGAGTGTGCGACGCCCGCCGACCCACGCCGCCTCCTGCGCGACCGCGAGCAGCTCCGCGAGCTGCGGCTCAGCCATTCGCGCTTTCCCCGAGCAGGCCGCGCAGCACGTACGGCAACAGGCCGCCGTGGCGGTAGTACTCGACGTCGTCGGGGGTGTCGACGCGGGCCACGGCCTGGAAGGTCTTCGTCGTGCCGTCCGGCGCGTGCGCGCGGACCGTGAGTCGCTTGCCCGGCGTGAGCCCGTCGGCGAGACCGTCGACGTCGATCGTCTCCGCACCCGTGAGCCCGTGCGACGACGCGCTCTCGCCCGGCAGGAACTCGAGCGGCATGACGCCCATGCCCACCAGGTTGCTGCGATGGATGCGCTCGTAGCTCTCGGCGATGACGGCCTTCACGCCGAGCAGCAACGTGCCCTTCGCCGCCCAATCGCGCGACGAGCCGGTGCCGTACTCCTTGCCGGCGATGACCACGAGCGGCATGCCCTCCTGCTGGTAGCGCATCGCCGCGTCGTAGATCGCCATGCGCTCGCCCGACGGCATGTGCACCGTGACGCCGCCCTCGACGCCGGGCACGAGCAGATTCTTTAGGCGAATGTTGGCGAACGTGCCGCGCATCATCACTTCGTGGTTGCCGCGTCGTGCGCCGTAGGAGTTGAAGTCCTTCGGACCGACACCGAGCGACTGCAGGTAGCGGCCGGCGGGGCTGTCTGCCTTGATCGAGCCCGCGGGCGAGATGTGGTCGGTGGTGATGGAGTCGCCGAGCAGCGCCAGGATGCGCGCGCCGCGCACGTCGCTCAGCGCGACCGGCGTCCGCGTCAGGCCCTCGAAGAACGGCGGCGACTTCACGTACGTCGAGTCGGCTTCCCAGACGTAGCGATCGCCCAGCGGGACCGGCATCGACTTCCAGTGCTCGTCTCCCTCGAAGACGTGCGCGTACTCCTCGCGGAAGCGTTCGGCTGTGACCTTGGCCATCGCCGCCTTGAGCTCCTCGGGCGTCGGCCACACCTCGCGCAGGAACACCTTCTTGCCCTGCGGGTCGGTGCCGACGGGATCGCTGTCGGGATCGAAGTCCATGGTGCCGGTGAGCGCGTAGGTGACGACCAGCGGCGGCGACGCCAGATAGTTGGCGCGCGTCAGCGGGTTCACGCGGCCCTCGAAGTTGCGGTTGCCCGACAGCACCGCGGCGACGACGAGGTCGCCACTCTCGATGGCCGCGCCGACGGCCTCGGGCAGCGGGCCAGAGTTGCCGATGCACGTCGTGCAGCCGTAGCCCACCAGATTGAAGCCGAGCGTCGCGAGGTCGTCGGTGACACCGGCGTCGTCGAGGTAGCGCGTCACCACCTTCGATCCCGGCGCCAGGCTGGTCTTCACCCACGGCTTGACGCGCAGCCCGCGCGCGACGGCCTTCTTCGCGAGCAGCCCGGCGCCGAGCATGACGGCGGGGTTCGAGGTGTTGGTGCAGCTCGTGATGGCGGCGATGACGACCGAGCCGTGCGCAAGCGCGCCCTTCTGACCGGCCATCTCGACCGGCACTGTCTTCGTCGCGTCGGCCGGACGGTCCTTCAGGTAGTCGCCGAGCGCCGTGTGCCACGCCGTCTTCGACGTGCGCAGCGGGACGCGATCCTGCGGTCGCTTCGGGCCGGCCATGCTGGGCTCGACGCTGCCGAGGTCGAGCTCGAGGACGTCGCTGAACTCCGGGTCGGGTGTCGCCGCCGTGCGGAAGAGGCCCTGCTCCTTGTAGTACGCCTCGACCAGCGCGACGCGATCGGCGTCGCGTGCCGTGAGGCGCAGGAACGTCAGCGTCTCGTCGTCGATCGGGAAGAAGCCGATGGTGGCGCCGTACTCGGGCGCCATGTTCGCGATCGTGGCGCGATCGGCGACGGTGAGCGACGCCAGTCCGGCACCGAAGAACTCGACGAACTTCCCGACCACACCCTTCTTGCGCAGCATCTCGGTCACGGTGAGGACGGCGTCGGTCGCGGTGGCACCCGCCGGCAGCGTGCCGTGCAGGCGGAAGCCGACGACCTGCGGGATGAGCATGACGGTGGCCTGCCCGAGCATGGCGGCCTCCGCCTCGATACCGCCGACGCCCCAGCCGACGACGCCGAGCCCGTTGATCATCGTGGTGTGCGAGTCGGTGCCGAGGACGGTGTCGGGGAAAAGCATCTTGTCGCGGCTGGCGACGACGGGGGCGAGGTACTCGAGGTTCACCTGGTGCACGATGCCCGTGCCCGGCGGCACGACGCGGAAGTCGTCGAACGCGCGTTGGCCCCAGCGCAGGAACGCGTAACGCTCGCGGTTGCGCTGGTACTCGATCTCGACGTTCTCGCGGAACGCGTCGGCGGTGCCGAAGGCATCGACCTGCACCGAGTGGTCGATGACGAGGTCGACCGGCTGCAGCGGATTGATGCGTTTCGGGTCGCCCCCCATCGAGGTCATGGCGTCACGCATCGCGGCCAGGTCGACGACGCACGGCACGCCGGTGAAGTCCTGCAGGATCACGCGCGCCGGCATGAACGGCACCTCGCGATCGGGCGTGCGCTTCGGCTCCCAGGCGAGCAGCGACTCGACGTGGTCGCGCGTGCACGACCGGCCATCCTCACGGCGGAGTAGATTCTCGAGCAGCACGCGCAGCGACACCGGCAGTCGCGAGGCTCGGGCACCCAGGCCCCCGAGCCGGTGGAGCGCATAGGTGGTGCCGCCCACGGTCAGGGTTCCGCGGGACGAGAAGCTGTCGGGATGCGTCGCCATGGCCATTTAGTAGCCTCTTGAGAGAGCCTCGCCAAACCCGGTGCGGCGCTTCCCCGTCGGCCGTCGAGTCGTGCATTCGTGCGCGACACGACCGTGGTGCAACCGTCTTCACACCACGGGTCCGACGCGGCCCGACGGCATGCCGGTTGCTCCCTGTGGACGTGCACCCGGTACCCGCATGCGGCCGTCCCCGTCGGGCGGTCGTTGACCCTCGCGCGCGGGCACCCCTATCCTGCCTCGATCTCGTGCGGATTCTGCTGCTGCTGATGCTCGCCCTGGCCAGCCCGTCGGCCGCCGCCACGTTCAGCGTCGTGAACACCAGCGACACCGACGCGGGCTCGCTCCGTCAGGCCATCCTCGACGCGAACGACGAGACGACCAACCCGGGCGCAGACACGATCGTCTTCGCGATCCCGGGCGGCGGCATACCCGCGATCGTCGTGACGACGGAGCTGCCGGCCGTCACCGCACCGCTGACGATCGACGGGACGACCCAGCAGCCCGGCGGACGCGTCGAGCTGTCGGGCGGCGGCACGGTCGCCAACGGCCTCATCGTGAGTGCCAACAACACCACGCTGCGCGGCCTCGTCGTGAACAGCTTCACGAGCACCGGCATCACGCTGTCGGGCGGGAACGACGGCATCGTCCGCGGCTGCATCGTGGGGCTCAACGCGGCGGCGAACGCGATTCCGTTCCCGATGCCCGTCGGCATCCTCGTCGGCGGCAGCGCGCGCACGCGCATCGGCGGCACGATCGCCGGCGACCGCAACGTCGTCTCGGGCAACCAGACAGGGATATGGCTCGAGGGCACTGGTACCACCGACACCGTCATCGAAGGCAACTACGTCGGCACCGCCGGAACGGGGTCTGGCACCCTCATCGGCAACATCAAGGAGGGCATCCTGCTCGGTGGCGGCGCGCGACGGACGCGCATCGGTGGCGTGAGCAATCAGTCACGTAACATCATCTCCGCCAACGGGCCGACGCTCGACGGCGCCGGCGTGCGGATCAAGGACGCCGGCACGACCGACAACACGATCCAGAACAACCACATCGGCACCGACCCGACGGGGGGCGTCGACCTCGGCAACAAGGTGGGCGTCGCCATCGCGCAGGCGACCGGCAACCTGATCGCCGACAACCTCGTCTCCGGCAACAACTCGTTCGGCATCGACATGGCCAACGTCGCCGGCGCCGGCAACATCGTCCGCGGCAACCGCATCGGCACGAACGCCGCCGGCCTGCTCGCCCTGCCCAACGCCACCGGCATCCGCATCAGCAACTCGACGGGCATGAATCTCATCGGTGGCGTGGAGGTCGGCACGGGCAACGTCATCGCCTTCAACCTCGCCAACGGCATCCTGCTCAGCAACGGCAACAACACGTCCATCTACGGCAACCGCATCGGCGTCCGCGCCGACGGCGTCGCCGCGGGCAACGGCACCAACGGCATCCTGGCCACCTCGGGCAGCTCGAATCGCATCGGCGACCTGGCCGGCAACATCGTCGCCAACAACGGCACGCTGAACGGCGCCGACGGCATCACGCTCCAGGGCGGGACCAAGAACACGGTTCGTCGGAACACGATCTATGCCAACGGCGGGCTCGGAATCGACCTGATCCCCGGCGACGGCGTCACCCAGAACGACGCCGGCGACACCGACGCCGGCACCAACAACCTGCAGAACTTCCCTGTCCTCGACGGCGGCCTGGCGATCGGCGCCACCACCGCATCGGGTACGCTCGACGGCACACCCTCGACCACTTTCATCGTCGACCTCTACGTGAACGCCGCCTGCGACCCGTCGGGCAATGGTGAGGCCGAGACCCCCATCGGCAGCGCCGACGTCGCCACCGACGCGACCGGCCATGCCGCCTTCACGATCCCGCTCCTCGCGGCCGCCACCGTCGGGCAGGTGCTCACCGCCACCGCGACCGATCCGCAGGGCAACACGTCCGAGCTCTCGGCGTGCACCGGCCCGGCGAGCACCACGACCACGACCGTCATCACCACGACCACGACGTCGACCCTCGCCACCACCACCTCGACCACCGTCCGTGGCTCGACGTCGACGACCGTCAAGACGACGACCACCACCAGCACGACCGCGCCACGCCCCACGACCACGACGCTGCCGCCCGAGGTGTGCGGCGACCGCGTCGACAACGACGGCGACGGCTTCATCGACTGCGCCGACATCAACTGCTTCGGTCATCCCTCCTGCACGAACCCCGTGTGCGCCACCGACATCACGCTGCCGGCAATGCTCTGTCGCGTCGACGCCGAGCGCGGCTCGATGGCGGCCGCCACCGACATCGCGGGCACCATCGCACCCGCCCAGGGACGCCTCGACAAGGCGCGCGCGGGCCTGCTCGCGGCACAGGCGTCCTGCAGCCTGGCGAAGGTCGGCCCGGCGCGCCGTCGTGTCGGTCAGGCGTCGCGACTCGTACGTCGCGCCGAAGCGCAGCTGCGCAAGCGCGGCGCCAAGGCCGGCGTGCCCGCGGCGCGGCTCGAGACGCTGGCAGCGGGGCTCACGCCGCTCCGTGACGACCTGTCGGTGCTGCGCACCGCGCTCGCCTGTCCCTAGAACAGCACGACGTCGGACAGCACGCCGTAGTGATCCGACGGCCACAGCGGTGTGCCGTCGCGCGCCGCGCCGGGCTGGTCGAGCACGACACGGCTGTCGAGCACGCGCAGCGTCGCGTCGGGCGCGGGTGCAGCGAGCACGAAGTCGACGCGCCGGGTGGCGCGCCGCGCCGGGTCACGCACCGGCTGCCAGACCGTGACACCGTCGACGTGAGGGTTGGCGGCATGGAACGTGTCGCGCACCCCGAGCGTGGTGCGCAGGTAGCGCGACCCCTCGGAGCCCCCGGTCGTGTTCAGGTCACCGGTGAGCACGAGCGGAACGGTGCGGTGGCGCGCGACGAGCAGCGCCGCGATGCTGCGCAGCTGACACGCGCTCGACGCGGTGTGGGTCGAGCACGCGTCCATCTCGCCCCACGGCGTCGCCAGGGTCGCGCACAGCAGGACGCGGCCGTAGCCACGGTCGCACGCGTCGAGCGGCATCACCTGCGCCGACATGATCGGGAACCGGCTCACGATGGCCGGTCCCTCCTCGAAGCCGAGGAACGTCCGCGCCATCCACCCCATCCATCGCCAGCCCGACGACGCGCGCACGTGATGGTAGCCGAGCGCGTCGGCGACGCGTGCCGCCACGTCGCCACGATCGCTCGCCACCGATGCCTCCTGCAGGCCGATGACGTCGGCATCGAGCGCGCGGAGCCCGTCGATCGCCAGCGCCAGTCGCTCCTCGAGGCGCTCGCCGTCGCCGAGGCGCGCCGACGTCACACCGCCGTGGAGAAGATTGAAGCTGACGATGCGCAGCGGCCGCGGCGGCTCCGCGGCTCGTGCGACGACGCTCCCCCCGAGCAGGAGGAGGACGAGGAGCAGTGCCGGCCGCGTCGCTAAGCCTTCGCGACGACGTCGGTCTGCACGGCACGCGCCCGCTCGACGTCGGGCGTGACGTCGCTGTGGCAGGCATGCTTGCCGTCCTGGACGGGCAGCACGCTGGCGCGTGCCCGCAGCAGATCGCGTCCCTCGTCGGTGACGCCGGGGCTGCGCATCGCCTTCTGCTCGGGCTGGAAGTCGACGTCCTTGCCGCTGGCGAAGGCGACGATCTCCTTCGAGATGCGCATGCTGCACCAGTCGTGACCGCACATGGCGCAGAACTCGGTGTCGACGGCGAGATCCTCGTCGTGGAGCGCGCGCGCCGTCTCGCCGTCGAACGCCAGCTCGAACTGCCGCGGCCAGTTGAGCGCGGCGCGGGCGCGCGAGATGTCATCGTCCCACTGCCGCGCGCCGGCCACGCCACGCGCGATGTCACCGGCGTGCGCCGCGATCTTGTAGGCGATGCAGCCGGCTTTCACGTCCTCGGCCTTCGGCAGGCCGACGTGCTCCTTCGGCGTGACGTAGCACAGCATCGCGGCGCCGTGACGCGCGCCTTCGGTGGCGCCGATGGCGCTGGTGATGTGGTCGTAGCCGGGGAAAGCGTCGGTGACGAGCGGGCCGAGGATGTAGAACGGCGCGTCGTCGCAGACCTCCTGCTCGAGCTTCATGTTCCAGCCGATCTGGTCGAGCGGCACGTGGCCCGGGCCCTCCACCATGACCTGCACGCCTTTGTCGCGGGCGCGGTGCACCAGCTCGCCGAGGGTGCGCAGCTCGGCCAGCTGCGCCGCGTCGCTGGCGTCGGCGAGACAGCCGGGACGCAGCCCGTCACCGAGCGAGTAGGTGACGTCGTACTCGCGCATGATGGCGCTGATCTCGTCGAAGAGATCGAACATGGGGTTCTGCTTGCCGTGGTGGATCATCCACTTGGCGAGCAGCGAGCCGCCACGCGAGACGATGCCGGTGATACGCGGCCCGACCAGGTTGAGATGCTCGCGCAGCACGCCGGCGTGAATCGTAAAGTAGTCGACGCCCTGCTGCGCCTGGCGTTCGACCTCCTTCAGGATGACGTCGTAGCTGAGATCCTCGATCTGGCGCCCGACGATCATGCTGTAGATCGGCACGGTGCCGATCGGGATGGTGGCGTTGTCGATGATGGCCTGACGGCAGCCGCCGATGTCGCCGCCGGTGGAGAGGTCCATCAGCGTGTCGGCGCCGTACTTCTGGGCCCAGTGCAGCTTCTCGACCTCGGCATCGGTTCCGCTCGAGACCGGTGAGGCACCGATGTTGGCGTTCACCTTGGTGGTGATCATGCGACCGATGCCGGTGGGGTCGAGCCGCTTGGGCGCGTTCTCGCCACGCAGGACGGCGGGGTCGTCGATGGCGGCCTTGCGCTGCACCGCGGTCTGGTTGACCCACAGCCCGGAGCCCGGACGCGCCCCCGGATGGCCGACGGCCGCGTCGGACAGCGTGTGGTCGTGGCCGTTCGGCGGCAGTGGGGCGTGCCCGCCGGTGCCGGCGAGGTGGCGCACATTGGCCGGGATGACGAGCCGCCCGCGGGCGACCTCGTCACGGATCGTTTCGGGGGCGACGCTCTCGCGCACGGCCACCCGTCGCATCTCGGGAGTGATCTGGCCGCGGCGTGCGGCCTCGAGCTGTGTCATTCGCGCTTCCCTCCGCCGGTATGAGCCGGTTCAGGTTCGAGGGGTCGGCAGGCCCGCATGCCCTGCACTCTCAGCCGCCGTGACGGGGCGACTCCCCCAGCGTTCGTCGTAAGGGCGGAGAATTATCCGCTGGCGCCCGCGCGTCAAGGCGGCCCTCGTCGGCTGCGTTCTCCGGATCGTTTCCGTTTCGTAACCGGATGCTAACGAACGGCCCCTAGCGTCCGCTGCCATTCCGCATTCGCGAGGTGACCAGATGCACGATCGGTGGACGTCCGGGACGCTGTTGGTGGCAGGGGTGATCCTCCTGGGATCGTTCGGTGACGGGGCACGGGCGCAGGTGCCGAACGACTGCGCCGCCACGAAGATCCGGGCGACCGCCAAGAAGGCCACCTGCACGGTGAGTCTCGAGAGCGGACCGGTCTCGACCGGTCGTCCCATCGACCCCGCGAAAACGCGCACCTGCGAGCAGAAGTTCGAGTCGGCCTTCGCCCGGCGCGACACCCGAGGTGGGCGCGACATCGTCGGTGACGCCGCCCTGATCGAGGGGCTCGTCGACGCCTTCGTCGCGGACGTCCGTTCCCAGCTGGCCATCGCGCTGCCGAACCGCTTCCAGGCACAGAAGCTTCGCGCGACCGCGAAGATGGTCACGTGCCTGGGCACGCTGGCGGCCAACCGGGCACAACGGGGGGAACGGTGAACCCGGCCCTGGTGGCGAAGTGCGAGAGCGCCTTCACCACGACGTTCGACCGGTACGACGTTCGCGACCTGGCGCCGGAAGGCCTCGCGTTCGTCCCGGCCTCCGCGAGCTGGACGGGGCGCCCCCTGCTGTTCGTCGCCCACGAGGCCGATCAGCCGGGCGGCCCACTGCAGACCCGCACCAGCAATCTTCGAGTTGGTGACGCCGCCCTGACTAGCTGAAATCCAACCGGCGGCAGACGGGCGGCTCCGGCCCGCGCGGACAGGCGAACACCTGGCGCGCGACGACCGCCCGCGTGTCGGTCCAGGTTCCATCCGACAGCAGCACGGCGCACACCTGATCGGTGATCTGGAAGCACTCGAGCTTCCCGGGCGTGTACTTGAGCTTCTGCCGGCAGAAGTCGACCGGCCCCTGCCGCAGCGTCTGGTACATCCGCACGTCGAGCCAGCAATAACTCGGCGCCGCCTGATACGCGTTGGCGTTCGGGTTGCCCCTGACATTGGGATTGGACCCCGGCGCCGGCACCAACATCGGCACCCCCGGAGGAGGCCGAATCCGCGACTGCGCCAACGCCGTCCCGACACTCAAAATCAGCATCGCCCCAACGACCCACGACATACCCCGAACCATTCCAGCCCAACCCAACACTCGCAACGGGGTCACGGATTTTTTCGGTAACGAACCCCAGTCCATGGGGGTGCGGGTGGTGGCGGCGTGCTGGGGCCGTCCGAGCGAGCGCGTCGTGAGCACCC
>DASYLJ010000045.1:0-14516 GCA_036009625.1 Binatia bacterium
CCTGCAGCTGGCACCGAAGGACGCCTCCATCACCATCGGTCGTCTGCTCATCAACTCCACCGTCGGCTTGGTCGGCGTCTTCGACGTCGCCGAGAAGATGGGGCTGCCCGGACATTTCTCCGATTTCGGGCAGACGCTGGCCCTCTACGGCATGCCGAGCGGTCCGTTCCTGATGCTGCCCCTCATCGGTCCGACGACGGCGCGCGACGGGGTCGGTTACATCGTCGACTTCGCCTTCCGGCCCCTGACCTACATCCTGACGCCGGCGGTGCAGATATGGGTGATCTCGATCCAGGAGGGCAGTGCCGGCATCGCCGCACGCGATGCCCACGCCCAGGCCCTGAACGCGCTCGAGGAATCGTCGATCGACTACTACGCGGCGCTCCGCAGCGCGTTCTACCAGGACCGCATGGCGCAGATCTACGCCCGTCGCGAAGAGTGGCGGCCGGTGGCGTTCACCGTGTCGGCCGACTAGGCCGGCGGCGCGCCGACCTGCTGCTTGCCCTTGCCGGCGGCGAGGTTGGCGATGCGCTTCTTCATCGTCTCGATCAGCGCGTTGACGCCCTGGCGCTCGAGCACCGAGGAATAGTCCGACCGTCGCATCGCGAGCTCGCTGACGGTGCCTTTCAGGTAGACGTCGATGATCTTCCAGCCGCCATCCGCCTTGTGGAGACGGTACGTGAGATCGACGCTTTCGGTGGCGGGGTCGACGACCCGCGTCTTCACCATGGTGGTGTCGTTGCCCCCCGGCTCCTCGCCGAGGCGCTCGAAGGTCTGATTCGAGAAGTGATCGAAGTTGGCGGCGTAGGTCGAGACCATGAACTCGCGGAAGACCTCCAACCATCGGGCACGATCCGCTTCCGAGAGCGCCTTCCAGTGCTGCCCGACCGACTTCTCCGCCATGAAGGGCAGGTCGAAGGACGTGCCGACGACCGGGTTCAGCTTGTCGAAGCGCCCCTTGAAGCCGAGCGTGGCGGCATTCTTGAGCACGTCGAGCAGGGTCGCATCGAGTTGATCGATGACCGCCGCGGGGGTGCTGTCAGCCGCAGCACAGAGCGGCACCATGAGCACATATGCCGGAAGCATCCAGTTCGCCCAGGTTCTCACCGCCACCTCCCGGAGTATCGCGACCGCGCGCCGACGCCCGTGTAGCACACGATCGGGTACACCCCAATTCCCGCGCCATGCCGACCAGGCGACGCTCACGGAGCGCCGATGAGCGCGACCAGCTGATCGAGATCGGCCGGCTTGGTCATGTGATTATCGAAGCCGGCAGCGCGCGCGCGTGCCCGATCGTCGTCCGTGCCGTAGCCGGTGAGGGCGATGAGACGCGGCGGCGCGCCGTCCAGGAGGCGCAGGCGTCGCGCCAGATCGTATCCCGTCATGCCCGGCAGCCCGAGATCGATGACGCACACCTCGGGGCGCTCGCTGACCGCGAGCCGTAGCGCGGCGTCGCCGTCGGCAGCCGGGAAGACCGTCATCCCGAGCGTCGAGAGGACCTCGCTGAGGACGTCGCGGATGTCGGCGTTGTCGTCGACCAGCAGCACGCGGCGTCGCGTCACCTCGCGCGGCGACGCCGGGACGTCGATCGGCGCGGGCGCCGGGGTGGCCGCGGGCAGGCGGACCGTGAAGAGGGCCCCCTGCCCCACACCATCGCTGGCCGCCGTGATGCTCCCGCCCTGCATCTCGACGAGGCGCTTCGCGAGCGTGAGCCCGAGACCGAGGCCGCCGGCGGCACGGTCCATCGAGGTGTCCGCCTGCGCGAACATGTCGAACACGCGCGGCAGCATCTCGGGGGTGATACCGACGCCGGTGTCGCGAACGCGCAGGACGACCTCCGCCCCCTCGCCCACCAACGACACCTCGATGCGGCCACCGGGCGACGTGTACTTGGTGGCATTGTTGAGCAGATTGGTCGCGATCTCGGCAAGCCGGGTCGGGTCCCCCAACACGGGCGACACGTCGCCGAGATGGACGTCGAGGTGCTGGCCACGCGCCTGCACCACCGGCTGGACACTCTCGGTGGCGTGAGCGATGGCGTCCTCGAGCCGCGTCACCTCGGGATGGAGATCGATCTTGCCGCGCGCGATGCGGCTCACATCGAGCAGATCGTTGATCAGCTTCGCCTGGTGGCGGGCCTGGCGCTCGATGATGTCGCCGGCACGCGCGAGATCGGCCAGCTTGGCGCGCTGTACGCGCACCGAGGCCAGGATGGGCGTGATCGGATTGCGGAGCTCGTGCGCGAGCGTCGCGAGGAAGCGATCCTTGTGCTCGTGGCTTTCGTGCAGCGCCTGCTGCACCGCCTCGCGCTCCTGCTCGGTTTCGAGCGCGTACTGCCGCACCGACGCGCGCATGCTGCGGTCGAGGACATCGAGCAGCTCCTGCTGCCCCGCGGCGACCTCGTCCCGTGACGAATCGCACCGACCCGCGATCTCGTGCGACACCTCGAACAGCACCTTGCGAAAGACGCCGAGCTCCCACATGCACTCCAGCACGTGGTACCCGAGCCCGCGTCGCTGATGACCGTGCTCGGCGCCTTCGGGCTCGACGTCCGGCGTGGCCGTGCCGAGCAGCGCCTGCCCCACCTTCTCCGTGAGCGACGGAATGTGGTCGTCGAGCTGTTCGCCCGAGAGGCCGAGACGACACGCCGGCTGGGAGGGGTCGGCACACACGAGCTCGCGCCAGCGTGCCACCACGGCGTCGCGATGCATCAACAGGTAGCGGGCGAAATCGGGGAACGGCATGACGTCGACGGCAGCATATCGGCTGCGTGCAGGCTGTCAGTCCCTTGTTTCGGCTGCTCGACACTCGTGCACCGCGCTGCCACGTTTCGACCATGCCCAGCGAGAGCGTTCAGGTACGTCAGACCACCCCGCAGGACTTCGCGGCCATCGCCGACCTCTGCCAGCGCATCTACCCGGAGACGCCGCCCTGGCGTGCCGACCAGCTTGCATCGCACCTGCGCCTCTTCCCGGAAGGCCAGCTGGTCGCGACGCTCGAGGGGAGGCTCGTCGGCATGTGCGCCAGCCTCGTCGTGCACTGGGACGACTACGACACGCTCGACGACTGGGAGCGCTTCACCGACGACGGCATGTTCACGAACCACGATCGGGCGCACGGCCACACGCTCTACGGCGCCGAGGTCATCGTCGATCCGACGGTGCAGCACCACGGCGTCGGTGGCGCACTCTACGTCGGGCGACGCGCCATCTGCGAGCGGCTCGGGCTGCGGCGCATCCGCGGCGGCGGCCGCCTGCGCGGCTATCATCGCTACGCCGATACCATGGACTGCACCGCCTACGTCGACGCCGTCGTGCAGGGCCGTCTCACCGACGACACGCTGACGTTCCAGCTCCACGAGCATTTCCACGTTCTCGCCGTCGTGCCGCACTACCTGAAGGACGACCCCGAGAGCCTCGGCTGGGCGGCGGTCATCGAGTGGCTCAACCCGGTGACGATCCGTCCCGAGCACGTGCGCGATCGACCGACGCGACACCTGCATCCGCTGGTGGCGGCCGCGCAGCCCACCACCGAGCCGTCGCGCGCGGAGCAGCTGGCCCGGCGTTAGACGACGCACCCCGGGGGCGCGTATGCAGAACGCCCGTGCCGACGCCGCCATCGCGCTACCGCGCCGACGATCCGCTCGACTACAGCCACCGCTTCCACGCCGGCAACGTCGGCGACGTCTGGAAGCACTGCGTGCTGGCCGAGGTCCTGCGCCGCGCAGGCACGCCGTCGACTTATCTCGAGAGCCACGCCGGCGAGGGCGCCTATCCGCTCGGCCCGACCGGCGAATGGACCGAGGGCATCGGCCGTCTACGCGACATCGCACCCACCGACGATGCCGTGGGACGATACACGGCCCTGTGCAACCAGCTGGGCGACGACCGTCGCTACCCGGGATCACCGCTGGTCGCGCGTGCGGTGCTCGGCGACGACACGCCGCTGCTGCTCTGGGAGCGTGACGCCGGCGTCTGCGAACGGCTCGCCGGTCATGTCCCCGACGCCACGATCACCTGCGGCGACGGTCTCGCCGCGCTCCCGGACGCCATCGCCCAGACCGAGCGTCGTGACGGCGCCGTCGTCGCGCTGATCGACCCGCCGTACACGCAGAAGGCCGATTGGACCACGGTACCCGACGCGATGATCGCCGCGGTCCGCGCCTCACGACGTGCCTGCGTCGTCCTCTGGTACCCGGTGAAGAGCCTCACCCGTCCGAACGCGATGATCGCGCGCCTGCAGGCGGCGGGCGTGTCGGGCACCATCGCGGAGCTGGTGACGACGCCGCTCGAGCACCAGCGCCGCCGGCTGAACGGCAGCGGCATGCTGCTGGTGCGACCGCCGACCGGCACCCTCGAGACCGTCGCCGCGGCGGCACCCGTGCTGGGCACCCACTGCGCGACGTTCGCCGGTGTGTGGTCGCTCCGCATGCAGTCGTGGACGGCCAGCGACTCGTAGCGACCGCGCCCTGCATCCGCCCGCGCCCCTGGGACGTACCTCGCGCATCACACGACGATGCGCCGGCACGACGCCGGCCAGAAGGAGACTCCCAATGCGCGCATTCCCGAAGCTGATCCTCACCGCCGCCCTCGCCTCCGTGCTCGCGGCCCCCGTCCACGCCGCCTTCATCGAGGGCACCGGTCGCTCCGACCTGCTGTTCGGTCAGGACGACGACAACACGAACGACCCGTTCATCCAGCCCCAGGGCACGGTCGCGAACCAGAGCCTCGACAACGCCGACGTCATCGTCGGCGAGCGCGGTGACGACGTGCTGATCGGTCTGCTCGGCAGCGACACGCTGCTCGGCGGCCCGGGCAGCGACATCCTGGTCGGCGGCACCGAGCAGGGAAAGGCCCCGAACAGCGACATCCAGATCGGCGACACCGGCAACGACGTCGCCGTCTGGGCAGGTGGCGACGGCAGCGACGTCTTCGACGGCGGCCCCGGCCAGGACGCGCTCGTCTTCGGCACCATCGACAAGGTGAACGGCATCCCGACGATCACTCCGACCAACGGTCGCCATCGCGACACCGGCGTCCCCACCGCCAACGTCACCGGCCAGGGCGGCTTCTGCCGGCTCGAGCAGGTCGACGATCCGGCCGGCCGCGGCTACCAGTTCCTGGTGCGCTTCTTCGCGCGCGCCAACGGCAACCTGCTGGTGACGGTCCGCACCCGCGACGTCGAGCAGGTCTTCTGCACCAGCGAGGCGGGCGGGGCCATCACCTTCGCCGACCTCACCAAGGCGAATCCCGAGCTCGTGAACATCGCGCTGGCTGACGTCGCCGACCTGAACCCGGTGGTGGCGCAGATCGTGCGCTGATCCCCCCGCACCCACCACCCACGCGCGTGCCGGTCGGGACCCCTCCCCGGCCGGCACGTCGTCGTTTCAGACGAAGCCGAGCCAGCCGAGCAGACCAGCGACCGCCATGATCAGCAACGGGTTCACCTTCGTCCACACCAACAGTGCCGTGGCTACCGCCGTCACCACCCACGCCATCGCCGAGTGATCGGACGCGCGCGCGATGGTGAGCCCGCTGGCGAAGATCAACCCGACGGTCACCGGCGCCACACCGTGCTCCACCGCCACGCGCCACTTGGCGTCACGCGAGCGGTTCCAGGCCCGGCTGGCCACCCACGTCATCACCGCCGGCGGTCCGTACATCGACAACGCCGCCACCAGCGCACCCATGAGCCCCGCCGCCTTGAGACCGATCAGCGCGACGATGAGCGAGCTCGGCCCGGGTGCGGCCTGGGAGATGGCGAAGACGTCGGCGAACTGCCGATCGGTGAGCCAGCCGTACTGCGTGACGGCCTCGCGATGCATCTCGGGCAGCACCGTGTTGCCACCGCCGAACGACACCAGCGAGAGCGACGCGAACAGCAACACCAACTGCAGCAGCGTCGTCATGCGTCGGCGGCGTCCCGCGGCCAGTACCACCACATGCCGAACCCGCCCAGCACGACGACCACGGCGACGAGCGACCAGTGCAACAGCCCGACGGCGACGAACGCCGCCACCGCGAGCGCCAGTGCGACCGGATCGTGCAGCAGCGGCCCACCCACTTTGAAGCCCATCGACAGGGCCATGCCCGTCGCGGCGGCGACCGCACCACCGAGCACCGACTGCAGCTGCGGCACGTGATGGTAGTGGAAGTACGCGACCCCGAGCCCGACGATGATGAGCAGTGGCACACCGAGGAGCCCGAGCAGCGCCGCCAGCGCTCCCGGCATACCGCGGAGCTGCGTACCGACGAAGACCGCCATGTTCACCTGATTCGGACCCGGCAGGACGCGGCAGAGCGTGAGCGCGCTCAGGAACTCCTCGTCGCCGAGCCACTTGCGCTCCTCGACGACGACCACCCGCGCCCACGCCGACAACCCGCCCCCGAAGCTCGCCAGCGCGATCTTGAGGAACCCCGCCGCCAGTGCGACGAGCGAGACCGGCTCATTCATGGTGGAAGTTGGGATCGTGTGGCAGCTCGCCGATGTCGTGCGTCTCGGGGGTGAGCGGATCGGGCGGCACGTAGTCGCCCGCCTTCTTCCAGTCGTGCTCGAAGAGCTGCCCGAGACGCTCGACGACGTGCCCGTCGTCGAGCACCAGCCCGAGCTCGCGCCGCACGTCGAACGCGCTGCGATCGATGTTCATCGAGCCCACCAGCGCCCGCTTCTCGTCGGCGAGCAGCAGCTTGGCGTGCAGCTTCAGGTGCTTCTGGCGCTTCAGCTTGACGCCGGCGCGCTCGAGGATGCGCAGCGACGCGAAGGTGTCGATGAAGTCCCACGGGCTGAGGCCGTGCTTGCCGCCGCAGAGCAGCCGCACGTGCACGCCACGCGCCCGCGCCGCGGCGAGACGCTCGATGATCGTCGTGTCGACGAACTTCGGATGCTGGACGTCGATGCGATGCTTGGCGCCGTCGATGAACTCCGCCATGCGGCGGCGCGAGTTGTCGGGGCTCCAGAGCAGCGGGCTGGCGGCGGGCGGCGTGAAGGGCTTGCGGTGCCAGTCGGCCTCGAAGCCGGCGACGATGGTCTTCACGATGGCCGCATCGTCGGTGACGAGGCCGTGATCGCGCGTCTCGCCGAAGTACTTGGCGCTCAGGTTGAACGTGGCGATGAGCGCCGTCTGGTCGTCGACCACGATCGTCTTCTGATGCGTGACCGCGAAGCGCGGGTTGCTCCACTCGACCGGCACCTTGTGGGCCGTGAGCGTCGCATGGGTGGCATCGTTTCCGCGTTCGCCGCCCGACTTGTGCGGGTTGAGCATCACCTGCACGTCCACGCCACGCTTGTGGGCGGCGAGCACGGCATCGATGCAGTGCGGCTCGTCGAGCGTGAACTGCAGGACGCGCAGCGATTTCTTGGCCGAGTTGATGAGCGCGAGGACGGGTTCGACACCGTCGTCGGGCTCGACGATCAGCTGCAGAGTCTTCTTCGCCATGGGTACCGAGCAAGAAGCATCGGGACCCGTCCGGGTCAACTGTCGGACACCGGAATCTAACCCGTTCCATGCGTGTTGCCTCCGTCCGGTCCGCCGCGTAAGCGTCCGGCATGCGCATGGCCCTCCTGCTCCTAGGCCTCCTCGTGCCGAGCCTCGCCCACGCCCTGCCTCCGCCCACGGCACCGCCGAACACCACCGTCTACACGCAGACCGTGACGCGCACGCAGGACGGGACGCCCGTGACCCTCACCGAGACCACCACGATCAGCGTCGGCGACAAGCGCACGCGCTGGGATCGCAAGGCGAGCGGGCAGTCGACGATCTTCGATCACGCCTTCGGCGCCATCTTCAGCTGGGGTGGTCAGATTCCGCCCCGCACCGCGCTGAAGAACCCGATGCCCCCCGCTCTCGCGTCATGGGACCTCGGCTACGGCACCATCGCCGCCGACAGCCCGCCGCCGACGGAGAAGGGCACCGCGACCATCGCCGGTACCAAGTGCACGCGACTCGCCTTCACCTCGAAGCACTTCGGATCGCCCGAGCTGTGCGTCACCGACAAGGGCATCGTCGCCAAGTTCACCCTGGACGACACGGCGACGACGACGGTGACGACGTTCGAGGCCGAGAAGATCACGCCGGGGACGCTGCCGAAGTCGACCTTCGAGGTGCCGCCGGATCGTCTCGTCGAGGACGTCGCGCCGCTGTGAGCCAGGAGGTCGCCTCCGACCCAGGGTCGCGATCACCGGCTGCCTCGAATCCCTGATCGGTCGGCGCGTTGGAGTTCCCTATCTCGACGGCGTCGAGCTGCGCGCCGGCCGGCTGCGCTTCGCCAGGTTTGACACTCGGGCGCCCCGCTCGGAGGCTGGATCGTCGCCTCCGTCGTCTGGACGGAGTGGCAGGAGGTTGGGATGCGGGTAGTGGGGACGACGATCGGGATCGTGGCGTTGGCGGCGGCGGTGCTCGCCGGGCCGGCGCGGGGCGTGACGGTGGTGAGCGAGCTCGGCCCGACGGCGAGCGTGACCGTCGACGCGACGAAGCCGTGGAACTTCAGCCCGAATCTGGTGATGGTCTGCGATCCGTACGCCGCCCTGCTCCAGTTCCCAGTCCCCGGCCTCACCGAGGGCACGACCGTCGCCTCGGCCGAGCTGCGGCTGCACGTCGGCCGCGTACCGTCGTCAGTGCCCGCATGGAGCGTCCATCGCGTCGCCAGCCCCTGGTCATCCGATGCGCTGCCCCCGATTCCGACCATCGAGGCCGCCGTCGCCGCACAGGGCGTCTACGATCCGGTCGGCCAGACGATCAGCTGGGACGTGACCGCGCTCGTCCAGGAGTGGGTGACGGATCCGACCTCGAACACCGGGCTCGCCGTCCAGGCGATGGCCAGCAAGGTCTGCCGACCCGACAAGCAGCGGTTCCGTCAGAAGAACAAGGCGCACAAGCTGCGCGGCGGACTTCACGGACCGGTGACGTCGTTCGGCAGCGCGTCCGGCGAGCTGCCGCCGCCGCAGCTGCTCATCGTCTACGAGAGCACGTCCGCCGGGACCCCGGGACCGACCGGGGCGACGGGACCGGTGGGCGCTACGGGTACGACGGGAACCATCGGCGCGACGGGCCCCACCGGTGACGTCGGTCCGTCCGGCGCGACGGGTGCAACCGGCGTGACCGGTGCAACGGGCGCAACCGGCGTGACCGGCCCCACCGGCGACGTCGGTCCGACGGGACCGACCGGCGTGACCGGACCGACCGGCGCGACGGGCGTCACCGGCAACACGGGCCCCACTGGCGCGACCGGATCGACGGGCGCGACTGGACCGACGGGCAACACCGGCGCGACCGGACCGACGGGCTCGACCGGCGCGACGGGCGACATCGGCCCCACCGGCACCACCGGACCGACGGGCAACACGGGCCCCACCGGCGCAACCGGACCGACGGGCGACACCGGGCCCACCGGCGCGACCGGCAACACCGGCGCGACCGGACCGACGGGCGACATTGGCCCGACCGGTGCGACCGGCGACACCGGCCCCACCGGCGACACCGGACCGACGGGCGACACCGGCCCCACCGGCGACATCGGACCGACGGGCGATACCGGCCCCACCGGCGATACCGGACCGACGGGCGACACCGGACCGACGGGCGACACCGGCCCCACCGGCGCGACGGGTGCCACCGGCACGACGGGCATCTCGACGCAGGTCCTGTCCGGCGGCAGCGCGATTCCGCTCACCATCGGCGACACGCCGATCTACATGGCCCCCTTCGGCCTGAGCTACAGCCTGTTCAACGATCGGTCCGAGCTGCCGCTCGCGCCGGGCACGCTGTCGGGGCTGCACGGCTACGTCCGCGACGACGACTTCCCGCGCGACGCCGGCATGGTCACGTTCACCGTCGTCGTGAACGGCATCCCGACCGCGCTCAGCTGCGTCATTCCCGGGAACCCGGCCATCGGCGACTGCACCAACACGATCGATGTCGTCGTCATCAACGAGGACGATCTCGTCCAGGTCGAGATGGTGCACGACGGCATTCTCGAGACCTTCTTCGTGAAGTTCCGGCTCTTCTTCTCACCGAGCTGATCTATCGATAGCGCTGGGTCCCGGGCGATGCTCGCTCGGGACCCAGTGCGGATCGCGGCTCAGACCAGTCCGTGGACCTTCGCGAACGGGTCCCAGGCGGCGTCGCGATGCCACTCGTACTCGGTCAGGCTGGCGAGCGTGTCGCTCGCGTGCGGACCGACCAGCTTCGCGATCACGGCCAGCGCCATGTCGATGCCGGCCGAGACGCCGGACGAGGTGACGAGCTTCCCTTCCTCGACCCAGCGCGCCTCGCGGACCCAGTGCACCTTCGGCCACTCCGCCTCGAGCCGCGTGAACAGCATCTTGTTGGTGGTGGCGCGCTTACCGTCGAGCAGGCCTGCTTCCGCGAACAGCTCCGTCCCCGTGCAGACGGTCATCGCGACCTCGGCCGTCGCCACCCGCGTGCGCAGCCAGTCCAGCAACGCCGTGTCGCGGATGGCGTCCCGCGTGCCGGCACCGCCCGGCACCAGCAGCAGGTCGAGCGGCGGGCAGTCGGCGATGCCGTGATCGGCGACGACGCGCGGGCCCTGCGCGCTGCGCACGGGGCCGGCCTCGTGCGCCACCATCACCACGTCCACCATGCCCGTCAGGTTGCCGAACATCTCGACCGGCCCAAACACGTCGAGCAGCTCGAAGTCGGGAAACAGCACCACACCCAGGGTTCGCGCCGAATCGGTCATCGCATCGTCCTCCGACGCGGACCCTACGGTCGACGACCCGGTGGCTGCAATGCCAAAGGGCCCACGGATACGGCCGTCAGCGCCCTTGGATGAGCTGGCGCCAGAACGGCACCCACCGGGTCAGGATGCGGTCGAGCGTGCCGTCGCTGCGCCACTTCGCGAGCGCGGCGTTGGTCGCCGTCACCAGCTCCTCGTCGTCGCGACGCATGCCCCAGGCCAGCGGCTCGACGTTGAGCAGCTTCGTCAGCACGCCGAGATCGGACTCGTAGAGCGACACGAACCACGCCGCCACCGGCGCGTCGGTGACGAGGAGATCGATGCGGTTCTGACGCAGCTCGCCCACCGCGGCGGCGGCGGTGGGATAGACGATGACCTGCGACGCCTGCATGTTCTCGCGCACGAACTTGTCGCCGGTCGTGCTCTCGACGACACCGACGACGACGTTGCTCTGCATCACCGTCTGGACCGTCTTGTAGCGGTCCATCTCGCCCCGCCGCATCACCGCCACGAGCCCGGCGCGCAGGTAGGGCTCGGCGAAAGCGATCCGCAGCTCGCGCGCGCGGGTGACGGTCATGCCCGCCATGATGATGTCGATGCGACCGCTCCCGAGCGCCGGTATCTGCTCGCTGAATCCGAGGTCGACCAGCGTCAGCGGACGGCGCAGCTCCTCCGAGAGAGCGCGCGCGAAGTCCACCTCGAGGCCGCCGAGCTCGGTCCCACGCCGCACGGCATAGGGTGGCGCATCGGAGGTGACGCCGACGACGAGCGCCTTTGGTCCCGGCGGCGGCAGCGAGCCGTATCCGGTCGACGTCGACTGCGACGTCGCGCAACCGACCAGGCCGAGGGCCGCAATGCCGAGGAACAGTCCGGCGAACGTCGTGGGTGCCCGCATGCGCGCGCTGCCTATCACGCCGGCGGCGGTGAGGTCACGCGGCGTCATCGGGTCAGCGTGCGCACGAGATCGCGCAAAATGCCCGGCACGAGGGACGAGACGTTCGCCGACACGCTCGGATCGCCGAGCGGCCCCTTCGCCGTGAAGTCGAAGACCTGGATGCCGGCCTTGTCCCCACCGGTCAGCAGACGCCCGAGCAGGGGAATCTTCCCCGCCACGGTGTTGAGGCCGTAGTAGGCCGGCACCATCGTCCCCGTCATCGCGAGCGTGCCCGCGCCGCGATCGATCGTGCCGCGGATGGTGAGCCCGAGCGACGGGCCGGCGGCGACACCGTCGGTGATCGTCACCACGTGGCCGCGCTGCGAGAGACCGCACGCCATGCGCTCGAAGAAGAGGCCGCCGCCCCGCATCGCCGAACCGATGCCCGAGAGCGACGTCAGCTGCGCCACCTTCGTCACGATCGGCTCCTTCGTGAGCCTGAACTTCAAGATGTCCACCTGCATGTCGAACGGGGGCGGCGACGGTGCGCTCAGGTCGATCGTGCCGGTGGCCGTGAGCTGTCCGCCCTCGGCGTCGGCGAACGAGCCGATGCCGCGGAAGAACGCGCCGGCGTCGTCGCAGGTGAACGTGAACCCATTGCGCGCTCCCGCCGGGCGCAGGGCGAGCGTGAAGCGGTGCGCGGTCTCGCCCGGACCGCTCGGCTCGACGGCGGCGGTCACGTTCGCGGACAGCCACCGCGTGCCGTCGTCGGAACGCGTGGCCTTGCCGTCGACGCGCGACCCACCGGCCTGGAGTGACGCGTTCGGGATGCTGACGGGAATGCCGTTGCGCAGCAGCACCGTCGCCTGGGCACGCCCGGGACGACCTGCCGGTTTGCGAAGGTCGAGCAGCTGCAGATCGACGGCCGCCGCGACGAGATCACCGTCGAGCCTGACGGTCGGCTGTCCGGTGCGCGGCTCGACGTATCCGGCCTGCAGCGCCACCGGCCCTTGCACGAGACCGTACGTGTCGACACCGAGCGCCTTCCAGCCGGCATCGTCGACGCGCGCCTGGACGTCGATGCGACGACGCGTCGTCGCGGTGCCGGTCTGGTCCTCCTGCCAGGTGATCGTCGCCGGCACGCCGGCGAGGCGCACCGGGCCGCGGATCGCGAGCGTCGTGCCGTCGCGCGTGATCGACAGATCGGCGGCGGTCAGGTCGAGGCCACGAACGAGCCGCGGCACCGCGCCGCCACGCACGTCGGCCGTCACCTTCACGCCGAGTGACGCCGCGGTCACGCGACCCGCGAGCGGCACCGCGAGGGTGAGGGTGCCGTTGATCGTGCCCCCAACGTCGGTCGGGGCGACGCCGATCGTACGCGCCAGCCCGATCGGCGGCTTGTCGAGCACCGCCAGCGTCGCCCCGAGCGGACCCCGGATCGACGTCGAGATCGGAATGCGCGGCGCGGCCTTCGGACCGAGCGGAACGTCGACGGTCGCCCGCACCACCTCGACGCCGGCGACGCTGCCGCGCGCGATACGGAAGCCGAGGCCGGTGGGTGCAAGGGTCATCGTACCGCCGACGCTCGTCGCCGGCGGCATGGTGTCGAGGTAGCGGACAGTGAGGCCGTCGAACGATCCGGTGCCCGTCAGCGTGGTGGTCGCGAACGTCGCGGGGTCGGCGTTCTGCATCGTGCCCGTGCTGCGCACCTCGATCTCGCGCACCTGCCCGGTCGTGACGTTCGTCGTGACCCAGGCGCGCGCGTCGGGTGCCGCGGTGCTCGGCCACCACCGCGGCAGCGCCGCGACCGCGACGTGCGACAGGCGTGCCTCGATCTCGACCGTCCCCTGGTCGGCGAGCCCCGTGAGCCGCCCGCGTCCGCCGAGGACGACACCGTCGATCGTGGCGTCGAGATCGTCGATGCTCGCCGTCCCTGCCGGCACGTCGATGGCAACCGTGGCCGCGAGGCGCGTCACCGGCAAGGGTCCGACGCCGGCGTCGATCGTACCCTGCCCGCCCGTCACCGTCGCGCGCGCCTGCGTCAGGCGGAGCCCGGCGTCATACGTGACCGTCACCCTACCGGCCAGGGGAAACGCGAGGCGCGCCGCCGCCGCGGGCGCACCCTCGATGTGCGCCGGAACGATGCCGCGCAGATCGGCCGTGATCGTCACCTGTTCCGGAACCCGTTGGTACTGCATCGTCACCGCCACCGGCACGTCACCGTCGGTCATCGCCAGCGTGCCGTGCAGCGTTCCGGCGACGCCGTCGCCGTCGGGACGGATGTCGATGTCAACGCGCGGCATGGTCCAGGTCCGGCCGGACGCGAGGTCGACCAGCTGCACCGCGCCCTGCTGCACGCCGACGCCCTCGAGCTGCTCGTCGGCGGGGATCCCGGGTCGCGCGAAGAGCCCGCCGGCGAGCTCGTGCAGCGTCAGGTCGTCCCCCACCGGCGCCGTGCTCTCGCCGAGCCCGAGGTCGACGGTGCCGTCGAGCTGGCGCACGAGACGCACCGAGGGACCGACCAGCGTCACCCGTCGCGGTGCGATCTCGCGGCCGAGGAGCGCCCGCGCACTGAGGCGCACGAACAGCGCCGGCACCGACCCGACGTGTGTCCCATCGCCGCTCGCCGCGACGACGACGTCACGCAGCCGCAGCACGACGTCGCCCTGCGACGCATCCCACGCCAACGCCGTACCTCCGATGCGCACCGTCACCGGACCGCCGGGCCGCGAGAGCGCCGCCTCGATGTGCGGCGTCAGCATGTCGAGCGGAATCGGCGCGCGCGACAGCCGCCACGCCAGCGCGCCCACCAGGGCGACACCGGCGAGCAGCATCAGCCCGAGAAGGCGGAGGGCGAGGCGGCGCATGCGCGGCGTGCGCCGCCCTCAGCGCGCCGCGCGCGGCGTGGCTCGTCGATCCGGTGCGCCGAGACGCGCCAGCTCGGCGGC
>DASYLJ010000046.1:0-13558 GCA_036009625.1 Binatia bacterium
CGAAGTCGTGACGATCCTCTTTGCTCGGATCGATCTCCTCGCCCGCCGACATGTCCTCGATGCGCTGGTGCGACAGCTTGCCGTACGCGGGGAACTTCCCGACGCGAAAGTAGACGCTGCCGCCGGCCGTGGCGTAGGCGACGCCCTGCTCGATCAGCCGCGCGATCATCGCGAGCATCTCGGGGATGTGCGCCGTCGCACGCGGCTCGTGCGTCGGGCGCAGGCACTGCAGCCACGCCGAGTCCTCGGTGAAGGCCGCGATCTCGCGCTGGGTGAGTGCCGCAGGCGTCAGGCCCTCCTCGGCGGCACGACGGATGATCTTGTCGTCGATGTCGGTGAAGTTGCGGACGAACGTGACGTTCGTTCCGCGTGCCCGGAGGTAGCGATAGAGGACGTCGGCGGTGATCAGCGCGCGCGCGTGCCCGATGTGCGAGCGCGCGTACACGGTGACGCCGCACCAGTAGAGACCGACCTCGCCCGGCACGCGCGGGACGAGGGGCTCCTTCTTCCCCGTGAGGGTGTTCGTCAGGACGAGCGACACGCGGGACCTACTCGTCCTCCTCGCGCAGCTTCGCGAGCACGGAGTAGTCTTCGAGGGTCGTGGTGTCGCCGAGCGTCTCCTTGCCGGCAGCAATGTCGCGCAGCAGGCGGCGCATGATCTTGCCGCTGCGCGTCTTCGGCAACGAGTCGGTGAAGCGGATGTCGTCGGGACGGGCGAAGGCGCCGATCTCCTTGGCGACGTGGGCCTTGAGCTCCTTCTCGAGCTCCTTCGTGGACTGGTGTCCGCCCTCGAGCGTGACGAAGGCGGCGATGGCCTGACCCTTCAGATCGTCGGGACGCCCGACGACGGCGGCCTCGGCCACGGACGGATGGCTCACCAGCGCGCTCTCGATCTCCATCGTGCCGAGCCGGTGACCGGCGACGTTCACGACGTCGTCGATGCGGCCCATCACCCAGAAGTAGCCGTCGGCATCGCGGCGTGCGCCGTCGCCGGTGAAGTACGTGCCCGGCATCTGGCTCCAGTACTGCTCGACGTAGCGCTCGTGCTCGCCCCACACGGTGCGCAGCATGCCGGGCCACGGCCGCGTGATGACGAGATAACCGCCCTGGTTCGCGGGCAGCGCGTGACCGTCGCGCGTGCGGATCTCGGGTACGATGCCGGGCAGCGGCAGGGTGGCCGAGCCGGGCTTGGTCGGCGTGGCGCCCGGGAGCGGCGCGATCATGATGCCGCCCGTCTCGGTCTGCCACCACGTGTCGACGATGGGGCAACGCTCCTTGCCGATGATGCGGTGGTACCACATCCATGCTTCGGGATTGATCGGCTCACCGACGGAGCCGAGCAGGCGCAGCGACGACAGATCGTGCTTGCGCGGCCATTCCTCGCCCCACTTCACGAAGGCGCGGATGGCGGTGGGCGCCGTATAGAAGATGGTGACGCCGAGATCGTCGATGATCTGCCAGCACCGGTCGGGCTGCGGATGGTTCGGCGCGCCCTCGTACATCACCGACGTCGCGCCGTTGGCGAGGATGCCGTAGACGACGTAGCTGTGCCCGGTGACCCAGCCGATGTCGGCGGTGCACCAGTAGGTGTCCTCCTCCTTCAGGTCGAACACCCACTGCGAGCTGAGCGTGCAGTGCAGCAGGTAGCCGCCGGTGGAGTGGACGACACCCTTCGGCTTCCCGGTGGTGCCGCTGGTGTAGAGGATGAAGAGGGGATGCTCGCTGTCGAGCGGCTCGGGCGGGCAGTCGGCCGACGCCCCCTGCATGAGCTCGTGGTACCAGTGGTCGCGCCCGGCGTGCATCGGGACGGTCTCGCCCGTGCGACGCACGACGACGACGTCCTTCACGGTGGGCGTCTCGCGCATGGCGTCGTCGACGTTCTTCTTGAGCGGGACGATGGCGCCGCGGCGATAGCCACCGTCGGCCGTGATGACGAGCGTGGCCTTGGCGTCGTTCATGCGGTCGCGCAGTGCCTCGGCAGAGAAGCCACCGAAGACGACGCTGTGGGTGGCGCCGATGCGCGCGCACGCCAGCATGGCGATGGCCGCCTCGGGGATCATCGGCAGATAGATGCCGACCCGATCGCCCTTCTTGACGCCGAGGCCCTTCAGGACGTTCGCGAACTGACAGACCTCGCGGTGCAGGGCCTGATACGTGAGGACGCGGCGTTCGCCCGGCTCGCCCTCCCAGATGATGGCGGCCTTGTTGCGTCGCGGGCCGTTGAGGTGCCGGTCGAGGCAGTTGTCGGAGACGTTGATGGTGCCGCCGACGAACCACTTCGCGTTCGGGGGCTCCCACTCGAGGACGCGCGACCAGGGCGTGCTCCAGCGCAGCCGCGCTGCCATCTCGCCCCAGAAGCCGGCGGGGTCTTCCACCGATCGACGATAGAGCTCGTTGTAGTGGTCCCGGCTCGGGACGTAGGCCTCGGCCGCGAAGGCCTCCGGTGGCGGAAAGACTCGATCCTCCCGCAGCACGGATTCCATTGCTGCCTGGCCCTTCTCCTCACTCATGGCACCCCCTCCGGAACGAGTCTCGTCTAAGGTAGTGGGCCGCATCCAGGGCTGCAAGCCGAATCCGGGCCAGGGCTTTGCTCCGGCGGGGAAACCGCTAGGGTGGCGCCCCCATGACCCGGTTCCAGGCGCTCGACGAGCACCAACTGCTCGTGTTCTGGGTGCAGCTGCTGGTTCTGGTCATGGTCGCGCGGGGCCTTGGCGGGCTGGCGCGGCGCCTCGGACAGCCGTCCGTCATCGGCGAGCTGGCGGCCGGCGTGCTCCTCGGACCGTCCGTGCTCGGAGCGCTGTCGCCATCCGCGTGGGAGTGGCTCTTCCCGAGCGATCCGGTGCACGCCGGCCTCATGGCGGGTGTGGGATGGATCGGCGTCTTCTTCCTGCTCGTCCTCGCCGGCTTCGAAACCGACCTCGGTCTGGTCCGACGCCTCGGTCGTGCCGCCGCGTGGGTCTCCACCGGCAGCCTCGTCGTTCCGCTCGCGTTCGGCCTGACGGTGGGCATCGCCATGCCCGACGCATTCCTCGGCCGATCGCACGATCGGCTCGGGTTCGCGCTCTTCATGGCGACCGCGCTCGCGATCTCGTCGCTGCCGGTGGTGGTGAAGGTGCTCACCGAGATGGACCTGGTGCGGCGAAATTTCGGGCAGCTGACGCTGGCGGCGGGGATGGCGAACGACATCGTCGGCTGGGTGCTGCTCGGCGTGATCGCGCGCCTGACCCAATCCGGCGATCTGTCGCTCGGGCCGTTGCTCGTCTCGCTGGGCGGGTTCGCGATCTTCGGCGTCGCGGCCTTCACGATCGGGCAGCGTGCCGTCGACGCGATGCTGCGCGCCGTGCGCGAGCGGCAGGGCGGTGTCATGGGGGCCCTCACCGTCGTCTTGCTGGTGTCACTCGGCGGCGCGTCGGCGACGCAGGCGATCGGGCTCGAGGGCGTGCTCGGTGCGTTCATCGCCGGCATCGTGCTCGGGCGATCGAAGTTCCAGGACACGGAGGTCTATCGCACCCTCGAGGCGATCACCCTGGCGTTCTTCGCGCCGCTCTTCTTCGCGCGCGCCGGCCTGCGCGTCGACATGGCGTTGCTCGCTGATCCGCTCGTCATCTGGTGGAGCCTGATCGTCCTCGCGGCGGCGAGCGCGTCGAAGCTCTTCGGCGCGTATCTCGGCGCACGCGCCGCTGGTCTGACGCCGCGCGAGGGTATCGCGCTCGGCGCCGGCCTGAACGCGCGCGGCGCGCTCGAGATCGTCGTCGCCACCGTCGGCCTGAGCCTCGGCGTGCTGACGCAGGCCTCGTATACGATGGTGGTGTTGATGGCGATGGCGACGTCGATGATGGCGCCCGTCATGCTGCGCCTCATCGTGCGCGACTGGCGCGGCTCACCGGAGGAGCGCGAGCGTCTCGAGCGCGAGCGCCAGCTCGGCCGCAACATCCTGGTACGCTCGTCGCGTGTGCTACTGCCGAGCGCGGGCGGACCCAACTCGATGCTGGCGGCGCACATCCTCGACCTGACGTGGCCGGAGGACGTCGAGGCGACGGTGTTGTCGGTGGGCGACGAGGCGGCGCGGCGCGAGGTCGACGCCGTGTGCGCGGTGTTCGCGCGGCGGCCCGTCGAGCATGCGCACGCCACCGACAAGGCGCCGCTCGACGCCATCATGGCGCACGCGCAGCTCGGCTACGGTGCGATGGCCGTCGGCGCCACTGATCGTCGCGTCGACGGGCGCCTGATCTCGCCCGTGGTCGACGGGCTGCTGGCGGCGAGCCCGCTGCCGGTGCTGATCGTGCGACGCGGACCGGAGGACGATGGGGCACCGCGGACGTTCCGTCGCATCCTCGTGCCGGCCATCGGCACGACGGTGGGTCGCGCCGCGCAGGAGGTCGCGTACGCCCTCGCGCGACGCTCCAATGCCGACGTCGTGCTCGCGCACGTCATCACGGTGCCGCGCTCTGGTGTGATGGCGTCGATCCTGCCGTGGCGGCGCGGTGCCGCCGCCGAGAACGGCAACGTCGAGGAGCGCGCGCGGGTCGCGGAGCAGGTGGTAGCCGAAGCACGGGCGCATGCGGAGGAGATGGGGGTGCGGGCGGTGACGGCGCTGCGCACGGGTGTATCGGTGGCGGAGGAGATGGAGACGCTGGTGCGCGAGTCCGAGGCCGACCTGGTGGTGCTCACCGCCAACGTGCGCCAGCTGTCGGGGCGCCCGTTCCTCGGCCACGGCGTCGAGCACCTGCTCGAGCGCAGCGACACCACGCTCGTGATCGTCGCGACGCCGCCCGGCTGGGGCGGGGGTCGCTAGGCTTCGAGCTCGGCGCCGCGCCGGACGAATACGACGGTGGGCCACGGCGGTCCGTGCTCGTCCGGCATGTGCCCGAACACGGCGTCGGCCTCGTGTGCGAGGGCATCGACGGTGCGGGTGAGTCCCCGCAGCGGCTCCCGCACCTCGTGTGCGGAAAGGACGGCGAGCCGATTGGCGATGCCGCGCAGCACCGCCACCACCGAGTCACGCTGCTCCAGGATCTGCTTCGCGGCCAACTCGTCCATGCGTCAGCCCCTTCTCTTCTCTCCCTGGGAACCGGGGATGGAGTAGGACGGGTGGCGCCTCGTCGTCAAGCGGGTTGATCGCGGGGTGGTCGAGCCGCTACGACGACCGCATGCAGCGTCGTGCCGTCGTCACGGGAGCGGGGGGAGGTCTCGGCAGCGCGTTCTGTCGCGGCCTCGCCACGCGCGGCTGGGACGTCGTCGGCGTCGACGTGCAGGGCACCGCGCGCACGCTCGACGTCACCGATCCCGATGCGTGCCGCGCGCTCGCACGCGACGTGCAGCCGTCGTTGTGGATCAACAATGCGGGCGTGCTCGGCGCGGGCAGTGCGGCGGATCAGCCGGACGCGGAGATCGCGCGCGTCGTCAACGTGAATCTGCTCGGCGTCGTGTACGGCAGCCGCGCCGCGGTCGAGGTGATGCGCCCGCGCGGCGCGGGGCAGATCCTGAACGTCGGCTCGTTGGCGTCGTGGCTGCCGGTGCCCGGCGAAGCGGTCTACTGCGCGACCAAGCACGGCGTGCGCGCGTTCAGCCTGGCGCTCGCCGTCGAGCTGCATGGCAGCGGCATCGACATCTCGGTGCTCTGCCCGGACGGCATCGCGACGCCCATGCTGCGCGACAAGCAGGATGATGCCGGCGCGGCCATGTCGTTCACCGGGCCCCGACTGCTGGAGGCCGACGCCGTCGCGGCGCGCGGCATCGCCATGATCGAGGGGCGCGAGCTGATCGCGTCCTTCCCGGCTTTTCGGGGGGTTATGGTGAAGCTCGTGGGGCTGTCGCCGCGCATCGGGCAGGCCATCCTGCGGCGGTTGGAAGCCCAGGGCCGTCGCACCCAGGCGAAGCTCCGCGAGCGTGGCGTCCGGGTCGGCGTCGACGCACCGCGCTGACGAAGTTCTGCTCGCAACCCACTGCCGCGCGCGCCATCATTCGCGTAGGAGGTGGATGATGGCGGAGACGACGGTGAGCGCGTTCCTCGACGAGAGCACCACGGTCACGGGTACGGTCGTGCTGGGTGGCCCGGCGCGGATCGAAGGACGGGTCGAGGGTGAGGTCACGGCCAAGGACACCCTGACCATCGGCAAGAGCGCGGTGGTGAACGCGCGGGTCACGGGAACGACCGTGACGGTGCACGGCACCGTGAAGGGTGACATCACGGCGACGACGCGGCTCGAGCTGTGCGCGCCCTGTCGCGTGCAGGGCAACATCAGCGCGCCGACGCTGGTCATCCACGAGGGTGCGGTGTTCGAGGGTGGCTGCACGATGGCCACCAGCAGTGCGAGCTCGTCGCGCGTCACGCCGATCACTGCGGCGGTGACGTCGGTCGCGAGCTGAGCGCCGGCGACAACCACGCCCACAGTCCGTCCTTGACGACGACGAGCGGTGGGCTCGGCAGGCGTTCCGCGCGTGCCGAGCCCGCCGTGTGCTCGTTGGCGAGCACACCGACGTACAGCTCGCCGTCGCTGACGTAACGATCGCCGCCGCCGTTGCGGCCGCTCAGCGTCGGGCCGATGCCGGTGACGGCGTAACGTCGTATCAGCTGTCCGGCGCCGTCGAGCGTCTCCATCAGGCGATTGCGCTCGGAGTCGATGTCGGGAGCGATCCGGTGCGTCACCTGGCCGGTGCGGTGGCCCAGCTCGACGCCGACGTCGAAGGTCGCGGCGCCGACCCACAGCATGCGACCGTCCTCCGTCTGCACCTCGGTCTTCCAGAAGCGCACGTGGTGCCGTTGGCGCGCACTGCGTCCGACGCAGCGCTCGAAGGCGAGGTCCTCTTTGCGTCCCCAGAGCAGCAGCACGCTGACGGGAGCGGTGGGGTCGGGGCGGTCGAGCACCACGCTCTCCACGATGCCGAGGCTGCTGCGGACGGTGATCGGTCGCGCGGCGCTCCAGCCGTCGGCGGCGAAGGCGCGCTCGATCTCGCGCTCCGTGCCGACGAGGGCGACGTTCAGTGGATCGCCCTGGAGGCCGCCCGTGGTGCGCGTGTACTTCGGAAACTCCGACATCGGCGGCAGGTGCTCGTAGTGCCGCCAGAACATGGGCAGCACCAGGTAGGCGAGCACCAGATACGTGCCGAGGGCGATTCCGAGCGCCCAGGCGACGTCCGTCATGCGGTGCGTGGCTGCCGGCGCCGGATGGCGCGCCAGAGCGCGCGGGCGGCGACGATGATGACGAGGAGGAGCAGCACGGTGATGCCGAGCGCGATCAGGGGATGGGTCAGCGTCACCCAGGCGAGCGTGAAGACCAGCGTGTCCTCGGACAGGCTCAGTATCCAGTTGCTGAAGGGCTCGGGGCTGGTGTTGGCGATGGCGCGTGTACCGGCCTTGCCGAGGTGCGATCCCGCGGCGATGCTCCAGCCGAGCAGGGCGGCCATGCCCTGCATGCCGGGCGATGCCGGGCCGAGTGCCGCGACCGCGATGACGGCGCCGCCGATCGGGCGGATGACGGTGTGGAGCGCATCCCAGAGCGAGTCGACCCACGGCACCTTGTCGGCGACGAACTCGATGGCGTAGAGCGCGAGTGCGACGGCGATGACCGCGTCGTGGTCGAAGATCGCCATCTCGGGCGGTAGCGCCACCCAGCCGAAGCGATGCGCGAGACCGAGGATCGCGATGGTGGCGTAGAGGTTGACGCCGGCGGCGAACGACAGACCGAGCGTCCGGCCGAGGGTTTCGAGGGCGTCCACGGGTTACTCGTCGACAGGCACTTCGCGATAGTGGCCGGTGTCGATCATCGAGGCGACGTCCTCGGCGAGGGCGTCGAGGCATTTGTCGATGAGGTACTGGTCGCCGGCGAAGCCGAGCTCGGCGGTACCGGAGGCGGAGCGGTCCTCGCGGAAGGTCGCCAGTGCGACGCTGCCAGGCCGGGTGACCGTGCCCTCGGCGGAGAGCGTGGCTCGGCCGGCGCCGAAGCCGAGCCAGAAGCGTTTCGCGTGGCTGCCGCCGTCGATGCGCAGGAGGCGTCCACGGACGACGGTGGCGCTGACGGCGGGGGTGGTGCTCACCTGTGCGGGTCGTCCGCGCTTGCCGAGCTCGTCCGCGATGCGCGCGGCGAAGGTGGCGCCGAGCGCTTCGGTGGGACCGTCGTAGCTCAGGACTTTCGTGGGTGGCCCGAACGGGACGACGGTGATGGTGGCGTCGTTCGGGAGCGAGGTGTCGGTGACGGTGGTGCGCTGGAAGGTGCTGCAGCCGACGAGCGTCAGGGCGATCGTGGCGAGCAGGAGGCTGCGCATGCGGCCCCATAGCATGCCTCGGTGGGTTGTCGATCGACGGGGTGGGCTGGTAGAGGAGGCGCGTCGCGATGCGCGCCCGTAGCTCAGTTGGATAGAGCGGCTGGCTTCGAACCAGTAGGTCGGGAGTTCGAATCTCTCCGGGCGCACTTTCGAATCATGAGTTGGCGCGAGGCCGGTCGCGCGGCCTTTGCCGGGGTCGCCGGGCTAGTGCGATTGCCTCGTTCGCGCGACCGAAGGCCACCAATCGTGATCCCAGGACAATCGACCGAACGGAGGTCGCCGATGAGGTATCCGCGCCGACTGATTCTGAGCATCGTACCCGGGCTCGTTCTCGCGAGTACCTCCTTCGCCCTCGACGTGACGGGCACGTGGGAGGGCAAGGAGAAATGCCTCGTCTACACCGAGCAGCAGCGAACCACGACCGAAACGACGACCCTTTCGATCACGCAATCCGGAACCGACCTGAACGTCTCGATCGTGGGCGGGCAGGTGGTGGCAGCCATGAACGGCGCGGCGATTGCGAACACGAAAGATCCCGACGCGGGACAGGTCGGCATCTACCGCTGCGGCACCAGCACGACACTTTCGATGACCGGAATCTTCACGGCAAAGACGAAAGCATCTGGCGCAGGCACCCTGAAGGGGAGCATCAACGTGGTCGGACACGGCCCCGGAGATGGCACCGCCGCGTGCACGTATTCGCTGAAGCGCATCTCCACCTCCAACCCGGTAGTAGGTCCGTGTTCGTGACCAGACCGAGCCGCTATCGCTAACACTTCACGCGGGCGGGCAGCCGACGCCGTCCGCCCGCCGGGCGCCACGTCACTTCGCCTCCTTGCCGTACTCGTCGTGTCTGCGCCACCACTCGTACGGCTTCGTCTGCGGCCACCCCTCGGGCGAGTCTTCCCAGGTCTCCCGGCGGCCGAACGGCGTGATGTCGAGCAGACTCCAGATGGTGCCGAGCGTCTCGACGCCGCGCGCGGTGGTGAAGTACGTGCGGTAGACGGCGTCGCCGTCGCGCAGGAGCGCGCTCATCGCGAAGTTCTCGCCGTCCTGGTAGGCGCCGACCTTCGGCTCCTTCGGACCGGTCCCCATGTCGAGGCTCAGGTCGGTCCCGAACGACGAGTACCACGGCACCGTCCAGCCCATACGCTTCCGATACGCCTCGATGATGGCGAGCGGTGCGCGCGACACGCATGCGAACGTGACGCCGCGCGCGTGGAGGTGGGCGAGATGCGTGATCTGGTCGAGCACCATCGAGCAGCCGTCGCAGCCCACGGTCTGATTGGAGCCGAGCATGAAGTGGTAGAGCAGGAGCTGCTGGCGGCCCTCGAAGACGTCGGTGAGATGCGCCGGGCCGTTCGGTCCCTGCAGCAGGTAGTCGTTCTCGACCTTCATCATGGGGAGCCGGCGGCGCTCGGCGGCGAGCGCGTCGCGCGCTTTCATCGCGGCCTTCTCCTTCACGCGGATGGCCGCGACCGCGGATTCCCAGTCCTTCTGCGGCACGATGGGGGGATGAGCGTGCATGGTTCCTCCGTTCGGATGGGCGCAGCGTCTGGCGACGATGCCCCTCTCGAGGATGTTGGTCTCGATAGCCGCAGCGTGTGGGGCCGTCCACATCGAAGGGCTGCCGGTAGGATAGCCCTGGAAAGGTTCCGGACTAGCTGTCGTTGCTCTGAGCGTTGTTCACCCGGGGCCTCCTGGGGCAAAGGGTCTGTACCCCTACATTCCCGATCCCCACAGGAGGAGCACCCGAGTGCAGTTGCATCCTAACGCAAAGACGACACCGAAGGGCAGAGCCTTGCTGGTCGGCCGCGTGACCGAGCTGGGCTGGCCCATGGCCCGCGCCGCGGCGGCCAGCGGCGTGAGTGTCCGCACCGGCTTCAAGTGGCTCGCGCGCTACCGCGCCGAAGCCGATGCGGGGCTGGAGGATCGCAGCTCGGCGCCGCATCACTGTCCGCATCGGACGCGGCCGCGCCGCGAGCGCTGGATCGGCGCGTTGCGGGCGCAGCGCCTGAGTGGGCCGGCGATCGCGTCCCGCACGGGTATCCCGCGGGCGACGGTCGGCCGCGTGCTGCGCCGCCAGGGCCTCGGGCGGTTGCCGCCGGCGACGCCGCCCCCACCCATCCGTCGTTACGAGCGCGAGCACCCCGGCGAGCTGCTGCACCTGGACACGAAGGCGTTGGGCCGCATCGACGGCATCGGCCACCGCATCCACGGCGACCGCACCACCCGCGTCCGCGGCATCGGCTGGGACCACGTCCACGTCAGCATCGACGACACGAGTCGCGTCGCCTACGTCGAGGTCCTCGCGACGGCGCAGCAGGCGGACACCGTCGCCATGCTCGAGCGCGCCGTCGCCTGGTACGCCAGCCGCGGCGTGCGCATCCAGCGGGTGATGACCGACAATGGGTCCGCCTATCGCTCGCACGCCTTCGCCGCCGCGTGTGCGCGCCTCGGCCTCCGTCATCTCCGCACGCGCCCGTACACGCCGCGCACCAACGGCAAAGCCGAACGCTTCATCCAGACGCTCCTGCGCGAGTGGGCCTACGCCAAACCCTACCGCTCATCCGCGCGCCGCCGCTGCGCCCTGACCCACTACCTGCGCTACTACAACCTCCGGCGCCCGCACACCGCGCTCCGCGGCCGCGCGCCGATCACCCGCCTTCAGCAGGCGACCTGATGAACAACGTGCCGAGCCTCAACAACTAGCCCACGATCGAACGTCGACCGGGCCCCTGCCACCGTTCCCTGTGGCGCGGGGCGTACAATGCCCGATCCGGGTAGAGTACCAGTGAGATCACGCGCGCGTCGTCGTCACGGAAGCGATCGACGTGGCGGGCATAGTCCACGCCGGGCGCGTAGCACGCGTAGTGCGCTTCGACCTCCTCAATGCCGAGGGAGAGCGCGCCCTTCAGGGCACGCACAGCGCCTGGAAACGCGCGCGCAGGCGCGCTCGGGCTCGGTCGCCGTACGCGCACCGAGCCAGCAGATGGCCGCATCGCCGCGAATCGGGGCGTCGCGCTTTGCGTTGCCAGCACGACCGATGGTCGCATCGTGGAATGCGCCGCGGCGCAGCGCCGCGCACCCTCACGGTGTAGCGCGGTACGGACACGCGCGCGGCAAGACCTGGAATCACGATGAACCCATGATCAACGATCCCACTCGTGATCTCTTTGTGTCTGGCATCAGTCAGCCGGTCGACTCCCTTGGGAGGTTCCCAGCGCATGCGCATCTCGGCGCAAGCTTGCCAATCTTGGTGACCGACCATCTCATAGGTGGTGGTAGGGCCATTCGGTCGTTCCGCGATTGCCCTGAGTATAGGCTTCGGGCGGAGTTGTCGCGCGCGGTGTGCAGTTCACGCGGCTCGGGTCATCGTCATACGCGCCCCCTGCGTGGCGGTGCGGAGCCGCTTTGGTCGAAGAAGCGCCGGAGCGTGACGGACGGGCAGCTGCGCTCCGGTTCGTTGTGCCCGGTCGCCCAAGGGAGGGACCGAGGCGGACCTTGCCTGCGGCATGAAGATCGCGGACCTCGCGCAGCGCAAGGCGTTCGACTGCCCTGTGGCGATTGGGGATTGCAGGCGGATCAGGTCGCGCTACGGTCTGAGCGGCACAACCGCCAGGAGGAGTTCCATGAAGGCCACCGAGCTACTGAAGAAACAGCATCGAGAAGTGAAGACGCTCTTCAAGCAGATCGAGGGCACGACCGCGCCCGCGCAGCGGAAGAAGCTGATGACGACCATCATCGAGAAGCTGAAGCTGCACACTTCGCTCGAGGAGGACGTCTACTATCCGGCGGTCAAGGAGATCGAGACCAAGAAGGCGCACGACATGATCATGGAGGCCTACGAAGAGCATCACGTCGTCGACCTGGTCATGGCGGAGCTGCCGCAGGTCGATCCCGCCGCGGACACCTTCGAAGCCAAGATGACGGTGCTGAAGGAGCTCATCGAGCACCACGTCGAGGAAGAGGAGGGCGAGATGTTCCCCATGGCCGACAAGAAGCTCGGTGAGGAGCGCTCCAAGGAACTTGGTGCACAGATGGCCGCGCAAGCCGATGCTGGTGCGCCACGGCGTTCTGGACGCGCGGCGTAGTGGGCGGTGGCCCGCGGGTCGGGCGTCCGCGTCCACGGTGCCGCTCGACCTTCGGCCACGCCAATCAATGTGGGGGAATGAGTCGATGAACGAGGATCGTGACGAACGCGTGAGGGCGCGAGCGTATGCGCGGTGGGAACAGGATGGCCGACCGGAGGGTCGCGACACCGAGCATTGGTTGGAAGCCGAGCAGGAAGTCCTGAGCGATGAGACCGGGGATACTGAGCGAATCGGCGACCGGCCTGCAGACGAAGCTATGGCTCGCCAGGAACGAGTGCCGCCACGTGGGTCGACGAAAGACACGGAGGGACGACGGTAGCGGTACATCGCACGCTGCGTAGGTTGCCGCGCTGCGCGGGCAGCGAACCGCTGCAGGCCGCGGCAACCGAGGTACTCGGGGCGGTGCGTCGACACGGCCTGTCGCGTCGGTTTACTTCGCCCGTCGGCGCCCTCGACCGGTCGCTGTTGGCTCTGGTGTCTCGCCAGGAGCGAGCGTGATCGGTGGTGGCACGAACAGGTCGAGCATCAGCGGCCAGTAGGGGTGCAGTCGGTCGGCCATGAGCAGGTCGAAGTATGCCGCTCGGGCATCGGCGCCGGCGTCGTTGGCGGCAGGATCGACCGGTCGTCGTCGAGTCACCCCTAGCACCACCTGAAAAAAGTCGTGAAGTCCGCGACGACCGTCGAGCCGGCGATGCTGACGCGACCGACCTGCGCCCGGACAGTGGGCGAAACCGTCCCAGCGGCGTGGTCGCAGTCGAACAGATGGCTCAGGGGCGCTCGCATGGGTGCCGTGTCGGAAATCGCCGCGAGGTGTCTACCCTGATTCTCGCGCGAAACGCCAATCTAAATGGCTGATGGCGGACGGAGATGACGTCCCCGCGGTCACTCCGACGGCTGGCTGCCCCGTTCGACCCCGACTGGCCAAACGCGCTCCACTATCGCGAACGCCGTAACGTAAGAGGTCAGTGCATGGGGTGCGTTGCCGAGCCTGGATCCGTACCACCCGTGCCCGCAGGAAGGCGAGTGTCGCCAGTCACGGCGTCCGCGCTCTTGGTTGCCGGATGGGCCGGGTCGGTGCCGTGGGCGCCCAGAGCCGGAGAGCCTGGGGTGGATCGACTGGTGCTCGGAAGGCCTTGCCCCTTGTCAGGACCGACCCCGGCGCCCGAGGTGCCGCCAGCGCCGGTCGTGCCGTCAGCGTC
>DASYLJ010000047.1:0-19865 GCA_036009625.1 Binatia bacterium
CGGCCGCCACCTACGCGGTGACGGTCGGTCCGGTGGCGATTCCGGCGTCCGTCGACCGCGCCCAGTTCGTGGTGCAGTCGAGCCCGAACCGGCTCGAGGTCGACGAGTTCAACCGCTGGGCGTCGCCGCTCAACGACAACATCGCCCGCGTCGTCGCGGGCGACCTCCAGGTGCTGCTCGCCACGCCGAACGTGGTGTCGGGACCGCTCGCGAACTTCGCGCCGACGTATCGCGTGACGATCGACGTCCAGCAGTTCGATTCGGTACCCGGGCAGTCGGTGCTCGTCGACGCGGTGTGGGCCGTGCATCGCACCAAGGGTGGCGATCCGATCGCCGGCCGTACGGTGGCACGCGAGGCCGTCACCGTGAAGGGCTTCGACGCCCTCGCGGCGGCACACAGTCGCGCGCTCGCGACCGTCAGTGCGGAGATCGCCGCCGCGATCCGTCGGCTGGCGGCGTCGGACCGGCGCTAGGACGTGGGCGCGGCTGCAGTCGTCGCCGCGTCTCCGGCGATGCGCCCGGACCCGCCACCGCCCGCAGATCACGCCGCGAGATCGGCCGGCCGTCGGCGTCGGTGACGCGGAGCTTCGGGACGCGCCGGCCCGTTCCCCGATCCTGGATGAGGATCGGCTCGTTGCCGCGACCGAACACCCACTCGTCGGCCCACTCGCGCATGGCGGTGAGGATGGTGATGAGCGCCTCGCCCTTCGCCGTCAGATGGTACTCGAAGCGCTGCCCCTCGCTGCCGACGTCGATGCGGTCGAAGATGCCGTGATCGACGAGATGCTGCAGCCGCGCAGTGAGGATGTTCTTCGCAATGCCGAGGCTGCGCTCGAAGTCGCCGAAGCGGCGCGCCCCGAAGAAGGCGTCGCGGACGATGAGCAACGTCCACCAGTCGCCCAGCACCTCGAGGGCCTGGCCGATCCCGCAGTTCATGTCGGCAAATCGCTTCCGACCCATGGACTCGATGTACATCATCGGGCATGGTTGCGTAAAGCAACCAAACAGGAGACCCGTCATGGAGCCGACGCCCGCCGCCGAGACCCCCGAGTGGAAGTCCACCGCCTGCATCTTGTGCGAGTGCAACTGCGGCATCGAGGTGCAGCTGGGCGGGCCCGACGGGCGCACGTTGCAACGCGTGCGCGGCGACGACGCGCATCCCACCTCGCAGGGCTACGCCTGCGAGAAGCCGCTGCGGCTCGAGTACTACCAGAACGGCCCACACCGCCTGACGAAGCCCCTGCGACGCCGTGCCGACGGCACGTTCGAGGAGATCGACTGGGACACGGCCATCCGTGAGGTCGCCGCGCGCTTCGCCGCCATCCGCGACACGTACGGTGGTGAGTCGATCTTCTATTACGGGGGCGGCGGACAGGGGAACCATCTCCCGGGCGCATACGGTCGCAGCACACGCGCCGCGCTCGGCTCGATCCATCGCTCCAGTGCCCTCGCCCAGGAGAAGACGGGCGAGTTCTGGGTCGCCGACAAGATGATGGGGAGCTACTCGCGCGCCGACTTCGAGCACTGCGAAGTCGCGCTCTTCGTCGGCAAGAACCCATGGTTCTCGCACAGCATCCCGCGCGCGCGCGTGGTGCTGCGGGAGATATCGAAGGACCCGGCCCGCTGCCTGATCGTCGTCGATCCACGGCGTACCGAGACGGCGGAGCTCGCCGACATCCATCTGCAGGTGAAGCCCGGCACCGACGCCTGGCTCTTCGCGGCGCTCGTGGCGGTGCTGGTGCAGGAGAATCTCGTCGCCCGCGCCTGGCTCGACGCCCACGCCGACGGTCTCGCCGACGTCGTGCCGCACTTCGAGACGCTGCCGGTCACCGACTACTGCGTGGCGTGCGGCGTTCCGGAAGACCTGGTGCGCACGACGGCACGGCGTATCGCCGCCGCGGCGAGCATGGCCACCTTCGAGGACCTGGGCGTGCAGATGAATCGGCACTCGACGCTGGTCTCGTATCTTCACAAGCTGCTGGTCTTCCTCACCGGCAACTTCGGGAAGCAGGGCGCCGCCTACATCCCCACCGTCTTCGTGCCCCTGGCGGTGGGACGGGAAGGTGGCGGCGGTGCGCCGCGACGCACGCCCGTGACGGGTGCCCGCATCATCGGCGGCCTCACGCCGTGCAACGTCATTCCCGAAGAGATCCTCACCGATCATCCGAAGCGCTTCCGCGCGCTCCTGGTCGAGAGCGGCAATCCGGCCCATTCGCTCGCCGACAGCACGCGGATGCGCGAGGCGCTGGCAGCGCTCGAGCTCGTGGTGGTGATCGACGTCGCCTTCACCGAGACCGCGCGCCTCGCCGACTACGTGCTGCCGGTGGCGAGCCAGTACGAGAAGGCCGAGGCGACGTTCTTCAACTTCGAGTTCCCGCACAACTACTTCCATCTCCGGAAGGCGCTGATGCCGCCGCTCTCGGGGCTCTTCTCCGAGGCGGAGCTGCACGCACGGCTGCTGGAGGCGCTCGGCGTCATGCCCGCCGACGCCATCGCGGCCCTGCGCGCGGCGTGGATCGAGGGCCGCACCCCCTTCCGCGAGAAGTTCTTCGAGCTCGCCGGCGCGAATCCGCAGCTCATCGGCCTGGCCCCCGCCATACTCTACCGCGCCATCGGCGACCTGCTGCCCGAAGGCCTCGCGGAGGGCGCTGGGGTCTGGGCGCTCTGTCAGATCGCGGCACAGAAGAACGGGAAGTCGCTCGCGCGCGCCGGCTTCACGGGCGACGCTCCCGACGCGGCGGACGCGCTCTTCGATGCGCTGCTCACGAGCAAGAGCGCCGTCGTGTTCGCCGTCGACGAGTGGGAGGACGTGTTGAAGCGCGTGCGCACGCCGAACGGTCGCATCCAGCTCGCGGTGACGGAGCTCTTCGACGAGCTCGACGCCCTCGCCACCGAAACACCGCCGGGCGCGAGCGCCGAGTTCCCCTTCCTGCTCTCGGCCGGCGAGCGCCGCTCGTTCACCGCCAACACCATCATCCGCAACCCCGAGTGGCGGAAGAAAGACCGTGGCGGCGCGCTGCGCATGAATCCGGACGACGCGCAGCGCCTCGGCGTCGCCAACGGGGGACGCGTGAAGCTGTCCACACGACGCGGCAGCGCGGAGGTGGCGGTCGAGGTCTCCGACCGGATGCAGCCCGGCCACATCGCACTCCCGAACGGGCTCGGCCTCGACTTTCCAGCCCACGACGGTGCGCGCACCACGACGGGCGTCGCGCCGAACGATCTCACCCGCAGCGAGGACCGCGACTGGATCGCGGGCACGCCGTGGCACAAGAGCACGCCGGCGCGGGTGGAGTCGCTGTGACGGATCGCCGCGGCGGCTAGCGCGGCTGTGGCTTTCGTCGACGTGAGGGACGGCCGTCGTAGCGGCGCTCGAGCTCGCGCGCCACGGCGGCCTCGGGCCGAAGGCGGCCGCCACCGAGCCAGACTTCGCTCACTCGGCCGCGCGCGTTGCGCACCAGGTGCGCCGGCTCGCCGTGGTTGCCGAAGCCCGTCGCCAGGGTGATGCGACCCCGATCCCGACCCGCAGGCGTGACCTCGCTCGCATCCAGGAGCGGGTTCATCATCGCCGGGGTGGCCACCATGACCGTGTCGCGCATCGGCAGCAGGTCGACGGCACCCCACAGGCTCCACCAGCGTCCCGTCCAGGCGGCGGTGCGACGGGTCGGCGCTCCGTTGCGCGCGAAGGCGCGCAACACGCGCACGGCGCCATCGAGCCAGAAGTGCGACGGTCCGTCGGTGGCGTTCGTGAGCACCGCGATGGCGAGGGCCTGCGACGGCAGGACCGCGGTACGGGTGATGTAGCCCTGGAAGCCGCCGGAGTGCCCGAACCACCCCCAGTCGCCCAGCGACCCCGACATGGTGCCGAGCCCATACCACCGCTCCAGCGACGCGTGCGGGTCGCGCCACTGCGCCCGCGTCATCTCGCGACGGCTCGCCACCGACAGCACGCTCTTCTTCGCCGACGGCGACAGCTGCGCGAAGAAGCGCGTCAGGTCGGACGCGGTGCTGACGAAGCCGGTCGCCGCGGCCAGCGCCTGCGTCGAGTTGTCGCCGGGAATGACGACGCGCCGGCCGAGCGGCAGCGTCGCGCTGTGTCCGCGCGCGAACGGTGTCCCACGCGGCAACGGCACGTCCGGCAGCGTGTCCGCGAGCCCGACCGCGTCGACGATCTCCTGCCGGACCCAGGTCGCATACGGCTCGCCGGTGATCGCCTCGATGACCATGCCGAGCAACCCGAAGCCGTGGTTCGAGTACTTGAAGCGGCTGTTGGGCTCGATGGCCGTGCCGGCAGCCATGTCCTCACGCAGCTCGGCCGCCGTGCGAAAGGGATGCTGGTCCGTCCACTGGCCGGCGTCGGCCCCATCGCGGACGAGGCCGGCGCTGTGGGAGAGCAGCTGTGCGAGCGTCACCCGCGCGACGTCCGGGTGCAGGTCGGCGACATACTGCCCCACCGCATCGTCGAGCCGCAGGCGACCGCGCTCGCGCAGCAACATCACGCCCGCCGCGGTGAAGCTCTTCGAGTGCGACGCCACACGGAAACGGTGCCGCGGCGTGAGCACGACGTCGCGCGTCAGGTCGGCGTGGCCGAAGGCCTCGTCGAGGGCCACCCTGCCGTTGTGCGCGACGGCGACGGCGCACCCCGGCTGGGCCGTGACGCGCATCTGGAACTCGAGCCAACGCGGGATGTAGTCGAGAGCGGCCCCGAGCCATTTCTCCATACGCGGGCCGTATCATTCCGGCGGGGGACCGCCCAGGGTCGTGACGTCTCACCGACTCATGGGCAGCACCCGTTCGCGCATACCGTCACATCGACGGTGACCGACGTCGCGCCATGACTCACCTGATGCACCACGATGCCGTTCACCGGATCGGTGAAGTCCTCGCCGTCACGCAGCACGCCGAACTGACGGCTCGTCGTGAGGTCGGTGTCCTCGGGCGCGCCGGCCGGCCCGGTGAATCCGGTGCCGTCGGAATGGACGGAGACGCCCCGGAAATAGAAGTCGGGAATCTGACCGTGCTGCGATGCCGTGCCGGTCACTGGCTGACGATACGAGAGATAGTACCAGCCATGGTTGGCGGTCTTGATCTTGAGTATCTGCGGCAGCGCGCCCGGCGCGGCGTCGAACACACCGATCTGATACTGGCCGTTCGCGGTGACGACCTGCACGGCGCCGGCGGGAACCCATCCGGCACGCAGCGCGATCGGAGCGTTCACCACGAGATAGTTCGAGACCGGTGTCGATCCCATCACCGTGGAGTAGTCCCAGGTATCGTCGATGAGGCTCGTGCCTGCGCGATGTCCGTTCGTCGCACCACGGACCCTGGTGTAGTCCCACGTCGGATCGGCTTCCCAGACACCCGGCGCATGACCGAAGCCCAGCGCGTGCCCGGCTTCGTGCGAGTACAGGTTCATGGTCTGACACTGCTGATACGACCACACCCGACCGTTGCCACCGAAGTGGAACGAACAGGACGCGGGCATCTTGTAGATGAGCAGGTCGTAGAGCTGGATGTTCACGCCGGCCGAGCCCAGCGCGGCGTCGATCTGCGACTGCACGAGGCCCGGATCGCAGGCTTGGGCCTGGGTGGCCGCGATGGACACCGTCACGATGTCCGGCGCGCCCGCGCGCCGCTGGATGGTGGCGGCGCCACGGGAGGCCGTGTTGAGGAAGCGCGCCAGCGAGTACTGCGGATGGTCGAAGACGACGCTGGCGAGCTCCGGCGCGGTGCACCCCGGCTCGGCGTCGATGGAGGCATCGGAGAGATTCACCCTGGCGACGAGTGTCTCGACCGCGCCGAGCGTCCGGGTCTCCGTCGTCAGTGCGAACGGCGTGGCCGAGATCGCACCGGGAGCGTTCGCCGACGCGCCCAGCGTCTTGGCACCGTCCGCGGCGACCTTCACGAAGACGTCCTGCTCGCGGCGTCCCGTCGGGATGACGACCGTGGATGCCGCCGTTGCGCAGGACGGCGTCGCGTAGAAGGTGACGCCGGAACTGCCCGTGAGCGTGACCGTCGTGTCCTGCTGCCGGAGCGCGGTCCAGGAACCGACGGTCTGCACCACCGAGAACCGCGAGCAGGCGTTGCTGGGGATACGATCGGGGCCGAGGATCACCAGGCGATCGGGGGCCTCCGGTGCGAGCAGCTCCACGAAGACGCTGCCGGGCGACGGCACGCCGGCGGCCGAGGCCTGGAACGTCCCACCACCACGGCTCGGATGACCGGGTGAGCGGACCCAGAACTGTGCCCGCGATGCACCGGCTGGGATCGTCACGCTGGTGCCCGCCGCCGCCGTGCACGACGCATCGGTGTAGAAGGTGCCGTTGAGATTCCCCGCCGTGGTGATCGCCACGGAGAACGGAGCGATCTGCGGCATGGGCACGCCAGCCACGCTGGCCACCACCGTGTACGGCCCGACGCACGTGTTGGTGAATCCCGTCCGCGGCCCGAAGATCGCGAGGGCCTCCGGCGTCGGCCCGCAGAGCAGCCGCGCGTCGGCCCAATCGACGAGATCGCCGGTCGTGCCGTCGCCACCGTCATGGGTGCGCAGGCGAAGCCGCTTCGCGCCGCGCACGTCGAGGTCGAGGCGCGCCCACGGGCCGGGGCCGGTCACCGTGCCGCTGCCGCCCGCGACCGGCTCCCAATTCGTGTCGTAGATCGCGAACACGTCGAACGTGGCGTTGCCGGTGGCCCCGGCCGCATCGTCGATGCCGACGGCCGCCTGGAAGCGCGTGCACTCCTGGCCAAGACCGTACACGGCGCTGTAGTCCGCCTGCATCCCGAGCCCCAGGCCGGCATCATGGTCCCACACGCCGATCGGACCACCGAGGAAGTTGTGGTCGAGTTGCATCTGCGGTGCAGGGGGGTTGGGGCCGACGTTGAGTGGCGTCAGCTGGCTCAGCCACGTGAACCCGGTCGGCGGTGCCGCCGACGCGACCGTCACCGAGCTGAGGAAGGCAAGCAGCAGTCCCGTTCGTGTCCGCCCCATGGGTGTTCCCTCCAAGTCGTCGACCGAGCGTCGAGGCGGCCCCCTTAGCGCTAGCACTTGGCGTCCGTCAAGAGAAAAGTAGCAATTGGCGTACTTTCGTCTCCTGCTGTGCGAGCCACGCGCCGCCAGATGGGACCTGGCTATGGACAAATGCCGCCCGACCGCACTAAAGCCGGCATGTCATGTCTTCCGTGACCGCACGCATCGGCCGGCCGACGCACGACGGAGAGCGCGTGGCATGACGGGAGCGCTGCTGGCGGTCGGATGGGGCCTTCGCGGCATGGCCGGCAACCTCGCGGTCCTGCTCGCCATGCTCGTCGTCGCCGCCGTCTGCCACCGCGTGCTCCGCCTGCGGCCCCTGCAGCCCGCCGCGGCGCGGCGCGACGTGCGCGCGTACGAATGGCGATGCGCCCTGCTGACGCTGCTCGTCGGCGGAGTCATCACGACGATCACGGTCGCGTCGATCCAACGTGGCCTCATCACGCTCCGCCTCGACCCCGCCTCGCCCGCGACGGTCCTCGGCGAGTTCGCGCTCTACTTCGTCTGCTACGACCTGTACGCGTATGGCACGCACTGGCTGCTCCATCGCCCACCGCTCTTCCGCCTCGCCCACCGTGTGCATCACCGCTCGGTGCGTCCGAACCCGGTGACGACCTACTCGTCACACCCCATCGAAGCGACGATGACGGGATCGTTCCTGCTGCTCTTCATGCTCTCCGTGCCGCTCCACCTGACGTCGGTATTCGTCATGAGCGGGTTCGCGGTCACGAACAGTCTACTGGCGCACCTCGGGTTCGATCCCTTTCCGTCGTGGTGGCACCGTGCCCGACTGACACGGTGGTACGTCACGCCGCGCTATCACGACGCGCACCATGCCACGGGCGTCGGGAACCTCGGGTTCTACACGACGCTGTGGGATCGCGTCTTCGGCACCATCCGCCCCGAGTTCGACCCCCGTGCGGGTGTCCGCACGCCTGCACCCGACGTCACGTTCGCGGCGGACACCAGCTACGCAGCACAGGAAGGACGCTCACATGCTCAATGACGATGGACGGCGATCACGGACCCGTATCACCGGCGTCGGCGTCGACCTGCCGGAGCAGGTCGTCACCACCGCCGAGGTGGAGGAGCGCGCCGGACTTCCGGCACTGGGATTCGCGAATGGATGGCTCGAGCGCGTCACCGGAGTCCGTGAGCGCCGCTGGGCGGCGCCGGACGTGCGGCCGAGCGATCTCGCCGGTGCGGCGGCGCGGCGCGCCCTCGATGCGGCCGGCGTCGCGGCCGACACCGTCGACACGCTCCTGTTCTGCGGCATCACGCGCGACTTCATAGAGCCCGCCACGTCGAACGTGGTCCAGGCCCTGGTCGGCGCCACCAACGCGCGCGTGTTCGACCTGACCAACGCCTGCAACGGCGTCATCGACGGGCTCGACGTGGCCGACGCGCTCATCCAGTCGGGCAAGGCGCGGCGCGTCCTGATCACCACCGGCGAACGGGCCACGATCTCGATCAATTGGCGGGCGCGAACGCCCGACGAGGTGATGCAGTCGGTGGCGGGTCTGGTGGTGGGCGACGGCGGTGGAGCCCTCCTGGTGGAACCGAGCGACGATCCCGATCGCGGCTTCCGCGAACGTGTCGTACGCAGCGACGGCAGCCATTGGGCGCTCGCGGTCGGGGGACGCTTCCGGCCGACGACGCAGGCCTGCGAAATCTGCGGCAGCACGGTCGACCTCCGGTTTCTCTGCCACGGTCGCGAGCTGTTCGAGGTGGGCCTCGCGATGATGCCGCCGACGATGGCCGCGGCCATGGAGCGCACCGGGTGGGGCTACGACGATCTCGACCTGGTCCTCTGCCACGAGGCATCGAAGCGCTTCGTCGAAACCGGCATGGCCGACCTCGGCGACGGCCGTCACCCCGGGCCGAAGATCTGGAGCACGGTGGAGCGCTTCGGCAACACCAGCACGGTGAGCCTGCCGCTCGCGATGCGCGAGGCGCTCGACGCCGGTGCCCTCGCCCCTGGTGCCCGCGTGTTGGCCCTGGGTGGCTCGTCGGGCGTCAGCATGGCGGCGATGACGCTGGTGTGGTGATCGTCGTCGCGCGCCGGCGAACGGCAAGCACCCCCAGCACCACGCACGTCACCACGAGCACCGTCATCGGAATGCCCACCATCAACAGCTGCGGGCGGGGCGTGGCACGGAGCGGCTCGAGCGCCAGCTTGGTCGCGGGACGCACGACGCAGAACACGGCCAACAGTGCGCCCGGCGGCGCGCCGCGACGGAGCATGACGACGAGCACCGCCAGCGTGACGAGCGACGCCAGGGCGAAGTAGATGGGCAGCGGGTGCGCGGGCAACGAGACGGCGTCGTACGACGAGATGAGTCGTTGCCCGAGCTGCATCGCGTACGTCTCGGTGCCGGGGCCGTACCGCGTACAGAGCCACGTCGGCCACGCGATACACACCCCGCCCGTGCAGCACCCGTTCGCGAGACAGCCGATGCGTCCGATCGGGATGGCCACCGAGGCCGCCACCGCCAGCGCATCGCCCGTCTGTCGCCATGGCGCTCCCACCAGCAGGCACCATCCGCCGGCCAGCACGCCACCGACCAGGAGACCGAGGGGAAGGCGCATCCCGGCCGTCAGCATTTCGGCCGGCGTCAGCCACAACGCGTCGGCGACGCTCATCCCTTCGAGCCGATAGTGCAGCTTCGCTCCTACGAGAAGCCCGCCCCACGCCCATCCGAGCGCCAGCAGCGTGGAGAGCCGCAGGGCGCCGCGGGCGCGCAGAACGACGCAGCCAGCCACGAACCCCGTGGCACATCCGAGCGTCCAGAACAGCAGATGCGGGTTCACCAGCGACGCGAACCGTAGCGAGCATGCATCGAATCGGTCAAGCAATGCGACGGCGGCGAAAGCCATGGTCAGCTCGGCATGGGTCTGGTAAGCGCCGGCCATGCTCGTGAACCCGCTCGCCCTGTCGTGGGGCGGCACGATCGTCGCGGGGCACGCGTTGTTGCTCATGAGCGGCATCGTGACGTTCGCGCTGTTGCGCGTGCTGGCACCGGGCTGGCGCGTGCAGCACCGAACGCCTCGGCGCGGCGTGGTCGTGCACGAGCTCGTCTACGCGACGGGGACGCTCGCGATCGGGGCGGCGATCGGCATCACCACCGTCCTGCTGGCCCAGCGCGGATGGATCCGTTTCGCGACGGGCGCCGTGACACCGGGACGCGTCGCCGGCGAGTTCCTCGCCTACTTCGTCGCATTCGACGCATACTTCTACGTCGTCCATCGCCTCCTCCATGCGCCATTCCCGTATCGCTGGGTGCACGCGGTCCATCATCGTTCACAGACGCCCACGCCGCTCACCGCGTTCTCGTTCCACCCGGTCGAGGCCATCGCGACGGGCGCATTCCTGCCGCTGATGTTGATGGCGGTGTCGTTCCACCTGACGAGCGTCCTGGTGATCAGCGCCTACGCGGGCCTCAGCAGCGTCGTGGTGCACCTCGGCCACGATCCCGCCCCGACGTGGTGGTATCGCCGGTGGCCGTCGCAGTGGTTCGTGACGCCGGCCTACCACGACCGCCACCATGCCTCCGGCGGACGCTGGCATTTCGGCGGATACACCACGATCTGGGACCGGATCTTCGGCACCGATGAGCCCGGGTTCGATGGCCGTGAGGTGCGATGAATCGCGCCGGGCCTGCGATCGCAGCGGCCGTGGCGGCGGGCGTCGCGGTCGGTGTCGGCGACGTCCTGATCACGCTCGCGAGCAGCCCCGATCCGGCACACGCGGTCTATCGCCTCGGGTACGTGCTGGGGCCGATCCTGGCCGACGTGGGCTGCGCCCTGTCACTCGGCATCGTCACGGCGCTTCTCGGCCGGGGTCGTGCGGGCGGCGGCGAGGCGATCGCTGCGGCCGTGGTCACGGGTGCCTGGGCCCTGACGCTGCTCGCCGACGCATGGCTCGCGGGTTTCTCCGCAGCGGCGCTCATGGCGCTCGGCCTCGGCACCGCGCTGGTCGCCGTCGCCCTGGCACGGCTCGCACGCGATGTGGCGCGGTGGCTGTACGACGGCGCACCGCACCGGCGGTGGATCGCCAGCGGCGCCACGGCCGCGCTGATGATTCTCGGTACCGCCGTGACCGCGCCGAGCGGCATGGCCGCCTTCGGCGGGGGCACCGGGCCGTGCGCCGAAACCTCCGCCGTGGGAAGCCCGAACCTGCTCCTGATCACGATCGACTCGTTGCGTCTCGACGACGCGCGCACGATGTCGTCGTATCGACGGCTGGCAGCGCGAGGCACGGAATTCACGCAACACGTCACCGACGCGCCATGGACCTTACCGTCCGTCGCATCGCTCCTGAGCGGCGTGCCGGTGAGCGTCCACGGCGCCGGGCGCAGCCGCTCGTGGAGCTCGCTGCTCGACAAGACCGGGCTTCGTGGTGACGCCGTGACCGTGGCTGGCATCCTGGGGGCGCGGGGATATCGCACGCACGCCGTCGTGACGAATCCATTCCTGACCTCGCGCTACGGCATCGATACCGGCTTCTGCTCCTTCGAGAACGTCACGATGGAAGGCGAGGCGGTGCGGGGGATGGCGCAGACGGTTCCGGTCCGCGTCGCCCGGCTGCTGGCGCCGCGGTGGCTGCCGGACGATCGCGCCGCCACCGTCCGCGCGCGGGCCGAGACCTGGCTCGATCGTCGGCCGCCGGGCGCGTTCTTCCTGTGGGTGCATTTCCTCGATCCGCATGCGCCGTACGGCGATCGCGACGGCGCATCGACCAGCCTGACCCTCGACCTGATGGCGCTCCAGGGTGAAGCCAGCCTGGAGGCGCCCTTCTCGTCCGTCGGCCGGCTCCGCGCCGGCGAGTTTCGTCCGGGTCCCGCCGAACGCGCACAGCTCCGCGCGCTCTACCGCGAGGACGTCACGTACGTCGACCGCGAGATCGGACGCCTGCTCGACGGCCTCGCGGCACGCGGGCTCGACGACGACACGATCGTGCTGCTCACCGCCGACCATGGCGAAGAGTTCTGGGATCACGGTGGTGTCGAGCACGGACGAACGCTGTACGAGGAGGTGCTGCGCGTGCCGCTGGTCATCGCCCCGTCCGCTCACGAAACCGTCGATCGCCTCACGACCGTGCTGGACGTGGCGCCGACCATCATCGCGCGCGGCGGGACCGCGGCGCCGACAACGTGGTCCGGCACCGACCTGCTCGCCCTGCCGGCCTCCCGTCAGGGCGAGCTGTCACTCGGGACGCTGCTGTTCGGCGAGGAGCTCACGGGGCTGCGCACCCCGACTCACAAGCTCGTCGAGAGCGAGCACGGCACGACCTGGCTGTTCGATCTGGCGCAGGATCCCGGTGAGCAGCGGAACGTCGCCGCGGCCGACCCCGCCACGCTGGAGGCCACCCGCGCGCGAATGGCACCCGACGATCGCCCCACGCAACGGCCGGAGTGACGCGGTCGCGCGGTGCATTGGCATATCGAAAATGTCTTGACAGCCGCTTCGTTCATCTCGTAAGTAGCTGCCGGTTTTCTGGCTCCGGGGATGATGGCCGCCATCGTCGGAGCGTCACCGTCCGTCCGGAACGCGCTTGCGGCCACGGTTCGCCGAGCGGCCGCGAGCGCGGGCGACAACGGCGGGAAAGGCCACGACGATGCGCTTCACCGGCTCGAGGAGTGCCCTTCGGTTCACTCTCGTCCTGCTCGCTTCGATCGCTGCTCCGGTCACCATCGCATCCCTGGCCGACGCGCAGTGCGATCCTCCGCCCACCGCGCTGGCCTATCCGGTCGCCAACCAGAAGTACGATCTCGGCGGCCGGTATCCCTTCCACGTGAAGGACCCGCTCCCCGGCCGCGCCTACGTCTTCACACTGCGCCGCGGGGCGACCATTGTCTTCAGCCGCAGCACGTCGGACGGGTACCTGACCGTAGCGCCGGGCGACGTCGACCACGCGGCCATCATCGCCGGGAGCTACCAGATCGACGTGCAGGCCGTGAACGCGGGCGCGAACGAAGGCCCTGCCGCCACCGCGAGCTTCGCCGTGGTGGCGTCCCGCCACGTGGCCAGCCCGATCCCCGTTCCGGTGCTCCTGATCAAATTCCTGCCGGTCAAGCCGGACGGCACGGTCGACTTCGTCCGGCTCGGCGTCACGGACCCAGCCAACCCGATCGTCGGTCAGACCGCGACCCAGCTGGATCTCACCGGCACGCTCGCAGCGACACAGCAGCAGGCGGTCGCGCGGGACATCGCCGCGACATATCGCCACGACGGCCAGTCGATTCCGTCGCTCGACTACTTCATCGCCAGTCAGCATTCCTTGACGTTCCTGCAGCCGGTGCCCGTGCGACAGGTACCGAATGGCGCCGATCCCGAGTCGGGCCCGGTGACGCTGGGACGTGCCGATCACGCGAAGATCTTCGGCCCCAATGGCTTGACCAGCGGTCCCGCCTACCGGCGCTCACCGAGCGGGGTGCTCGCCCCCGTCACCGGCGCGGGCAATATCTGCCACTACGTCGACCAGCTCGGGATCAGGGAAGTGTGGTTGCAGATGTACCACACCGACGAGGTGGCTCCGGTCGAATCGGTCGGCTCGATGGGGACGCTGTCGCAGAGCTACTGGAATTCGCCGGGCTACGGGTGCTTCGGAAACGCCAACTGCGACTCCGACCAGTTCGATCTGCCGGTGTGCAGTCACTCGTACACGGTCTACGAGTACAACGCCCCGGGGTTCAACATGGACACCCACACCTTCGGACACCATCTGGAAGACTTGCTTCCCTTCGTCGACCGGGGCCTCTTCGAACGGTTCTCGAAGCCCCCCTATTCCACGGTTGGCCAGGCGAACGTCATCCCTGCCGGCTGGGGTCGAACGAGCTGCGGCAACACTCATTTCCCGCCGAACTCGGAAGGCTTCAACGACTACTTCTACACGAACCCGAACGCCGTCGTCACGAACTGTGCCGACTGGCGACCCGACGGGACGGGTCGTACGCGATCGACCTCGTGCGATCCTGCGACCGGCGGCTGGAGCTGTCAGACCAGTTCCGGGAATCCGTTCGAGGTCGGCAACATCGCCTATCAGATGTGGTGGAAGCAGTGGATGCCCGGGCGCAACAACAACCTGAGCTACATCGGCCATACCCTTCTCAACTGGTGGGAGTTCGTCGGCGACCTGGACGCCGCCCTCGCCGCACACGGGAAGACGCTCGTGTACGAACCCAAGAACTTCGACCTGTCGGCGAGCCTCCGCTTTCAGCAGTTCGGGCGATCCGCGCAGCGCCTCGATGCGTATCGCTTCGGCACCGGCGCGCACACGCCGACCATGACGACGACCGTCTTCAAGATGAACCCGGCAGGGCTCACGGGGAGTCGGAGCTTCAACATCGTCGCCAGCTGGGACTACGGCTCCGACGCGACCGTCGACACCGTCGTCACCACCGCCCATTCGATCCAGATCAGCCAACCGTCGATGGCCGTCACCGCATCGATACCGAGCGGTGCGCCGGTCGGCACGCATACGGTCCGGGTATGCCTCACCTTCAATGCGGCAGATCCGGCCGATCTCTTCGCGGACAACAATTGCGCCGAAGGCACGCTCAACTACCAGGACGCCCCGACGGTCACGTTCGGCACCATCGATCCCTCGTTCACCCAGCCGCGCGCGGGCGACGTCCTCTGGTTCGACCTGCCCATCACGATCCAGGGAGCCGCGCTCTCGGACGTCGATCCGGGGGCGATCGCGAGCTTCGACACCTACACTCAGAACGCCACGATCTTCACGTGGTGCATCGACAGCAACTGCTACCCGTTCACCCCCTTCACGATCGGCTTGATCTCCACCGGCGGCTTCCCGTCGATCGGAGCGAACCAGACGAAGGTGAGGGCGTCCGGATTCTGGAAGGCGGTGGCCGGAGTGCATACCGTCCGGGTCCAGCTCCACGCATCGCAGAAGCTGTCCGCGATCACGGGGCTCAGCGACGTCGAACCGCTACGCACGCTGCAGTTCACGGTCAACCCGGCGAACGCGCCGCACGCTCCCGGCGACGCCTATCCTGGCGACTGCAATGCGGACTACCATGTCGGCATCACCGATCTGGTGACGTTGACCAACATCGTCCTCGGCCAGCAGCCCCTCTCAGCCTGTCCCTCGGGAGACCGTGACGGCAGTGGCACGGTGACCGTCACCGAGATCGTTCACGCGGTGCTGCTCTCGTCGCAGTTCTGACATCGTGGAGGTGACGGTGCGGGCGGGCTGCCCGCCCCGCACCTCACCCCGCCTTGTCTGGCACCTTGTCCTCGATCACCTTGAAGTCCGCCGGTGGCAGGAACATCGACGGGTCCTGCGGCCCGACCGTCACCGCCACCGCCTCCATCGTGCGCTCGCCGTTCGGGCCCTTGAGTCGCGCCTTGACCACGATGCCCTGATCGGTGACGCAGGCGGCGATGCCCTGCTTCTCCGGATCGCCGTAGCGCAACACCGTGCATGACTGGCCCGCCACCTTGTCGGTGCCGATGACCTTCGGAGCCTCCGTCGCCAGTGCCGAACGACCCGCGATGTACGGGTTGCCACCTCCCGCGATGGGGAAGCGGGTCGCCGACTTGCGGGGATTGCCGGGCACGAACTCGAGGCCCTGCTTCTTCTCCTCGTCGACGATCACGACCTCGCGCCGCATGATCTGCGACTCCTGCCGATAGCGCGGCCCCGACACCCGCACGATGATGGTGTCGCCCTCGGCCAGCACCTGCCCGCCGTCGTTCTTCTCGTCGGCGTTGGTCTTGTACGTGGCACTGTAGGGCACGGTGGGCTTGGGCGGCGGCAGGTCGGCTGCCCGTGCGACGGGAATGGCGAGGGCCGTGGCGAGCAGCAGCGCGATCTTGATCATGCGTGCGTCTTTTGCCCGCCTCGGCGACGCGGTCAACCGGGTGGTTGAAACATGCGCCGCCACGAGGGCATCTGAAGGCGCACGATGCCGCCCGCTCCGCCGCACGACGCCGAGTGGCTCGAGGCCGATGGCCTCGGCGGCTTCGCGTCGGGCACCGTGGACGGCATCCGCACGCGGCGCTACCACGCGCTGCTGCTGGTCGCGACGGCCCCACCCACCGGCCGCATGGTGCTGGTGAACGGCCTCGAGGCCTGGATCGACACGTCCCGCGGCACCTTCCCGCTGACGTCGCAGCGCTACCAGCCCGACGTCGTGTGGCCGGCCGGCGCCTCCCACCACGAGGCGTTCACCCCCGACCCGTGGCCAACGTGGACGATCGCGCTGCCCGACGGCACGCGCCTCGTCCACGAGATCCTCGTGCGCCCCGGAATGCCGGCGACGCTGGTCTCGTGGCGGCTCCTGACGCCGCAGCCGAACGTCCGCCTGCGCGTGCGCCTGCTGCTGTCGGGACGCGACTACCACTCGCTCCATCACGAGAATCCCGGCTTCCGCTTCGACGCCGACGTCCACGACCACTGCATCGCGTGGAACCCGTATCCGGGCGTCCCCGCCGTCGTCGCCCACACCAACGGCGGCTATCGCCACGCGCCGGACTGGTACCAGACGTTTCTCTACACGGCCGAAGAGGCGCGCGGCCTCGACTGCGTCGAGGACCTGGCCTCGCCGGGCGAGCTGGTGTGGGACCTGTCCGCCGGCGAGGCGACGCTGCTGCTCGGCACGCGCAACGACGATGTCGATCCCACCGCGATGCGCGACGCCGAGCGTGTGCGACGAGGGGCATTCGCCACGCCGCTCCACCGCGCTGCCGATGCGTACCTGGTGCGTCGCGGCGAGGGCCGCACCGTCATCGCAGGGTACCCGTGGTTCACCGACTGGGGACGCGACACGTTCATCGCGCTGCGCGGGCTCTGCCTCGCCACCGGTCGTCTCGACGAGGCGCGCAGCATTCTCCTCGAATGGGCCGGCACGGTGTCCGAGGGCATGCTCCCGAACCGCTTTCCCGACACCGGCGAGACGCCGGAGTTCAACGCCGTCGACGCCTCGCTGTGGTTCGTCGTCGCCGTGCACGAGCTGCTGCAACGCGATCCCGACGTGCCGCCGCGTGATGCCCGCACGCTGCGCGGCGCGGTCGAGACCATCGTCACCGGTTACGCGACGGGCACGCGCCACCACATCCACGTCGATCGGGACGGGTTGGTGGCGGCCGGTGAGCCCGGCATGCAGCTGACGTGGATGGACGCGCGCGTCGGCGATCGCGTCGTCACGCCGCGGATCGGGAAGCCCGTCGAGATCCAGGCGCTGTGGCTCAACGCGCTATCGATCGCGGCGGCGTTCTCGCCGCGCTGGACGCCGCTGCTGGCGCGCGCGCAGGCGAGCTTCGTCGAACGGTTCTGGTACGCGGACGGCGGTCACCTCTACGACGTCGTCGACGTCGACCATCAGGCCGGCACCGCCGACGCGACGTTCCGGCCGAACCAGATATTTGCCGTCGGCGGCCTGCCGGTCGCGGTGCTCGACGGCGAGCGCGCGCGGCGCGTGGTGGACGCGGTCGAGGTACAGCTGTGGACGCCGCTCGGCATGCGGACGCTCGCACCCAGCTCCTCCGGCTACACTGGACACTATCGTGGCGATTCGACCGCGCGCGACGGCGCCTACCACCAGGGCACGGCGTGGCCGTGGCTGGTGGGGCCGTTCGTCGAGGCATGGGTCCGCGTACGCGGCGACACCGCCGCCGCGCGCCGCGAGGCACGGACACGATTCCTCGAGCCGCTGCTCGCCAGTCGCGACATCGCCGGCCTCGGCCACGTCACCGAGGTGGCCGACGGCGATCCGCCCTTCACGCCCGGCGGCTGTCCGTTCCAGGCCTGGTCGGTGGGTGAGGCGCTCCGTCTCGACCGCGAAGTGCTGGCCGAGCCCGCGTGACGCCCCCCCGTCCCCGAGACCGCGACCCGTGCTAGGGTCCCGGACCCATGGGCGAAGATCTCCGGGCCGACCAGCAGCCCATCGAGAACCATGGCGTGATCGGCGACCTCAACACCGTCGCCCTCGTCTCCACCGACGGCGCCATCGATTTCATGTGCGCGCCGTCGTTCGATTCGCCGTCGGTGTTCGCGGCACTGCTCGACCACGAGCGCGGCGGCATCTTCCAGCTGGCCCCGGTCTTCGACCACGCCGCCCACAAGCAGCTCTACCTGCCCGACACCAACGTCCTGCTGACGCGCTTCCTCTCCGACGACGGCGTCGCCGAGGTGTCGGACTTCATGCCGGTGGAGGAGGCAGGCCACGCCCACAACGTCGTGCGACGGGCGAAGACCGTCCGCGGCGAGGTGCGGTTCCGCATGCGCTGCGCGCCGCGCTTCGACTACGGACGCGGCACGCACACCGTGGAGCGGACGCCCGACGGCGTGCTGTTCCGATCACGCGGCGACGCGCCCCTTGCGCTGCGGCTGCGCACCACGGTGCCGCTGCGCATCGAGGACGGCGACGCGGTGGCGGAGTTCACGCTACGCGCGGAAGAGACCGCGGCGTTCGTCCTGGAGGAGATGCGTCCGGGCGAGGAGACGCCGTGCGGACGACCGGACTACGTCGCCGAGGCGTTCAAGGACACGGTCAACTTCTGGCGGCGTTGGATCGGCCGCGCGACGTATCGCGGTCGCTGGCGGGAGGCCGTCGATCGCTCGGCGCTGACGCTCAAGCTGCTGACGTCGCGCGAGCACGGCTCGATCATCGCCGCGCCGACGTTCGGGCTGCCCGAGCAGATCGGCGGCATCCGCAACTGGGACTATCGCTACACCTGGATCCGCGACGCGTCCTTCACGCTGTACGGCCTGATGCGGCTCGGCTTCACCGACGAGGCGGGCGCATTCATGCGCTGGATCGAGGCCCGCTGCCGCGAGCTCCCGCCCGACGGCTCGCTGCAGATCATGTACGGTCTCGACGGACGCACCTCGCTGGCCGAGGAATCGCTCGACCATCTCGGCGGCTACATGGGCTCGCGACCGGTGCGCATCGGCAACGCCGCCGCCCACCACCTGCAGCTCGACATCTACGGCGAGCTGATGGACGCCGTCTATCTCTTCGACAAGTACGGCTCGCCGATCTCGCACGACCTGTGGCAGGACCTCGTCCGGCTGATCGAGTGGGTGATGGCGAACTGGCAGCAGGCCGACGAGAGCATCTGGGAGGTCCGCGGCGGCCGCAAGGAGTTCCTCTACTCGCGCGTGCTCTGCTGGGTGGCACTCGACCGCGCCATCCGTCTCGCCACCAAGCGCTCGTTCCCCGCCCCCATCGCGCGCTGGCATGACGTCCGCGACCAGATCTACGGCGACATCTTCACGCGCTTCTGGAGCACCGAGCACGAATCGTTCATGCAGCACGCCGGCACCACCGAGGTCGACGCCGCCAGCCTGCTGATGCCGCTGGTGCGCTTCATCTCCCCAACCGATCCACGCTGGATCTCGACCTTGCGGCGCATCGAGCGGGACCTGGTGAGCGACTCCCTGGTCTACCGCTACCGCATCCTGGACGGCGCCAACGCCACCGCCGACGGCCTCACGGGCCAGGAGGGCACCTTCTCGATGTGCACCTTCTGGTACGTCGAATGCCTCTCCCGCATGGGCGATCTCCCCAAAGCCCGCTTCTTCTTCGAAAAGATGCTCGGCTACGCCAACCATCTGGGCCTCTACGGCGAAGAGCTGGGCCCCAGAGGCCAACACCTCGGCAATTTCCCCCAAGCATTCACCCACCTGGCCCTCATCAGCGCCGCCTTCGACCTCGACAGAAGACTGAACGAAGCAGGCCACCGCGCGTAGCGTTTCCGCCGCCCGTGGGTGCGGGGTCGGCCGGAGGCAGACGACCGCCGAGCGAGCGCGTCGTGAGCACGCGCTGCGGGGAAAAGGGGCGGGGGGTGCCGTGCGAACGCCGCGCGCAGC
>DASYLJ010000048.1:0-38819 GCA_036009625.1 Binatia bacterium
GACCGCATGGCCTCCCTCTATGGCTGCGACGGTGTCCGCGACCGCCTCCACCTCCTGGCCGACACCTCGATCGCGGCCCTGCGCGTCGCCGAGCCCGAGCTCACCAGCCATCTCTCGTGGTGCCATGGCTGCCTCGAGCGCGCCGCCGAGGTCGTCGCCGTCGAGGCAGAGGCCGCCGGCCTGGCCTACGGCCCGCCCCTGTTCGCCCCCGCCGCCGCGCGATGGCAGGACGCCGCGGCCCGCGCCGGCGAATCCGTCCGCGAGGTAATGGGCCGGATGGTGGTCGGGGTCCGTCGTGCGGCTGCGACCTTCACCGTCGTTCCCGAGGGCTTCCTGGTCTCCCTCCTGCCTGCACCCGCAGCGGCCGTGCGCGGCGATGCGTCGGTGGCTCCCCTCCCCGGCGTTCCCGCGCTCGGCCGGCAGGTGCAGTTCGCGCTTCCGGAGGCCGGCCTCTGGGCCGAGCTGTCACTCGAGCCCGAAGGCGACGATCTCGTCGGCCTGACCCTGCACGTCACCGGCGGCAACGATGCCGCTCTCTCCGTTCATCTCCGCGACTGCGCCACCGACCCTGCCGCGCTCGTCGCACGACACACGCTGCGCGGCGACGAACCGGTGCGGGTGCGCGGCATCCGCCCCGGTCAGTACGTGCTCGAGCTGCACGACCGTGGCCAGTCGCGCTGCTTCACCCTGCCTTTCGACGTCGAGCGAACCGTGTGATCGGTCCGAGCGGTGGTCACGCGACGTGAACCTCGCCGTCCACCGAGTGGACCCACGGCCTGTACGATGCTAGGTGCCCAGCACCGAGACGACCTACGTGCTCGACCATGCAGGCCTGAGACCCCGTCGTCCCTCGTGCGCCCCTCCCCCCGGGTGCGGCGCGGGCAGCCGGGCACGCGACGCCGCGGCATCGGCCGGGACGCGCTGGCGCTCCGGCTGAAGATGCGCGCCATAGCGACGCTCTCGATCGAGCCCACCGCCGGCGGTCTCCGCTTCCGGCTCGACCTCCCTGATCAGGATCTCGGCGAGCCGCTGCAGGAGGAGTTCCGCCAGGCCATCGACGAGGCCACGCTGCGCGCGCTCGTCCAGAGCGCAGACACGCTGCTGCGGCTGACCGAACGGGACGGGTTCGCCGCCGAGGCGCGCGCGCGCGGCAACGTCCTCTATCGCACCCTGGTGCCGGCGCGACTGCGTCCGCAGCTGCGCGCGCTGCGCGCGCCGCTCCTGATCACCACGTCGCTCACCGGCCTGCCCTGGGAGCTGCTGCACGACGACGAGGAGTTCTGGGGACTGCGCTACGCCATGGGCAAGCGGCTGGTTCTCGACCGCGCGCTGCCGGCACCGCGCTCCCCGTCGCTGCGCGCGCGGCCACGCGCGCTCGTCGTTGCCGCCGATCCGCGCGGCGACCTGCCCTTCGCGCGGCGCGAGGCCGACGCCGTCTGCGAGGTCCTGGAAGCGTACGCCGACATCACCTGCGTCGCCGACCACGTCGCGACGTTCGATACCGTCAGCGGGCTCCTCGCCGAAGGCTTCGACCTCATCCACTTCTGTGGCCACGTCGTCACCGCGGCGGACGGTGCGCCGGCGCTGCTGCTCGCGGGCGAGCAGCCGCTCTCCGCCGCCCTGATCGAAGCCAACGTCGCCGGGCGACCGCTGGTGTTCCTGAATGGTTGCGCCAGCGCGCGTGGCGGCGACGCGCCGGCGCCGGTGGGCGACTGGGAAGCCACCGTCTCGAGCGTCGCACACGGCTTCCTGTTCGGCGGCGCCGCCGCCGTCGTCGGCACGCTGAGCGATGTCGGCGATCGCCATGCGGCCACGCTCGCCGAGGCGTTCTACCGTCGTGTCCTCGAGCCGGTGTCGATCGGCGAGGCACTGCGGGCGGCGCGCAGCACGTGTCGCGACGACCCGGGCAGCGTGCGATCGCCGACGTGGCTGTCGTTCGTCCTCTACGGCAACCCGGGGCAGGTGCTGCTGCGCGGCACCCTGCCGGCGCCCGCGCCGATGCAGGCACCGGCCATCGTACCCGCGCCCGTTCCGGTCGTCGCCGATCCACCTGCGCCGCGGTCGCGCGCGCGGGCGTGGCGCGTCGCGCTGGTCGTGGTGGCCCTCTTCCTCCTCGCCGGCATCGCCCAGATGCTGCGCCCGACCGTCCCGCCGCCGATGGTCGTCGGCGTCATGGAGGTGCGTGGCCGCGGCGCACCCGAGTGGATGCGCGAGCTGACGCGCGACGGCCTCAATACCATCCTCAGCAAGTTCGCGCCCATCAAGGTGTTCTCGCGCCAGAAGATCGACTTCGTGCGCGAGAAGCGCGGCATCAGCGAGATCGAGGCGGCCGAGTCGCTCGGCATGAGCAAGATGCTGACGGCAACGGTCTCGGTCGACCGGGGCGAGGTGCTGCTCGAGCTCGAGGTGATCGACATCGACACCGGTCTGCTCGAAGGATGGGAGCGCGTGCGCGGCCCCGAGGATCAGCTCATGGCGTTGCAGACCGACCTCGCGGTACGGGCGCTGCGCATCCTGGGCATCGACCCCACGCCGGCGCAGGTCGATTCGATCATGGCCAGCCGTGGGAACGAGACGCTCAGCGCCTATCGTCTGCTCGCCGAGACCCTGGGCGAACCCGCGCCGCCCGAGCCACCCCCGACCCCGGCGCCCGCCCCGAGCGAGGGCAGCGGCGATCGCGCTCCGGGCACGTCGTGGCTGCGCTTCGGCTCGCTCGCCTGGGCGCTCGAGCCCGATCGTGAGGAGGAGGCCATCCGCGCGCTCCTCGGTCGCTATGGCGTGGCACTCGAGTCGAAGGACGTCGAGCAGCTGGCGACGCTCCAGGTCGAGATGACCGCGGCACAGCGAACGTCGTTGCAGCGCTACTTCGAGCAGGCCGGCGACCTCAAGGTACGCATCCTCGACGTCGACATCCTGATCGAGGGTGACGAGGCGCTCGCCACCTTCACGCGCGAGGACGCTTTCACCGACACCGGCAGCCGGCGCCCGATGCACCTCGAGGTCCGCATCACCGGTGTCCTGCGCAAGGCCGACGGAGGCTGGAAGATCGCCGGCCTCAGGAATCCCAAGTGAGACGCCTCGCGGCCCTGCTGCTGCTCGTGCTCGGTGCGACGAGCGCCGGCGCCGACTCGTTCCGGGACACCATGCACAGCACGCCCGTCACCCGCGCCACCGGCGAGGCGATGGCGGAGGCCGTCGGCCGCTCGTTCCCGCTGACGTCGGCCTCGCCCGGCGTGACGTTCACCTTCGACCCCGCCAGCGGCGCCTTCGTGCGTGACACCGAGATCCTGGGCCAGCTGCTGCTCGAGCGCGCTCGGCCCATCGGACGCGGGCGCTGGAACTTCAACCTGAGCTACCAGCACGTCCGCTTCGACACGATCGACGGCAAGGACCTCGACGACCTGCACGACACCTCGCCGCCGATCCGCGAGCCCGGCTCCGGCGGCCGGGCGCTCTACACGGTACCGCGGGTCCGTCTCGACCTGGAGACGAACCAGGTCATCAACAACGTCACGTATGGGTTGTCGGACGACATCGAGCTCAACCTGACCATTCCGCTGATCGCCAGTCGCCTCGCGTTCAACGCGTTGCTGCAGCAGGAGTCCGGGTCGCTGGCGCGTCCACAGCGCGCGGTCGAGGGCGGATCGCACTTCGGCGTCGGCGACATCTTCCTGCGCGGCAAGTATCGCTTCCTGTCTGGCGCCTGGGGCGACGTCGCCACCGGCCTCATTCTGCGCGCCCCCGCGGGGAGCCAGGACGACTTCCAGGGAACCGGCGACTGGGAGGTGTCTCCCGCGCTGTACGCATCGACGCGTCAGATTCCCATCGGCTGGAAATTCCGCCTGCAGGGCTACGTGAACGCCGCCGTCGACGTGAACCTGAGCGACGCCGCCGACAGCCAGGCACGCTGGGGCCTCGGCCTCGACCTCGCCATCGCCGATCGTGTCACGCTCGGCGTGGCGTTCCTCGGCCGCGAGGCCTTCCAGCGCTACGCCGCGCCAGGCACGTTCGATTTCGTGCGCGGCGGGCCGGGGCACGCCAGCGTGAAGCCGCTCTTCGGCCTCGACGTGGGGCGCCCGAGCTACTACGACTTCGCCGTCGGCGGTCGCGTGTCGCTCTGGCGCGACTCGTTGTTCGCCTTCGGCAACGTCATCATCCCGCTCAACGACGACGGCTTCCGCAGCAACGTGATCCCACTGGTCGGCTTCGAGTACGCATTCTAGGCGCGACCGATCCGTCTCACGGGAACGGACAGACGGACGGCGCGTCCGATCCACGCGCGCGGAACGACTCCGGTCGATCCTGCGAGACGTCGCCGCCGAATTCGAGGCAGTAGCGACGGGCACGCGCGCCGGCGCCGGTGGTGAGCCGCAGCGCGAGCGATCCCTGCAACGGTTCGTCGAGCGTGAACCCGATCTGCTCGCCTTTGCACGTGGCCTTCAGCGAGCCCCCCTTGATGGCGATGCTGGTGCAGGGCCCCGAGACGCGCTTGCGATCGCGATACGAGTAATAGTCGAGGCCCTTGGCCCCTTCTCGTGCCGTCCAGCCGCTCGCGGGCAGTGGGAAGCTCGACAGCTCCCCCGTCACTGGGTTGCGCAGCTCGAGCTCGCCACCGCCGATGCGTGGGTCGGCACCGACGCCGACGTCGAGGTCGGTGCCGATCTTCGCGTCAGCTTGACGCTCCGGCTCGACGGGCGGCCGGCCCGATCGGCGACGATGAGCGTCGACCCGGCCAGGGGGTCGGCGCCGTCGCGGGTGAGTGTCGCGACGACGCCCACCACCTCGTCGGCGCCCGGTAGCGGACGGATCGCCTCGCAGGTGCCGACCGCGAGCTCGTCGTCGGGTCCGAGCGCGGCGCGGGTACCGGCGAGAAAGCCGTCCGCATTCGTGACGCGCCCGGGACGGTCCTGACGCCACCTGAGGCTGCCATCGGCACCCGAGAACGCGAAGACGACGTCCGCCGGCACGGCGACCGTGGGCGGAATCACCACCGAGCCGCTCAGGTAGAGGTTACCGGCAGCGTCGACGAGGAGCGCGATCAACCGCTCGCTCACGGTGGGGCCCGATTCATCGATCGTGTCGCTCCACACGGCGGCCCCGGTCGCGCCGTCGAGCCGGGCGAACGCGATGTGGTGCCCGCGGGGACCCACGAGGGTGTCGTTCACCACCCCTCCGACCATCACGTCACCATCGGGCGTATTCGCCACCAACGCCTCCGTCGGTCCCGCGCCAGGGCGCACGCCGTCGATCTCGTGGCGCCAGAGCTCCACGCCCGTGCCCCCGGCGAGCTTCAGGAACGCCAGGTCGGTGGTGGTGGGGTTGCCGATGTATCCGCCGACCAGCACGTCCCCGGCGGCATCGAGAATCACCTGGTGCACGGAGGTCGCGTCCTCGGGGCCGCCCCCGTCGATGTCGGTGCGCCACACCTCATGGCCGGTCGCACCGGCCAGCCGGCGCACCGTGACGACGGATTCGCCGAAGCCGGATACGGCCGTGCCCGCCACGACCACGTCGCCGTTCGGAGCGATGGCGAGACCGCGCTCCCCCACCCCGCGCTCGGTGAACGCCACGATCTCCTCCCACACCAGGCTGCCCGTGGCGGCGTCGAGCTTGCGCACCGCGATCTGGGGCGGAATGCTTCCCGTCGCCAGGATCGTGATGGCAACGAACACGCTGCCGCTGCCGTCGAGCGCGACCACGGACGGGACCTGGCGGAACGGCAGCGCATGCGTCCACACCACGCTACCGGTAGCGGACGCCAGGCGCAGCACGCTGTCGTCGTCACCGACGATGACGTCGTTCCCTGGAAGGGACGCGATGGCCAGCGGCGGGAACTCGAAGTCGCGACGCCAGACCACCGCACCGCTGCCCCGATCGAGCTTGACGAGGCCTGCCCCGGACCCGGCGAGAACATCGCCGGCCCCGTCGCGTTCCACCGCGTACGTGCAGGCGGAGTCGTCGTCGAGACGCACCTCCCAGGCGATCGATGCACCGGGCACGCCGAGCAGAGCGAGAAGGGTCGCCTGGAACCCGAGCAAGATGCGACGCATGGTACACCTCCGAACTGTGTGGGCTGGCCCGTCGATCGTTACCGGGCCCGCCGGACGAACGTCAAGGAAGAAAGTCTCCGACCGCGCGCAAGTCCCCCCCGGGCGCGTCGAACCTGCCATCCACCGGCCGCCTCACGGGAACGGACACACGGCCGGCACGCCCGATCGACGCGCCCGGAACGAGCCCGGTCGATCCAGCGACACGTCGCCGCCGAACACGAGGCAGTATCGACGGGCAGCAACACCGGCGCCGGTCGTGAGGCGCAACGCGAGCGATCCCTGCGTCGGCTCGTCGAGCGTGAACGCGATCTGGTCGCCCTTGCACGTGGCCTTCAGCGAGCCGCCTTTGATGGCGATGCTGGTGCAGGGACCCGACGCACGCGAGCGATCGCTGTACGCGTAGTACTCGAGGCCCTTGGCACCTTCGCGCGCCGTCCAATTGCTCGCGGGTAGCGGGACGGTCGACAGCTCGCCCGTCACAGGATTGCGGACCTCGAGCACACCACCGCCGTTGCGCGGGTCGGCACCGAGACCGACGTCGATGTCGGTGCCGATCTTCGCCGTCAGCTTCACGCTGCGGCTCGACGGTCGTCCGGCGCGATCGACGACGGCCAGCGTGGAGCCCGCGAGGGCGTCCGCGCCATCGCGAGTGAACGTCGCGACGATGCCGACGCTCTCGTCCGCTCCCGGGAGCGGACGCACCGGCGCAGCGCCACCCATCACGACCTCGTCGTCGGGTCCGAGCGCGCCGAGCGCGGGAGCCGACGGCGCATCGGAGCTCGAAACCCGACCGGGTCGATCCTGGCGCCAGCGCAGGCTTCCGTCGACACCAGAGAATGCGAAGACGACCCAGACCGCGTCCGCGAGGTTCGGCGGGACCACCGCGGCGGCGTTGAGGTAGACGTCCCCGACCGAATCGACGAGGAGCGACACCACCGTCTCGCTCCCGGTTGGACCCGATTCGTCGATCGCATCGCTCCACACGGCGGTACCGGTCGCACCGTCGAGTCGAGCGAAGGTCACGTACTGGTTGCTCGGTCCCGTCACGACGCCGGCCACCATCGCATCGCCAGACGGCGCGATCGTCACCAGCGCCTGGAGCGGTCCGCCGCCCGCGTCGGGGATCGCGTGACGCCAGCGCTCGGTGCCGGTCGCCCCGTCGAGCTTCAGGAACACGAGGTCGGTGGACGTCCCCGTCCGAAGGTACCCACCGACGAGCACGTCACCGTTTCCATCGAGCGCCACCTGGCCGGCGGCATTCACATCCGGCACGCCCGCGTCCCCGAAGTCGCGACGCCACACGTCAGCGCCCGTCGCACCATTCACCCGCCAGACCGTCAGTCGTCGGCCCCCGCCGCTCACCGTCCCGGCGGCCAGCACGACGTCGCCGTTCGGTGCCACCACCAGACCTCCGCGTGAGACGCCGTAGCCCGCGAAGGCCATCTCTCGCGCCCAGACGAGCGCACCCGAGGCCGCATCGAGCTTCCGCAACGCCACCCGGTCGGGCGTCGTGGGAAAGGTGGGCAACCGATCGAGGATGGCCGTGAACACACTGCAGGAGGGCCAGGAGGCCGGCCTGGAACCCGAGGGGAATGCGTCGCATGCGACACCTCCTGGCGTGCGCAGGAGTGTTACCGTCGCCGCGCGTCGCGGGTCAATGAAGAAAGTCGCGCCGCCCGCTATGCCAACGCGAACACGCGCACCGGCTGCGAGCGCCCTTTGAGCGCGACGGCGTCGCGCATCGTCGCCTCGCAGGGACCGTCGACCGCGGTCGCCAGCGCCCAGGTCGTCTCCGACACCAGCAGGTCCTGGCCGTGTTCGTTGCAGAGCCCCTCGAGCCGCGCCGCGACGTTCACGGTGTCGCCGATCACGGTGTACTCGTGCCGCTCGGACGCGCCGATGGTACCCGCGACGACGGGTCCGGTGTGGACGCCGATCTTGAGCGACAGCGGCACGCGTCCGCCGTCGCCTCGCACCACGTTCAACAACCCCACCCGCTCGCGCATGCCGCGTGCGCAACGCAGCCCGGCGGCGGCGCTGTCGCGCCCGTCGCCGCCGACCTCGTCGAACAGTCCGAACACCACCAGCAGTGCGTCGCCGATGAACTTGTCGACGAAGCCGCCGCAGTCGCGCACCCAGAGCGTCATGGCGTCGAAGAACTCGTTCAGCGTGCGCACCAGCTCGTCGGGCGACGAGCGCTCGGCGAGCCCGCTGAAGCCACGGAGATCGCAGAACAGCACCGTCGCGGTGCGCAGCTCGCCCCCTGGCGCGATGTCACCGGCCAGTAGCCGATCACGGATCGACGGATCCACCACGCGCCCGAAGGTGCGCAGGATGCGCTCCTTCTCGCGCAGCGCGGCGACGAGCGCCGTGACGCCGTCCTCCACGACGCCGACCTCGTCGCTCGACGTGACCGTCGGCCGCACGCCGAGATCGCCGGCGCGAATGCGGCGCAGAACCCCGGCGATGGTCTCGAGCGGATCGGTGAACGTGCGCGCAAGCGCCAGCGTGAGGCCGATGCCCATCACGAGGTAGAGCGCGAACACGAGGCCGGCCGCACTGGCGAGCTCCTGTACGACCGTCGCCGCCGGCAGTCCCGCCTCGACGCGTGCAAGGGCCGCGCGCACCAGCCCGAACAGCGTGAACAGCGGCACGAAGCCGACGGCGATCAGGAACACCAACAGCCGTCCGCGGACGCTGAGGGCGAGCGTCCCGGGCACCTCCGTCAACCCGCCGTCGGGAAACACGCGCGGCACGACGCGGCGGCGGAAGACGAGGTCGACGAGCAGATAGATGATGGTGGCGGCGAGGAAGCCGTTCACGAGCGGCGAGACCACCTGCTGCGAGCTCAGGTCCGGCGACCAGCGGCCGTACCGCCACAGCGTCATGGTCGGCGACATGACGACGCCGACGCCCCAGAGTGCGAGGCCGATGCCGGCCACGACCAGCGGCGCGCTGATGACCCGACGTCGGATCGCGAGCGGCGCGGGCACCGGACAGCCGGCGCGGAAATAGGCGACGAGCGGCCATAGGTAGCCGACGACGAGGACCGTCCCGGTCGAGTACACGAGCGGGTTGAAGACCGGGATGATGGTGCCGACCTCCCACTCGCGCACCATCATCGCGAACGGCGTGACGCCGCGCATGATGTCGATGGTGAAGGTCGTCGTGCAGGTGGCGAGCGCGTTGGCCGCGAGCGCGATCAGCAGGGTCAGGAGGAACCAGCCGGGGATCGGGGCACGCGTCCTCATGCGTCTCGTCGCGCTGGCGATAGCGGGCCGGCGCGCGGCGCACAAGTCAGGCGCCGCCGTCGGCGAGCACACGAACGCGGGCCAGCGTGTCGATCTCCACCACCGGCTTGTCGTCGCGCACCCGCACGATGCGCGGGAACCGCAGCGCGAAGCCGGCGGCGTGACGCGTCGACGGCTGCACGACGTCGAACGTCACCTCCAGCACGACCTCGGGTCGGACGCGATGCCAGCCGCCGCGTCGTTCGACGGTGAGTGCCTCGAAGCGCTCGGTCAGCGCCACGATCTCGCGATCGGTGAGACCGGTGAACGCCTTGCCGACGTCGAGCAGCGTCGCGTCGTCGTCGCCGGCGCGGACGGCGAAGGTGTAGTCCGACAGCACATCGCGCCGCCGTCCGTGTCCACGCTCGACGGCCGTGACGACGACGTCGAGCGTGGCGAGCGCCCGCTTGAGCTTGATCCACGCGCCGCCGCGACGACCGGGCGCATAGGTCGACGACGGGTCCTTCGCGACCAGCCCCTCGTTGCCGGCGGTGCGCGCGGCGTCGAATGCCGCGTCCACCGACGCAGCATCGGTTCCGTCATGCGCAGGCGCCAGGCGCACACCCGTCGCGGGCCACGGCAATGCTGCGAGGCGCGCGCGGCGTGCCTGCCACGGCTCGTCGATGACGAGCACGCCGCCGTCGGCCAGCACGTCGAACACCACCAGCTGCACCGGAACGTCCGCGAGCAGTGCCGCCGACGGACGCTTGCGACCGAGCCGTTGCTGCAGCGCACGGAACGGTTGCGCGCGCGACGGATCGGCGGGATCGACGGCGAGCAGCTCGCCGTCGAGGACGAGGCCGTCACCGAGCCCTGCCAGCGCCGCGGCGACGTCGGGGTAGCCGCCCGTGATGTCGTCGAGCGTGCGCGAGAACAGCACGACGCGGGCGGCGCCGACGTGCGCCTGGGCGCGGATGCCGTCGTACTTGTCCTCGAGCACGAACGGCGACGGCAGCGCCGCCACCACCTCGTCGGCGGTGGCGAGCGGCTGCGCCAGCATGAACCCGAGCGGATGGAACAGCGTGAGACGCGCACCGGCGAGCGCATCACGACGCGCCAGCACCGCCACCTCGCCGATGTCGCCGCGTAGCAGGTTGGCACGACGGACGTCTGCCAGCGGACGCTCCGCCACCGCCGCGATCGCCTCCTCGACCTGCGCCTCCTTGAGGCCGATGCGCAGCTCGCCGAGCAGCAGCCGCACGAGATAGCGCGCCTCCTCTGGGCCGAGCGCCGCCAGCAGCGCCGTGAGGCGCGCGCTGCGCTCGCTCGTACCGCCGGCCGACGCCAGCCCCGCGACCTGCTCGGCCACCTGCCGCAGGGTCAGCCCGCCCGACGGTCGCGCCGCGAGCAGCTCGGCGGCCACGTCGCCCCCGTCGCCATGCGCCACCCAGCGGTCACCGAGCGACGACGGGTCGGCTCCGGCCACCGCCGTCATGGTGCGGAACAGGAGCGCCGGACCCACCTGCACGGTCCGCGCGTCGTGCCGCGGGAACACCGTGCCGGCGAAGAAACGCGCGCCGACGGCGAGGCTGTCGTCGTCGAGCGCCGCCAGGTACTGCCGCAGCACGGCCCCCTTCGCGAGGCGCGAGCGCGTCGCCCGGATGGCCTCGGCGGCCGTCGCCCAGGCGGCGAGCGACGCGGGATCGGTCTCGGGCATGCGCGGCCGAGGCTAGCCGGCCCACGCTGGCCCGTGAAGTCCGGTGTGATACGACGTCCCGATGCAGTGGAGCTCGTCGGCGTCGCGCGCAGCACGGCTTGCCACGGCGGTCGAGGAGGCCGTCGCCCCCATCCGATCCCAGCTCGACGGCGTCACGCCCGACCTGGTCGTCGCCTTCGTCTCGCCCCAGCATCGCGCGGAGTACGACGCCATGCCGGAGCTCGTCCGCGCCGCGCTCGGGCCGCGCACCTTCATCGGCTGCTCGGCGGGCGGCGTCATCGGTGGCGGCCACGAGCTCGAAGACGAGCCCGGCGTCTCGCTCACCGCGGCGGTGCTGCCGAACGTCACGCTGACGCCGTTCCACCGCGACCTGCCCGACGTGCCGATGTTGCCGGCACCGCCGCAGCACTTCCTCCTCCTGCCCGACCCCTTCTCGTTCGACGCCGATGCCTTCGTGCACACGCTCGACGAGGCCTACCCGACGAGCACCGTCATCGGTGGCGTCGCCAGCGGCGGCCGCGAGCCCGGCAGCAATGCGCTCTGGCTCGACGGCACGACCCATCGCGGTGGCGTCGTCGGCCTGGCGCTCGACGGCGACATCGCCGTCGACACCATCGTCGCACAGGGGTGCCGCCCGATCGGCGAGCCCATGTTCGTCACGCGCAGCGAGCGCAACGTCATCCACGACCTCGACGGCCGTCGCGCCGCCGTCATCCTGCAGGACCTCTATGCGCGCTCCGAAGGCCCCGACCAGCGTCTGTTCCGCGAGTCGCTCTTCCTCGGCATCGTCATGCGCGAGGCGCGCGAGCAGTATCAGCAGGGCGACTTCCTGATCCGCAACCTGCTCGGCATCGAACCCAAGACCGGGTCGCTGGTGGTGGGCGCGCTGGTGCGCGACGGCATGGTGGTGCAGTTCCACCTGCGCGACGCCCGCACCTCGGCCGACGATCTCGACGAGCTCCTGCGTCGCCACGAGGGCACGCCGCACGGCGCCCTGCTGTTCTCGTGCCTCGGTCGCGGCAAAGGTCTCTACGGCGTCGCCGATCACGACACCGACGCCTTCCACGCCCGCTTCGGCGCCGTGGCCCTCGGCGGCTTCTTCTGCAACGGCGAGATCGGGCCCGTACACGGCACCACCTTCCTGCATGGCTACACCAGCGCGTTCGGCCTCTTCCGTCCCCGTTGACAGGGACTTCACGCGGGTCCTACACACCGCGCATGGATCTCGAGCTGCCCTCCCGGGCCCTGGCGTTCCGCGACGAGCTGCGCGGCTGGTTGCGCGACAACATCCGTCGTCCGTGGCGCGAAGAGCTGCGCGACCCCGCCGCCACCGAGGACAGCCTCATCGCGTTGCGACGCGAGTGGCAGGCGAAGCTGTATCGCGCCGGCTATCTCGGCATGGACTGGCCCGCCGAGTGGGGCGGCCGCGGTGCCACCGAAGTCGAGAAGTCCATCTTCGAGGCCGAGGTCGCGCTCGCCGACGCGCCGACCATCCTGAACACCCTCGGCATCGGGCTGCTCGGGCCCGCCCTGATCCACCACGGCAGCGAGGAGCAACGCCGCCGCTTCATCCCGCCCATGCTCGACGGCTCCGAGATCTGGTGTCAGGGCTTCAGCGAGCCCGGCTCGGGCAGCGATCTCGCGTCGCTCAAGACCAGCGCCGTGCTCGACGGCGATCACTTCGTGCTGAACGGCCAGAAGGTCTGGACGACGTTCGGGCCGTGGGCCGACTGGATCTTCGTGCTGTGCCGTACCGATCCGAAGGATCGCTACAACGGCATCTCGTTCCTCCTCTGCAAGCTCGACACCCCCGGCGTCACCGTGCGGCCGCTGCGCCAGATCACCGGTGAGAGCGAATTCGGCGAGGTCTTCTTCGAAGACGCCCGCGTGCCGAAGGAGAACCTCGTCGGCAAGATCGGCGAGGGCTGGCGCATCGCGATGACGGTGCTCGCGTACGAGCGCGGCGCGGTGTCGCTCGCCGCCTCCGTCCGCTTCGGCCGCGATCTCGAGCTGCTCGTCGACACCTGCCGCACGCAGGGCCGCCTGACCGGCGCCGTCCGCGAGAAGCTGGCGCGGCTGCTGGTCGACAACGAGGTCATGAAGGCGAACGGCGTCCGCACGCTCGCCAACTTCGCCGACGGCAAGGTGCCCGGACCCGAGTCGTCGATCGAGAAGATATATTGGAGCGAGTTCGACAAGCGCTTCCGTGACACCGCGCTCGACGTGCTCGGTGCCGGCGGCCAGCTGCTCCGCCAGAGCCCGGGCGCGCGACCCGACGTCGACTGGGCCCGCGAGTATCTCTGGTCACGCGCCGGCACCATCTATTCCGGCTCGTCCGAGGTGCAGCGCAACATCATCGCCAAGCGCGTGCTCGGCCTCCCCCAGGCCTGAGCCGACGAGGATATCGCCACATGAAGTTCGAGCTGTCCGACGACCAGCAGCTGCTGCGCAACACCACCCGCGACTTCCTCGCCAAGGACGCGCCGCTCGAGAAGAGCCGGCGCATCATGGAGCACGATCCGCGCGGCATCGAGGCCCCGCAGTGGCGCCAGCTCGCCGACATGGGGTTCGTCGGCCTGCTCGTCCCGGAGTCGGCCGGCGGTCAGGGTCTCGGCCCGATCGAGCTCGCCGTGGTGTGTGAAGAGGTCGGTCGCGTCGCCCTGCCCGGTCCGCTGCTCGACGCCATTCTCGCCGGTGCGGCGCTGTCGGCCGCCGGCGGCCAGGATGCGCTGCTGAAGGACGTGGCCGCCGGCACCAAGCTGGTGACGATCGCGCGCGCCGACTCGCCGTTCGCGGGCACCGCCACCGAGGTGACGCGGTTCCAGGACGGTCGCGTGCGCGGCAGGAAATACTTCGTGCCGTTCGCCGCCACCGCCGACGCGTTCGTCGTCGTCACGCCCGACGGACTCGCCCTCGCGACCCCGCCCTTCACCGTCACACCGGTGCAGACCATCGACCTCGCGCAGCGCTTCGCCGAGGTGACGTTCGACCAGACGGCCGCGCGTCTCGGGCCGACCAGCCTGCTCGAGCACGTCGACCGCCTCGCCGCCGTCGGCGCCGCCGCCATGCTGCTCGGCCTGATGACGCGCTGCCTCGAGATGACGCTCGAGTACGTGCAGACGCGGGTGGCGTTCTCGAAGCCCATCGGCGCGTTCCAGGCGTTGCAGCATCGCCTGAGCGACATGCTGCTGCGCGCCGAGTCGACGCGCTCCGCCGTCTACCGCGCCGCCTGGTGCCTCGCGACGAACGCGCCCGACACCGCGCTCGCCTGCGCCACGGCGAAGGCCTACGCCGGGGACGCCGCACGCCTCGTCTGCGGCGAGGCCATCCAGATGCACGGCGGCATCGGCTTCACGTGGGAGCTCGACCTGCACGTCTTCGTGAAACGCGCCAAGACGCTCGAAGCGCACTACGGCTCCACCGAAGAGCGTCTCGAAGAGGCCCTCGCCGCCGCCGGGTGGTGACGACGGGGCGTGTCGCAGTCCGCCCCCCGGCTCGGCGGTGCGGTGGCCGCCGTGCTGGCGCTCGCCACCGTCGCCGCCGCCATGACGTGGCCGCTCGCCAGGCAGGTCACCACGCATCTGCCCGACGTCCAGATCGCGTGCCGCTTCGACGCCATCTTCGCCGCCTGGACGCTCGCCTGGGAGACCACGGCGCTCACGTCCGCGCCGTGGACGATCCTCGACACCAACATCTTCTTCCCGACGACCGGTACCCTCTTCTACGGCTCGACGGGCTTCGGTGCGCTGGTGCTCTTCGCGCCCGTCTTCCTCGTCACCGGCAACCCCATCCTGGCGCTCAACGCCACCTTCCTCGGCGGCGCGATCCTCACCGCAGTGTCGCTGCACCTCGTCGTCGTCCACTGGACCGATCGCTGGCTCGCCGGCTTCGTGGCGGGGGTCGCGTATCTCGCCACACGCTGGGTCCTGTGGTTCTGGAATCCGACCGCGCCGCAATATGCGCCGCTCTTCTGGTTGCCGATCATCATTCTTCTGGCGTCGACACCGGCCGCATCGTTCCGGCGCGCACTGTGGCTGGCACCACTCATCGCGCTGCAGTCGGCGCTCGATCTGGTGTACGTCGCGCCGGCGGTGATCGCGCCCATCGCGGTGCTCGCCGTGGTGCGCATCGGGCGGCCCGCCACACGCGCGGCGGGGTGGCGGCTCGCGGGCGCGCTCGCCCTCGCGCTGGTCATGCTGGCACCACTCTACGCCGGACTACTCGCCGTCCGCATCGACAACCCGGCGTTGCGCGAGCAGACCGTCTGGCGCGTCGGCGATCTGCCGCCCACGGTTCCCTTCCCCGGCATATTCCTCCACGGGACCTATCCGACCGCCGTGCCGGCAGCCGGACTGGCCCTCGTGCTCGTCGGCGTGTGGATGCGCCGGCGCCGGCGGGCACGCGGCGAGCCTACGGTGCCCGCGGTGGCGTGGCGACACGCCGCGTACTGGACGGTCGCGGGCCTGGCGCTGGCGACACCACCGATGGTTCAGCTCTGGGGCACGAGCAGCCCCGTCTTGCTGCCGCACGGCTGGCTCAACGCGTGGGTTCCCATCTACGGCGTCATCCGTTCACCGGAACGTCTCGGCGTCGTTGCGCTGATCGGCCTCTGCCTGCTGATCGGGATCGGCTTCGCCGAGTGCCTGCGCGGCGTCACCGTCCCGGCGGCACACCGCCTGCGATCGTTGGCGCTCGCCGCCGCGGTGCTGGCCGCGATCCACGTCGAGTATCGGCGCGGGCTGTGGGCGCCGGACCGTATGCCGCTGCCACGCGGCTACGCGCTCATGGAACCGCCGGCGCTCGACGACGCCACGGCGGCGGTGCTTGCGAGCGGCGCCGGTCCCGTCCTCGAGCTGCCGGTGGCGGCGGACGGCGTCCTGCCGGGCCGTCATGCGCGCGCCATGTACCGTTCCATCTTCCACCATCGCCCGCTGCTGAACGGCTACAGCAGCTACTGGCCGGCGGGATTCCCGGCACGCATGGCGCTCGCGAGCCGCTTGCCCGACGCCGACGCTCTCGCGACGCTGCGCGGCGAGACGGGACTCGCGACCATCGTCGTCCAGCTCGATGAGGTACGCGACGCCGACCGAAAGGCGGCGTGGTTGGCGATACCGACGAGCCGTCGCACCGACCTCGTCCTGCGCTCGCACGTCGGCGCGACGATGGTCTTCGACGTCACCCCGCCGGTGGTGTAACGGCGGGCACATGCGCTTCGTCGTCATCTACGGGTCGGTCCGCACGACCCGCCAGGGCATCAAGGCCGCACGTTTCGTGGTGCGCGCGCTCGAGACGCGCGGACACACCGTGACGCTGCTCGACGCGCAGCCACTCGCGCTCCCCCTCCTCGATCGCATGTACAAGGAGTACGCGCCCGGCACCGCCCCTGCGACCCTCGAGACCATCGCCGGGCATCTGCGCACCGCCGACGGCTTCGTCATCGTCACGGGCGAGTACAACCACGGTCTTCCGCCCGGGCTCACGAACCTGCTCGACCACTTCCTCGAGGAGTGGTTCTGGCGCCCCTCCGCGATCGTCTCGTACTCGGGCGGCAGCTTCGGCGGCGTGCGCGCAGCCATCCATCTGCGCGCGATGCTCGGCGAGCTCGGCATGTCGAGCATTCCGTCGATCTTCCCCGTGCCGAAGGTGCAGGACGCCTTCGACGACGACGGCACGCCGCGCGACCCCGCGACGTCGGGGCGCTTCGAACGATTCGCCTCGGAGCTCGAGTGGTACGCCGGCGCGCTGACCGCGGCCCGCGCACACGGCACCCCGTACTAGGGAAGCGCGGCGGACCCCCATTGCAGCGACCTCGGGCGCCAGGCCTTTTCGATGGCATGGCAGACATCGAGTCCCGCCCCCCACTCCCGCCCTTCACGCTCGAGAGCGCGACCCGCAAGGTCCGACTCGCGGAGGACGGCTGGAACTCGCGCGATCCGGAAAAGGTGTCGCTCGCCTACAGCCCGGACAGCCGGTGGCGGAACCGCGCCGAGTTCGCCGTCGGCCGTGCGCAGATCGTGGAGCTCCTGCGCCGCAAGTGGACGCGCGAGCTCGACTACCGGCTCATCAAGGAGCTGTGGGCGTTTCGCGACGAGCGCATCGCGGTGCGCTTCGCCTACGAGTGGCACGACGACGCCGGCAACTGGTTCCGATCGTACGGCAACGAGAACTGGGAGTTCGACGAGCACGGGCTGATGCGGGCGCGTCACGCCAGCATCAACGATCTGCCGATCACCGCGAACGATCGGACATTCCACTGGCCGCTCGGTCGCCGACCGGACGATCACCCGGGCCTGAGCAGCTTCGGCTTCTGACGCCCCCGGGGTTTACCCGTGCAGCGCGGGTCGTGTAAGCACGACCCTCACCACAGGGAGGGACCCCCATGCGTGCCGCCGTCCTCGAAGGCATCCGCAAGCCGCTCGTCGTCCGAGACATGCCCGATCCGAAGACGCCGCCGAACGGCGTCGTCCTTCGCATCGAGGCCAACGGCATCTGCCGCACGGACTGGCACCTGTGGGCGGGCGACTGGAGCTGGGTCGGCATCAAGCTCTCCACGCCCCACGTCCTCGGGCACGAGTTCTGCGGCGTCATCGAAGAGGTCGGTCCCGACGTCAAGCACTGGAAGCGCGGCGACCGCGTGCTGGTGCCGTTCAGCCAGGGCGAGGGCACGTGCGAATGGTGCCGCACCGGCCATCAGAACATCTGCGACACGCCGCTGGTCCCCGGCGTCGCGTACTGGGGCGGGTTCGGCCGGTTGGTCGGCGTGCCCAACGCCGACGTCAACCTCGTGCGCCTGCCGGACTCGATCGCCTTCAAAGACGCCGCCAGCATGGGCTGCCGCTACATGACGTCGTTTCACGCCGTCATCGATCAGGGTCGCGTGCGCGCCGGCGAGTGGGTAGCGGTGCACGGCTGCGGCGGCGTCGGCCTGTCGGCGGTGCAGATCGCGAGCGCCATGGGCGCCAACGTGATCGCCGTCGACGTCTCCGACGAGAAGCTCGTCGCGGCGAAGAAGGAAGGCGCCATGCACACCATCAACGCCGCCAAGGACGAGCCCATCGGCGCCATCATGCAGCTCACCGGCGGCGGCGCGCACGTCTCGATCGATGCGCTCGGTGTCGCCGCCACCTGCCGCAACTCGGTGATGTGCGTGCGCAAGCGCGGCCGTCACGTCCAGGTGGGGCTCACGTCGGGTGCCGAGAAGGGCGAGATCGCGCTGCCGATCGACATCATCGTGCTGAAGGAGGTCGAGATCATCGGCTCGCTCGGCATGCAGGCGTCGCGCTTCGGCGACATGCTGAGCATGGTCGAGGCCGGCCGTCTCCATCCCGGCAACCTCGTGCACAGCACCATCGGCCTCGACGCGGTGAGCGGCGTGCTCGAGTCGATGGACAAGTACGGCACCGTTGGCGTGACCGTCATCACGGAATATTGAGGACGTGCGACGATGAGTGATCCCTGGTTCCAGTCCCTGTTCGCGGAACGCATCGGTGGTGCCGGCTACGGCAAGGGCACCGACATCTACAAGTTCGAGAAGATCAAGCGCGCCAAGCGCCAGGCGCTGGCCGATCATCCCGAGCGCGCGCTGCTCGACTTCGGCATCGGCGAGAACGACGCCATGGCGCCCGAGACGGTGCGCGCGCGCATGGTCGAGGAGATCGGCAAGCCCGAGAACCGGGGCTACGCCGACAACGGCATCGCGGGCTTCAAGGAGGCCGTCGCGCGCTTCATGCAACGGCAGTTCGGGGTCGCGCTCGATCCCGTCACCGAGGTGAACCACTGCATCGGGTCGAAGCCCGCGCTCGCAATGGCGCCGGCGTGCTTCATCAATCCCGGCGACGTCACGCTCATGACGGTCCCGGGCTATCCCGTCGCCGGCACGCACACGCGGTACTACGGCGGCGACGTGCATCGCCTGCCGCTGACCCGCGAGCACGACTTCTTCCCCGATCTCGACGGCATCCCGGCCGACGTCCGCCGGCGCGCCAAGCTGCTCGTCATCAACTATCCGAACAGCCCCACCGGACGCGTCGCTACGGTCGACTTCTACAAGCGGGTCATCGACTTCGCGCGTGCCAACGAGATCATCGTCATCCAGGACGCCGCGCACACCGTGCTGACATACGAGGGCGCGCCGCTGAGCTTCCTCGCAGTGCCCGGAGCGAAGGACGTCGGCATCGAGATCCACTCCATGTCGAAGGGCTTCGACATGATCGGGTGGCGCATCGGCTGGTTCTGCGGCCACCCGCGTCTGGTGCAGGCGCTCGCCGACGTGAAGGACAACAGCGACTCGGGCCAGTTCATCGCCGTCCAGAAGGCGGCGATCGCCGGCCTCGACGACGTCGCCATCCCCGGACGCACGCGCGAGAAGTACCACCGCCGGCTCGAGAAGCTGGTCGCCATGCTGCGACGCTGCGGCTTCACCTGCGAGATGCCGGGCGGCACCTACTTCCTCTACACGCCGTCGCCGAAGGGCATCGAGGGCGGTCCGTCCTTCGACAGCGCCGAGGCCGCGAGCCAGTATCTGATCCGCGACCACTCGATCTGCACCGTGCCGTGGGACGACGCCGGGCCGCATCTACGCTTCTCGGTCACCTACGAGGCGACGGACGAGCGTGCCGAGGATGCGTTGATGGCCGCCACCGAAGAGCGTCTGCGGGCGATTCGTCCGAGGTTCTAGCGCGTCGCACCCGAACGCCGACGCGGCGACACATCCCGCCCTCGACCAACCCGATGGCGAAGAGGGGTGACGGCGACGCGCGCAGGGCAGTGCGCGCCGCCGTCGGGATTGGGATGGTGGAACCACTTTCGCCAGTACCATCGGGGCACATTCCGGCAAGACGAAAAACGACCGGGCGACGTGCATACTTCGAGGTAGTCGTCCGGCGTCGGCCACCGAGATCCGACCCGCGGCGGTCGCGCGGCGCCGCTCAGCCAGGTCTGCATACGGGCCCGGAGACCGCTCGCAGACGCGTCGAGCCAATCGGCTGACGTCCTCGCCGGCATCCTTCTGCGACCGGCAGAGAACTTGCTGCAGGTTTTCCTCATATCTGCGCGAATTGCGCCGATACTTCAGGAGCCGACCTGCGCATGGACATCACCCCGGCAGACATTGCCTCACCCGGCACCCGAAGCATGGCGCCCGAAGACGCGCTCGAGCCCGCGCTGCGCGCGTTGCTCGGCGCGAGCGGTGCGACCGCGGGCGCCGTCTGTCTCTTCGATTGCGGCGACGCCGTGCTGCGGCTCGCCGCCGAGATCGGCCTCTCCGACGCCGGCTGCACCGCGCTCCGGGTCCTTCGCGCTGGCGGCGACGGCTGGGAAGCCCCGCTGGCGACGCTACGCGAGCGTCGCGCCCAGCTCACGCCGATCGATCCACCGGCGCTGACCGATCCGCCGCAGACGGCGGTGGTGTGCGTCCCGCTCATCGTCGACGACCGCCCGCTCGGCATCGCCGTCCTCGCCGGGCCGCGCGTGCTCGACGACGACGATCTCGACCACGCGCGGACCGCGATCACGGTGCTCGCCGGTGTCGTCGATCAGATCCACCGCCGCGTCGCCGCCATCACCACCCGCGCGACCGCCGGAACGTCGCGCTTCGAGGCGCTCGCCGAGAGCACGTTGCGCAGCATCGGACCGGTCGTCGACGAGGTGCGCCGCCTGCTCGACTGGGCACGCGACCTGCCTGGCGTGAGCACGCTGGTCGAGCAGCTCGGCGGCGTGGCACCGCGCGACGTCGAGCGGTTGCGTCACCTTCAGCAGACGGTCTCCACCCTCGAGCGACGCACGGCCGACACCGCCGAGCAGGCACTGGCCCGTCTCGCGGTCATCGAGCTCGAGCTCATCGCGGAACGTGGACGCACCGACGCCGCCGAACGCGAGCACGAGCGCACCGCCAACGAGCTCGCCGACATGGTCGCCCGCGAGCAGCGCGCGCGCGCCGAGCTCGACATCGTCATGGCGCGTAGCGCCGCCGATCGCGTCGAGACGTTGCGCGCGGCACGCGAGCTCACCGCCGCCGCCGAGGAGCAGCGTGCTGCTGCCGCTGCCGAGGCCGAGGCGGCACGCGCCGCGCTGGCCGCGGCCGACACGGCCATGCTCGCGTTGCGCGACGAGGTCCGTCGCGCCACCGACGGGACGGAGCGCCTGGCCGGCGCCGAGCAGGCCGCACGCATCGCGCGCGAGCAGGCCCAACGCGCGCTCGAGGAAGCCCGTGGCCGTGAGACGGCCGCCGTCGACGAGGCCCAGCGCCACGCCACGGCGACCGAGGAGCTGGAGACCGAGTGCCAGCGGTTGGCCGAAGCCGCGACGGCCGGCGAAGCCCGCCGCGTCACCGAACGCGAGGCCGCGGGGCAGGAGCTCGCGCGGCTGCACGCGCGGGTGCAGGTGGTGGAAGCGGAGCAGATCCGGCGCGCCGAGGAGCTGGCCGCCGCCGTCGCCCGCGCGCAGGCGGCGCAGACCGAGCTCACCCTGGTACGCGAGCGCAGCAGCGCCGAGCGCGACGCCGAGGTCGAGCGCGCCCGTGCCCTCACGGCGTCCACGGAAGAGGCGCGCGTGCTGGCGGTTGGCGAGCTCGAGGCGCTGCGCGAGTCGATGGCCGAAGCACAGGCCATCATCCTCCACATGGAGGCCGTCGCCGCGCTCGACGAGCAGGGCAACGCCGATCGCGAGCGGGCCCTCAGCCACACCCTCGACGTCAGCCGGCAGAACGAGCAGGCGCGTGCCGCCGCCGTGTCGGAGCTCGAGCGCCTACGTGGCGCCCTCACCGCCGTGCAGGCCGAAGGCGTCGCCGCGCGCGACGACGCGCGACGTGCGGTCGAAGAGCTGGAGCGTCTGCGTGCCGCCAGCGGCGACCGCGACCGGCTCGCGGCGGCACTCGCAGAGGCGCGATCGCGCGAGGACGCGCTGGCCGCGCGGGTCGCCGCACTCGAGCCCCAGCTCGCGGCCCTGCGCGAGGAGCGCACGCGACAGATGGACGGCGCCCGCGAGCAGACCGCCGACCTCGAGCGCCGGCTGCGCGCCAAGCTGACGGAGACCGAGGCCGCGTGCACCGCCGAGCGCGAGCGGGTCCGCGCCGTCGAGGCCGAACGCGAGCAGCTCGCCGCCGAGCTCGAGGAGGCCGTCGTCGCCCAGTGGCGCGCGCGCGACGAGCTCGCCGCGACGCTCGCCCGCGGCGAGACCCATCGCGAGGAGACGTTGCGCCACGCGCGCGAGCTGAGCGAGGCCGCCGAGAAGGCGCGCGCCGCCGCGGCGGGCGAGACCGAGAGCCTGCGGACGGCGCTCGCCGACACCCAGGCTCTGGTCCTCCAGGCCGAGGACCAGGCGCGGCAGACCGCGGCCGAGCTCGAGCGACTCCGCGCCGCCGAGGAAACGGCGCAGGCCGAGCAGCGGCGCCTCACGGCGCTTCTCGAGGATGCGCGTCTGCGCGACACGGAGACCGCACGCCGGCAGTCGGAGCAGGCCTCGACGCGTCCGCGCAGTGCCTCGCCGCCCCAGCCGACGGAGCCGCGACCAGCACCGCCGGCCGCGCCGTCGCCGACGGTCGCGCCCAGTGCGAGCGCGAAGTCGCTCGTCGTGATCGATCTCGACCTCGAATGGTCGGCTGGTGAAGGCTCCGTGCTCGCCGTCACCGTCGTCGCGCCGGGAGCCGATCTCGTGGCGCGGATCACGGAGCTCTCGCCGAGCCACATCATGGTGAACCTGGCCGCCGCCGGCGTGTTCCAGGCCATGATCGCGCTGCGCAGCGCGGGCTGCACGACACGCTTCGTCGGCTGCCTGGCGCGCCCGAACGACGACAAGACGATGGTCCTCGGTCTGATCGAGCCCGGCCCCCGTCCGGCCGATCCGGAGGTGCTGGTCTCGCTGCTCACGGGCTACGCGCCACGCGCGGCACGCATCATGGCCGCGGGCACCGACGCCAACACGTTCATCAGCCTGCGCCAGGCGCTCACGCGTGCCGGCATGTCGGTGTCGATCGCGTGGGACGCGAAGCAGGCGTCCGACCTGCTCGAGATCGTCCGCCCGCAGCTGCTCGTGCTCGACCTCGGCCTGCCGCCGCGCGGCGCCCACGGTCTGGTGACGCAGGCGGCCGGGACGAATCCGGCGCCGGTGGCGGTGCTCATCCCCGGACCGGCCGATCCGGCCTCGGGCTTCCTCGCCGCGATGCTCGATCGCGCCGCCACCGCGGGCGTCGCCCGCACGCGCGCCGTACAGGACACGCTCCGCCGCCCCGACGAACCGCCGTCCGTCGTACGCTGACAGCTACACGCGCGGACTATGGCGCCGCCACGGCATCCCGCAGAAACGTCAGGCATTCGTCGATCTCCTCCTGGAAGAAGACTCGATCGATGAACGTCTCCGCGCCTGCTCGATAGCGCTCCGCTTCTGCCCGTGGACATAGCAGCAAGACGACCACTGCGGGGCGTGACTTCACGATCTGCGCACGAATCCGCGCCTGCAACGCCGGTAGCATCGAGAGCACGTCGCTGGGCCGGGAGACTGCCAAGCCTCGGAGGCGTAGCGTTCCATACAAGAGCTTCATCTCCAGCGACGCCTCCGCTACCTCGTATAGACGCTTTTGGATGTCATCGGAGACCCGCCGAACGTTCTTGATCTCCAAATACACCTTTGGGGGTTCGTCGGTGACCGGATCGGGATAGACGCCGTCGGGTTTTCTCCGTCCGATCAGCACCCCGGGAACCTGGCGAATTGGCGGAGACATAAGGATGGGAATGCCCTCGGCGCGGAGTCGCTCTCTGAACAACGACTCTACGGAGCCCGTGGACGTCCGATCGATATCCGCACGTCGCAGCGTCACTGCTCGGCCGACGACATCCGCGAACGATCTACGACGCGGAAGGCGGGAATGGACTGCGAATGCGCGCCGGAGACGAGGCTCTACAATCTGCGCCCGCTCATCCTTCATGGCCCTCTTGAGGCTCGTTCGGTTCAATTCTGCGGCTGCGATTAAGAAATAGTAGGCGCCCTCGTCCTTGATGAGGACCGCGACATCCGCAAGGGACAGTTCGCCCAGCCGAACCTGATCGTCACTGTCGAGATGCGAGACAAAGAGAGGATGCCGACGAAGATCCTGTACCTGGAGTTCGAACTCGTCGAGGGCTGGACTGGACGGCATCGGTAATCAACGCTTGGAGCTCAGGAACGCTTCGATGCGCGCTTTATCCGCATTCCCGAGTCCAAATATCGCAGAAACGAGATGGTCGACTTCGGGCCCGTTCCCATTGCGAGCCGCTGCAGCAATTCGCTGGGCGACTGCGGGTGTCGCTCGAGGGATCGGTAGGACCGAAACGAACTGACGTCGGTACCGCACGAAGCCATCCTTCGCGACCGGAGCATGGACGCGCACCAAAAGCTCAATGACTCGGGAATTGAGTACACCCAGCAGGAAGTAGGCATCATCATACGACTTCGGGACAATGTAGTAAGCGCTGTGCAGCACAAAGTAGCGACCGCAATCTATGGCAAAACGATTGGAAATCGCAAGATCAGGTACCACGATCTTCGGCAGCTTAGCGAGATCCTCACCTAGCGGATCATGCAGGTCGTACCAGGCCTTCTTCCAGACTCGGACGCAATGTCTCGATTCCAATTCCACTTTGTGACGGCGCAAGTATCCGGCCGCCCCGGGAAACCGCTCGAGGTCGATGAGACGCGGGCTACCCGACTGCGAGAAATCGTAGGGGACGAGTACTTTACGACGCGAGTCCACGATCGAGTAGGGTTGAATATCCCGTCCGCGCAGAGCCGGGTGCAGAAGATCACGCTCGACCTCATCCTCGCACTCGGCCGGCAGCACGTAGATGCCGTCTCGTCCAGTGGCCACACCCGCGGACAGGCGTTGGACATGGCGCATTAGCGGCGGATGCCCCTCCTGAAGCCGCCGTGCAAGCTCGGCTACGGACCGGGGACGAAGAACCCAAGGACCACTCGTCAACCGCTCCTGCATTACCAAGTCGTCCGTCACCTCGATAATCTTTCGTGTGGCGACGGTCCGCTCACTGCAATCCAGGATGCGGGGGCCCACTGCGACTTGCCCTCGTTCCCATACCGACACACAGGGAACGGTCGCCGCACCCTTGAAGAGCTTGTGCGACCGAAATCGCGCAATCGTGCGAATGGTCGTCGTTCGCAACATCAGTGATCTTAGCGCGCGCGCACTCTGGCTCACCAAGAACTTGTCAGGCGTCACCACGCCAAGGCGCCCGTTCGACCGCAATAGTTCTACGGCGCGTTCCATGAAAACTGTGTACAAATCGACACGTCCCCGCGCCGTCTCGAAGCGTGACGCGAGCCGGCTCTTGTGAATCGCAGTCAACCGCGTCGCTGAAACGTAAGGCGGGTTCCCGACAACGAAATTGAATCCTTTTCTGGCCGAGGCCGGCAGTCGGACCTCCCACGGGTCGAGGAGGAAATCGGCGCAGAATACGTTGCGAGTGAAGAATGCCTCTGGGGCGTCCCCAGCGCCGACATGGCAAACTGCAGTGCGTACCGCTTCTAGCGTCAGACGACACGCCTCTGGGTCCACATCCACCGCGAACACGTTCCTTTCGATGGTCGCGAGAAACCGTTCGCCGGACCGGCCACGCCCAACAGGTATTCCCAGCAGCTTGAAGCGAAAGGCCAAGCGATCGATTGCCTCGGCAACGAATGCTCCAGCGCCGCAAGCAGGGTCGAGGACTGTGAGACCCTCGATCGCCTCACGTGACGTGTAGCCCACTTCGTCGAGCACGAACGCCACCAAGTGCGCAGGCGTATAGACCCGGCCACCGCGCCGCTTCTCATCTAGGGCAAGACCAGCGAGATACACGGCCCCGTCTTCGCCACGAGCGCGCGGCGTGACCACAGCGTTCCCCACCCGCGCGTTCATCCCGCCCTCACCTCAGGCTCGCTATTACATGCAGGCGTCGCAACACACCATGAGGCACGCGCCAAAGTTGCACAACGTGCCGTACGAGCGATACACGACCCCACGTGTGGCGAAGAAAACGGGTGGTTCCATCGCTTCTGTGGATGCTGGTAGCGATCCTGTGGACGGCGATCGCCGCGGCGGCACCGGCGCTGGAATTCACGCCCCAGGGCACCGTCAAGGACGTGCGTCAGGCGCAGGCGCGGTTTCCCGAGGCGATGGTGCCGCTCGGCGACCCGCGCCTCACCGCGCCGTTCACGCTCGACTGCCCCGAGAAGGGCAGCGGCCGCTGGGTCGACCCGCGCACCTGGGTGTTCGACTTCACGCGCGACGTCCCCGCCGGCGTGCAGTGCACCTTCCGTCTGACGCCGGGGCTGAAGAGCCGCGCCGGAACGCCCATCCCCGGGCCCACAGAGTTCGCCTTCGCGACCGGCGGTCCGGCGATCGAGCAGACGACGCCGAGCGAGGACGACAGCTCCATCGAAGAGGACCAGGCCTTCGTCCTCGTGCTCGATGCCCCCGTCGACGACGCGTCGGTCGTGGGCCACGCCACCTTCAGCGTCGAGGACGTCGCCGAGGCGATGCCGGCGCGCGTGCTCACCGGTGCCGAGCGCGACGCCATCGTCGCGACGCTGCCGAAGTGGCGGAAGGACGGACCGCTCGTCGTGCTGGCGGCGCCGCAGACCTTTCCGAACGGGAAGCGCGTCACGCTGACGTGGGGAGCCGGGATCCGTTCCACCAGCGGCGTCGCCACCGACGAGCCGCACGAGATCAACTGGAAGGTGCGCGACCAGTTCACCGCCGAGCTGCGCTGCGATCGCGAGAACCCGAAGCGCGGCTGCATTCCGCTCACCGCCATCCGCGTGCGCTTCTCCGCGCCGGTCGCCGCCAAGGTCGCGCAACGGGTGACGCTGGTGGCGCCCGACGGTCGGACCCTCACACCGGTCGAGCTCGACGCCGACGAGGAATGGGTCACCGGCGTCGACTTCAAGCCGCCATTCCCCGAGGCCGGGACCTTCCGGCTCGAGATGCCCCCCGACCTGCGCGACGAGACCGATCGTGCCCTCGTCAACGCCGGCAGCTTCCCGCTCACGTTCACGACGGCCGCCTACCCGCCGCTCGCGAAGTTCGCGTCGCGCTTCGGCATCATCGAATCGAAGGCCGATCCCGCGTTGCCGGTGACGGTGCGCGACCTCGAAGCCGGCGCCGGCGGCCGCTCGCTGCGCGTGAAGGGCAGCGTCGTGCGCGTGCCGCCCGACGCGCCCGGACAGATCATCCCCTGGCTGCGGCGACTGGCGGTGTCGCCGCGCGAGTCCTCGGTGTTCGCGGGCCAGCGCGGCGTCACGCCAGACGCGTTCAAGCTGCCGCGTCCCAACGGCGACACGTCGTTCGAGGTCATCGGCATCCCGCTCGCACAGCCCGGCCTCTACATCATCGAGCTGTCGAGCAAGCGGCTCGGCGAGTCGCTGCTCGGGAAGTCGGCGCCGGTCTACGTGCCCACCGCGGCGCTGGTCACCAACATGGCGGTGCATCTCAAGTGGGGACGTGAGGGCTCGCTGGCATGGGTAACGGCACTCGAGACCGGAAAGCCGGTGCCGAACGCGAAGGTGAGCGTGCTCGACTGCAACGGCCGCGTCCTGCAATCGGGTGTGGCCGACGGGGACGGCATCCTGCGCCTCCCTGGTCTCCCGGCCGAGGCCGATCTGGCCACCTGCAGCGAGGAGAAGTACGAGTTCCCCGACGAGTTCTTCGACTACAGCCAGGTGAAGGCGCTGAGCGGACTCGGCAGCGGGCTCCTCGTGGTGGCGCAGACCGACGACGACCTGAGCTTCGTGCATTCGTCGTGGGACGAGGGCATCGAGCCCTTCCGCTTCGACCTGCCGTCGGAGAGCTGGGACGGGCCGACCGTCGCGCACACCGTCCTCGACCGCGCCCTCTTCCGCGCCGGCGAGACCGTCCACATGAAGCACCTGCTGCGCACCGGCACGCTCGACGGCTTCTCGCCGACGCCCGCCGCCGCGCAGCCGACGCTGCTCTCGATCCGCCACCTCGGCAGCGACGAGAAGTTCGAGCAGCCGGTCACCTTCGACGCGCGCGGCAACGGCGAGAGTACCTTCGAGCTGCCACGCACCGCCAAGCTCGGCAGCTACGACGTCGTGCTGGTGACGCCGCCGGCGCCCGGCAAGCCGTCGTATTCCGGCACCGAGCGCACCGCCGCGTCGTTCCGCGTCGAGGAGTTCCGCGTCCCGCTGATGCGCGGCACCGTGCAGCTGCCAGCGGCGCCGCTGGTGGCACCGCGCAAGGTCGGCGCCGAGATCGGCGTGCGCTACCTCTCCGGCGGCGTGGCGGCGACGCTGCCCGTGCGCGTGCGCGGCGAGCTGCGTCCCTACAGCATCGAGACGCCCCCCTCGCTGCGCGCCGGCGACTACAGCTTCGCCAACGGCCCGGTGCGCGTCGGCATCCAGCATCGCGGCAACGACGACGAGGACGAAGGCGAGGACGACGACGCCCCGGCCGACGAGACCGAGACGCGTCCCCTTCCCCGCCAGGAGCTGGTGCTCGACGCCACCGGCACGCTGCGCGCGCGCATCCCGCTGCTGCCGGTGGCGCGCACGCCGCAGCAGCTGCTCACCGAGCTCGAGTTCCGCGATCCGAACGGCGAGGCGCAGACCGTCGCCGCCACGGTACCGATCTATCCCGGTCGCTGGCTCCCCGGCATCGCCGCCGAGCGCTGGGTGATGTCGAAGGGCGACCTCCAGATGGACGTCGCCGTCGTCGACGTCGACGGCAAGCTCGTCCCGAACGCGCCGGTGCGCGTCGACGCCTTCGACCGTCGCGTCTACTCGTCGCGCAAGCGCGTCGTCGGCGGGTTCTACGCCTACGACAACGTCGTCGAGGTGACGTCCGTCGGCATGCTGTGCGAGGGCCGCACCAACGCCGAGGGCAAGCTCGCGTGCACGGGACGGCCGAAGGTCGACGGCAACGTCATCCTGCAGGCCACCGTCACCGACCCCGAGGGACACACCGTGGTCGCGAATCGCGACGTCTGGGTGTCGCGCGAGGGTGGCGACCTCTGGTTCGAGGCCGAGGATCACGACCGCATCGACCTGCTGCCCGAGAAGCCGCGCTACGAGCCCGGCGAGACGGCGCGCTTCCAGGTGCGCATGCCGTTCCGCGAAGCCACGGCGCTGGTCACCATCGAGCGCGAGGGCGTGCGCGACGCGCGCGTCGTATCGCTCTCCGGCACCGATCCCGTCGTCGAGGTGCCGATCGACGGTGCGTTCGCGCCGAACGTCTTCGTCTCGGTGCTGGTCGTGCGCGGCCGGGTCGGCGACGTGCAACCGACGATGATGGTCGACCTCGGCCGGCCGTCGTTCAAGGTCGGCATCGCGGGGATCGACGTCGGCTGGCGCACGCACACGCTCGCCGTCACCGTCACCACCGATCGGCCGGTCTACGCCGTGCGCGAGACGGCGACGGTCGACGTGCAGGTCGCTACGTCCGACGGCACGCCGCCCACCGAGGCCGAGATCGCCGTCGCCGCCGTCGACGAGGGGTTGCTGCAGCTGGCCCCGAATCCGACGTGGAAGGTGCTCGACGAGATGATGGCGAAGCGCGGCTACGGCGTACGCATGGCCACCGCGCAGATGCAGGTCGTCGGCAAGCGGCACTACGGCCTGAAGGCGATACCGCAGGGCGGTGGCGGCGGACGACAGCCGACGCGCGAGCTGTTCGACACGCTGCTGCTCTGGAAGGGTCGCGTGCCGCTCGACGCCGAGGGCAAGGCGCGCGTGTCGGTGCCGCTCAACGATTCGCTGACGAGCTTCCGCATCGTCGCCGTCGCGACGGCCGGCCTCGGGCAGTTCGGGACCGGCGCCACGTCCATCCGCTCGACGCAGGACCTGATGGTGCTGTCGGGCCTGCCACCCGTCGTGCGCGAAGGCGACCAGTTCCGCGCCGACTTCACGGTGCGCAACACCACCGAGCGGTCGTTGCCGGTGACGCTCGGCGCGACCGTCACCGGTCTGCCGGCACCGCTGGCGCCACAGACGTTCACGCTCGCCCCCGGCGAGGCCAAGCTCACCGGCTGGGACGTCACGGCACCGGTCGGTGTCGAGCGCCTCGAGTACGTCGTCGACGTGAGCGCCGAGGGCGGCGCCGCCGACAAGCTCAAAATCGTGCAGCAGGTGCGACCCGCGATCCCCGTGCGCGTGCTGCAGGCGACGCTGTTCCAGTGGGCGCCCGACGCGGCGCCGCTACCCGTCGCCCGGCCGGCGGACGCCCTGCCCGATCGCGGCGGGCTCACCGTCGGCGTCGGGCCCACGCTGCTCACCGGCCTCGACGGCGTGCGCACGTGGTTCGCGCAGTATCCCTACACGTGCCTCGAGCAGCAGGTGTCGCGCGCCGTCGGGCTCGGCGACCTCGCTGCCTGGAAGCGTGTCACCGGCGCACTGCCGTCGTACCAGGACGGTGACGGCCTGCTGAAGTACTTCCCACCGATGGAGACCGGCAGCGAGACGCTCACCGCCTACGTGCTGTCCCTCAGCCAGGAGGCGGGCCTGACGCTGCCCGACGACGTGCGCGACAAGGCGCTCGACGGGCTGGCGCAGTTCGTCACCGGCAAGCTGCAGCGCACGTCGCGCATGGCCGACCTGCCCGTCCGCAAGCTCGCCGCGCTCGATGCCCTGTCGCGCTTCGATCGCGCCGAGCCCGACATGCTCGCCAGCCTCGTCATCGAGCCCAACCTCTGGCCGACGTCCGCAGCGCTCGATTGGTGGAGCGTCCTGCAGCGCGTCCCCGCCATCCCCGAACGCGGGCGACGCATCGCCGAGATCGAGCAGATCGTGCGCGCGCGGCTGAACCTCGCCGGCACCACCATGCGCTTCTCGAGCGACGGCGACGATCTCTGGTGGCTCATGACGGGCCCCGAGACCAACGCCGTCCGCCTCGTCCTGGTGGCGCTCCAGGCCGGCGGCACCTGGCGCGAGGATCTCCCGCGCGTCATGCGCGGCGCCCTCGGCATGCAGAAGAGGGGCGCCTGGTCGGGCACGACGACCAACGCGTGGGGCACGATGGCGGTGCAGAAGTTCGCGCGCGAGTTCGAGCGCACGCCGGTGATGGGCGTCACCACTGCCACGCTCGCCGACGCCAGCAAGCAGGTGATCTGGGCGAAGGAGCCGAAGGGCACCACGCTCGACTTCCCCTGGCCGCCCGCGGAGGCGTCGCTCGCGGTGACGCACGCGGGCATGGGCCGGCCGTGGATCACGCTGCAGTCGCACGCGGCCATTCCGCTGAAGGAGCCGCTCAGCGCGGGCTATCGCATCACCAAGACCATCACGGCCGTCGAGCCGCAGCCGGCTGCGGGCTGGCGGCGTGACGAGCTCATGCGCGTGCGTCTCGAGATCGACGCACAGAGCGACATGTCGTGGGTAGTGGTGGACGATCCGATCCCGGCAGGCGCGTCGCACGCCGGCACCGGCCTCGGCAACGACTCGAGCCTCGCCACCGCCGGCGAGCAGGCCGACGAGCGACTCGACCCGACGTTCGCCGAGCGCTCGTTCACCGGCTATCGCGCCTACTACGAGTATGTCCCGAAGGGCACGTTCGTCGTCGAGTACACGATCCGGCTGAACCAGGCCGGCACGTTCCAGCTGCCGCCGACACGGGTCGAGGCGCTGTACGCGCCCGAGCTGTTCGGCGAGATCCCGAACCCGCCGCTCGTGGTCCAGGAGTAGACGACGGACCCGTCCGAACGCTGGCGACGGCTGGCGGGGTTCGTCCTCGCGCCGATCGTGTTCGCGTCGCTCTGGCTGGCGCCACTCGACCTCGCCGTTCCGGCGCATCGCTTGGCGGCGATCCTCGGCACCGTCGTCGTGCTGTGGATCACGGAAGCGATTCCGATGGCGATGACGGCGTTCCTCGGCGTCGCCGCGGCAGTGGCGTTCGGGGTCGCACCGGCGGCGAAGGCGTTCGCGCCCTTCGCCGACCCGCTCATCTTCGTCTTCATCGGCACCTTCATGCTGGCGCGCGCCATCTTCTTCCACGGGCTGGACCGTCGCTTCGCGTTCGCGATGCTGGCGCTGCCCGGCGTCGGCGCGCGTCCCGGCCGCGTGCTGGGCGTGTTCGCGCTCATCGGCTGCATGATCTCGATGTGGATCAGCAACACCGCCACCGTGGCCATGCTGTATCCGATCGCGCTCTCGCTGCTCGCGGTGCTCGAGTCGCACGGCCGGGGCAGCGAACGCTACGCGGCGGCACTGCTGCTGTCGGCGTCGTTCTCGGCGTCGGTCGGCGGGCTCGGCACACCCGTCGGCACACCGCCGAACCTGATCGGTATCGGCTTCATCCGTCGGGAGCTCGGCATCGACCTGCCGTTCTTCTCGTGGATGATGCTCGGTGTGCCCGTGAGCCTGAGCCTGGTGGGCGTCGCCATCCTGAGCCTGCGCCGCGGCACGCCCACCGCTCCCGATCCCGGGCTCGCCGCGAGCATCGCCGCCGAGCACCGCACCATCGGGCCGTGGACGGCGGGGCAGCGCAACGCGGCGATCGCGTTCGGCGTCACGGTGGCGCTGTGGGTCCTGCCCGGCGTGATCGCCCTGGTCGCCGGCCAGGAGCATCCGCTCTACAAGCAGCTCCAGGGCGCCATTCCCGAATCGGTGGTGGCGCTGCTCGGCGCCACGCTGCTCTTCGTGCTGCCCACCGACTGGCGCCGCCTCGAGTTCACCCTCCCCTGGGAGGAAGCCGTCCAGATCGACTGGTGGATCGTCTTCCTCTACGGCGGCGGCATCGCGCTCGGCACGCTCGCCTTCGAGACCGGGCTCGCCGAGGCGATGGGTCGCAGCCTCACCAGCCTGCTCGGCGTGCAGAGCGCGTTCGGTCTGCTGCTGCTGTCGACCGTGCTCGCCACCGTGCTCTCCGAGACGACCAGCAACACCGCGTCCGCCAACATGGTGGTGCCGGTCGTGATCGCGTTCGCGCGCTCGGCGGGCATCGACCCGTTGCTGCCCGCCATCGGCGCCACCATGGGCGCGTCGCTGGGCTTCATGCTGCCGGTGTCGACGCCGTGCAATGCCATCGTTTACGGTTCGGGCCGCATCCCGCTGCCGGTCATGATGCGCCAGGGCATCGTGCTCGACGTCATCGGCATCGTGGTGGTCGTCGCGGTGGTGTGGACACTCGGACCGATCGTGCTGGGGAGCAGACCGTGAAGCGGCTCGCCCTGGTGACGCTCCTGCTCGTCGCCGGCGCACTGGGTGCCCTGCGCGTCACACGGCCGGCCGCGCCCGACCTCGACACCGTCCGTCGCACCATGCGCCCGTCCGACCAGCGCCTCCTCGACCGCCACGGCGAGCTGCTCTACGAGCGTCGCACCGATCCGTCGCGTCGTCGTCTCGACTGGGTGTCGCTCGCCGACGTCTCGCCGGCGCTCCGCACCGCCGTCGTCGCGGCGGAAGACCATCGCTTCGCCGAGCATCACGGCGTCGACGTGCGCGCCATCGTCGCCGCGGCGATCGACACGCTGCGCGGGCGGGGGCCGCGCGGGGCGAGCACCATCACCATGCAGGTGGCATCGCTGGTCGAGCCGTCGCTCCGGCGCCGCGGCGGCGCGCGCACGCTCAGGCAGAAATGGCGCCAGATGCGTCTTGCCCGCGCCATCGAGCGGCGCTGGACGAAGGACGAGATCCTGGAGACGTATCTCAACCTCGCCACGTTCCGTGGCGAGCTCGACGGTGTCGGTGCCGCCGCAGCCGTGCTCTTCGGCAAGGCCCCGCACGGGCTCGACGCGGCCGAGGCGCTGACGCTGGCCGTGCTGCTGCAGGCGCCGAACGCCTCGTCCGCCGTCGTCGAGCGACGCGCGCGCGCGCTGCGCGACGTCACCGGGCTGGCGGCCGACGATGCCGTGCTCGCACAGACGCTCCGCCGTCCACCGGCGTCACTGCCCACGGTGACGCTGGCACCACACGTGGCCCGCCGCCTCCTGCCGGCGCACACCCGCACGACGCTCGACGCCGGCGTGCAGCGGCTCGCGACCGGCGCGCTCCGTCGCAACCTGCTCGGAGTGCGCGACCTCGGCGTGCGCGACGGCGCAGTGCTCGTCGTCGACAATGCCAGCGGCGACGTCCTCGCTTGGGTCGGCAGCAGCGGCCCGTTGTCGGCCACGCCACACGTCGACGGCGTCACGGCGCCGCGTCAGGCGGGCTCGTCGCTGAAGCCGTTCCTGTACGCGCTGGCGCTCGAGCAGCGGCTGGTGACGCCGGCGTCGCTGGTGCTCGATGCGCCGCTCGAGATCGCCACCCCGGCCGGGCTGTATCGCCCGCGCAACTACGACGACCACTTCCGTGGCCTGACCTCGGTGCGAACGGCGCTGGCGTCGTCGCTCAACACACCCGCGGTGCGGACGCTCGAGCTGGTCGGCGTCGAGGCCTTCGTACAGCGCCTGCGCACGATGGGACTCACGAGCGTCGACCAGGACGGCGATTTCTACGGACCGTCGCTGGCCCTCGGCTCCGCCGACGTCACGCTGCGCGAGCTCGTGAACGGCTACCGCACGCTCGCCCGCGGCGGCGCGTGGACGCCCCTCCGACTGGTTCCGGACGACGTGCCGCCACCGCCGCGGCAGGTGGTGAGCGCCGCGGCCGCGTTCCAGGTCGGCGACATCCTGGCCGACCGCGAGAGCCGCAGCGTCACCTTCGGCCTCGAGAACGTCCTCGGCACGCGCATGTGGACCGCGGTGAAGACCGGCACCAGCAAGGACATGCGCGACAACTGGTGCATCGGCTGGTCGCAGCGCTTCACGGTCGGCGTCTGGGTGGGCAACTTCTCGGGTGCTCCGATGCACGAGGTCAGCGGCATCACGGGGGCAGCCCCGATCTGGGCCGAGATCATGACGGCGCTGCATCGCGGCCTCCCGAGCGAAGCGCCGTCACCGCCACGGGGGCTCACGGCGCGCGCGGTACGGTTCGCCGGTGACGTCGAGGGCGAGCGCACCGACTGGTTCCAGGACGGCACCGGCGTCGACGCCGTCCGTCCGCTCGCCATTGCCCTGCCCCGCATCCGCACGCCGGCGTCGGGCACGCGCATCGCGCTCGATCCGGACATCCCGCCCGATCACCAGCGACTGCTCGTCGCCACCGACGCGCCGCGCGCCGATCTGCGCTTCGTCATCGACGGCCGCCCTCTCGGATCGGCCGGTGCTTCGCGGCTGTGGGAGCCGACACAGGGCGCGCACACGCTGACGTTGGTCGATGCCGGTGATCGCGAGCTCGACCGCGTCACCCTCGACGTGCGAGGACGGGTCGCGCGATGACACCGCATCCCGACTGGCTCCTCGACGTCGTCCGTCCTGGCGATCTGCTCGCCGACGACGACGCGCTGGTGGCACGCGCCATCGCCGTCGCCGACGCGAACATCCGTCACACCACCGGCGGACCGTTCGGCGCCATCGTGACGACGGCGGACGGGTGCGTCGTCGCCGCAGGCGCGAACGCCGTCGTGCCGTCGAGCGATCCCACCGCACACGCCGAGGTCATGGCCATCCGGCGCGCGACCGCCGCCGCCGGCAGCTGGTCGCTGCGCGGCATGCGCCTCGCGACGTCGTGCGCGCCCTGCATCATGTGTACGGGTGCGATCCACTGGGCCGGGCTCGGTACCGTGCTGGTGGCGTCGCGCGCGGTCGACGCCGAGGCGCTCGGCTTCGTCGAGGGCCCGGAGGCGTTCGACGCCGCGGGCTTCCTACGCGTGCGGGGCGTGATCGTGCGCGAGGACATCGGGCGCGACGCCGCCTGCGACGTCTTTCGGCGCTACACGGGCGTCATCTATAACGGCTGACATGAGCTTCGACGTTCCCGAGCACGTCCGTCCCATCCGCGCGCGCGTCCGTCGCTTCATCGAGGAGCGCATCTATCCCGTCGAGCACGTGCTCGACCGCGGCGACGCCGAATCCCGCACCACGCTGCAGGGCCTCATGGCGCAGGCCAAGGCCGAGGGCCTGTGGGCACTCGGCCATCCGAAGGACATCGGTGGTGGCGGGCTGCCGTTCCTCGACTACGTCTACGTGAACGAGGTGGTCGGACGCGCCGAGCACGCCATGATCGCGCTCGGCACGCACTCGCTGCAGGACTCGATCATGCTGAACCTCCACGCCGACCCGGCGTGGCGCGATCGCTACCTGCGGCCGCTGGTGGCGGGCGAGGTCTTCCCGAGCTTCGCCATGACCGAGCCCGACGTCGCCAGCTCCGATCCGACGCAGCTGCAGACGCGTGCGGTCCTGGACGGCGACCACTGGGTCATCACGGGACGGAAATGGTTCACTACCGGCGCCAAGGCTGCCGCCTACACCACCGTCATGGTGCGCACCGAGCCCGACGCGCCGGCACATTCCGCGTTCAGCATGATCATCGTCCCCACCGACACGCCCGGCTACGACATCGTGCGCGAGACGCCGGTGATGGGCATGCTCGGCGGCCACTGCGAGGTGGCTTACAACGACGTCCGCGTCCCGAAGGCGAACCTGCTCGGCGAACGCGGCAAGGGCTTCCTGATCGCGCAGCAGCGCCTCGGGCCGGGACGGATCTTCCACTGCATGCGCTGGCTCGGGCAGGCGCAGCGCGCCTTCGACCTGATGTGCACGCGCGCCAATTCGCGCGTCGCGTTCGGCTCGCCGCTCGCCGACAAGCAGTCGGTGCAGAACATGATCTTCGACACCGCCGCCGAGATCCAGGCGTGTCGTCTGCTGACGGTCGATGCCGCCCACAAGATCGACCAGGGCGATCCGGCGCGCGTCGAGATCGGCATCATCAAGGTCGTCGGCGCGCACATGCTCCACAACGCCATTGACCGCGCCATCCAGGTGCACGGCGCCAAGGGCGTCACCGACGACACGCCGCTCGAGCGCATGTACCGCCACGCGCGCTTCGCGCGCATCTACGACGGCCCCGACGAGGTCCACCGCATGAGCGTCGCGCGGCTGCTGCTGCGCGAGTATCGCGGCGAGCGCGCCGGCTGGGACTTCGGCCTGCGCTGAAGGAGAGACGATGGAGCGATTCAGCAAGGCCGAGCTCGACGACGCGTTCCGCACCTACTGGCGCACGGGTGCCGTCGGTGAGGACTGGGACGCGTGGGTCGATCTCTTCACCGAAGACTGCGCCTACATCGAGCACTTCTACGGCACCATGCGCGGCCGCGAGACGATCCGTGCGTGGATCGTGCCGGTGATGGCGAAGTATCGCGAGATCTACACCGTCTACGAGTGGCACTCGGTCGATCCCGACAGCGGGCACGTCATGTTCCGGATGCAGAACCGGCGTGATCATCCCGGCGGGCAGGCACCCATCGACTTCCCGGGCGTGACCATTCTCCAGTACGCCGGCAATGGACTGTGGAGCAGCGAAGAGGACTACTGGGCCGTGAAGCCGCGCGAGGTCGCGATGGCGGCGTACGCCGAAGCGTGTGCGCGGTTCAATCCGGAGCACCCGAGCAAAGGCACGCGCAACCACTGGGGCGACGGACCCGCGTGGACCAAAGGTGGGCCGTCATACGCGAAGCGACAGGTTCCTGCTTGACCCATCTCCGGAGGCGATGGGACAGTGATGCCCAATGCGCTCCCGCCTCCTGGTCTCCGTCCTCGCCCTTCTGACGCCCGTCCTCGCCACCGCCCAGGTCCAGACGCTCGGCAGCCCACTCACCGCGACCCCGAACATCTCGGTCGACTGTGTCGCGCAGCCGTTGATCGCGAGCGTCAACGGCGACTACGGGCTCTTCGCCTCGAACGTCGCCGACTGCACCTGGCGGCAGGCCGGCGTCTTCGCCGCAGCGGCGGGAGACACTCGCTTCAGCTCCGTCCCCGGCGACGGGCGCATCACGAGCATCACCGTCAAGTCGGGCCCCGCCCCGGTGGCGGCGCTGCGCTTCGTCATCCTGCGCCAACTCTACGCACCGGGCGACGGCACGAGCACGCAGTGCTGCTTCTACGTCGGCGAGACCGATCCCGTGCAGCCGGCGCCGAACACGACCCAGACGTTTCCGGTGAACCTCCCCGTGCAATGCAACGTCCTCGACGGTCTCGGCGTCGTCGACCTCGTCGCCGTCAGCGCGGCCTCCGGCACCGGCAACCTGCCGCTGGCGGCCGTCGGCCCGATCAACACGTTCGCATTGACGACACCCGGCAACTCGAATGCCGGCACCTTCTATCCACGAATGGGCACCATCCCGAACGACTCCGGCGGCGGTCGTCGCGAGGAGGGCATCCCCGGCATCGAGGTGCTCATCCAGTGGACGTGGTGCCCGGCGTCGGCCGGCGGCAGCACGCCCGGCGTCTGCCCCACGGGTGGCGGAGGCGGTGGTGGTGGGGGCGGAGGAGGCGGTGGCGGCGGGGGTGGTGCCGCCGGACCGGCGCTCCGTAGCCAGGCGGCGCAGGTCGCGAACGGTCGCGCGCTCATCGACCTCGTCTGCAACGGCGACACGGCATGCAAGGGTCGCCTCGAGCTGCTCGCCGCGCTGCCTGCGGACGCCGCAGTGCGCGCCGGCGCTTCACCCGCGGCCAAGGGCGCCAAGGTCGTCCGCTACGGCAAGAAGAAATACACCATGGATCCCGGCGGCACGGCCGACATCCAGGTGAAGCTCACCGGTAAGGCGAAGAAGCTGCTGAAGCAGAATGGCAGCCTGTCGGTCGGCGTGCAGCTGATACCGAAGAGCGGCGCCGGGCTCAGCACGACGGCCACGCTCACGCCCTGATCACGACGATCACCAGATCGTCATTCGGCCACGCGCAGGGATATGTCATAAGCCTGCCGTGCCCGGCCCCGATCTCGATCGCAGACGCGTCCTCCATGCCGGCCTGATCGGGGGCGCCGCCATGGCGCTCGGCGGCGGGAGCTACCTCATGCGCGACCGCGGCGCGCCAT